>JAAVEW010000024.1 GCA_014801075.1 Barnesiella sp. | reverse complement strand
TTTATCGAATCGGAACCACAATGAGAGCAAATTTTTATTCATTTTGCTTTAAATGGCTCAAAGTTAATAATAATCAGTTTATTACAGAACTTTCAGCCTACTTTTTGCATATTAGGCCTTTTTTTACAGTTAGTCCTGCAAGCTCAGGCCGTGGGGTATGGACAAAAAAAAATCCGAAGGGCCTCTCACGAGGGATATCGGATTAAAGCCAAAAGGCAGGATTTGTGATTAAATGTTGTTTGCAACATCAAACTAAGATTATATCATACTTACATTTCCTTTTCATCATCTATTACCAACCTCAACGACACTTCACAGTGGCATATCCTTTGGTTTTCGTACAAATTTACATACGAATAATAGATTACGCCACAAAAGTATATACTTTTTATTAATTATCCAAATTTTATAAAACTTTTTCTCAAAAAATTTCTTTAATTGAGTAAAAAAGTCATTAAAACACCGCAGGAACGCGCATAAGAACACTAAGACTCCGTTCCCGAATATTTCGCCGGGGCGGTCAAGCGTTAACAAATATTGGGGAACGTGGCTCAAATGCGCATTTTTCCCAACTCTATGACTTCGAGATCGCGCATTTCGCCGGCATCGATTGTGAGCTTCACGAGTGTGCGCACCTGCTGCCAGCCGTGGGTACCTGCCGCGCCAGGATTGATATGCAGCATGCCCAGGCGCGGGTCATACATCACCTTGAGTATGTGGGAATGGCCGCACACCATCAGGCCCGCCTTACCGTAGATGAGCGACTGCTGCACGCCGGGCGCATACTTGCCCGGGTAACCGCCGATGTGACGCAGGTGTACCCTGACGCCCTCCACCTCAAACGTTTCCACCTCCCTGCACGCACGGCGCACCTCGCCGCTGTCTATATTGCCCGACACGGCCCTAACCACGGGAGCTACCTCCTGCAGCTGACGCAGAATGCTTATGTCGCCTATATCGCCCGCATGCCATATCTCGTCACAATCCTTGAAATGCTCGGCATAGCGCGCGTCCCAGCACGAGTGGGTATCTGATAAAATTCCTATTCGTTTCATTGCTTTATTATTTCGAGTGCAATCGGGATTATAGTGTTGCTGTCATGGTCAAAATCCCTGACACCGTCGGGAGTAAAATACTCCACAGTTATTTCATTATCACCTGCTTCCATAGTCACTGCCACGGGTAGCGTGGTACCGTTCATCGCGGCCCAGTCCTCGGCGGCACTCCACCGGTCGGGACCGCGCTGCGGGAGCACCATCACCCCCTCCTGCCGGCCGTTGACACAGAGCAGACGCAGGGCATACTGGCGGTTACGGTTCACCACCCCGAGGCCGTCGAGATAGCGCAGACGCAGGTAGTAGTCACCCGTCTCGTCGGTGCGGAACCGGAATGTCAACCGCGCATTCTTATAGCGTGTCGACTCCACATGCTTGGCGGCAAGGTCCTTCTTGGCGAGCACACGTCCGCCGGTATGGGCCACTGCATTGCACGGTATCGACAGACTGTCGGCTGCAGGTATATATAGATATGAGCGCGAAGAATAACCGGTCACTTCATTGGAGACGTCGGCCTCAAAACTTATCGCCGTCACCGGCGCAGCGTTATACAGGTCGTAGCTATTGCGCTCTATCAGTTCGCTGACGGCGCCGTCAAGATAGACGATAAACTGCGATGTCTCAGGCGATTTAATTTCAAATTTGCGCTGACTGTCCATGATTACCTCGGGGGGCGCAGGCATCGTCGGAATAGTGCCGACAGTTACTCCGCCGGGAGCGCCGGAACTGCCCGAAAGCATTATCTCAATGTCATGTTGTCCCTTTATGTCGCGGGGCAATACGGACTGCGGCAATTGCTCGCCGTCAAGGGTTACCGAGGCTATGACGTCGCCCTTACCACGGACGGTCACCGTCAGGAGGGCATCGCGGTAGCGGAAACCGCTGAGGCGTCGGTAATCGCCGAGCGATTCATCGACAAACGGATTGATATGCAAACCGTCGGCCGCAGGGTCGAGACCGAAGAGGGTGCGCAGCGTGACACCGCGCAGCAGCCGCAGGGCATACTCACTGTCAACTGCCATAGCAACCAGACTGCCGTAGCTCAGCCTCCACGCATCATAGTTGCCGGCACGCGCCGAAGCTATGGCCCACATTGCCGCTGTCAGCGCAGCGCGTCGGCTGTCATGGCCAAGTCCCTGGTCGGGATAGGTTACAGGCACGCGTCCGGCCTCCAACTGGGTGGAGGATAGCATTTTGGCGGCCATAGCATCGCTTACCGTCCCGGTCACCACCGCCGCAGCCTGCGCGAGGTTATCGGCCGCAGTCACAGCGATGGGGTAAGGGCGCTGATAGAGCGTCTGACTCAGCATGCCGAGATTGGGCAGCCAGTAGAGCTGCGATATACGCTTTGCGAGGTCGTCGATACTCTGCCCGTCGTAACTGTCGGGGAGCAGCGCATTGACACAACGCATGGCATAGTGACGCGCAACGTTCCCCTCCAGGGTCATCATCGCGGCGGCATCGGCAGCGTTGGCCCAACCGGGTATCAGGTGGCCGTCCATCTCGGGGGGCACACCGATGAATAATCCTTCGCGTCGGTCGAAAACATATTTCAAATCATTGTCAACCAAGCGTTTCAAGGCCTGCATTCGCGCCTTGGCGCGCGCATCGTCGTCAATCATCCACGACACGCTTGACGCAGCGATGCCCCATGACGCATCGGCCATAACGACCGGCCAGCGGTAGGCACCGCGCAGATATTCAGCCACTTCACCGGAGGAGATGCGGCTGTCGACAATCAGGGCCGCGCTGTCAGTGTTGAGCAACGCTTCGCTCACATAAATTTCGTAGGGAGTAAGGGCATCGTAGCCGGGATGTATCACGCCCTTGCCGGAGTTAAAGAGGTAGTTGACAAGCACATCGTCGCCCGTAACGGCCACGCAGTCCACCGTATCGGCCACTGCGGCCGCCATCTGCATCACGTCGCCGCGAAGTATCATGATACTGTCGCCGCGCGGCGCTATGGTGAGCTGCGGCGACACGAAGCTGTCGGGGTAGACTGTGAAATCGTCGCACGTGTACACAGCGCCGATTTTCTCAATCTCCTCCTTCACGTCGCAGCCGCCGAGTCCCGACAAAAGCGCGACGGCAGCCACTGACGCTGTGATGCGCGTGGCCGCCGTGCGGGTCATATCCTTTACTCCGATTCTCATTGCTCCGGATTACTGTTGATAACTTAGAGTCCCAGTTTCTTCTTAGTGTCCTTGGGCAGGGCGTCCTTGTTGACGTAGATGTCGATAGTCTTGGCACGGAAGTAAGGCTCTGACACGTAGAAGAATCCGTCGTACACCTGGTTGGTGTCCCACGAGTTTTTCACCTTGTAGTAGCGGTTGCCGTTCTGGTCGGTGGCTATGCCCACGATTTCCATACCGTGGTCATCGGTGGTTTCGTGGCGGTCAAACATATCCTGACGCGACTCCTGAGTGACAACGATTTCGTCGCACGGACCGTCGATTTCAAATTGCTTGCTCGCGCGCTCCTTGTCGGAGAGTTTCACCCAGCGGGCCAGTTCGGTGCCTTCGAGGTCAGCGGCATCGGTGGGCTTGGGCATCACGGCGTAACCTTTGGCCCAGTTGAAACCTCCCTCGCTGACGTCGGCGGCCCATACTACGGAGTAACCCTTGTCGATGGCCGAGTCAACGATAGCTTTCATCTCCTCGACGGGCACATTGTAATACTCTCCCCAGAGCCAGTTGTCGGCTACTTCGAGCACGAAAGGCTCGTAGTAGGGATGATGGGCAAACGAAGTTACGGCCACGTAGTCGTTGGTGTCGAGACCGAGACTCTTGGCGTAGGTGGCGGGGGTGTATTCCACGCCGTCGACGGTAAATGTTTCGGGCACAGCGCCGAGATAAGCATCGAGGATAGCCTCAAATCCCTTGCGCCAGGCGGTGGAGATACGTTTGTTGGGGTTCTTGCGCACGGCGTCGAGGTAGGCTTTGAGCACAGCGTCAAGTTCGCCGTGTACGTGCTTGTCCTCGCCGTATTCCAATCCGGCATAGGCGCTTTCGGGCACTACGCCGTAGCGTTTCCACACGTAGGGCACGTCGAGCACCGAGCCGCCGGCCGAGAAGTTGGTGGCGCCGTCCATTCTCACGTAACGGTCAGCCTTGTCGAGGTAGCAGTTGCGCACGGTGAACATCTCCGAGAGGTCAAGTTCCTTGCCCCCTTTGCGCATTATCTCATCCTCGTAGAACGATGTACCGGCGAAACACCAGCATGTGCCGCTCTTGTTCTGGTCCTTTACCGGAGTGGTTTTGACCAACTTGATATCGGTGAACACGAATCCGCCGGTTGAGTCATTCTTTTCGGTGTCATCATCGGCGGCATAGGCCGAGAGGCATGCCGTAGCAATCATAAAAGCGCTCAGAAATCTTTTCATGGCTGTATATTTTTATTGTTGTTTATGTCTGTGGAGTTACGCGAAGCGCCGCATGGGCTCTCTTCGCTACGCAAAGTTAATGTTTTTTATCAATTTTTTCGCTTCACGCTGCTACAAATATGCAATTTATTTGCGCAATTTTCTTAACTTTGCCATCAATCGTTATCACTCCCGCCGCCTTTTACGCGCGAGTCATTGCACAATAGTTTTACCGTATGAACAAAATTATCCACAAAGAGCATTTTTCGGAAAACGTAGTCGAGCTGGTGGTCGAAGCGCCGCTCATAGCCCGCTCGCGTCGTCCCGGCAACTTCGTCATAGTCATCGCCGATGAGAAGGGCGAACGCATACCCCTCACCATCGCCGACTCCGACCCCGCAGCGGGCACCATCGACCTCGTCATACAGGCCATAGGCGACTCCACGCGCAAGATATGCGCCCTCAACCCCGGCGACTATCTACACGACGTGGTAGGCCCCCTCGGCCGCCCTACCCACATCGAGAACTTCGGCACCGTAGTGTGTTGCGGCGGAGGCGTAGGCGTGGCTCCCCTCCTCCCTATCATCAAGGCTCTCAAGATGGCGGGCAACAAAGTGATTTCAATCCTCGCCGCCCGCAACAAGGACCTTATCATCCTGCGCGACCAGGTGGCTGAATACTCCGACGATCTCATAATCATGACCGACGACGGATCAGACGGCCGCAAAGGTCTCGTGACCGACGGCGTGGAGTACGTCATTCAGCGCGAGCACGTGGATATGGTAGTCACCATCGGCCCTGCCATAATGATGAAATTCGTGTCGCTCCTTACCAAGAAATACGAAATCCCCACCGTGGCCTCCCTCAACACCATCATGGTTGACGGCACGGGCATGTGCGGCGCATGTCGCGTCACCGTCGACGGCAAGATGAAATTTGTATGCGTCGACGGCCCCGAATTCGACGCCCACAAAGTGGACTTCGACGAAATGATAATGCGCCTCCGCTCCTACAATTGAAAAGTTGAAAAGTGAACATTGTCAGTTGTCCACCGGAAACCAAGTCCCAATCATGAATTTTGAATTTTGAATTATGAATTCCTCAAATTCCACCATATCACCCCGCGACGCCGAGTGGCGTCAGCAACTGCGCGATGCCATGTCGGCCAAGGAGCGCACCGCAATACCCCGCGTAAAGATGCCGGAACTCGACCCGACCTACCGCGTCACCTGCAATGACGAAGTCAATCAGGGACTCTCGGCCGAGCAGGCCGTAGTCGAAGCCACCCGCTGCCTCGACTGCCCCGACCCGCAGTGCATCACAGGTTGCCCCGTAGGTATCAACATCCCCGGATTTATCAAAAACATACAGCGCGAGAATTTCCGCGACGCCGCCCTCGTGCTTAAGGAGACCTCGGCGCTCCCCGCAGTGTGTGGCCGCGTGTGCCCCCAGGAACGCCAGTGTGAATCGCGCTGCATCTATCTCAAGATGAAGAAACCCGCCGTAGCCATCGGCTACCTCGAACGCTTCGCCGCCGACTCGCAGCGCCTTGCCGGCGAGGAAGCCATTCCGCAGTGTCAGCCTGCCAACGGACTGCGTGTGGCCGTCGTAGGCTCCGGCCCCGCCGGACTCTCATTTGCCGGCGACATGATAAAGCTCGGCTACGACGTCACCGTCTACGAAGCGCTCCACGAAATCGGCGGCGTGCTCAAATACGGCATCCCAGAGTTCCGACTCCCCAACGCCGTTGTCGACGTCGAAATCAACACCCTCGCCAAGATGGGCGTTAAGTTTGTCAAGGACTGCGTCATAGGCAAGACACTCTCCTACGAGGCATTGCGCGAGCTCGGCTTCGACGGCATCTTCATAGCCTCCGGCGCCGGTCTCCCCCGCTTCATGGGCATACCCGGCGAAAACCTTATCAACGTGCTCTCCTCCAACGAATACCTCACCCGCATCAACCTCATGGGAGCAGGCCGTCCCGGCTGGGCGACACCCGTGCCCAAAGGCGACACCGTAGCCATCATCGGCGGTGGCAACACAGCCATGGACTCCGTGCGCACCGCCCGCCGCATGGGAGCCAAGCGCGCCATCATCGTCTACCGCCGCAGCGAAGAGGAGATGCCCGCACGCCTCGAAGAGATAAAGCACGCCAAAGAGGAAGGCATCGAATTCCTGACCCTCCACAACCCCGTGGAATACATCGGCGACGAGAAAGGCCACGTGCGCACCATGCGACTGCAGCGCATGCAGCTCGGCGAACCCGACGCATCGGGCCGCCGCTCCCCCGTCCCCATTCCCGGCGACATCATCGACGTTGACGTCGACGTAGTGGTAGTCAGCGTAGGCGTCTCCCCCAACCCACTCATCCCCGACGCTTTCAGTGGCCTCGACGTGACCCGCCGCGGCACCCTCGTAGTCGACGACACACTGCTCACCACCCTCCCCACCACCTATGCCGGAGGCGACATAGTGCGCGGAGGAGCTACCGTAATCCTCGCCATGGGCGATGGCCGCGCCGCCGCCGCCTCAATGCACACCGCCCTCTCCCAAAAATAAAAAGTCCCGCCTCCCCACGCCTCCCTCTTGTTAAAAAAGAAATCAAAAGTTGGAGAAATATAAAAATATTGCTACCTTTGCAATCACAACCTGCGCATGTGGCGTAATTGGTAGCCGCGTTAGACTTAGGATCTAATGTCTCAGGACGTGGGGGTTCGAGTCCCTTCATGCGCACCCAAAGTTCCTTGTAACCGAATGGCTACAAGGAACTTATTTTTTTACACCAAAGAGCATTCTCCAAATTTCTAATTGAGGCGCCCGAAGGCCGCCGATTTACAACTGCATGTTTATCGAAAAATACCTATTTCTCCCAATCTTATCCTCGATTTTGTGTGTTTTTTTGCCAAATATATCATCGATTTTGTGTGGTTTTTAACACCTTTTATCATCGATTTTGTGTTAAGCTATTGATATATAAATACTTAGAAAACAAACAAAATAGACGATGTATTTGTATGTGAATACATCGTCTATTTTATCCGGTTTCGGATTATTTTCAGACTACTTTATTTTGCAGTTAGTCTTTTATTTATTTTTGGAAGATTGGGGATTGGGGGTTAGTTGACGTGAAGGGTGAGATGGGCGGGGCGGAGGCCTTTGGCGGTGGCGGTGAAGTGGAGGTCGCCGGGGGTGGAGGCGCTGCGGAGTATGGCGGTTGCCGCTCCGCTGAAGAGGTCCATTTCGGGATTGTGGAACGGGAGAAGCGAGGTGGGGTCGCCGTTGGCGGTGGCTTCAAATGCGCCTGACCCTTCGACTGCGAATTTCACATGATTGGCAGCGTCGGGTACTATATTTCCATCCTTATCCGCCACCTGCACTGTTATATACGCCATGTCATCACCGTCGGCAACAAGGTCGCTGCGGTCAGTCGCAAGCACCAGATGATGGGGCTTGCCCGCAGTACGCACCGTTTTCTCGGCCACGGGACTGCCCGCCTCATCATAGGCCACGACTTTCAGTTCGCCCGGCACGTAAGTCACATCGTTCCACATCAGGCGATACCGCGTCTGCAACGTCGAGTCATTTTTCTCCCTCACACCCTGCGACTTACCGTTGACAAACAGTTCGGCCTTCGGATAGGAGGTGTAGACAAATACAGGGGTCACTTCACCCTCGCGGCCCTTCCAGTTCCAATGCGGCAGGATATGGAGCGTGGCATCGGATTGATTCCACTGCGAGCGGTAGAGGTAATAGCGGTCCTTGGGGAGCGACGCGAGGTCGACGATACCGAATACCGAACTGTGGCTGGGCCACGCATCGGTATCGTAGGGCGACGGTTCGCCGAGATAGTCAAAGCCGGTCCACACAAACTGACCCAGCACCCACGGCTGCTCATCCATGTAGAAATCAATGTCGGGGGTATTTGACCAGTAGCAAGCCTCGTTGTCATAGCTCGACGACTGATGGTCAGCGTGCTCCACCTGGTTGTGCTCAACTTCAAACGACACAGGGAAGTGATATACACCGCGCGACGAAACCGTAGAGGCCGTTTCCGAGCCGAGAATCATCTTCTGAGGCAACGCGTCGTAGGCTTTCGCGTAGAACTGCGGTTTGTAGTTGAAACCGGGAATATCGAGAGCGGCGGCAAACCCGTTGTCGAGCACAGCGCCAATCTGGTCCATGCCGCAGGTGACGGGACGTGTCGCATCAAGTGACTTCACGAGGTCGCGAAGCATGACAAGTTCGCTCATGCCGTCGGGCCCCCACTGGCTGGGCACCTCGTTGCCTATCGACCACATCACCACCGAAGGATTGTTACGGAACTGCTTCACCATATTTGTGACATCCTTCGCGGCCCACTCATTGAAGAAGCGGCCATAGCCGTTGGGCGATTTAGGGCGGAAGCTCCAGTCGTCGAACGGTTCAACCATGAGCATCATACCGAGTTCATCGCACACCTCAACGAGTTCCGGCGCCGGCATATTGTGTGAGGTGCGTATGGCATTCGCACCCATATCCTTCATAAGCTCCACCTGATGACGAAGTGCCGACTTGTTGACGGCCGCTCCGAGCGGACCGAGGTCATGATGATTGCAGACACCCTTGAATTTCACGGGCGTGCCATTGAGGAAAAATCCCTCCTCGGGTATATACTCCAGGCGGCGTATGCCGAAGCGGGTATCGTAAGTATCGACCGGCTGACCGTCTACCGAAAGCGTGGTGCGCGCGATATACAGCTGCGGAGCATCCGGACTCCACAATTTCGGATTCTTTACCAGGAAATTCTGCGCATGCTTCTGCCCGCGGGCAATATAGGGAGCACTGTTCCGGGCCACCACTTCACCCGATGGGTCGATAATCAGCGTGGTGACATCAATCTTCTCGTCACGCACCGCGCCGGCGATGTCCATCTCGATATGCACCGAGGCCCTGTCGGCATCAACCGAGGGGGTGGTAAGGCATGTGCCCCACACGGGTATATGTACCCTGTCAGTAGTGACCAGATGCACATTGCGGTAGAGACCGGCGCCGGGATACCATCGCGACGCCCGCTCAAAATTCTCGAGCTCCACCACCATATCATTGCCGCCCGGCACAACAGCGTCAGTGACATCGGCGCAGAACGAATTGTAGCCATATGGCCAGTAAGCCACCTCGCGGCCGTTGACCACCACACGGGCATTGCTCATGGCGCCGTCAAACACCAGCGTGACGCAACGCCCCGCCGTGTCAGGCACTTCAAAGGTAGTGCGGTAGGTGCCCTGCCCTATGAATGGCAATCCGCCGGTGCGGCCCGTCTTGACGGTTTCCTCAGTCTCGCCGTTCTGCTCCACGGCCACAATCTGCAGGTCATTATCGCGGTCAAACGGACCGTAGATGGCCCAGTCATGGGGCACGCGCACCGGCTGCCAACGCGTAGCGGCATCGGGGCGGCCGTGGGTAAACTCCCATCCGTCGTGCAGCGTAGTGACTTCGCGGGCAGCCTCGGCATTGAAAGCAATGGCCCCCGAAAGGGCCATTGCAGTGATTATATAATTTAAGTTCATACCCATTCGTCTATTTCATTAAAGGCATTATACCTCTTCGTTGATTTCTTTAAAGGCATTGAGTGCCACAGTAGGAGCGTCATTGTCGAAGCAACCGAGAGTGTAGCCGCCGTTATAACCGGCCGGAGCCTGAGGCTCCCAGTAGAATACGCCCTCAACCGGCGCTTTCATCATCTTTGCTATCAACTTGTTGCAATCCTCTGCACGGTCATAAGGCATACCGATTTCGACAATCATCACAGGCTTGTTATACTTCTCCCTGACATGCTCGATATTGGCGATACAATCGTCGGAAATCTTTTCCCAGCCGCCTGAAGCGCCCTCCAGTTCGGCCCAGTAGGGATATACCGACATACCTATCATGTCATACTTGCCGCCGTTACTTTCGAGGATGTCAAACATGCGGTCGTAGCGCTCGTGGTCATGCCCTCCGTCAAGGTGAACAATCACTTTTGCATCGGGAAAAACAGCCTTTACGGCATCGTAGCCTGCATTGTTGAGCAGTGTCAGCTGCTCGGGATTGTCGATAGAGCCGACGGGGAGCATCATGCCGGGAGTGGTCTCGTTGCCCACCTGCACCCATTCGGGAGTGACACCGGCATCGCGCAGAGCCGTGAGAGTCTCGTTGACATGGCCGGCAACCGCCTTGGCAAGCTGCTCAACAGGCAGTCCTTCCCACGCTTCGGGCATAGCCTGATGACCGGGGTCGGCCCACGTGTCGGAGAAATGAAAATCAATCATCGTGCGCAAGCCAAGACTGTCGGCACGGACGGCCTTGCTTACAACGTCGGCAATACTGTTCCACTGCTCGCGGGGATTGACCCACACACGCAATCTTATCGAATTGACACCGCAATGCTCCTTAAGCAACTGCATGCACTCCATCTCGGCGCGCAACGAGTCGGGAGTATAGAATTTGATACCTTCGGCTTCCATCTGGGTGAGCCAGCTCACGTCAGCTCCGCAGGCAAATACGGGTTCTTCCGTTTTCTCGTCGGCCGCAGCAACCGCTTCGGTCGATTTCGGCGAACACGCCATCAGTGAGGTCGCGAACAATGCCGATAATAATATTGATGAAATTTTCATAACGCAGTCACAACTTTACATTTTGAACGCATCAAGAGCTGCCGTGGGCGCTCCGTTGTCGAAGCAGCCTTTATTGTAACCGCCGTTATATCCGGCGGGAGCTTCGGGTTCCCAATAGAACACACCCTTGACATTAAGATTCTCCGTGCGGGCGATAATATCACTCAGCATGGCGTTGCATGCCTCGGCCTCGCGATAGTCCATACCTACCTCGCATATCATCACGGGCTTGCCGTAGGTGGCGGTGACGTGATTGATGTTGGCAATCATATCGTCGACCGTGCCCTGCCAGCTGTCAGGTTCGGGATAGAGCGACATGCCTATCATGTCATACTTGCCGCCGTGGGTGGCCAATGCGCCGAATATGCGGTCGTAGAGCCACTGATTGTCACCACCGTCGAGATGCACTATGACGGCAGCAGCGGGAAACACAGCCTTCACGGCGTCATATCCTGCCGACACAAGGTCGGTAAAGTTTTCGGGATTATCAATCGAACCGAGCGGATAAAGCATACCTGCGCGGGTCTCGTTGCCTATCTGCACCCATTCCGGCTCGACACCGTAGGCGGCCAGACCCGTCAGCATCTCGTTGACATGAGCTGCTACGGCCGATTTCAGTCCGTCCATATCGAGGTCGGTCCACGCGGCGGGAGTCTGCTGCTGACCGGGATCGGCCCAGGTGTCGGAGAAGTGGAAGTCAATCATAAGCCTCAATCCGAGAGCGTTGGCTCTGCGAGCCTTGACAATCACGTCGTCAACATTGTTCCACCCCTCGGCAGGATTGACCCACACACGCAGGCGTATGGCATTGACCCCGCAATGCTCCTTGAGCAACTGCATGCACTCCATCTGTGAGCCGTCGGGAGAGTAAAACTTCTCCCCCTCGGCTTCAAGCTGCGTCAGCCAGCTGACGTCGGCACCTCTGGCATAAGTGCCGCGTTCGATTTCTACAGGTTTGTTATCAACCGGCGGATTGCTGACGGGGCTGTCCTCATTACAGCCGGCGGGCAACATTCCCATTGCCAGCACCGATGCCGATGCCAATATTTTTGATATTTTATTCATACTGATTCTGATTGTTCGGGTTAAAGATTAGAGTAGGAATAGGTGCCACCGATAAGGTCGACGGTAAGGAGATAAGAGCCGTTGGCGAGTTCGTTGTCGCCGTCAAATCCGTCGTGGCCGTAGAGCAGAACGCCCGAGCCTCCGCCGAAGTACACCTCCCAGCTCTCATTGATAAGGATTTTCACGCCCCAGGGAGTATCAGCGATTTTCTCAACCACGGCGGTGTAGACACCGGCCGTCTCCGTCGCGCTCATCGGAGTCTTGCTCCAGTCATCATTCAGTCCGGTGTAGCACACGCTCTCTACCGCGGTAAGGTTATATTTGAGGGCATCGATACCTACGGTCATCACATACATTCCGGCCTCGGGAGCGGGGATATTGGTCTTTGCCTCATATTTCAGATTACCTGCCAGGCCGTCGCCATCGCCGCCAAATCCCCAGGCTTCATCCCAGTTGCCGGCCTCCTTGTAGAGCTTGTAGCCCCACTTGGAGTCGATGTACACGCCGCCTGCATATTCGCGGTCCTCCTCATTGTAGAGGCGCAGATAGTTGTTGAAGTGCCAGCTTCCCGACACCGCGTCATCATGGCCCGAGATATAAAGGAAGGGACTTGCCGGTTCGGCCGGCTCCTGCGACTCTCCGTCAAACACTACCTGCCACTGCAGCGGGTTGACAAGGACAAGCTTCATCACCTGCACGCCCGA
This sequence comes from Barnesiella sp., assembly GCA_014801075.1. Lineage (GTDB taxonomy): Bacteria > Bacteroidota > Bacteroidia > Bacteroidales > Muribaculaceae > JAGBWK01. Next base: position 26,610 of record JAAVEW010000024.1, on the reverse strand, counting down.
TGCCGGAACCGATACTGTCACCGGTGCCGGCGACTCGCTGTAACCGAGGTTGTCGGAGCTGCCGGTCAGCGCAACGGTGCGGGTGAGCGACGAACTGCTGTCGCCTGTTGACATGTCGTAGAGCGTACCGGTGCCTGAGATTGTGATGCTCTTGGTGCCGGCGGTAGCGTCGACCGTAAGCTTCCATACACACTCCTTGCGGTCAAACTCCATATCTCCGGCGAGGTCGCCCTCAACCGTGAGCTGCGGTATCGACAACGCGCTCCACCACATGTCAACGGTATTGACGGTAGTGAAATAGCAGCCTGCCGTTCCGGGATACCAGAGATTCCAGAAATCCTCATCCATCGAAGAGGATGCGAGAGCAAACGTGCCGCGGGTCGACGAGTTGCCCCACACCACTCCGGTTGCCTCTTTCAGGTACCAGTTTTCCCAGCCGCCTACGCCGGTAAAGCCGGTGTAGATACCGTCTGACGCGGGTGATGAGAGAGTGTTGGCCGTCAATTCCTGCTGCTTGTTCAGTATGTAAGCCACGCTCATGTCTATCTTATAGGGGGTGATAAACACAGTGAGTGTATTGCTGTAGGTGGGAGCGATATTCTTGCCGACCACACTCTTTATCCTGATGTAGACCTCGGCCTGCTCGCCACCTTCCACACCGAGTCGGCTCATTATCGAGTTGAGCTCGCCCACGGTGTACTGGCATGAATAACGGCCTTCATCAACCGCGGTCGAAACAACGGTGTCAAATTCCGGCGAAAGCGACATCTCCACCGAGTTGGTCAGAGTGCCGGCGGGCAGAGCCACGGCAGGATTGCTCAGAGTGAGATTGCCGTTCTCGTCCCAGTTGAGAGTCAGGGCAAGAGCATTGAGATTATTGTAATCGAGGACAATATCGCGAGAAGCGGAAGCGAGGTCCACATCGTCGTTGGTGTTGATAGTCAGGAAATCGCCGTCTTTATCGCACGATACGGCTGCCAACCCTGCGAGAAGAGCCACACCTATGCGTGATATATCTTTAATTTTCATATCGTAGATGGTTTTTAAAGTAGATATTGAAAATTTGCAACTTCTACTTATGATTAATAATTGGGGTTGGACAGATTGGTATTGACCGAAAGCTCGGTAGCGGGGATGGGGAATATCTCATACTTGCTGTCGACCGCTTTACCGTCGGCCACGCCGCCTTTCCACTGCCATATATACTTATCGGTTGTGAACATGCCGAAGCGGCGCAGGTCGGTGCGGCGCACTGACTCGTGGAGCAACTCGCGCGCACGCTCGTCGATGAAGAACTGCAGGTTCATATCAGCGTCGGCGATATTGCCGGAAGTGTCACCGTAGGCACGCTCGCGCACACTGTTTACAAGAGCGAGGGCCTCGCCGCGACTGAGACCGGCACCGCCTCTGACGGTTGCCTCGGCCGCCATCAGATATACATCGGCCAGACGGAACACGGGGAGGTCGGTCGAGCAACCGTTGACCGCCGTGTTGGATGCTGCCGTGCCGTCGTCATAGAGATTGGTGAACTTCTCGGAGAAATAGCCCTGCGACTGGTCGTTGTACACCGAGATGTATTGTGACTGACCGTCGGTGTAGAACATGCAGCGTGAATCCTTCGAAGTAGCCACGTCACCGAATTTCGCGGGTATCTCACCACGCACCCTGAAGTTACCCCAGCCGTTGGTGATACCATATTTGGCGGGGTCCTGGCTCGACGAGTTGGAGCATGAACCGCATATTATATTGGTAGTGGCGCCCCATGTCACGGTAGTGGTGGCATCGACCACGAATGCGAAGATGATTTCATTGGTGCGCAGATGGTTGGATGCGTTGAAAAGTTTGTAGAACTCTGGTTCGAGCGAGTATTTGTGGCTGTTGATTATTTTATTGCAGTAAGTCACGCAGTCGGTGTAGCGGTCGGTGCGGGTGTAGACTTCGGCATTGAGATAGAGACGGGAGAGAAGAGCCCAGACAGCGGCACGCGGTGCGCGTCCATACTCATTGTCCATAGGGATTTCATTCTCTATGTCTTTAAGTTCGCTCTCGATAAATTCAAAAAGCTGAACATCGCCGTAGCGCTCGGGCACGTATCCCGATATAGGAGTATTCTCGTTGGAGAACGGACCCTGCGCATAGAGGTCGAGCACCCAGTAGTAGGAGAGCGCACGCAGGAAACGTGCCTCCGCCTTCATGCTGCGTATCTCGGCCCGGTCGGCCTCGCTGAAGCGGCTTATCGACGCGTCGGCTGCATTGCGTATAAACTCGTTGCACACCGATATGGTGTAGTACAGGCGGTAATATGCGTCCTGCACCCACACGTCGTTGGCATCCCAGTTGAAGTGGGAAATATCGTAGAGCGAGCTCCACGTATTGATACTCTCGTCGGTGGAGTCCTCCTCCATGTTGAATATGCAGCGTGAGAGGTCATAGCCCTTTTCCGAGTCAATATCCTTGTCGCCGTCCTTCTCCTGTCCGGTGATGACGAAGCAGGCGTAGCCCTTGGCGAGGACCTGGCGGTAGGAATCGACCGTAGCATAGACCACGGTGGCGTCCTGTTCGAATACGGGGCGCTGGTCAAGGTCATCGACACACGATGTCGCAGTCGCAGCCATCATGGCCAGTCCCATCATTATATATGCTTTTTTCATTGTCGTATCTTTTATGGTGATTAGAAGTTAAGTCCTACGGTGAGTGAATATGTGCGCGGACGGGGATACACGTTGGAGTCGATACCGTAGCTCACCTCGGGGTCGATACCCGAGTAGTCGGTGATGGTGAACACGTTCTGTATGTTGGCCGAGAGGTGGAGATTGAGCGTGCGCCACACTCGTCCGAAGTCATAACTGAGCTGCAGATTGTCCATCTTGAGGAATGAAGCGTTCTCCACGTAATGGTCGCTGTAATGCTGGCGCATCGAGAAACCGGTTTCAAGGTAGCTGCGGTTCATATTGTTGAGCTGATAGCCGTTGTACGATACTGTTTCCCACGCTCCGGTATTCATAGCCATGGCGTTGTAGACGTAGTTGCCGATATTGGCGCGCAATGAGGTCGAGAGTGTCCACTTTTTGTAACGGAGGTTGGTACTGAGACCGAGAATCCAGTCGGGAGCGGGCGAATGATAGTGGTAGAGGTCGGAGGAATTAATCTGGCCGTCGTTGTTGAGATCGGCGTAGACCCCTTCGATGGGCCGGCCGGTATTCTTGTCGTAAATCTGTTTGTAGACATAGTAGGCGTAGGGGGCGTAACCGGTTGAGAACACCTGCACGCGGCGGCTGTCGACCGAAGAACCCACAAGCGTGTTGGGCGACTCGGCGTCGGGCGACATGGTGAGGTTGGTGATACGCGCTTTCTGCCAGGTGGCATTGGCAGCCACGGTCCACGACCAGTCCTTCTGCTCGATGATGTTGGCGTTGATTGATATTTCAAAACCCTCGCTGTCAACGTTGCCTACATTTGAAAGTATATACTTGGCGAAGTTGGTACCGGCGGCGCAGGGAACCGACGCAAGCAGGTCCTCGGTCGTGCGCTTATAATAGTCGACCGTACCCGACAGGCGGTTGTTCATAAAGCCGAAGTCAATACCGAAGTTCCATGACTTGGTTGTCTCCCATTTCAGATCGGGGTTATACGCTTCGGGGCGATAGGTGTAGATGGGCACACCGTTGAACACATACTGCGCGCCATCCTGCGAGATGGTGTAGACAGGCATGTGGGAATAGTTGGCGATACCATCCTGCTGACCGGTGACACCGTAGCTCACGCGTATCTTCAGGTCGTTCATCACGTCGCGGGCGAAGTCCCAGAAATTTTCGTTGGAGAGGCGCCATGCAAGGGCTACCGAGGGGAAGGTACCCCAGCGTTTGTCCTTGGCAAATCGTGACGAGCCGTCGCGGCGGAATGTAGCGGTGAGCAGGTAGCGGTTGTCAAACGTGTAGTTGAGTCGACCGTAATATGAGAGTAACGTGTGGCGCTCGTCGGAGGGAGCCGATGTCGACTGCACCTCGCCGGCCTCGTTATATGTCTCATAATAGGGCGAATAGCGTTTCCACCACTGGTAGTCGTAACCGGCCGTAACATCGAGCGTACTCTTTATGGCATCGAAATCGCGGTTATAGTTGCCGTAGATGGTGAACAGTTTGTTGTAAGCCTTCTTGGGACCGACGGTTGAAACCGTACCGCCGGAGTTGTAGCCCGACCATGACTCGGCCGAGGTGTAGTAATTGCTCTTGCCCTGCGCGCGGTCGTAGGCGGCGGTGGCGTGGAAACGCAATCCTGCCACGGGGCGCACGTTGTAGTCCACGTCGACGCTGCCGATAAGGCGGTGGGTATTGGACTTGTCGCGGTAGTTGAGCAGTCCCACAGGATTGGCCGTAGCACCCGTCACGGGAATGCCGTTGATGTCAACCGGCTCGTTGAAGCCATAGAAGCTGTCAACACCCGAATACACCGGAATAGTGGGATTGTAGGTAGTGGCGTTCCAGATGATGGAGCCGCTGGGATAGCGGCTTTCATTGGCCGACGCCTTGCCGCTGAAGGTGAATTTCAAGTCATCGTTGAAGAATGAAGGGCTGAGATTGATATTGCCGGAGAAACGGCGGTTCTCGTCATTCTTCATTATACCCTCCTGATAAAGGGCGCCTACCGACACTCGGAAAGGAAGCCAGTCGGTGACACGGCCCGACACACTGAGATTGTTGTCAGTGCCGAAGCCTGTCTGCATCACCAGGTCAAACCAGTCGGTGTTCTCGTTGCCGAGCAGACCAATCTGGGCAGCCGTACCGTTGGCACGGATAACGTCGACAAACTCGTCGCGCGACAGCATATCGGCCGTCTTGGTCTTGGTCGACACGGAGTTGGTGGTCTGGAACGACACCTTGACGCCCTCACCTTTACCCTTCTTGGTGGTGATGAGAATGACACCGTTTGACGCGCGCGAACCGTATATAGCGGTAGATGATGCATCTTTCAGCACCGTCATGCTCTCGATGTCATTGGGATTGATCATCGAAAGGAAATTGCCCTGACCCTGAATATAACCGCCCACTTCCATCGGCACACCGTCAATCACAATCAACGGGTCGTTGGAAGCGTTGAGCGAAGCGCCGCCACGTATGCGTATCGTGGAACCGCCGGTAGTGGCGCCGCCTGAGTTGACAATCTGCACACCAGGCATCTTGCCGTTGATAAGTTCCTCGGGCGAGGTGATGACACCCTGATTGAAATCCTTTTCGCTTATAGTGGCTACAGCACCCGTGAGGTCATTCTTCTTCATCGAACCGTAACCTATCACCACTACCTCGTCAAGGACTTCGGCATTGGGTTTCATGGTCACGTCAATCACGTCCGACGTGATTGCCACTTCAAGAGTGGTATAACCTACGTAGGCAAATGTAAGTTGCTTCGCTCCCGCAGGAACTTTAAGTGAATAACGGCCGTCGAAGTCGGTGGATGTTCCGATGCTCTCGCCTGTTACTTTGACCGAAGCTCCTATGAGAGGCTCGCCGGTCTCGTCGGTGACGGTACCCGTTACCGTCTGCTGCGTCTGGGCATAAGCCGAAGCGGGTATGAGGAGGATTGCCAAAAGCAGTCCTAATAGCCAACTCCTCAGTTCGGCAGTACCAATTGCTTTTTCCATGTTTATAATATAAATTTAAGGTTGTCTGATATGTTGGGCAGGAGGTCCGGGAAGTGACGCCCGCGGGTGACCATCCTTCCCGACATCTGCGGCAAAAATAGTTATCAGACAAATAAGTAGCTGTAAAATTTCGGACAATTCATGCAACAAATCAGACTTTCCGCCTCACAGCGGTCGCTAAATACCCCTTTTGTCCTAAATATTGCCGGCGGGAGTGTCGTCGGAAACATATTGGCTCGGAGCCACGCCATACTGTGCCTGAAAACATTTGGCAAAGTATGACGGTGTCTTGAAGCCCACCATGTAACATATCTCCGCGACAGTGAAGCGATGCTGACTCAACAGCATGGCCGCTTTCTGCAGTCTGACGCGACGGATATAGTCGAGCGGCGCGGTGCCCATATATTTTTTTATGAGGCGGTAAAGCTGCTTGTTGGTCAGGCCGCTCTTCTCGCAGAGGAAGTTGACATTCAAATCGGGGTCCGAGATATTCTCCTCTATGATTTTGGCGATGCGGGCAAGTGACTTTTCGTTGATTGACTCAGCCTCGATAGGTTTGCTCTCGGCTTCGGTTATAGCCTGAATGCGCACCTTCTCCTTGATTTCGGCACGCCCTTTGAGCAACTGCCTGATACGTCCGACGAGTGCCGACGGCTCAAACGGTTTTGACATGAACACGTCGATGCCGAGTTGGATACTCTCATTTTCAGTGCGACTGTCATTCTTGGCCGTGAGCATGATGACCGGCGTGTAGGCAAGGCGGGGATTCTGCTTAAGCCGTTTCACCATCTCCATGCCGCTCATTATCGGCATCATCTCGTCAACGATGATAAGGTCGGGGAGAAACGAGGCGGCTATGGCAAGCCCCGACCGGCCGTTGTCGGCTGTCAGGCAGGTAAATTCCTCTTTGAGAATGCCGGTGATAAATCCCGAAATCTGCATATTGTCGTCAACGACGAGGATTTTGGGTCGTCCCTCAACCTCGGTGTCAGCCCCGGGGGTGGCCTCGGCGGCTACGGTCGAGGCGACCGGAAGCGTCACCACGAACGATGTCCCCTGACCCTCTTTGCTGTAGAGGTCAATCGTGCCGTGCATCATGTCGAGGTATTTCTTGATAAGATACAATCCGAGACCGGTGCCCTCGCGCAACGCCGCCGTGGCCGGCGAGCGGAACATGCGTTGGAACACGAGCGGCTGGTCCATGTCGGAAATGCCGACTCCGTCGTCCGACACCACTATCTCCACGCGGTCGCCAAGTTCGATGATACCGCACGATATGGTAGCTCCGTCGTCGGAATACTTTCCGGCATTTGACAGCAGATTGGCTATCACCGATTCAAACTTCACGGCATCGGCCTCGACAAGTATCTGCCGGCTCGACGAATGGAACATATATTTCTTGCGGGGATTGTTCTCCTTGAACACCTCAAACACGCCGCGGCAGAATTCCACCACATCAAATATGGATATAATCAGCAGGTTCTCTTCATTATCCTCGAGATGCTGCAATTCGAGAGTGCGGTGTATCATGTTGTTGAGCCGCACGGCATTGTCATAGACCGTTTCGAGTGTCTTTCTCGTCTCGGGGTCACGCGCCCGCTCCTTCATCATGCTGACCGGCCCTATTATCATGGATAGCGGTGTCTTGAGGTCGTGGGATATCGAGGAAAGGAATGTCAGCTTGCGCTCCACATTTTCAAGCGCTATCTGGCGTTCCTGCTCCAGGAGAGTACGTTGGTTTTTCTTGCGCAGATACCACACTATCCAGCATATTATGCCTATAATCAGTAATATATAGAGACTGATGGCCCACCATGACAGATAAGCCGGCGAGGCCACCGTAAGCGGAATGGACAGCGTGGCTCCGGGCGAGCCTACCGCCCGCACGAGCACGCTGTAACTTCCGGGATTGAGGCCTGTATAGGTGATGGTGTTGACTCCGGCCGGGAGCACCACCCAGTTGCCAACGCTATCGGCCGGCGACTCCACAAGCTTATACATGTAACGCTGCTGAGAGGCAGGCGAATAGTCCAGTGTGCTGACCACAAGGGACATGCCTCCGCCATAGGGTATCGCGAGGCGCGTTTCGCCTCCTCTCATACCGGCGAAATCCAACTGACCGCTTCCGTTGTCATCAAGCACCATCCTGATGGTCTTGTAACCGTCGCCCGACTGCATCACCTCCTTCCCTACCCTGACTATCTCGTCAGTGCCGCCAAGATACACACTGCCATCCTTACTGTCCTCATAGATAGCCGTGTAGGATTTCTGAGGCAATGGCAGCAGGGAGGCGCCGAAACTGTCGCCGTCGATACTCCACACATTGTTGAGCGTCGAAATCCACATGCCCGATGCCACGGACCCCATGGCGAGAACGCTCTCGTCGCTGTTGGTATAGGGGAAACGGACCACGCGGTGCGAACCGTCGCGGTTGAATATGACTGCTCCACCCTTGAAGGCGCACCACACTCTGCCGCGCGTGTCGATACTTATATGCGTCGGGTAGCCGCCGGCAATGTCGTGGATGTTATACTTCACGATATTGTCGGTCAGCGGGTTATAGCGGGCTATGATGTTGTCGCGGAAAAGCAGTATCCACAGATTGCCGTCATGGTCACGGATAACGTTGTTGATGAGATTGTTGTCGATGTTGAGTCCGTTGGCCGAACGCGTGTCGGAGTTGAGCACCTTGTCGGCTACTACAGTGCGGCCGCTCCCTTTCAGCTTCGCCTTATTTATATAATGCAGACCGTTGAGAAAACTGCCTACCCATAAGTAGTCGCCATCCTCGGCGAGAGCATACACCCAGTTGGAATCATGCTCGCCGTTCTTGTCGACTATGTGAAACACGTCAAAGTTACCGGCATCGGCATTGTAGCGGTTGATACCCGCATCGGTGGCGAGCCATATATTGTGCCCGCTATCCTCCTTCATGTCGCGCACACGGTTGTGGGAGAGCGTATTGGGCATGTCGCCGTGTCGAAACCAGCGTGGAGTGCCGTCGACGGCGAGGCAGATGACGCCGTTAGTTCCCGCAAACCACATGTTGTCACGGCTGTCACGGAAGATGCCGTAGATTTCATTTCCCTCGCCCGACTGCGTGAGTGTGCCGAGCTTTATGACACGTATGGCCGAGGAGTTGGAGGCGATGGAGACTCCGCGTTCGTGGCCCGTCCACAGGTTGTGGTTGTCATCGTAGTAAATGCTCCATATCTCATTGTCACCTAGGCTGTTGTCCTGACGCGTGTCATGCCGGTAATGGCGCACGTTGTCGGCGCTTATGTCAAACACTCCGTCGTCAGTGCCGGCGAGCAGGTGTCCCGGCTCTCCGTTGGCCAGACTCTTTACGTTTTTACTCTCTACCGCCGCTATTTTTTCCCAGCTGTCACTCGCCGGGGTGTATCGGAATAGCGACCCTTCGCCACCCACGTAGATGCTTTCGCGGTCCTCACTTTCGAGCAGGCAGTTGGCGAAAAGCTGCGTCTCGCTGCCGCCGTAATGTATTTTGAGCGGGCTGAATTGCTGCCGTTGTGTGTCAAGCCGGGCCACGCCGCCGTAAGTGCCCGCGTAGAGTATGCCGCGACTGTCGCGCAACAGTGAATATACCGACCTGTGCGGCAAGCCTTTGGAGCAGTCCTTTATCGTGTGGGCCGAAAGGTCGAGGAGCGATATGCCGTTCAGGCCGCCTATCCACAGGCTGTCACCTTCGAGCAGCAGCGTGCGTATCTCGCTCGGAGTGGTTATGTCACTCTGATTGAGGAGTCCCGTCATGTAGTCAAAGAGGAGCAGTCCGTTGTTGGTGCCGAGCAGCAGACTGTTGCCTCGCTCTACAATGGCATAGACCTGTATCTTCCCGAATTCGTTCTGCCCTACCGGATGCGTGGCTACGCCGTCGTAGAAATAGAGACCGCCGTTGGTGCCGAGCCACACTACGCCGCAACTGTCGCGATACAAGCAGAATACAGCTTTCTTGCGGCCATCGACCGAAATATTCTTCCATTCAAGTGCCGACTCGGGCAATCGGCTGACAGCAGTAGATGTTACCGGCATGAGTATTGCCGACAGCAGAAGCTGCAACCGCAGTATAATTTGGGTTACTCTTGACTTTTTCATGGTAGCGTTCTGTTTATCTGTTTTCCGCGCTCCGGTTGCGCGGCAACCCGATGTCACCTCTTACTTTTCGGAGGTAAGTAACTGTTTAAAATAATTTTGAACAGTTACTTATCAGCGGTGGGGAGTGTGACGGGGTGTTTCCAGCGGCGGTGGGTCCAGAGCCAGATGGAGGGCTGGCGGCGTATGTTTTCTTCGAGCAGGCGGGTGTAGCGTTCGGTCAGCTCGCCTTCGGGGAGAGCGGCGGCATCGTCGGCTATGGGACGGATGCGCACGTGGTAACGGCCGCGCTGCAGTTTGGTCATGTCGAAGTACACTACGGCGGCACCGAGTTTGCGGGCCACGGTTTCAGTGCCCGTTATCATGGCCGTAGGGTGATTGAGGAACATGGTGATGTAGCCGGGGTCGTTGTGGCTCGGCTTCTGGTCGCTCATGAATCCGGTAAAGGTGGTGATACCCTCTTTACGGCGGCGGAGCAGTTCGCGGAACACTGTTGCCTTGGGATAACAGCGGGCGCCGAATCGCTGGCGCAGGCGCAGCATGTAGCCATCCATCCACTTGGATTTCAACGGACGGTACACCTGCGAGCACTCGCTCTCGGGCACGTCGACAACCGTACCGAGCGTTGTCACCCACTCCCAGTTGATACAGTGGGAGAAGTAGGCTACGATGGGACGCTTCTGCTCCAGATAACCATTGACGAGCGACAGGTTCTCATAAGTGATGCGCGACAGTATCTCGCGCCTGGAGATACCGCCAAGTCGCAGTGTCTCAACCACGTAGTCGGCAAAGTTGAGATAAAACTCCTTGGCTATGGCACGCAGTTCGCGCCGGCTCTTGGCGGGGAATGACTCCGCGAGGTTGCGCATCACCACTTTGCGGCGGTAGCGCACTACGTAGTAGAGCAGGAAATAGAGCGCGAAACCTAACGGATAGAGCGCCCACAGCGGCAGGTGCGACACTACCCACATGCCGCCGTCGGCGATTTTATATCCTGTTTTAGTTGACATTTTCGGTTCAGTTTTCATCGGTACTATGATATTGACTGTCGTCATTTCACGAGACGCGCTTCGACGGTCTCGCTGTCGGCCACGGGCTTGCCGAGCTCCACGGCCACGATATGATTGTCGAGCGATGCCGGAGCGTCGACCGACACGCGTATGTAGTTGTCGGTAAATCCTCCCATCGGCTGTCCCTCGGCCGAGTGTTCGAGCAGCACGCGGCGTGTTGTGCCGGCAAACTCGTTCATAAACGCGGCGAGCTTGGCATCGGAGAGGGATATCATGCGGGCCACGCGGCGATGTTTCTCCTCCTGACTCACTACGTGGGGTATCTCGAGGGCCTTCGTGCCGGGGCGCTCGGAGTAAGGGAACACGTGCAGTCGCGTGATTGGCAGTGACTCGACGAAGGCGTAGGAGCGTTCAAACTCCTCGTCGGTCTCTCCGCGCGCACCTACTATCAGGTCAACGCCGATAAATGCATGGGGCATCACGCGGCGTATCGCCTCTATCTTGCGGCGGAAAAGCGCCGTGTCGTAGTGGCGGCGCATGAGACGCAACACCTCATCCGAACCACACTGCAACGGAATGTGGAAGTGGGGCATGAAGCGGCGCGATGCGGCCACGAAGTCAATCAGTTCGTCGGTGAGCAGATTGGGCTCTATCGACGATATGCGGTAACGCTCTATACCCTCCACCTCGTCGAGAGCGCGACACAGGTCGAGAAAGGTCTTGTCGGTGCCCTTACCGAAATCGCCGATGTTGACTCCGGTAATCACTATCTCCTTGCCGCCGCGCATTGCCGCCGTGCGGGCCTGCTCCACTATCTCCTCGATGGAGGCGGAGCGGCTGCGGCCGCGCGCTCGCGGTATCGTGCAGTAGGTACACCAGTAGTCGCAGCCATCCTGCACTTTAAGGAAATAGCGGGTGCGGTCGCCGCGCGAGCATGAGGGGTTGAACTCCCGTATCTGCTGCAGCGGGGTGATGAGACACTGCGCGTTGTTGTCGGCGAGCCAGCGGTCTATGTAGTCGGGGAGCGCGTTCTTGCGGTCGGTGCCGGCCACAATCACCACTCCGGGCAGGGCCGCGGCCTCGTCGTGCTTGAGCTGCGCGTAGCAACCGGTCACCACTATTCCGGCGTCGGGATAGCGGCGATGGTACGAACGTATAGTCTGGCGGCACTTCTTGTCGGCCTCGGCGGTGACGGAGCAGGTGTTGACGAGAATCAGGTCGGGCGTTTCCCCCTCGCTGCATCGTCCTATCCCCCTCTCCTCCAGCATCTCGGCTATGGTCGAGGTCTCGGCGAAGTTGAGTTTGCAGCCAAACGTGTGATACAGGCAGAGCATCAATCTTTCTTATTGAGGTCGGCGTTAGGCTGGGCGGGGGCGTCAAGACCGTGCTGGCGCAGGAGTGCATCGGCAGTGGGAGCCTGGCCGCGGAATCGTATGTAGAGTTCCATCGGGTCCTCGCTGCCACCCTTCTCAAGGATGTTTTCCTTGAATGAGCGGGCTGTGGCGGGGTCAAACACGCCGTTCTCCTTAAAGAGTTCAAAACCATCGGTATCAAGCACTTCGGCCCAGAGGTAAGTATAGTAACCCGAAGCATAACCGTCGCTGCCGAAGATATGCTTGAAGTAGGGGCTGTGGTAGCGGTATTCTACCTCGCGGGGCATGCCGAGCTCCTCTACCACCTTCTCCTCGAAAGCGTTGATGTCGACATCGCCGGTGTAGTCCATAAGGCCGTACTGCAGGTCGAGGTATGAAGCGGCCACGCGCTCTGCCATGTTGAAGCCGGCATTGTGGCGCGAAGCTGCCTGAAGTTTCTCGATAAGCGCGTCGGGGATAGTCTCGCCGGTCACGTAGTGATGGGCATACTCCTTGAGCAATTCGGGTTCGAGCGCCCAGTGCTCGGTAATCTGCGAGGGAAGCTCTACGAAGTCGCGGTCAACGGCTGTGCCCGACTGGCATTTGTACTTGGCGCGGGAGAGCATGCCGTGGAGTCCGTGGCCGAATTCGTGGAACATCGTTGCCACGTCGTCGAGCGACAGGAGCGAGGGCGATTCGGCTGTGGGCGCCTCGAAGTTACATACGTTATAGATGATGGGGCGCACGGCGGTGCCGTCGGCTGCCACATATGATGCTTTCATCTCGTCCATCCACGCGCCCTGACGTTTCGAGGGGCGGGTGTAGTAGTCGCTCATGAACACTGCCACGTGGTTGCCGTCCATGTCGAGCACCTCATACACCTTCACGTCGGGGTGATACTTGGGCGCGTCGGGCAATTCCTTGAATTTCACACCGTAGAGACGTTCGGCGAGGGTAAAGATACCTTTGCGCACCGAGTCAACGTGGAAGTAGGGACGCACCTCGTTCTCGTCGAGGTCATATTTCTTGGCACGCACTTTCTCGGCGTAGTAATAATAATCCCAAGGCTCGATTTTCACCTTGTCGCCGCGGCTGTCGGCAAGCTGCTGCATCTCCACAACCTCCTCTTTCACCTTCTCCACTGTGGGAGTCCACACCTGCATGAGCAGGTCGAGGGCGTTCTTGGGATTCTTGGCCATGACGTTGTCGGTCATATAGGAAGCGAAATCGGGGTAGCCGAGCAGTTTGGCCTTGGCGTTGCGGGCTTTGAGGATGTCGTTGATGACGGGGTGGTTGTTGTATTCGCCCGATGAAGCGAGCGAGGTGTAACCGCGATATATATCGTGGCGGAGCTGACGGTCATCGGCATACTGGAGCACGGCCAGTCGGCTCGGAGCATGGAGCGTGAACGCCCACTCCCCTTTGTGGCCGCGGGCCTCAGCCTCGGCGGCTGCGGTGGCAACGGCGCTTGCGGGAAGTCCCTTCAGGCGCGATGCGTCATCCACGAATACGGCAAAGGCGTTGGTGGCGTTGAGCAGATTTTTGTTGAATTTCAGATAGAGGTCGGAGAGCTGCAGGTTGAGTGCCGACAGTTTCTCCTTATCGGCAGCCGAGAGCAGGGCGCCGTTGCGCACGAAGTTCTTATACGCCTCGTCGACAGCACGTTTCTGCACCTTGTCAAGGCCTTCGCTGTGGTCGTGGAGATACTTCACGCGCTCGAAAAGGCCTTCGTTCATCGACACCTCATCGGAGTAGCGCGACACCATCGGGGTCACTTCCTGCGCTATCTCCTCCATTGCGGGCGACGAGTCAGCTTCCGAGACGCCGAAGAATACGCGGCTCACGCGTTCGAGCGTAGCGCCTGCATTGTCCATCGCCACGATAGTGTTCTCAAATGTCGGAGTCTCGGGATTAGCCACGATTGCAGCGATATCGGCACGTGCCTCCTCGATGCCCTTGGTGAACGCGGGCACATAGTCCTCGAGGGTTATCTCCTGGAACGGTGGAATGTCAAACTGAGTGGTGTAGGCTGTCAAAAACGGGTTGACATGAGCTTTGGGAGCAGCGCTTCCTGCAAGGGGTGAAGCGATAGCTGCGGCCAGCATTGCATAGACTATCTGTTTTTTCATCATATTGAGTGTTTTGATTTTGCAGAAGATTGATTTTGCAGAGTGTTTTGATTTCGCAGAATGGTTGATTTAATCACGGTCAGACAACGCCCCACAGGCATCCGACCCTATTAAACTAATTTTATTAGAGTTATTAAATATGTATATAACCACAAAATTAGCAAAAATTTTTGAAAACAACATCAACTCCCCCACCAATATCTATAGCAACCGAGTCATAAACGCGGTGGAAACACAGGTTATTAAAACGGCGTGGAGGCGGCGTGTCGGGTATGACACGCTGCCTCCACGGTATAATGCGTCGTTGCGATAAATACTTATTTCACTTTGGCTTCGAGGTCAGCACCTGCTTTGAATTTCACAGCCTTGCGGGCGGGAATTTCAATTTTTTCTTTTGTACGGGGATTGATACCTGTGCGTGCTTCTTTCTCCTGCACTGAGAATGTACCGAAACCGAGGATTGCTACTTTGTCGTTAGCGGCGAGAGCGTCGGCTATCGCGCTGATAGTTGCATCGAGTGCACTCTTTGCATCAACTTTTGTCAGATTGGCTTTTTCCGCAATTGCGTTGATTAACTCTGCTTTGTTCATAATGTGGTAAGTTTTATAAGTTTAAATGGTATTATTTTTCGCAAATATAAAGTTAAATTTTGAATTATCAACGTTTTTCATTTATTATTTCACCGATTTCCACCAAAATTTCATAATTTTCGACCTTAGCGGCTGATTATTATATGATTTAGGACTATTTTTCGGCCCGTCAGGAATAAAAAACAGGGGGAGTGCCGAAAGATGTCGAGTAATTTTCTTAATTTTGCACAACTTATGGCCGGCGCGTAGCGCAAGCGGCTCTACGGCTGCCGATAACAACAAAAATATATTTCAGATACCCGCTATGAATATAGGCACTTCATTCCGTTACCTCCCCCCGGTAACAAAAAATCTGCTCATAATCAACGTCATCATATGGCTGGCGTTGCAGATATTCCCCGAGTCAACACGTGTCACGTTCATGAATATATGCGCGCTTCACTACCCGCTCTCCGACAACTTCAACCCGGCGCAGGTGGTGACCTACATGTTTGTGCAGGAGAACTTCTTCCACCTGTTTTTCAATATGTTTGCCCTCTTCATGTTTGGCAACATCATTGAGCGCGTGGTCAACTCCAAGCGCTTCCTCTTCTACTACGTGTCGTGCGGCATAGGCGCGGCGCTGATACAGCTCGGTGTATTCGCCATCATGATTTCAAACGCTGCGGGACACCTCCCCGAAGGAGTCACCGTCACCGATATTGTCAATCTTAACGTGCCGCGCGGAATGGCTCCCGCCAATCCCGACGTGTTCACCGTGTGGAGCCTCATCAACACCGAGGTCATCGGTGCTTCGGGTGCCATCTTCGGCGTACTGCTCGCCTTCGGCTACATGTTCCCGAAAGCTCCTATGTATCTGTTCTTTATCCCCATTCCTATCCAGGCCCGCTGGCTTGTAATCGGTTACGGCGCTATCGAACTCTTGCAGAGCTTCAACAACAATCCCGGCGACAACGTGGCCCACGTGGCCCATCTCGGCGGCATGCTCATAGGTTTCCTCATCCTCCTCTACTGGAAAAAGAAAGGCTTACTCAACAATGGCGGCATTTACTGATTGGCGGTATAAATTCAAGACAGCGTCGGCAGTGTGGAAACTGCTGATAATCAACGTTGCGGTATTCCTGTTGCTGCGACTGCTCGGCATCATAGCCATGATAGGCGGCTGGAGCATCGACAGCGTTGTTGACCAGCTCGCGCTCCCCTCCGTGCCCGCGCTTGCGGCCCACCGCCCCTGGACGGTGTTCACCTACATGTTCACCCACTATGACCCATTCCACATCATTTTCAACATGCTCGCTCTCTACTGGTTCGGGCAGATGATGACGTGGCGTTGCTCACCTCGGCAGATGGTGTGGCTCTACATCTACGGCGGCATAGCCGGGGCACTCTTCTACTTCGCGGCCGCACAGATATTTCCCGGTGTCGGCGGCTGGCTGCTCGGCGCTTCGGCATCGGTGATAGCCATCGTCATAACCACCGCATTCCTCATGCCCGACTACCCGGTGATGCTGCTGCTCTTCGGCAGCGTGAAACTGAAATGGATAGCCGTGGCGGCCGTGGTGCTTTTCGCTCTCGGTCTGGTAGGCGACAACGCCGGCGCCCACGTAGCCCACTTCGGCGGCATCGCCATGGGTGCCCTCTACGGCTGGCTGCTCAATCGCGGCATCGACATAACGCGCCCGGCCTCACGTGCTTACGACAGCTTGGTGGCCTTCATGCGACGCTCCGTCTCCCCCGCCGCAGCTTCGCGCAAGAAGTTCCGCCCGCGCAAGGCCGACAAGAAGGCAGCAACCGCCAATTCAGTCGAGGATGACCGCCGCAATCTCGACGCTATCCTCGACAAGATAAAGCACTCGGGATACACAGCCCTCACTGCCGAGGAGCGCCGTCAGCTATTTGAAATAAGCAAGCGGGTAAAGTAACCGAAGCACCGCTTACCAACGTTATATCAACTGTTTACACTTCCCTTTTCACGAATATTCATCAATTATGGACGAAACACAACATACAGCCACCCGCCGCCGACCGCTCCTGTGCACTGTCCGCTTCCTGTGGCTGCTGATGACGATAGCAGTAGCTGTCATGACGGTAATCTCGGCTAACAGCGCTCTCTTCAATCCCGAGAAATACAGCTGGCCCTCGATGATGTCGATGGCTTTCCCTTTCCTGATTATAACCGATGTGGTGCTCGGCCTCATCAACCTGTTCATCAACAAGAAGGTAGCCATAGTGCAATGGGCCGCGATGATGCTCTCGCTGACCGCCATCGGCAACTGGTTTCCGGCCCACCCGTTTGAGGGCAAGCCGGAGGTAAAGGAGGGGGAACGAGTGCTTCGCTTCATGTCATACAACACGTTTGACTTCAATGACAATCAGAGCATTTACCCCGACAGCACCAACCGCAGCGCCTCGGCCATCATACATTCGGGTGCCGACATCGTGTGCCTGCAGGAGGTGGGAACGCTCTCCGACAAACCCACACGCTGCCTCACCGACGAGCAGATTGATTCAATCAACGACATCTACCCCTACTTCGCCTCGCAGGAGGAGAAGATGGTGTCAATCCTGTCGAAATATCCCCTGCGCGAGGTCTACCTCGACCAACCGCTGTCGCCCCACTCCGGATGGCAGGCCGCGGAGATTGTGATTGACACGGACACGATACTCGTTGTCAGCGTCCACATGCAGTCGTTCGGCCTCGACGAAGAGGATAAGGAGCTGTACCACAGCATCACTGACGGCAACATGTCGGGCAACATGACCGACGCCGGCAAGGTCATCTACTACAAACTCCGCAGCGCGTTCGCCCTGCGTGCCGACCAGGCGCAGCTGCTCCGTCAGCAACTCGACTCGCTCAACTATCGCAATGTGCTGCTGTCGGGCGACTTCAACGACATTGCAGGCTCCTACCCGGTGCGAACCATCAAAGGCAAGAGCTTGAAATCGGTGTTCCGCACCATAGGCACAGGCCCCGTAATCACCTATCACAGTGACCGTTTCTTCTTCAACATCGACCACGTGCTCTATCAGGGCTGCCTCCGGCCGATACTTTACCGCCGCGGCGGCATCAAATCATCCGACCACTACCCTCTCTACGTAACTTTCACATTATAAGCTGGATAGGATAAACGAAAAGAATAAGCCATAAAGGATAAACCGAATAGGATAAGCTATAAATAACAAACTGAAAAGGGGACGCGACAATCGCGTCCCCTTTTCAGTTGCTCAGTTCTGCTGCAACTTTGGTTGCTATTACCTGTCACGCCGGGCGCAATCAGTGGTGAAGGCGCTCCGTGGTGTTGACTTTAAGCGGTTTCTTACTCTTTTTCAGCGCATTGGAGATGTCGCGCGAGAGTATATTCTCGCTTGTGGCTATCACTTCGCCCTCGGTGAAGGCCGAGAGGTAGTCGCCACCTTCGGCGAGGTAGTCGATAGTTGCCACGTTGTAGTATTTATCGGGGTCGAGAGGACGACCGTTGATTGTGATTGACGTACATTCGCCGAGTTCGGGATTGTAGGTGACGTCGACGTTGCCGCTGACACCGTTCATGGGACGGCGACCCATCTGCGCAAACACACGGGCGAGTGCATCTCCTTTGATGCGCACTACCTCAACCGTGTTGTTGAACGGGAGCACCATCATCACGTGTCCCTGAGAGATGTCACCCTTGGGGAGAGTGTTGCGGATACCGCCGTTGTTGAGTATGGCAAGGTCAGCCTTGCCTCCCGCGAGCTGACTGCCGCGTTCAAGCACCAGGTCGGAGAAGATGTTGATTATCGACTGCTTGTCGAGCGGCGCAGCTGCCTTGGCCAATTTCAGCGACATGAGTGAGTCGACCTTCTCACGGTAGGGAGCAAGGATAGCAAGCAGATTCTCGTCGACTTTGCCGTCGAGGCGGCTGTCAATGGGTATCACCGACGACACTATCTCATTGTTATCAAGGTCAATATCAACCTTACCGATTGAAGTACCCATCGAATGGAGCTGCGCAATGACCACATCCTTGCCGTTGGCGTTGCGCACGCGGGTGGGCTTCGACGCGGGGTTGGCAGGATTGAGCGGAGTGTGGGAGTGTCCGCCGATTATCAGGTCAATATCCTTTGACACAGTGGCGAGTATCGAGTCGTTGGCGCGTTTGTCATCGGAATATCCTATATGGGTCAAGGCCACAACTACGTCAGCTTTCTCGTTGTGGCGCAACGCCCAGGCCGTGTGGTCAGCTGCCTCATACACGTCCATGTACTCTATGCCCTTGACATTGCGGTCGGAAATCATCCCCTTGGGGTCGAGATTAAGCGCCATGATACCAACTTTCTTGCCATCATACTCCTTAATCACATAGGGCACAAGGAGTCCGGCCAGCGGCGAGTTGTCAACATCGTAGTTGGTCGACACCCACGTTGCGTTATCGTTGCGCAGCAGGTCGGCAAGTTCCTTTGCGCCGTTGTCAAACTCATGGTTGCCGAGCGTAGCGATGTCATATTCCAGAGCGTTCATCACCTTGTGCTCCACCTCGCCTCGGTAGAGATTGAAATAGAGCGTACCCTGCACCACGTCACCGGCGTCGACGAGCAGCACATTCTTCTCGGCGCCGCGCACGCTGTCGATTACCGCCTTGCGGCGCATCACTCCGCCGAGGTCGTGACTCTCGGGGTCAATCTGCGAGTGGGTATCGTTGGTGTGAAGTATCACCAGATGCTCGGCCGATGCACTGACAGCCGCTGCGGCCGCCGCTGCAAAAAATAGAGTGCGAAATGCTCTTCTCATATATTTATAAGTTAGTTTGCGTAATTATATGGTTGCGTTTGAAAAAAACGTTTTTGCCTGCCGGGCCCGACAGACGGGATTATTGAAAATGTAACAAATAAGCGGCGCAAAAAGTATCGTCGCCTCGCAAAATTACACAATTCATACGGAAATAGCAATTGTGAAAATTTTTAAAATATGTTAAACCTCAACAGCGCAAAAAGACCTAATTGCAGCAGTAACACGCTGTTAGCACCTATGCGGCAAAATAAAATTCACTCACCCTCGAAAAAAAATTAAAAAATAGTTGCGCAATCAAGAAAAAATGTTGTATCTTTGCAACCGCAAAGCCACTCAGGCATGGCTCCTTAGCTCAACTGAATAGAGCATCTGACTACGGATCAGAAGGTTACAGGTTTGAATCCTGTAGGAGTCACAAATCACGATTATTGCCTATTTTTAATACCAGGCTCCTTAGCTCAACTGAATAGAGCATCTGACTACGGATCAGAAGGTTACAGGTTTGAATCCTGTAGGAGTCACAAAAGAAAACAGGTAGCGAAAACGGTCACCAAACGGTGACCGTTTTTTATTACCCACTAAATTTATATCATCTGTACAATCAACTGCGCCCTGATGAAACCGAATAACGTTTTGTCGCGACTTGCAATCTACACCAAGTCCAATCCTCTCAACACAATCCTTGTATTGACATTGCTGGGCGATATTTTTATCGCCATAATGACAGGTCCAATGCAGTGGCCCGACTCATTCGGTTACTATAAAGCTGCCAACACACTCTCCAACGGAGAGATAGATATAGCACGTACTCCGGTATGCCCTTTGCTTTACCTCATGGCCGGGATGATTTCAGAAAGCGCAAAGCTATGGATAGTCGGCGCAATCCAGATTACACTATTCCTTTTCAGTGTCAAATGTTTCTTCAGAGTAGCTCAGGAAATAAAACTGTCGAACACGATTGTCATCGCATCAACCTGTTTTTACGTAATATCCACCCAGTTTATTTCCAATAACATGACGATGACTTCAGAGCCGGTTGCAGTGTCGCTCTGTGTCTTTCTGATTTATTACTTTTTCAAATGGTATCGTAACAACAGTCTGAAGTCATGGTCCATGATACTCTTATTGTCGATTCTGCTTATATTCACTCGACCCTCATTTCTATATTTACCTGTGGCAATAGCTATAATGGCTTTGATCTACTTGTGTATCAGGCAATATAAACGCGCATTGCAGATGATAACATGTACAGTCGTTTGTGGCGGACTTATGTTCGGCTATTGCAGAATTATGGAAAGAAAAATCGGCGTATTCACCCCCACTGTCGTCTCAGTGATAAATGACTCATGCATAGCTATTCGTGCCGGACTTTTTACTTCAAATAACGTAGTCAATCCTGATATAAAAGAACGCTTGATTACCTTTGAGCACAGAACCGTGCGCAATCCGTTATGGGATTACCCCAATTTAAATGGCATAAGCTATAAGGCTNTNCATGAGGAACTTACNCTAATGGGGGGGGGGGTAAAAATACACTGCAATGGTATTTAATGGCATTAAAAACCAACTATAGTGACTTTCTTAAAGCGCCGGTAGTCAGTATCAATATTCCATCACTCTATCTCTATGGAATCAANATATTCATCACTTTCAGTCAGCTTTGCGTCATTATGCTGATATCTGCAANATATCTCATTGCCTACCGAAAACGCTCCGGTATTATCCCACTGTTTTCCATATTTCTGTGGTTGATGTGCGCGGGCAATCTTGCCGTCAACCTGTTGGGCTCTTTTGCCGAGTGGTCACGTCTGTTCATGCCNTCTGTTTCGCTGTTCATACTGCTGTGCGGGGAGCTATGCAACAGATTACGCCTTACATATATCAAAGGGAAACCTTTTGNATAGTNACCNGAGTCAGTCGNCGACGGGGGTGAGGCGGGTGTTTTTGGCTTCNCCGAGCACGAAGGAGGTGTTGATGGAGCCTATGCAGTCGGTTGCGCCGAGTATTCTTACCAGGAGNTTCTGGTAGGATTTCATGTCGGAGGTGTANATTTTGAGCAGGAAGTCATATTCGCCCGATATGTTGTAGCACTCGGTCACNTCCTCTATCTGCTCCATTATCNCCATCAGCTTCGCCGCGTTCTCNTAGGTCATCTGCTTCATTTTCAGGAAGCAGAAAGCTATAAGCCCCATGTTGACCTTCTCGGCATCAATGACCGCCATATACTTACGTATATACCCCTCGCGTTCAAGGCGTTTCATACGTTCATATGTGGGCGTGGGCGACAGATGCACCGCCGCAGCCAGTTCCTTNACCGTCAGTCGGGCATTCTCCTGAAGNCGGCGCAATATCTCAATATCTATACGGTCAAGCCGCGAACTGCTATCCATAATTTTCGGAATAATATTCTATTTATCATACNAAACGCCGTAAATACAGACGCATCGTACACTATCAGCAGCCAAAAATAGATATTTTTTCTAAAAACAACAATTTTATTGGAAGATTTAATCACATAACGTAATTTTGCATCATAACAAAAAATTAAGTAACTGTTCAAAATTATTTTAATATTATGACGGAAGGATTTTCCTGACGATTTTTCACGAGGAAGAAGGAGTGTAGCGAGCTACATGA
The DNA here is from genome assembly GCA_014801075.1 of Barnesiella sp. Lineage (GTDB taxonomy): Bacteria > Bacteroidota > Bacteroidia > Bacteroidales > Muribaculaceae > JAGBWK01. The sequence continues at coordinate 4,376 of JAAVEW010000024.1, read as the reverse complement.
CTGATGACGANGGGAAAAGCGGCGGAAAAGACTCCGACAGAATATTAAGATAATTAGAACGGTTAATATAAAATAATTTTAAACAGTTACTTATACACTTATGGACAGNAAGAAACTCCACTTTGAAACCATCCAGCTCCACGCAGGCCAGGAGCAGCCCGATCCTACNACCGATGCCCGCGCGGTACCTATATATCAGACGACCTCCTACGTGTTTCACAACTCGCAAAACGCTGCCGACCGNTTCGCNCTCAAAGAGCCGGGCAACATATACGGCCGACTGACCAACCCCACCGAGGACGTGCTTGAACGCCGCGTCGCAGCTATGGAGGGNGGAGTTGCCGCGCTTGCCGTAGCTTCGGGAGCAGCCGCCGTCACCTACGCCCTGCAGAACATACTCCTGCCCGGCAATCATATCGTGGCTGCCGACAACCTCTACGGCGGCTCGTTCAACCTCATCACCCACACGCTCCACGCCCAGGGTATCAGCAACACAATAGTCAACTTCCGCNACCTCGACGCCGTCGAAGCCGCNATCACCCCCGACACCCGCTGCCTCTACGCCGAGACATTCGGCAACCCCAACTCCGAGGTGCTCGACATAGATAAGGTGGCCGAGATAGCCCACCGCCACAACATTCCCCTCATCATCGACAACACNTTCGGCACCCCNTACCTGATGCGNCCCATCGAACACGGAGCCGACATCGTGGTACACTCCGCCACCAAGTTCATGGGCGGCCACGGCACAAGCCTCGGCGGCGTCATCGTCGACTCAGGCAAGTTTGACTGGAAAGCCAACGCCGACAAGTTCCCCACCATCGCAGCCCCCGACCCCAGCTACCACGGTGCCGTATTTGCCGACGTGGCCGGTCCGGCAGCCTTCGTGACACGTATCCGTGCCGTCATACTGCGCGACACCGGTGCTGCCATCTCACCCTTCAACGCGTTCCTCATCCTGCAGGGACTCGAGACCCTCTCGCTGCGCGTGGAGCGCCACGTATTCAACGCGCTGCGCGTGGTCAACTTCCTGAGCAACCATCCCAAGGTGCGCCGCGTCAACCATCCCTCGCTCCCCACCCACCCCGACCACGACCTTTACCTCAAGCTCTACCCCAACGGTGGCGGCTCGATATTCACATTTGAAATCGACGGCGACGTGGAGGCTACATGGCGATTCATCGACTCGCTCGAAATATTCTCGCTGCTTGCCAACGTGGCCGACGTGAAGAGCCTCGTAATCCACCCCTACACCACCACCCACTCGCAGATGACCCCCGACGAACTCGCGCAGCAGAACATAACCCCGTCGAGCGTGCGACTCAGCATCGGCACCGAGCATATCGACGACCTCATCGCCGACCTCGCCCAAGCCCTCGAAAAGGTATAATATAGATTTTATAAGATTTATAAGAGATATAAGATATATAAATTTTATAAGACTTATAAGACTTATATATCTTATATCTCTTATAGGACTTATATATCTTATAAATCTTATATCTCTTATAAAAACATCTTATAAAAAATTTCACAACATCTAACAACTCTACGACTATGGCACGAATATATGACGACCTTACGCAACTCATAGGCAATACACCCCTCGTTGACCTCAAACGCATTGCCGAAAAAGAGAACCTCAAAGCGAAAATACTCGCCAAAGTGGAATATTTCAACCCCGGCGGTTCGGTGAAGGACCGCGTGGCCTTCGCCATGATCGAGGATGCCGAACGCACCGGCAAACTGCGTCCCGGCGGCCTCATCGTCGAACCTACCTCGGGGAACACCGGCATCGGACTCGCCTGGGTAGCAGCCATCAAGGGCTACCGCATCATCCTCACCATGCCCGAAACCATGAGCATAGAGCGCCGCAAACTGCTTCGCGCACTCGGCGCTGAGATAGTGCTCACTCCCGGCGCGCTCGGCATGAAAGGCGCTATCGCAAAGGCTGCCGAGATACGCGAGGCTACTCCCGGAGCATTCACCCCCGCACAGTTTGACAACCCCGCCAATCCCGCCGCCCACCGCAACACCACCGCCGAAGAGATATGGCGCGACACCGACGGCAAGGTCGACATCTTCGTGGCCTCGGTAGGCACCGGCGGCACTCTCTCCGGGACGTCAGAAGGACTGAAAGCCCACAATCCCGCTATCCACACCGTAGGCGTAGAACCCGCTACATCGGCCGTACTCTCGGGACAACCCGCAGGCCCCCACAAGATACAGGGCATCGGCGCCGGTTTCGTGCCCGCCAACTTCCACCGCGACGCCGTCGACGAAATTGTCACCGTCACCGACGCTCAGGCCTTTGACACCGCGCGCCTCGCCTCCAAGGAGGGATTGCTCGTTGGTATCTCATCAGGCGCTGCTCTGCGCGCAGCCATCGAAGTGGCACGCCGCCCGGAGAACGAGGGCAAGACCATCGTCGTCGTGCTCCCCGACACCGGCGAGCGCTACCTCTCCACACCCCTCTATGATTTTGACTAACCAATAAAATGGAAACATCGACACTTACTGAAATTAAAAACAAGGTGCTCGGCGGAGTGGAAATCACTCCCGCCGAGGCTTACTCTCTACTCGACGCCGACTTCGACGCCCTCTGCGAAGCCGCCGCCGAAATCACCGAAGCCCTCTGTCCCCGCGACTTCGACTCCTGCTCCATAGCCAACGCCCGCTCAGGCCGCTGCTCCGAAAACTGTAAATGGTGCGCCCAGTCGGCCCACTGGAACACAGGCTGCGAGGTCTATCCCCTCATCGACGAGGAGGAGTGTATGAACATAGCCCGCTACAATGCCGGCAAGGGCATCAAGCGATTCTCGCTCGTAGCCAGCGGCAAAGCCATGCAGGGCCGAAGCCTCGACGCCATCTGCTCGATGCTGGACCGTGTAGGCAAGGAGACCGGCATGCTCACCTGCGCATCGCTCGGCCTGCTCAACGCCGACGACCTCGCCAAGGTACGCGCCTGCGGCGCCCTGCGCTATCATTGCAACCTGGAGACAGCACCGTCCTACTTCCCCACCCTCTGCACCACCCACACCTACGCCGACAAACTGGCCACCATCGAGGCAGCGCGTGCCGCAGGACTCGACATCTGTTCGGGCGGTATCATTGGCATGGGCGAGTCAGCACGCCAGCGAGTGGAGTTTGCCCTCGCGCTGCGCGACATCCGTCCCGTCTCCATCCCCATCAACATCCTGATACCCATCCCCGGCACCCCGCTGGCCGACTCCGCTCCCCTCAGCGAGAAGGATATACTGACCACCATCGCCATTTTCCGCTTCATACACCCAGCCACACAGCTCCGCTTCGCCGGCGGCCGTCAGAAGCTATCGACCGACGGTCAGCTCAAAGCCATGCGCACAGGCATCAACGGCAGCATCGTGGGTGACATGCTCACCACTCTCGGCTCCACCATCGACTCCGACAAAGAACTTGTAGCCGACGCCGGCTACAAATGGTAACCCGAATAAATAAAAAATGAATGGCGGTGTGGCAAAACACCGCCATTCATTTTTTATTTACATATATTGTTTATGAACCCGTCTTGTTTATAAACCGGTCTTGCCGGAAAAATAGTCGCGGAAACGCGCCCGGTAACTCTCGCCCACGGGGTATTCCTCCCCGGCAATAGTCACCCTGTTGTGAGACATCCCCTCAACGGCGTCGAGGTTGACGATATAGGAGCGGTGGATGCGCATGAAGCGGTCTGAGGGGAGCGTCTCCTCAAGCGAGCGCAGACTCATCAGCGTCGTGACGGGACGCTGCGTCGATTTGAGGAATATCTGCACATACTCCGCCAACCCCTTTATCACACTTATATCGCCCAGCATGATGCGGCGCGTAGTGCCCGACTCCTTCACGTAGATAGCCTCGTCGCGGCGCTCCGTGCGTCCCAGGCGGCGGCGTGCGCGTTCCACCGACGCGGCAAAGTCCTCATAGCCAATCGGCTTCGTAAGGTAATCCACCGCCTCCACCTTGAACCCCTCGACGGCATATTCCGAATAGGCCGTCGTAAATATCACTAACGGTTGCTCCGGGGGCAGACTGCGGGCAAGCTCCATGCCCGACATATCGGGCATGTTGACATCGAGAAACATCAGGTCGACGCGCTCCGCGCGCTCCAGGGCCGCGAGGGCCTCGGCAGCGTCGTAACACGTAGCCACTACCTCCAGTCCGTCAGTGCGCTCCGCGTAGCGCGCTATCTGCATCAGCGCCAGCGGCTCATCATCTACTACTATGCATCTGAGTGTATCCATAAGTAACTGTTTAAAATTATTTTATATTAACCGTTCTCATTATCTTAATATTCTGTCGGAGTCTTTTCCGCCGCTTTTCCACTCGTCATCAGTCATGTAGCTCGCTACACTCCTTCT
>JAAVEW010000023.1 GCA_014801075.1 Barnesiella sp. | reverse complement strand
TTCCGCCGCTTTTCCNCTCGTCATCAGTCATGTAGCTCGCTACACTCCTTCTTCCTCGTGAAAAATCGTCAGGAAAATCCTTCCGCCATAATATTAAAATAATTTTGAACAGTTACTTATCTGTCATGTTTATGCCTGAGGCAGAGAGTGTGAGGCNGTTTTATCAACCGGGATGGTGAGACGGGTCACGAACGTGCTGCCGTTGTCCTTGATTTCAAGCGTGTAGTTATCGCCGTAGAGCAGGTCGAGNCGCCGGCGCAGGTTCTCGAGACCNATACCGTGGCTGCGGTCGTCGCGCACCTTCTTGGCGTGATTNCTGTTGACGGAGCGGAATGTCACCTTACCATCCTCCGCCACAATCGACACTTCGATAATCGACGGCTCGCGGTAGCTGACACCATGCTTGAAGATATTCTCCACAAAGGGGATAAACAGCAGCGGCGGCAACTTGATGTCGGAAACTCCNGCGGGCATGCTGACACGTATCTCCACATTGTCGGTGACACGTATCTTCATCAGTTCTATATAGTTCTTGAGGAAATCCACCTCCTGCTGAAGCGTCACCTTGTCGCGGTCGATGTCATAGAGCACGTAGCGCATCAGTTTCGACAGCTCCATCACCACGTCACGCGCCCTCTCGGCATCAATATCAATGAGAGCATGGATATTGTTGAGAGTGTTCATGAAGAAGTGGGGATTTATCTGATACTTAAGGAACTGGAGCCGCGTCGACGTGTTCTCGGCTTCGAGNAGCGCAATGCGNCGGCGGTTGTTGCGGCCTCGGAAATAGAGGCGNACGGCTATATTGGTGCTGACGGTAAACAGTGCAAATATCACGTTGGTAATCAGAAACATACTGACACCGCTACCCCCACCCCACGGTCCGCGGCGGGTGAATTGGCGTATCACTTCGCCCGTCTCGGCATCGGTGACCGTCACNTCGCGCACCTCGCGTTCCTTCTCCTTGCGGTGGGCACGGTGAGGCAGGTCAATCACCACTATAGTACCGGCGATGACAGCCGCCGTGAGCAGCAGGTAGATGCTGCGCCATCCCTTGCGGAACAGCAGTCGTATAAGAAACAGATCATGCACCCAGAAAAGCACGAAAAAGGGNAACAGNGCCACCCATGCCCTCAGCACCCCCGTAATATCAAACTCNGCATCNGTGCCGCTGATANACTCGTACCCCTGCACGCCGAGAGGCACAAGCAGCAGTATGCCCCACAGCGACAGATNCACCACGCGTTCCACACGCCTGTAATTCGTCTCCAGGCTCTTTTCCATAATATATTTGANGGTTTCAATTGGTTTACACCGCAAAAATAGGTATCGCGCCGCTCATCTGCAAATTTTTTCAGCCAACCCCTGCAATCTTTCAACNAACGGCCGCCGACGCCGGGGCGAAACATACCCGCGGGGAAGGATGAACCGACGCCACGCGGCCCTTACCAACAGATTAATACCGAATAATTAGTTGGAAAAAAGAAATTTCATTACATTTGCAATCATGAATCACCCGGAGCCGGATATCAGTGCAGCCGGCACCGCGCGTTTTGACTAATCAACTATTACATAAACAATAATTATTACATAAACATTATTACCAAACCATGAAACAATCCCGTATCATTCTCGCNGCAGCAGCCACAGCTCTGCTTGCCTCATGCGCGGCCAACAAAGCCGACTCCGATGCCAATCTCACTCTCTCGGGCCTTGACCCGCAGAACTTCGTAGCCGAAGTCAACGGCGACTCCACCGCCCTCTACACCCTGCGCAACGCAGCCGGCATGGAAGCCTGCATCACCAACTACGGCGGACGCATCGTATCGCTCATGGTGCCCGACCGCGACGGCACAATGACCGACGTAGTCCTCGGTCACGANAACATCAACGACTACCTCAACATCGACGGCAACTTCGGCGCCCTCATCGGCCGCTACGGCAACCGTATAGACCACGGTCAGTTCACCCTCAACGACTCCACCTACCATCTGCCCATCAACAACTACGGNCACTCGCTCCACGGCGGTCCCGTAGGATTCCACAACGCCGTGTGGAACGCTACGCAGCCCAATGACTCNACCCTGCTGCTCACCCTCTTCTCGCCCGACGGCGACGCCGGCTACCCCGGCAACATCAACGTCAGCGTGACCTATCAGCTCCGCCCCGACAACGCCATCGCCATCGACTACACGGCCACAACCGACCGTCCCACTATCCTCAACCTCACCAACCACTCTTACTTCAACCTCGCCGCCGACCACTCCAACGACATCCTCTCGGAACTCGTCTACATCAACGCCGACGGCTTCACTCCCATCGACTCCACATTCATGACCTACGGTGAAATCCGCCCGGTAGAGGGTACTCCCTTCGACTTCCGCACAGCCAAACCCGTAGGACAGGACATCGAGGCTGACGACGAGCAGCTGCACAACGGTCTGGGCTACGACCACAACTTCGTGCTCAACACCGCCGGCGACTCCACCGTCGTTGCCGCATCGGTCACCGACCCCTCAACAGGCATCAAAATGGAAGTGCTCACCAACGAGCCCGGCCTGCAGTTCTACGTNGGCAACTTCCTCGACGGCACCGTCAAAGGTAAGAAANGCGTAGCCTATCCCCGCCGNAGCGCCGTAGTGATGGAGACACAGCACTACCCCAACACCCCCAACATCCCCTCTTTCCCCTCAGTAGTAGTCAACCCCGACGACGTCTACCACTCAACCTGCATCTACCGCTTCAGCAACTAATCGAGCAGCATAGGGCAACAGCCCGGTAAGNTCATTAAGGCCGGAGTCCTTAGGNTAACTAAAGTCTTTAAGGCCGCTTACGACCCTAAGTNCTGAAACACAAAAAGGAGCGAGAAATCTCGAGATTTCTCNCTCCTTTCTTTTTTGCTCAAAAGCGGAGGTAGTATATGTGGATTNGCGTCCACCCATCTTTCAAGAAGACGTTACCTCGAGAACATTGCTAAGAGTTTGATATCACTCTTCGAGTTGGTTAATACCCTTTTTCTTTATGCCTCGCCGTCTTTTTGAGCGGTTTGTACTATGAAAACGCACNCGCNGCGAAATGGTTCTCGNCTTAACATTGATTAACGATAATATATATCCGATTACCGCTAAAGAGGAAGAGGCGTCCGAAGGCCGCCGATTTAGCAGTAACCCTGCCCGTCGTAGCGAAGCGGAGACGTGCAGGGTATANCCGATAGCATAGGGAAAGGCGCTCGAAGACCGCCGATTTAGATGGCTTTCTGNTGTAAATCGGCGGTCTTCGAGCGCCTCTTTTCCTTTATCATTAATTCCGGGGACGCCTGCGCTTCGCTTGGCAGCCCCGGTTACTGCTAAATCGGCGGCCTTCGGACGCCCCATACACAATCTCCAATAAAAAATCAGCGGCCNGTTGGGGGCCGCTGATTTCGGTTATTGNGGGATATGTGGTGACTGAGGGTTAGAGTACCACTTTCTCGGAGGTGGCGCCGCGGCGTTTGATGTAGACACCGTGGCCGGGGTTGAGGATACGGATACCCTGGAGGTTGTAATACTCGGCATCGGCATCGACAGTGTCGAGCGACACATTCTCTACGCCTGTCACTTCATCGTCGGTGAGCGCGCGTTCCATCATGTTGCCGGGGACAACATCGAAGGGAGCATCAGCACCGGTGAGGTCNGTGATATTGTCGGCCTGCATGTCGGTGTGGCCGTACTCACGCATGGGGCGCACTTCGCCTACAGCGGGNGCCGATACTGTGCCGCCGAGCAGGGTNGTTTCGCCGGCTGCCGCCTTGCGGGGAGCGTTAGCCTTGCGGGGAGCGGCTGCGGGNGCGGGAGTCTTGTCGAGCGACTGCACCTTGTCGAGCTGCGCNATGATTGTCTCGTTCTCGCCGTCGGGGTTAGCCTCAGGATTGCGGCTGAAGATATAAACGGGAGTGAGAGCTACGGTGATACCATCCTGAGCTATCTCGGTAGCGACGTAGGTGCCGAGCAGGGGATCATCGTCATCGTCGGTGATAAACTCGCCGTTAGGTCCGAATTCAAGGGGATTTTCCGATGAAGCGTGACCTGTAACGTGTTTCACGAGATACTCGTAGGAAGCATACTGGCCGGTGCGGTTGTTGTAGGTCTCCACGTGGTAGTAGACGGGAGCGAGGGCCACGGCATCCTCGGTGTTGTCGGCATTGTCGTGAGCAATGTCGCCGGAGTAGTCGAGGTGGTAGTGGCCTTTGTACATCCATGCGTGGTCGTTACCGGTGTAGCGGTGACCGAAGGGGTCGGCGTCGCCGGTGTTGAGCTTGCCGAGGTGTACCTTCTCTACAGTACCCTGACCGAGAGCGGGGATATTCCGGGCGTTCACTTCGAGGTTATCGCCATAGTTTGACTTGAAGCGACCGTAGTTGTCGACAGCGTTGTAGTTCTCGACATATTCGGTAGCCACAACTTCAAGCATGGGATAATAGTCGGAGCGGGGTGACACGTCGGTGACGGTGAACTGGTAGAATTCGGGCACTTCGTCGTTGTCGCCGAGTTCGAGGTCGGCCTGGGCGCGGTCAACGTAGAGTCCGCTACCTTTCACGTCGTTCTTTGTGCCGTTGATGTCGACAGTGTAGTAGATGTCGTTGCGGCGGAGTATCTCGTCGCTGACATTGGGACGGAAGAAGGTGATTACGGCATTGAAGTGGCGCGGGTTGAGGTCGGCAGTAGGTATGAGCACCTCGCTGGTGGCCCAGCTGCCGTCGTCGTTCTTCTTCACGCGCGATTCAATGTTGAACTTGAGGAAGTCGGTGGGATAAGCCTCGCTGAGATCCTGCTCCTCCTGACTGTAGACGTAGGCATAGTGGCCGCCGTAGACGCTGGGGATGAGCGGAGTGATCTGGTCGTAACCGTTCTCGACGTAGGTTTCGCCGTTCGCTTCATATTCAATCTCTGACTTGAGCACGATGGTACCGATAGCACCGTAGCGCTTGAGGAGCATACCGTGGTACACCTTATCCTCGCCGTTGAGCTTGAAGGTAGCGGCCTGTGCGGGACGTCCGTTGGTCGAGTTGTTGACATAGATTTTGGCTTCCTTGACAATGGCGTCCTCACCTACAGTGGCGAAGAAATCGCTCTCGTCGAGCACATGCACGTAGTAGTCGGTGGTGAACTTCACGTTGACTTTATCCATCTGCGCGTTGGCGGGACGGTAGTCAATGAGCTTGCGGGCAGCCTCGTTGTCGGTGCAGGCAGCGAGTTCAAACTCGCCGTCGACGCCGAGACCCGTCTCTTTGAGCAGGTAGAACTGACCGGTCTCCACAGTGCGGTAGGTCACGTAGCAGGGCTTGTCATCGTCGATGAACGCCTTGGCGTCGTCGGCCAGGAGGGCCTTGAAGTTCTCCTTACCCTCGGCAGTGAGTTCGAGGAGCTGGATAGCGTGGGCACGGGGAGTGAAGGTGTAGGGGGTGTAGACAGCTACTTCCGAATTTTCGTAGCCGGCCTTCACGGCTATCACTTTCACTTTGTCGTGACCGTCAAATGCGATGGTCTCATAGTCGGTGGTGCCTGCCACATACTTGATGCGGTGGGCCTCGTCGGTTACTATTTCTTCGTCGTCATAAGCATAGTAGAGAGTAGCGTTGACGGTGTAGGTGGCGGGGCGGGTCACCTTGACAGCGTTGTCCGTATCGGCTTTCGACAGCACGGGTTTGGTACACTGGAAGTTGATGACGCGGGGGAGCGATTCACTGGCATTGAGGTCGGTGGCAGCCACGGCACGGAGCACGTGAGTACCCTCGATTGACGAGAGTTCGTCGATGTCGGTGAAATGACCGTTGACCTTAATCTGTATCTTGTTACCGTCGACGTAGAGTTCTATCTCCTCGGCATCGGCGGGAACGGCGTTGAGATATTCGCTGAGTACGGGAGCATTCTCCACGGTCTTTGACCAAGAGTAGAGCAGCTCGGCGCTCTCGTCGTCAGTGCGGGGATTCTGGCGGATAACAACGCGCACGGCATTGTTGAAGGTATCGATTTCCGAACCGTAAGCCTTATCCTCGGCAGCAGCATCGAAAACGGTCACTGTAGGAGGCAGCACCCGCTTGGTAGCGCGGTAAATACGCACCGGCCAAGTGTTCTGAGTGGGCGACTCCTTGGTATTCTTGTCGTAACCGTTGAAGTGGAGNGAACCGGTGGGGTTAAATCGTACGGTATTGGAAATTGAAGTACCGTTGAACGAAACAAATGCGTTATATTCTACTGCTATTTTGTCTTCGTCCTTAGTACCGGAACCGAAGCTTGTACCATTTGAAGTTCTATATGACTTATAGTCAGATACAGTGCTTATGTCGAAGCCCACATTCATATACTGGCGTTCCGAAATATTATCCGGGAGATTTTTGAACGCAAGATACTTGGCGCTGCTACTATAAAGATATCGAGCATCGCCATCTTCATCGACACCGGCATTGAGAAGCCAGGGGCGCTCGGGATTAGCAGCCGATGTGTCATATTCGAGGCGGAACACCTGAATCTTTGAATCACTTGGCACTGATACCAACTGCGGGATTTCATTATTGTCAAACACATTGACACATTCAGCTTTGAATTTGCCGCCGTCAATTTCGGTGGGGCTAAACCATCCTGTACCCAAGTCTATAGAAGCAGTGCCTTCAATGTGGTCGTCATTCATCGGTATTGCGTTGACGAATACGATGCGGTCGTTCTCCTTGAGGGTGGAGGCATCGGTCACGAGTTCAAACACTTCGTCGAAAGTGATGACGTAGGTCTGCGAAACGGTTTCGCTGTAGCCCTCGCTGTCGCCACCTTCGAGAGCGGCGTTGCGGGCGCGGGCCAGCAGGGTGAACTCACCTTCGCCTGAGACGGTGAACGGACCGTTGTAGAGAATCCAGTCAGAACCGCCGTTGATTGAATACCATATCTCGGTTTCGGGGTTGTTGTCGGTGTTGGGCGAAGTGATTTCGATGGGAGTCTCCTCGGTGATACGCAGGTCGAGGTTGCTGAACGAGGGAGCGTAGAGGTGGTTCTTATCAAAGATTTTGAACACCGATACGTACCAGCTTGAAGCTGCAGCGCCCTTGAAGTCGGCATCCGAACGGACGTCGAAACGGTAACCGTCGCCGCTGCGGGTCAGCGCCATCAGCTTGGGATAGGTTTCCTCATTGCCTGAAGCCGAACCGAACTGCGCGGTGATACCGCCGTACTCGTTGCCACGGCCGTCGGCAGCCTGCGAGAGGAAGCGCACGTCAGTGTCGGGGAGGAGTTCGCTTGCGGGGGTGTCGATGCGCTCGGTCTCGAGAGCGTTGTTATTGTCGCGGGCCAGCAGGTAGCCGTCGAGGTTGTAGTCGCTGCCTACGCTCGAACCCGATGCATAGAGTCGCCAGTCATAACCGCCGTTGGTGTAGTAGTCGAGGGCGGGAATGAGAGTGAGCACCTGCACGTCCTTCTTGTTGATGACGATGCGGCCGTCGCTCTTGACCACGTTGTCAAGGCGCACTGCCTCGCGGTAAGAGTCCTTGTCGTTGCCTTTCTGCATGCGTGAGAGGGCGTAGACTGTCTCCTCATTGCTCGGCGAACCGAGTATGATGATGTCGTCGTTGGCCTTGAGCTGACGCATCTCGGCGGGGGTGACGCGGCGATACTCCTTGCCGGGACGGAATATATCGTAGCTTGCGATGAGCGAGGGGCTGTCGAAGCAGCCGTCCATAGTGGCGTAGGCGCGCACTGTCATGTTGTCGCTCACGGGGATGGGAGCTGTGTAGAGCTTGCCGCCCATGCGGGGATCGCTGCCGTCGAGAGTGTAGTAGATGCTCAGTGAGGAGTCGGTGATGGCATTGCCGTCGGCATCGAGGCACTGCAGTGTCACCTCGCTGATTTCGCCCTCGTCATATACACCCTCCTGCGGCATAGCCACGGGACGGGGAGCATACTCGGCGGCTGCACCGCGGCGGTATATGCTGACCTCGGTGGTCGAAGTGTTGCCCTCGGAGAGGTCGTAGCAGCTGAACAGCGAGCCGTTGCCGTTGTAGAAGCGCATGGTGTTGTGGGTGACGCCTTCGCCTGCAAATGTGATGGTAGCCTCGCCGGTAGCGGGGTCAACAATCACGGTTGCCTCCGAGGCATCGTTCTCGGTCATCTCGGCGTCGGTGTGGCAGTGGAGCAGGTTGTCGTTGCCGGCGACTGCCGCGAGGTAACCGCCGTGGAAAGTACCCTTGAAGCGGTACATACCGTCGTCGGTTCTCTCAACCTTGTAGATACCTACAGCCTCGCTCGCGGGGTCGAGACGCACTATGGGAGTGCCATCGGCATCGGTCTTGACAATGTCGGCTGCCCTACAGTTGCGGGCGCCGGAGACGTAGGGAGCAAGGGCCATGTCATACTTGGCCGATACGAAGATAATCTCGTCGCCGGGCACAAGCATGGTGACATCAGTGAGCAGTTCAAACGGCTGCCACTTCATTGCGGGATAGATTGCAACCTGATTTTCGACGGTCTCGGAGTATTCACCCTCGGCGTCGAAGTCGGAGTAAGCGCGGGCGAGAATGTTGACAGTCTTGCCCATTTCGTTGAATGTAAGCACAATGGCGTCCTGCACGGGTTCGCTCCATGTAGTGCCGTTGTCGAGAGAATACTGCACGTAAGCGCCGTTGGTGGCCGAGCTGATTGTTACGGTCTTTGACTCAGCCTCTTCGGGGTCGTTGCATACGATAGCGGGGCGTGCGGTGCGCAGAGCGTAGCTCTTGGCTACGGTTTCGCTTTCGGCCATACCATCCTTGGTGGCGTAGGCCACGATTGACTGCGAGTTGCTTACAGTGATGGTCACGGGGCTGTCGCCTGAAAGCTCGTCGCCGCCGTCGATGCTGTAATGGATTGTAGCGCCCTCAGTGCCTGAGGTCAAAGTAACATCAAAGGGATTGGTGTAATACTTCTTGCCATCGCTGCCAATCTCGAAAGTAGCATTCTCAGCTACCTCAAACACGGGAGCTTCAACCGCGCTATCGCGATAGTAGATGTTGGGACATAGATAGGAGGTGGATGGGGTATAGTGTCTAAAACAACTGTTAGATGGAGACCAACAAAGAGCACGAGTACTGGTTTTAGTTGGATCAAAGACAAATGTTAATTTATAACCACCTTTATCATATTTTGAAATCTTAATCGGCTTAGCGTCTGCTTTTTTAGGTTTGTAACCTACGTCTGTCTTGCCATCTGTCGCATTAATATAACCTTCCGGTCCTTCAAAATACCAACCGTTTGTATCATTTGAGATAGTGAAGATATAAGCATCACCGTTATCGGTAATGATATCTTTAGTATCATTGAGCGTTATTGTTGCAGGAGAGAACTTGCTGCCGTCTAATTTGGAAACTGCAATGTTGTCATACGCAAGGATAACCTCCATACCTTCTTTGAGGGTAGAGAGGTCGGTGAGGAGTTTGAATGCTCCGGTAGGGGCGGGAGCTTCCTCCTTGATATTAACCACGAGGGCTGATGTCGCTGTCTTGTCGGCAATACTTGCTGTGGCAGTCAGCGTACATGCTGCGTTGATAGTAACCGAAGTGCCGTTGATTACGGCTGCATCGGCGGGAGTAGCAGAGATAGTAAGCTCGGAGTTGGCTGTCGGAGTGGTGATTGTAATCTCCGAACCGGCTTTCACCTCAACTTCGTTACTGACCGTTGTTCCGCCGAAGTTGAACACCGGCGCGTCGACACTCGAGGGAACAGGCTTGAAGGTGACGTTGAGTGTCTTTTCCGCTGAGTTGCCAACCTCGTTAGTACCGTAAACGGTAATCGTGGTATTCGACTTGATACTTGCCAAGGTGTAAATGTTACCGGCCACAGTGCCGATACCTGCAGGCGAAGTAAAAGTAAGCGACTCGGCATTCTCGCTGCTCACCTCTACGGTTACCGTCTCAAACCAATCCGCCTCATAGCTACCGCTAACAGTCTTACCGTCAACAGTAAACTTCGGCTCTCCGGGCACTTTAGGGGTCGCTTCGCCGGCATAGTACACTACTTTACTTACCTGTACTATACCATTGGACGATTTATTACAATCAAATGATAGCTGATAATAAAGATTTTCAGCCGGATTATCTAACGTTACCGTCTGAGTACCTTTAGCTTTAGCTATTTCCTTAGACTCTTTCGGATTAGAGAAATCTCCTGAAGTTGATGTTTTAAGGGTAATTGAGTTTACATTATTTGCAGTAATTGCATCTATTACAACTTCAACTTTAGTAATAGTCACCGGAATAGCATCAGAAGTGGTAATTGTAGCTATTGACGCTGCATTTTTTGAACCACATTTTACATACTTCCAACCATTGTTGTTATTGTTGAAATTAGTAATATTCCAGGTGAATCCCTCATTGGTAGCAGACCATGAGTTAGTGTAACTACTGATTTTGTCGGAATTGTAATCTGACCCGAATAGACATGTGTAAGCCGGCGTGTCTGCAAATGCAGAGAGGCCGAAACTTAGCAACAAGGCCATCAAAAGCAAATACTTTTTCATTTGATAATTGATTAGTTAATAGTTTAAATAGTTTGTAATTGAATTTGCAAAATTTACCCGTAGGGAACAGCGATTTATCCTTATTTATATTCGCGTTACCTTACTTATATTTTTTAATCGTGTATCCTTATTTATATCGGGATTTTCATCTTCGAAATCCTTATTTATATCCGCGGACAGCACGGAGTGCATGCAGTCCCCGGACTTCAACTGCAAAATTAATACATATTCGTCAACTATACAACTTTTTAACACTCTCTCAGGTTATATAAAATAGCAGCCACGAAAACCCCGCAGCGGCGAGGCCACGCTTCGTGGCGGGGGTCTCCCGACCCGCGCATAAATATGCAACGCTTATGCACAGCCGAGGGAGCCGAGTGAAAGCAGAGGCGAGAGTGAGAGCAGTTCGAGCGCAACAGGGGCGCAACGGGTCGGGAGCGCGGGTTGGAGAGCGGGTTGAGGAGCGCGGGTCAGGAGACCCCCGCCACGAGACCCCCGCCACGAGACCCCCGCCACAAGCCCCCCGCGCCATGAGCGCGCCCCCGCAGGTCTGTCCCCGGCAGGCCGCACTTGTGCGGCCATTGACAGCCACCGCCTGCCCCCATCAGCCACTACCCCACCTACCCGCCGCCACCCGCTGATGCGATTATTTGTGTAAACAAAACTTTTACGTTAACTTTGTAGGGGCGCGAAACATCGCGCCGTCCCAACAGAAACAACTATCTATATGAAGGATCTGATTATAAACAAGGAGACGACCGAACGCACTGTTCTCGTGGGACTTATAACCCCGCGACAGAACGAAGCCAAGGTCAACGAATATCTCGACGAGCTGGAATTTCTCGCCGACACGGCAGGCGCCGTAACCGTTCACCGATTCACCCAGAAGATGGATCAGCCCAACTCACGCACTTTCGTGGGCAAAGGCAAGCTCGAAGAAATCAAGGCCTACGTCGAGGCCAACGAGGTAGGCATGGTGATTTTTGACGACGACCTGACTATCAAACAGGTGTCGAACATCGAACGCGAACTGCAGGTCAAAATCCTCGACCGCACCTCGCTCATCCTCGACATCTTCGCCAAACGCGCGCAGACGGCTAACGCCAAAACGCAGGTGGAACTCGCTCAGTATCAATACCTGCTGCCGCGACTCACCCGCATGTGGACCCACCTCGAACGCCAGCGAGGCGGTATCGGTATGCGCGGCCCGGGTGAAACCCAGATCGAGACCGACCGACGCATCATCCTCGACAAAATATCACGCCTCAAGGACGAACTCATAGCCATCGACAAGCAGAAATCAATGCAGCGCAAAAACCGCGGCAAACTGACCCGCGTGGCCCTCGTGGGCTACACCAACGTGGGCAAGTCGACGCTGATGAACCTCCTCGCCAAGAGCGAGGTATTCGCAGAGAACAAGCTCTTCGCCACCCTCGATACTACGGTACGCAAGGTGGTAATCGACAACCTCCCCTTCCTGCTCACCGACACCGTGGGCTTCATACGCAAGCTCCCCACCCATCTTGTCGACTCCTTCAAGTCGACCCTCGACGAGGTGCGCGACGCCGACATCCTCGTACACGTTGTCGACATCTCTCACCCCGGCTTCGAAGAGCAGATCGAGGTTGTCAACCGCACCCTCGCTGAGGTGTGCGACGCCAAGGACAAGCCGATGATTATGGTATTCAACAAGGTCGACGCCTACAACTACGTGCCCAAGGACGAGGACGACCTCACCCCGCGCCGCCGCGAGAACATCCCGCTCAAGGAGCTGGAGGATACGTGGATGGCCAAGATGCACGACAACTGCGTGTTTGTATCGGCCAAGAAGGGTATCAACATCGACCGGCTCAAAGAGCGCCTCTACACCATGGCCAAGGAAATACACCTGCAGCGTTTCCCCTACAACGACCTGCTCTATCAGACCTACGACGATGACACAATCAATCCCTGACACGAGGCCCATGCAGTGGTCACGGCTCATCTCCGACATGCGCCTGGGACTGGAGGATATACCCGACGAGCGCCGCGGGTCGCGTTCCGACTTTCAGCGCGACTACGACCGCCTCGTGTTCTCCTCGCCGTTCCGACGCCTGCAGAACAAGACGCAGGTGTTCCCGCTGCCGGGCAGCATCTTCGTGCACAACCGTCTGACCCACTCCATCGAGGTGGCATGCGTGGGGCGCTCGCTCGCCAACGATATTGCCGCCGCGCTGCGTCAGCGCCACCCCGAAGTGCCGGTGGAGACGTTTGACGCCATGGCCGAGATAGTGGCAGCCGGATGTCTGGCCCACGACCTGGGTAATCCCCCCTTCGGCCACTCGGGCGAGAAAGCCATAGGCACCTTCTTCTCGGAAGGGCCGGGCAGCGATCTGCGCGACGAGCTGACGCCGCAACAGTGGGCCGACCTCGTCAACTTCGAGGGCAACGCCAACTCGCTGCGCGTGCTGACCCACCAGTTCCGCGGCCGTCGCCCCGGCGGGTTCGCCATGACCTACTCCACCCTCGCCTCCATCGTCAAATACCCCTACGACTCGATGCTCGCAGGCTCGAAAGGGAAGTTCGGCTTCTTCACCTCCGAGGCCGACTGCTACTCGCGCATCGCCGACCATCTCGGCATCAAGCGCCTCCCCTCGCCCGACGGCACGCTGCGCTTCGCCCGCCATCCGCTGGTCTACATCGTGGAGGCGGCCGACGACATCTGCTACGAGATAATGGACATCGAGGACGCCCACAAACTGAAAATTCTACCCACGGAGACCGTCATGGAGCTGCTGCTTGCATTCTTCAACGAGGGCCGACGCTCGCGTATCATAGAGCGCATGAGCCATGTCGACGACCCCAACGAGAAGGTGGCCTATCTGCGCTCGTGTGTCATCGGCGCGCTGGTCAACAGCTGCCGTCAGGCATTCCTCGACAACGAGCAGGCCATACTCGACGGCTCGTTCACCGGTTCGCTCCTCTCCTCGCTCGACACTATCGAGAGCCGCGCCTACCGCGCCTGTTCCGACATGTCGTGGAATAAGATATACTGCGCCCCGGAAGTTGTGGATATAGAGCTGGCAGGTAACAGGATAGTGTCGTTCCTGCTTGAGAAATTCATCCACGCCGTGCGCAATCCCGGGCTCAACTACTCGCGGCTGCTCCTCTCGAAGGTGCCGCGGCAATATGATGTCAACGCGCCCGGGCTCTACGAGAAGATTCAGGCCGTGCTCGACCACGTGTCGGCCATGACCGATGTCTACGCCCTCGACCTCTACCGCAAGCTCAACGGCATGTCGCTCCCGGCGGTGTAACGCCCTCCGCCCCTCCGGCTCTTATACTCAACATCTACTTACGTCAATGACAATGAAACATCTACGCCCCATATTGACAATGCTGCTCATGCTCGCGGCCACCGCCGCGGCCATGGCCCGCACCATCGACGAGGTGCCCAACGTGCATCTCGCCGACTCCACCCGCTACGTCTCCGACCCCGACGGCTATCTCTCCCCCGAAGCGCTACGCAACGCCGACGCGCTGATAGCCCGGATGTGGCACTCGCAGTTGTCGGAACCTGCCGTAGTGGTGGTTTCGGACCTCAGCGGCGTCGATGTCGACACCTACGCCACCGAGCTTTTCGACGCGTGGAAGATAGGCAAGGCCGACACTGACAACGGCCTGCTGCTGCTCATCTCGGTCAACGACCGCCGCGCGGCACTGCGCACGGGCCGCGGCACGGAGATTGCGCTCACCGACGCCCGTGCCGCCCGCATCATACGCGAAATCATCGCTCCGGCCATGAAGAATGGCGATGTCGACACCGCAGTTATCGAGTCGATGGAAGCGGTGAAAGGTATTATCGACGACCCGCAGTATGCCGACGACCTGCTCTCATCGATGGCCAACAACGCCGCAGCCCGCGAGAAGGACGATTTCTTCCCCGTCTACATCGGGATTGGTATCTTCGTGTTTCTCGGCATGACGGTGTGGGGCATCGTGGCATTTGTCAGCAGCAAGGGTGAGGAACGCCACGAGCGCTACGAAAAGCTGCGCAAACTCAAAGTGCCGTTTCTCGTGGCCACGGTAGGTTTCATCGGTATTCCCATCCTCGGCTACCTGTTGCTGCTACTGCTCATGAAGCGCGCACGCCGCGCACGCACTCTCTGCCCCAACTGCTCCCTCCCTATGCGTCTCATCGACGAGGTCCACGACAACGATTACCTCACTCCGGCGCAGGATCGCGAGGAGAATATCGGTTCGGTTGACTACGACGTGTGGCACTGCGACGAGTGTGGCGACAATCTCATTCTCCCCTACGTCAACCATAACGCGCCCTACGGCGTGTGTCCCAACTGCGGCGCGCGTGCCGAGGTCGAGGAGTCAAACAGTGTGCTTGCCCAGCCCACCACCTCGCGTCCCGGCGTAGGTCAGAAAACATTCTACTGCAAGAACTGCAACCGTCATCGCTCCACCCGCTACGAGATACCCAAAATAGTAGCCCCCGCAGTCATCCTGCCGATGGGTGGCTTCGGCGGACGCGGCGGAGGCGGATTCGGTGGCGGAGGCTTCGGAGGAGGCAGTTTCGGCGGCGGCTCAACAGGCGGCGGCGGTGCCTCCGGCGGCTGGTAATCCCCTTGTGGCGGGGGTCTCCCGACCCGCGCATCAACAGCAACACATAGGAAGAGGCGTCCTTCGGACGCCTCTTCCTATTTAGCGGTAATCGAAAAGTGATTACAGCATCATTTTGTAGATTTCGTAGGTGTCGGCTTGGGTGAGCTGGAAGTAGCCGCCGATTTTGATGCCTTTGTTGGCGTGGAGGCGCTTTACGAGCAGGTCGATGTCGGGGTTGGCGACACCCAGTTCGCCGAAGCTCACGGGCAATCCCAACGAACTGTAAAATCCTTTCAGACAGGTCACTCCCTCAAAGGCGGCAGCGCGGTCGTCGGAATCTTTCACACCGAAAACGCGGCGGGCGAACTGTGCGGGACGCGCAGGCTTATGCTCGGCCATGAACGAGAGCCAGGCGGGGAACACGGTGGCGAGTCCGGCGCCGTGGGTCACACCGTAGACGGCCGAAATCTCATGCTCCATGAAGTGGCTTACCCAGTCCTCAACGCGTCCGCAGCCGCACACGCCGTTGTGGGCGAGCGTGCCGGCCCACATGATATTGGCACGCGACTGATAGTCAGTGGGGTTGGCCATAGTGCGGGGAGCTTCCTCGATGATGGCGCGCAGCAATCCCTCGGCCACGTGGTCGGTGGTGGTGCAGTCGTCGGTGGGCGTGAAGTAGCGCTCCATGATGTGGGCCATCATGTCGGCTATGCCGCTTGCCACCTGATAGGGCGGCAGCGTGAAGGTGAGCGCCGGGTTGAGGATGGCAAACTTGGGACGAAGCGCCATGTCGGTGCGCAGTGATATTTTCTTCATGTCGCTCTTGCGGGTGATGACCGAGTTGCCCGAGCCTTCGCTGCCCGCAGCGGGGATGGTGAGCACTACGCCTACGGGCAATGCTTTCTCCATCACTGCCTTACCCTCGTAGAAGTCCCAGAAATCGCCGTCGTAGACCACGCCGCCGGCTATAGCCTTGGCGGTGTCGATGGCGCTGCCGCCACCCACGGCCACGAGTCCGTCGACTCCCTCGCGACGGCACAATTCGATGCCTTCATACACGCGGTCGTCGGTAGGATTGGGGTCGATACCGGTAAGTTCCAACGTTTTAACTCCGGCCGCAGTTATCGACACGAGCACGCGGTCAAGCAATCCCGACTTGCGCGCCGACGAATGTCCCGATACCACGAGCACTTTTTTAACTCCCATTTCAGCAGTAAGTTTTCCGACCTGCTCCTCGGTTCCCTCCCCAAACACATATCGGGTAGGAGAACAATAAGTAAAGTTTATCATCTGATTCAATTCATAATTCACAATTCATAATTCATAATTGAGCTACGCAACGGGTAAGCTACGTGGCGGGGGTCTCCTGACCCGCGCTCACCATGAAAGTCACTCACTACGACCCGCACTTGCTATCTCACTCAGTAATTTATTGAGCGCGGGTCAGGAGACCCCCGCCACAAGGCCAGCCACGCGTGGTGGGGCCGTCCTCGGCCGCACTCCTAACGGATAAGCAAATATAACTCTTTTTAAAGACATAACAAACAAAACGGGAAATAGTAGCATCCCGCCACAAAATAGCACTCTCCCAAATACCCCGCCCCGCAACCTCCAAAACGCAGAGAAGGCCGAAGCGCGTGGTGCGCTTCGGCCTTCTTTCAGTATTTTTAATCGAATTTACTCGATTGCGAGTCGGGATTACTCGGCGTTGCGGGGTCCGCGGTCGTTGCGGGGACCACGATCGTTGCGATCGCGACGGGGTCCGCGGTCACCACCACGGTCGTTGCGGTCGCGGCGAGGGCCACGGTCGCCACGGGGAGCTCGTTCGGGCTCTACGTAGCCTTCGGGCTTAGGCTGGAGCGCACGCATTGACAGACGGTATTTGCCTGTTTTCTTGTCGATTTCGATAAGTTTCACCTCTACGGTGTCGCCCTCTTTGAGGCCTGAAGCAGCCATGTCGGCGAGACGGTCCCAAGAGATTTCCGAGATGTGGAGCAGACCGTCGCGGTTGGGCATGAACTGAACGAATGCGCCGAAGTCCATGATTGAGCGAACGGTACCGGTGTAAACCTTGCCCTCTTCGGGGAGTTCCACGATAGCGTTGATCATCTCAATAGCCTTGTCCATCGACTCCTTGTTGGTGGCAGCAACTTCGATGTAACCGCCTTCGTCGATTTCGTCGATTGAAACGGTGGCACCCGATGCTTCCTGAATACCCTGGATAATTTTTCCGCCCGGGCCAATGACAGCACCGATAAGTTCCTTGGGAATGAGCATGGTGACGATACGGGGCACGTTGGCCTTGTAGTCGGCACGGGGTTCGGGGATGGTAGCCTCGATGATGTCGAGGATATGGAGACGTCCGTCACGAGCCTGGTTGAGGGCGCGTTCGAGGATTTCGTATGACAGACCGTCGCACTTGATGTCCATCTGGGTGGCGGTGATACCGTCGCGGGTACCGGTCACCTTGAAGTCCATGTCGCCGAGGTGGTCCTCGTCGCCGAGGATGTCGCTGAGGATGGCATATTTCTGACCGTCAGAGATAAGGCCCATTGCGATACCTGCTACGGGGCGTTTCATCTTCACACCTGCGTCGAGGAGCGAGAGAGTGCCGGCGCATACTGTTGCCATTGACGACGAGCCGTTTGACTCGAGGATGTCGCTGACGATACGGCAAACGTAGGGGAAATCATCGGGGAACATGCGTTTGAGGGCGCGGTGAGCGAGGTTGCCATGACCTACTTCACGACGGCCTACGCCACGGGTGGGACGAGCCTCGCCGGTAGAGAAGGGGGGGAAGTTGTAGTGAAGAAGGAAACGCTCGCGGCCGGTGTTGAGCACGTCGTCGAGAATCTTCTCGTCGAGCTTGGTACCGAGAGTTACGGTAGCAAGGGCCTGGGTCTCGCCGCGGGTGAACACAGCCGAGCCGTGGGGTGCCTGCAGGTAGTCGGTCTCGCACCAGATGGGGCGAATCTCGGTGGTCTTACGGCCGTCGAGACGGATACCCTCGTCGAGAACGCAGCGGCGCATAGCCTCTTTCTCCACGTCGTGGTAGTAGCGTTTTACGAGGGGAGCTTTCTCGTCGCGCACATCTTCGGGGAGCGACTCGATATATTCGTTGCAGATAGCGGCGAAGCTGTCGGCACGCCAGTGCTTGTCGGCCGAGCCGGTCTTGGCGATGGCGTAAGCCTTGTCGTAGCACTTGTCGTGAACGTCCTTGCGGAGCTCTTCGTCGTTTACTTCGTGGCAGTATTCGCGTTTCACGGTCGAACCAACGGCTTCGGCAAGCTCCATCTGAGCCTTGCACTGCTCCTTGATAGCGTCGTGAGCGGCTTTGAGGGCACCGAGAAGGTCGGCTTCCGACACTTCGTTCATTTCACCCTCCACCATCATGATGTTGTCGTAGGTGGCGCCTACCATCAGCTCCATGTCAGCCTTTTCGAGCTGCTCGAAAGTGGGGTTGATGACGAACTCGCCGTTGACACGGGCTACACGCACTTCGGAGATAGGTCCGTTGAAAGGTATGTCGGAGACTGCGAGAGCGGCCGATGCTGCAAGACCTGCAAGAGCGTCGGGCATATCTACGCCGTCCGATGAATACATTGTGATGTTTACAAATGTGTCGGCATGGTAATTTTCAGGGAAGAGGGGGCGGAGCACACGGTCAACAAGACGTGAGGTCAGAATTTCGTAATCCGACGCGCGGCCTTCGCGTTTGAGGAAGCCGCCGGGGAAACGTCCTGCCGATGAGAATTTCTCTTTGTACTCTACTTGCAGGGGCATGAAGTCAACCCCTTCGCCCGCTTCTTTAGCGGTAACTACAGTGGCGAGCAACATCGTGCCTCCCATACGGAGTTCTACAGCGCCGTCGGCCTGCTTGGCAAGCTTGCCGGTCTCGATGGTAATCTCGCGGCCATCGGGCAGTGCGATGGTTTTCTTAATTACGTTCATAAATGGTTCTATAATTTTTCTTTAACTTCTAAAATTCGTACAAAGTTACGACTTTTTTTTCATCTATTAAAGGTTTTCATTAACTTTGACACGTTAATATTATAAAAAAGTTAAAAATACCGTTGCGAACTTTACCGCAAACCCTGCGTTGCATCGCTCCCGCAGGCAAGGTATCTCCATAATTTTCCGCTACGATTATGATTAAAAATGTGATTTCCATATCGGCCGGGGAGTATGCCCGGATGTTTCCGGAAGCATCGACGGTTTTCGGCTCGGCAGCTTTCAATCAGCTCAATGCCGGCAAGGCTGAAAGGGTGGAGTATCTTGTGGGGACCGAGGAGTCGGGACGCCCGGTCATGGGACTGGTGGTCGGACTGCGTGACGGCCTGTGGTGGGCGCCGTTCTCTGCACCGATGGCGGGGCTGTCGTGGAACCGCAATCCGAGTCTGGCAAGCGTGGGCGATTTCTTCGCCGGAGTGAAAGATTGGCTCGCGCCGTTCCCACTGCGCATAATGATGATGCCGGAGTTCATCGACCCCTCCATGACGGCCAAAATCTCGGGTACTCTTATCAACATGGCCCTCGAGGTCATCGCGGAGTTCAACTACCACTACGACCTTACCCTCTTCCCTGACTTCGAGACTCATCTCCACTCCAATGCCCGCAACAAGTTTCATCAGGCACAACGCGCTGGCTTCACATTCGGCGAGTGCGACATAGCGCGTGCCTACGAAATAATCCGCGCAAACCGTTCATCAAAAGGATATTACCTCGCTATGACACTCGACGATGTCATAGCCACGTCATCGGTAATCCCTATCGACGCCTTCATTCTGAGCCTCGGCACAGATGACGTTGCCTCGGCAATCGTTTACCGCATTGCACCGGGAGTGGCCCACGTGGTCTATTGGGGCGACGCTCCGGGCTACGAGCAGTCACGTCCCATGAACATCCTCCCCTATCATATTTTCCAATTCTACCACGCTCTCGGCTACCGCATTGTAAATATCGGCACCTCCTCCACCGACGGCATCCCCAACCACGGCCTCTGCAACTACAAAGAATCAATAGGCTGCACCACCACCCTGATTCCCGTCACAATCTTCTGACCCAAAGCCCGTCCGACCGGTCCGACTGGTCCGACTGGTCCTACTGGTCCGACTCGTCCCAACCACCCGCCCCCGACAGCCTCAAATACTCTCAAGAGTAAGTATCTCGGAAAGTATTTCATTAGCCTCGGCCACGGTCGACACCGACTGTATCGCGAACGACCGACGACGGTCGCGCTGGCGTATTGCCACACGTTTAGGGTTGCGTTGCAGGTAGTTGAGCAGTCGGCCGAACATGGGCGACTGGTAGTAAGCCTTGTTGCTCTCATCCACAAAATAGATGTACATGACGCCCTGCTTGAGCGCCACCTTCTCGATGCCGAGACGGCGCGCTGCGCTGCGCAGCATAGGTATCAGCAACAGTTCCTGTGCCACCGGCGGTATGGGGCCGAAACGGTCGCGCAGACGGGCGGCAAAGGCGTCGATATCCTCTCGGCGGGTGATACCGTCGAGCTCGCGGTAGAGGTTGATACGCTCGCTCTCCTGCGGCACGTAGTCCGGCGGGAAGAGCACTTCGAGGTCGCTCTCGATGACGCAGTCGGCCACGAAGTCCTCGCTGCCGGTAACATCGTTCTGCGCGGTGACGGTGTCGGGAAATTCCTGCGTAGTAAGTTCAACCACAGCCTCTTTCAATATCTTCTGGTAAGCTTCGTAACCGAGGTCGGCGATAAAGCCGCTCTGCTCGGCGCCGAGCAGGTTGCCGGCTCCTCGTATGTCGAGGTCCTGCATCGCCACGTGTATGCCGCTGCCGAGGTCGGAGAAACTTTCGATGGCCTGCAACCTGCGGCGCGCCACCGGGGTCAACGGCACTCCGGGGGGTACCATGAGGTAGCAGAATGCCTTGCGCGACGAGCGGCCCACGCGTCCGCGCAACTGATGGAGCTCGGAGAGACCGAAGTTTTGCGCGTTGTTGACGATGATAGTGTTGACATTGGGCATGTCGATACCGCTCTCGATGATGGTGGTGGAGAGCAGAATATCGTAATCACCATTGGCAAAGTCGATTATGGCTTGCTCGAGGGCTTCGGGGGGCATCTGTCCGTGGGCCACGAGCACCTTGGCATCGGGTATCAGTCTCGCTATCATGGCTTTAAGGTCGTTAAGGCCCTCGATGCGGTTGTTGACGATAAACACCTGGCCGTTGCGCGACAACTCGAAGTTGACGGCCTCGGTGAGCAGTTCGTCGGTCAGCGAGTCGACGGAAGTGACTACGGGATAGCGGTTTGGCGGCGGTGTCTGGATAGCCGACAGGTCGCGGGCACCCATGAGCGAGAATTGCAGTGTGCGCGGTATCGGGGTTGCCGACATGGTGAGGGTGTCCACGTTGGTTTTCAGCTGTTTAAGGCGCTCCTTGACCGCTACGCCGAATTTCTGCTCCTCATCGACGATAAGCAGCCCCAAGTCCTTGAACTTCACGCTTTTGCCTATCAGTTTATGCGTTCCGATAAGAATATCAATCTTACCCTCGGCAAGGTCGTTGAGAATTTCGCGTGTCTGCTTGGCAGTGCGGGCACGGCTGATGTAGTCGACGCGCACGGGGAAGTCGCGCAGGCGCTCGCTGAACGTATTGAAATGCTGGTAGGCAAGCACTGTGGTGGGCACGAGCACGGCCACCTGCTTGCCGTCGACAGCGGCCTTGAAGGCGGCGCGGATAGCGACCTCGGTTTTGCCGAAGCCTACGTCGCCGCATATCAGGCGGTCCATCGGGCGGTCGCTCTCCATATCGGCCTTGACGGCAGCCGTGGCTGTCACCTGGTCGGGGGTATCCTCGTAGATGAACGATGCCTCAAGCTCGTGCTGCAGATAGCTGTCGGGGGAGAAGCTGAAACCCTTCTGGTCCTTGCGCGCGGCATAGAGCTTTATGAGGTCGCGGGCAATATCCTTGAGGCGTGTCTTGGTGCGCTCCTTGATTTTGTTCCACGCGCCGGTGCCGAGCTTGTTGAGCGCAGGCTCCACTCCCTCCTTGCCGCGATATTTCGAGAGCTTGTGGAGCGAGTGTATCGACACGAATATGAAGTCGTTGTTCTTGTAGATAAGTTTTATCATCTCCTGCGGATGGCCGTTGACGCTGGTGCGGAGCAGTCCGCCGAACTTGCCTATACCGTGGTCGATATGCACGATGTAGTCGCCCGGCTCGATGGCACCGAGTTCTTTGAGCGACATGGCGAGCTTGCCGGAGCGGGCGCGGTCGCTGCGGAGATTATATTTGTGGAATCGGTCAAAAATCTGATGGTCGGTGAATATACACCGCTTCGCCGCGTGGTCGATGAAACCCTCGTGGAGGGTGGCGTCAACCGGGATGAAGTCGATTTTGTCGCCCCGGTCCTCAAAGATGGCGCGCAGGCGTTCCTGCTGACGGGCGCTGTCGCTGAGGATATATATCTCGTAACCTTCGGCAAGGAAGGTAGTGAAGGAGTCGGCTATGAGGTCGAAATTCTTGTGATAGATGGCCTGCGGGGAGCAGTTGTAATCGACAACGGGCGCTTCGGCAAAGTCGGGCTGAGTGCCGACGGTAAAGGCGAGCTGACGGAAGCGGTCGAAGTCGGCGGCAAATTCATCGGCGTCGACTATCTGCTTCATTGCCTCTGCATCCCCCTCGTCGGCGAGCAGCGATGACTGCGAGAACTCTTCGGTGGAGATGTTGCGCACGGCAAGGACAACGTCGTGCGGGGCGCGGGCGCATATCAGCGTCGACTTGCTGATGAAGCGCAGCAGTGACTCTCCGGCCGCCGATGTGGCCATATTGGAGGACACGGAGATGGCATCAAGTTTCTCGCGCGACAGCTGGGTGTCGACGTCAAAGGTGCGTATCGAATCGACCTCGTCGCCGAAGAAGTCGATGCGGTAGGGCAACTCGAAACTGTAGCCGAATATATCGAGAATAGAACCGCGCACTGCGTAGTGTCCCGGCTCAAAGACGTAGTCCTGACGGGTGAAGCCGTTGTCGCGCAACCATTTCTGCAGCTCCACAAGGTCGTATTCCTTACCCTTGACTATGCGAAGCGTTGCGTTGTCGACACTCTCTTTGGGAGCCACCCTCTCGGCGAGGGCGCGCGGGTAGGTCACTACGAAACGGAGCTTGCGGTCGGTGTGCCAGCGCGACAGGGCGTCGGTGCGCAATATCTCGGAGGGTGGGTCAACCTTGCCATACTTTATATCGCGCTTGTAGGCCGACGGGAAGAATGCCACGGCTTCCTCGGAGGCGAGTCGCGACAGGTCATGGTATATATAACCGGCATCGTCGGCACTGTCGCCTATCACCACCACGGGATGCTTGCCGGCAGGCAGCTGCGACAGCATCATGGCTACGGACGAACCGGCGGCGTTCACAACATTGATGCGCCGCGTATCTTTCTCGCCAAGCAGCGAATTGATAGCCGCAGCACGCGCGCCCTTGGCAAAAAGTTTCTCAATATCGGTAAGTTTCATCTTGTCAATTTCCGGGAGAGATGCAGAACGGAGTCGATTGCACATCGACTCCGTTCCTATTGTGGATTAAGTAAATTTGATATTATCTATATATCTTTCAAATCCTCGGCTTATGTTGCCCGCGGGCGCGACTATCAGTCGCGGCTCTCGAAGCGGATAGCCTTGTATTTAATATCCTTGTTGGCGCGCAGCGCGTTGCTTACGTCGAAGCGGAACATCTGGCTTACGACGGGAGCGAGCTGCTCGAAGTCGAAGTCGCCGCCTACGTTGTCGGCGCCTACCACTTCAAATACTACCGCACCTGTGCCTGTTGCCACGGGACCTACGAGCTTACCCTGCTCTGCGGTGCCAACGGCTGCGAGGAACTTGGAGTCGCCGCGGAAGATACCGCCGTCGTTCTGCGCATAGTTGGCGCGGACGGTAACGGGGCGGGTGTTCATAGCCTCGGCGTATTCGTCAACGTTCTTACCCTTGCCTGCGTAGTCGGCTACGAGTTTGGCGCTCTTCTTCTCGGCGCGGATACGCTGAGTGAGGAGGTCCTTGACGGCGGGGTCGGTAACGGGAACATACTTGCCGTCGTAGATGTCGGAAACTGCAATCACGATGAATGAGTCGCCGGCGTCAATCACGTCAGATACTTCACCCTTCTTGGCATCCTCAAGTGCCCAACGCACGAGCGATACGGTCTGGGGTATGCGCTGTCCATTCTGACCGATGACGGCGAAACGGTCGCCGCTCACACGGCCCTGCTCAACGTGGAACTTGGTTGAACCGATATTGTTTTTGAGAGCTTCGGCATTGGCGTTCTTTGCACTGTAGTCGGCAAGTTCCTGACGGAGCTGCGAGATTGTTTCCTGCGAGGGAACTACGCTGCGGGTGATTGAAGCGATTTCGTAGATGGGCTGGGCATCCTCAACGCTGTTCACTTTGTAGCAAACACCGATAGCGCTCATATCCATTCTCGAGGGGTCAACCTGGTTGCCGAAGAGAGTGGCAAGGATATTGCGTTTGAAAGCGTCATCGTTGACTACGACAGCTTCGCCGGGAGTGGTGTTGATGAAGTTGTCGGCGTAGTCGGCCATGAGGGCGTTGTCGATGAGCTTGAGTTCTTTCTGATTGATGGTCTGCACGGTGTCGCCGAGCTCTGCCACGGTACCAGCGTTCACTGCCACGAGCAATGAGTCAGCCGAGAGGGTAGCGTTCTCGGTGAGGTAGAAATCAACGTCGGCTTTCTCTACGCCATCTTTCTTGCTGAGAAGTTTTGCGATGTTGTAGTCAGAGCCGTTGAAGCTGAGCATAGCCACTTTCGCAGAGTCGAGCATGGCAACAGAGTTGCGGAGCTGAGCGGGGAGTGTCGATGCGCTGCCGGTGAACACGTTGGTCTCGAAAGCGTAGTTTGAAGCGATAGCCTCGATACCGGGAGTGGTCTTGAGGTTTTCGATAGCGTTGATTACCTCCTGGCTTGCGGTTGCAGCGTCCTCGGCCGATGCGGTGGGAGTAACGAGGATATAATCAACGAGGCGGATTTCGTTGTCGAGTTTGAAAGCCTCTTTCTCTTTGTCGTAACGGGCCTTGATTTCGTCGTCGGTAACGGCGAAGTCATCGTCGGCGAGAGAGTAGTTGTCAACGCGGGCCACATTAAGAGTGACGTTCTTGTTGTCATCATAGTAAGCCTTTGCATCGAGCTTGTTGGCAGTGAGGGCACCGAGCTGCATCTGGAACTTGGCAGCTATGAGCTGACGGCGGAGATTGTTCTCCATATCTTCCCAGAGTGCGCGGGCCTGATTTGCGCCGTTCTCATTTGAGTAAGCGTAAGAGTAGAAATCCTCAGCCGAGGGGAAACCGTAGCTCTGAGCCTGGGCCTGAGCGATTGACATGGGGCCGAAGAGGTATTCCTGCATCTCTTCGTCGGTGATATTGATACCGAGTTTTTCAACCTGCTTGTCGAAGAGCTCCTGGTCGATAATCTGCTGGAGGGCCAGTTCATCGGCGTAAGAGAGGTCGGCGTTTTCACGACCCTGCTGACGCATCTGGTCGGAGATGCGGCTTGAGGTGCGTTTCCACTCATCATATTTCAGTTTCTCACCGTCCACTTTCACAGCGGTGTCACGGTCGCCGAAAAACGAGAAGATGTTATCGGAAACTGCAGTAATGATAAACAATACGAGAGCGAGGCCGAGGATAGAGATAACCAGGGCCGGGCGTTTTCTAATGTGTTCTAATGCTGACATTTATGCTTTGTGTTTATTTTTGTTTTTACGATTGGTATCGATTGCAAGAAGGCACGCGCCGACTGGCACGACCACTTTTAAGCGCACAAAGATAACTTTTTTTTTGATTATGGCAAAACTTAATCCACCAATTTTACGATATTTTTTCACTTCGGCAATGAATATCGACAGCTGACGGCCCCGGTAAATCAGTCCGACGAGCCGCAACAGGGGCGGCATTGCGCTGAAAAATACCTACTTTTAGGTATTTCGCGCTATCATATATCATAGTAATTTTGCATCGGATAATTATACAAGAAGCTATTGTTTTAAACGTTAAAGCCGGCGACTGTTCTGTTTGTGAAAACCGATCAGCCGCCGGTTTTAGTTGCCACCGCCCACTTCCCACCACCTCCTATCCTATTATATTATTAACATAAATTTAACGGCGTATTGAGCGCCCTATTTATATTTTTTGTATATTTGCCAGCTGAAAATTATGGCAACGACAATCAAAAACACCGAAAAAGTGATGATACCGGAGCCGGCGCTGCGCCGACTGCCCTGGTATCTGGCCTACGTGACGCTGCTCGACGAGCGTGGAGTGGAGTACGTGTCGTCGACCGCAATCTCGCGCGAACTCAACGTCGACGCGTCGCAGATAGCCAAAGACCTGTCGTTTCTCAACATCAAAGGCAAAACACGCATAGGCTACGAGGTGAAGCGTCTGTGCCACGAGTTGCAGGAGTTTCTCGGGTTCAAGCGGCGCCACAACGCCGTAGTGCTCGGTGTAGGGTCGCTCGGCGGTTCGCTGATTCACGACTCCGGCCTCGCCAACTACGGACTCAACATCGTGGCCGGATTTGATATAAACCAAAACATCGTGGGCAAGACCGCCTGCGGAGTGCCCGTGCTCGACATCTCAGACCTTGAGGCCACCATCAACCGCCTCAACGTCGAAGTCGGCATCATAACACTCCCCGTGGACCACGCTCAGGAGGGGGCCGACCGACTCATCAAAGCCGGTGTCAAGGCACTGTGGAACTTCACCCCCTACCGCATACGAGCTCCCCGCGGCATCGTTATCACCAACACCTCAATCTACGCCCATCTGGCGGTGATGTACAACCGGCTCGACGCCCTATTAGACGAACAACCATCATGAAGATACTTGAACTGCGCGACTTCGGCAACGACGGCAACCGCGCTTTGCCCTCTCTCATTCTCACCACCGACTCATCGGTAGTGCGCGACAACCGCCCCGTATTCCTCCCCGAAATATCGAAACGCTGGCGCTGCGACATCTCCGCGGCCTTTCTCATAAGCCGTCTCGGCAAGTCGATAGCCGAACGATTCGCCCCCCGCTACTACGACATGATGACACTCTGCGCGCGCCTGGTGCCCCTCGACATAGTAATGGCCGCCGACGGTTCGGAGCAGTGGACCCCCTGGGCCACAGCCTTTGACGGCGCTCTCGCTATCGGCACATGGACCGACGCAGCTGCCATCAAGACCGTCGACATCACCTCGCCCCGCACCATCACGCTCTCCAACGTCGCCACTCCCATTGCCAAGTCCATAAAGCTTCTCAGCAAGGATATGATAATCAAGACAGGCGACATAATCATACCCCCCGCCCCAATCTTCAGCTGCGACATCAACATAGGCGACAGAGTGGAGGCCGCGGTCAACGGACAGCCCCTCCTCTCGTTCAACATCAAGTAGGCAGCCCCGTAAGTCAGTAAGACAGCCCCCGGGCGCATCATTGCGGATAGTTGCGCGACCATGACTGCCAACATACAATCAACAAATCAATAAATTTCAGATAACAATATAACATACATTAAACAGCGACACAATAAGCGACCGCGCTTTTCGTTATTTTTTAATATCACTATTTTACATTTCGCTCTTAACCAATCGAAAAAGTATCACATAAACGCTATGCCATCCATAAAGAAAGCATCCCTTTTTATAGCAGCACTCTGCGCACTCATTCCGGCCACCGCATCGGCGGTTGAGGCCTCACATTATACATCCTCGTCGGTACTCTCATCGGGCCGCTGGGTAAAGATACGCGTCAACGAGACCGGTATCCAGCAAATCACCCGCGAGCAATTGAGCGAATGGGGTTTCAACGACCCCTCGGCCGTGACCGTCTACGGTTTCGGCGGCGTGGGCGAAGTATCGGAGCTCCTCGACGCCTCCGTCCCCGACGACCTGCCGCAGCAACCCGTCGTATATCGCGACGACCGCCTGCTCTTCTACGGCGAGGCAAACTGCCGTCCGTCGCTGGTATATTACGCCACTAAGCCCGCTTCGGTGTCGGCATGCCCCGACGTGGAGCGCAACAATGTGGCCGACGCCGGTTACTATTTCATCACCGACTCGCAGCCCGTAAAGGAGTTCGCCCGGATACCTTACAAACCGATTGTCTCCTCTCCATTCATCAACTATCACTGGGACGTAAGCTACGTCGAAGAGGAAGTGACCACGCCCGTGCGTCAGGGACAGCTCTACTTCGGCCGCGACTTCTCGCAGGACGGAGAGCCCCAGAAATATTCATTCCCCATCACCGACCTCTATTTCGACAGCTCGACGACCACCTATTCAAGAGTCATTTTCCACGACATTATCGCGGCAACCGGCAAAGGCAGCCCCTCGTTCATACTCAAGCACCCCAACCGTGGCGAGACCGTGGAACGCATCATATCGCTCGACAGCAGCAACGGATACATACAGTTCAGTACCAACGCCACTTTCTCCGATTCCTATCTCTCATGCCAGATGCCCCGTTCCACTACATCATTTGATGTGGAAATCAGCATATCGCCCAAATCCGACCCTACCTACGCAGCCGTTGACCGCCTCGCTTTCGCCTACCAGCGCTACAACAATCTGGGCGACATGCCGTCAATGCTCCTGCTTGACAACCAGCTCGACAACGGACGCATCATTGAGGTATCGGACGTTGACCCCGGAGTAGTGGTATGGAACGTCGACAAGCCTTACGACGTGCGCCCCTACGAGGCCATCTACAACTACGCCAAGCGCACCGTAATCTTCACCAACGACAAGGCCTACAAGATAAACAGCGCCATCGACACCCCCTGTCGCATCATGGCTTTCAACCCTGATAAAGAGCATATTTCGGTGGAATACGCCGGCGAAATAAACAATCAGGACCTTCACGCCTATGACGTGCCCGACATGGTGATACTCTCGGCCGACGCATTCGTTGACCAGGCCGAACGCCTGGCGCAGATCCACCGCGACCTCCTCGGCCACGATGTCACCGTGCTGCGCCAGGAGGAGATTTTCAACGAGTTCTCCTCAGGCACCCCCTCGCTGTGGGGTATCCGCAAGGCCATGAAAATGTTCTACGACCGCGACCCCGACAAGATGAAACACCTGCTCCTCTTCGGCGGCGGATTCTATGACAACCGCGGACTCACCGACACCGGCGCATCGTTCAAGGAGCGCGGCGCACTCCTGCTCAACTACGGCACGCCCGTCCACAAGACCATGACCTCACTCACCACAGGCTACTCATGTGACGCCTACTTCGGTATGCTCGACGACATGCCACCGGCCGGCGAATTTGTCACCGGCGCCCGTCAGTGCATCAACGTAGGCCGTCTCCCCGTCACCGACAATTCACAGGCAGCCAAGGCTGTAGACAAGATATACGAGTATCTCACCTACAACCCCTCATCCGACATTTACCAGCACGTGCTCATCCTCACCGACCACGGTGGCGTCAACCAGCACCTCAACAGCGGCGAAGTGACCGGCAACTCGTTCCTTGCCAACAACCCCGGCGTGACCATCACCAAGGCCTACAGCGCCCTCTATCCCCTCACCCGCGGCCGTGCCAACACTGCCCGCGAGGTAATAAAGCAGGCCCTCAAGAAGGGTGTGATGTATGTCAACTACACCGGCCACGGCAAGCCCGACTACATCGGCTCGTCCAACCTTTACAACCTCTCCGACGTGCATGAGACCAACTACGACTACTATCCCTTCGCCATGCTCGCCACCTGCGATGCCTACCGTTTTGACTGCCTCGAGCAATCAATCGTGCAGGATATGGTGCTCCAGAGCAACGGTGGCACGATAGCTACAATAGGCGCATGCCGTTCGACCTACCAGCCCAAGAACGAAAGCCTCTCGGAGGCTATGGCCGACATCTTCGCCAAGTCATCCAAAGGCACAACCACAGGCGACATACAGCGCATAGCCCGCAACCTCATGCTCGACCGCAACGATACGGAGCTGATGATCAACACCTCATGCTACAACCTCTGCGGCGACCCTGCAGTGCCCCTCTACCTCTCCGACCATAAAATCACCATCGAGTCGGTCAACGGCGAGGCATACACCGAAGAGGAGGGCGCCCACACCATAGCCCCCGTGAACGAAAACGTCATCACCGGCTACGTCAACGACCCCTCCAATCCCGGCACACCCTGGGCTTCGTTCAACGGCAATGTAATGCTCACCCTCTACGAAGCAGCGATTAAGCGCGAAATCTATCGTCACGACTCTAAAGATACTCTGCTCAATATCCACTGCGACGACGACGTGATTCTCGAAGCCAACGCCAAGGTGGTTGACGGACGTTTCTCCGTCCGCTTCATCCCCCCGATGCCCATGCGCTCTGCTACCTGCAACCGCGCCACCATCACCGCAGTGCTCCCCGACAACAGCGAGGTCGCCACAACCTACACCACCTCACTGGTGTGTGACCCCGAAGCCATCGCCGGCACAACTCCCGACACCGAAGCTCCCGTCATCACGAGCATGTATATCAACACCCCGCAGTTTGTCAACGGCGACATCTCCGGCCAGGACTTCACCCTCTACGCCACTGTCGACGAGCCGGGCAGCGGTATCTACACCCCTACCGGAACTATCGGCACCGGTTGCCGCATAGTCATCGACGGCAACCTCAACTATCCCGTAGTAGGAACCGCGCTCCACAACAACTCCGACGGCACGTATGATATAGAATACCCCTTCACATCGTTAACCGACGGACACCACTCGCTGACACTCTTCGTCAGCGACAACTCCGGCAACAGCACATCGCGCACCATCGAGTTCATCATCAACAACAGCAGCGCCAACCCCGTGCTCACCGTTGCCGAAGAGCCCGCCCGCATTCAGGCCACCCTGCAACTGCAGCACAGCTTCACTGACGAGCCTTCGGGACGACTCATCATCGAGGACGAGCAGGGCAACACCGTCTACACCCGTGCCGACGTCACCTTCCCCTTCGAGTGGGATCTGACCGACGGCGAGGGCAACCTCGTGGCCGACGGCGTCTACCGCGCCTATGCCATCTGCAAGGGGGGCAACCTCTACGGCTACACCGCGAAAATCGACATCATCGTGGTGCAGCAGCCCTGATAACATGCATGAGCCGGGAATACGCCGTTACACGTATCCCGGCTCATGCACTTTTTTATAGCTGCGTCAACAATAAATCCGGCATTTTGGAGTTATAGTATTATATGAAAAAGACTCTTATCACATCTGCAATACTTGGCTCGGCGTGTTTCCTCATTCCTGCGGAATCACGTGCCGACGATAATATCAAGAACGAATTCAACCCGATTGAAACCGGTGTCACTTCGCTCTCAATAGCTCCAGATGCCCGCGGTGCCTCTATGGGTGACCTCGGTGCGGCCACCGACCCCGACGTCAACTCCCAGTTCTGGAACCCGTCGAAGTATGCTTTCGCCTACTCGCAGGGTGGCGTGTCACTGAGCTACACCCCGTGGTTGCGCAAACTTGTCAACGACATCTTCCTTGCCAACGTGTCGGGCTACTGGAAACTCGGTTCCAACGACAACCAGGCCGTGTCGGCGTCCCTGCGCTACTTCTCGCTCGGCGAGGTCAACAGCAACGACCCCTCCGGACTCACCACCCAGAGCCTCAACCCCTACGAGCTGTCGTTTGACGTGGGCTACTCGCGCAAACTCTCGGAAAAATTCTCTATGGGTGTAGTATTCCGCTACATCTACTCCGACCTCGGATTCTCCAACTCCTACGCCGGCGACCAGACCGTAGGCGCATCGGCATTCTCAGCCGACATCTCCGGTTACTACACCACCTATCCCATCGTAGGCCGCAACGAGTGTCAGTGGTCATGGGGATGGAACATCTCCAACATCGGTACCAAGGTCAACTACAACAACGGCGAGGACCCCGCGTTCCTCCCCACCAACCTCCGTCTCGGTACCACATTCATGTTCCCTCTGGCCGACTATCACAACCTCGCGCTGTCGCTCGACCTCAACAAACTGCTCGTGCCTGCCCGCCCGCGTGAAAGCGACTACGCCGACGACTCCGAAGGCCAGCGCGAATATCTCGACGCATTGCAGGACTGGCAGGACATGTCGCCCATCTCGGGTATATTCAAGTCGTTCTCCGACGCTCCCGGCGGCTTCAAAGAGGAGTTGCGCGAAATCACCTACTCGCTCGGTGCGGAATACTCCTACAACCAGCAGTTCTTCCTGCGCGCGGGTTACTACCACGAGAGCCAGTTCA
This sequence comes from Barnesiella sp., assembly GCA_014801075.1. Lineage (GTDB taxonomy): Bacteria > Bacteroidota > Bacteroidia > Bacteroidales > Muribaculaceae > JAGBWK01. Next base: position 127,174 of record JAAVEW010000023.1, on the reverse strand, counting down.
AGGGCAACCGCCAGTATTTCGGAATCGGTGCCGGTTTCTCGCTCAACGTGCTCCGTCTCGACGCTTCCTACATGATAGCCACCGCGCAGCAATCGCCGCTCGACCAGACGCTCCGCTTCACCCTGTCGTTTGACATGGACGGACTGCGCGAAATCCTCGGCAAGCGCCGCTAATAACAATCAAGTCGATACAACAATAATATGGATATACGTATAGGCAACGGATATGACGTGCATCGCTTTGCACCCGAACGCGACCTCTGGCTCTGCGGAGTCAAGATACCCTACGAACTCGGACTGCTCGGCCACAGCGACGCCGACGTAGCCATCCACGCTCTCTGCGACGCGCTGCTCGGCGCTCTCGCTCTGCGTGATATAGGTTATCACTTCCCCGACACCGCCGAGAAATACCACGGCATAGACTCCCGCGTGCTCCTGCGCGAGGTCGTAGCGATGATAACATCGCGCGGCTACGCAATATCCAATGTCGACGTCACCATCATAGCTCAGGCGCCCAAACTCCTCCCCTTCATTCCGCAGATGATAGAGACACTTGCCGCCGATATGGCACTCGCTACCGACCGCGTATCGGTCAAAGCCACCACCACCGAACGCCTCGGTTTCACCGGCCGCAAGGAGGGCATCGCCGCTCAGGCAACAGCCCTGCTAATCAAGCCGTAACTACAACATACACAACCAAACAACACACGAATGGGCGATGTTTTGCAACATCGCCCATTCGTGTTATCGGGCACAATAAATTAATTAGTTGGCTTTCGGGGTCAGGGAGGCGAGGATGTTACGAAGCTCTTCGTCGGTGGCTGTCAGGCGGTTACGACATTCCGCAATCAGTTCGGTGGCGCGGCGGGTCATGGCCGATAGTTTGTCGATGTCACAGTTGTCGCTCTGCATTTCGCGCAGAATAGCGTCGAGCTCGTTGACGGCCTCGCGATATGAAAGTTCGTTGACGGGAGTATTTGCTATTTCCATTTTCGGGGATTTTATAAGAGAGTTATTCCTTTATTTGTCAGTTGGTTATGACAATTATCTATTGATTATGCTAATTATCTGTTGGTTGTGCTAATCATCAGTCAGTCATGTCATTTCGCGCTCAGTTCAGTTATTTCACGACAGGATTCGTCATTTTACAATCGAAACTATCTCGCCTGAAGCAAGTTGCGTGGTTATTTCCGTACCGGGCGCTACATCGGCAGCCGACGTCATGATACGGCCTGCTGCACGGGTCACCGAGTAGCCGCGCGCGAGCACCGACTGCGGCGACAGCGCGTTGAGCAACCGCTCCGCCGAGGTGAGCCTGTCGGAGTTGGCCATGATTACACCGCGGGCAGCGACTGCGAGTTGCGACTCTATGGAGTTGATTTTCTCGGCTGCGGGGATAATACGGCGCGCCGTGATATTGGAGAGCAGTCCGGCACTGTTGAACAGTTTCTGGTCGGCATGACGCACGGCATTAATCGGGAACACCGATATAACCCCCTCAAAATAACTCAGTTGCTCCTTCTCGGCGGCCATCATATCGGTGGCACGCTGCAGCAGCGCACTGCCTATGGAGTTGAGCCGGTTGAGCAACGACTCGCCACGCTTTATAAACCACTCGGCAGCAGCGGTCGGCGTCTTGACACGACGATTGGCCACGTAGTCGAGCACGGTGATGTCGCGCTCGTGGCCTATACCTATCATCACGGGGAGAGGAAACTGCGCCACGGTGGCCGCAAGGTCATAGTTTTCAAAGCATTGCAGGTCGAGCGACGCACCGCCGCCGCGTATTATCACCACGCCGTCCCATTGGTCGGCCTCGGCAGCTATGCGGTCGAGAGCGGCAATGATAGTCGGGCATGCACGTTCGCCCTGCATCATGGCTTCAAACAGTTTGACCGTGAAGCGTATATGCGCCTCATTATTGTAAAGCTGATTGAGGAAGTCGCCGTAGCCTGCGGCAAAGGGCGATGAGATAACAGCCAACCGCACAGGCACATCGGGCCATGCAAGCTGACGGTTAAGGTCAATGATGCCCTCGCGGGTGAGGCGGTCGATAATCTCCTTACGTCGGCGCAGGAGGTCGCCCATCGTGTAGGCCGGGTCTATGTCATTGGCTATCACCGAGAGGCCGTAGAGCTTGTGGATGCTCGGCGCCACACACACCTTCACTTTCAATCCCGTGGCGATGGGTTGGCCCGTGCCACGCTCAAACTTGGCGTTGATGGCGTTGAACATATAGTTCCAGATGCGCAACGGTATCTTGGCCACCGGCTTGCCGTCGTCATCCTTCTCCACGAGGTCGGCGTAGCAATGGCCGCCGCGCAGAGTGAAATCCGACAGTTCGCCCACGACCCACACATCGGTCACCTGCGGCACTTTGACCAGTTTCTGCAGCAGTGTACACAGCTGCGATATGGTCATCGACTTGCTGTCGCCGCCGTCGGTCTCCTCAACTGATAGCTTGCGGCTCATTTCTTTACGGGCTTGAATGATTTACCGTTCCACACGTAGTCGAGCTGCGGCTTGATGGCAGCCTTGAGCATGTCGGCATCCTCGGTGGCTATGTAGTCGCCGAGCTGCGGAGTGAACGTCAGCACTTTGGTCGAGGGGTCATAGGCAGCGTTTACCATCAGGAACGGGAGCGCGTTCTCAATCTCGGCACGGCGTTCGGGAGTGACTTTGCCAATCCAGTCGGCAAGCGCAGGCATCGCCAGCATCTTGCGGGTGTCGAAAGCATTCCATCGCGAGTCGTAAAATGAAATCACGGCATCGGGAGCAGGGGTGTCGACACGGTCTATCACCATGATTATCTCTGACTTTCCGTAAGGGAGGATAGCCATAGTGAGCGAGCGTGCCTCGCCTGTCTGTATCGTTATGTCCCAGGGTGACATGGAGGTGATTACGGCATCTTCGCCTGTCTTGTTCTTCATCGTGCGGGCCACGCCGCTGTCGAAGTAGTCGAGCATGTCGAGCATGGTGGATGAGTCAATCGTGAGCTGCACCTTTTCGGGGGCGGTCATGACGACGCTGCGTGGCGTCATCTGCGCCGACACCGTGGCGGCTCCAAGGAGAAGAAGCAGTGATAGTATGTACCGTGACATCGTTGAAACGCGTTTAGAGGGGTGTGGAATTATTGAAAGATTAACCTGCACCCCGGGCGGGGATTACAGGTCAATCGGTTGTCAATTACAAAGATGGTTATTTTTTTCGAGATTTCCTACCGGCGGAGCGACCTTTCTTGTCGCGGAACGATGCGGAAGGTTCGTCGCCGTAGCTCTCACGGGCCTTGCGGGTGGCGGCGCGGGCATAGTCCTTGTCGGCCTCGGCCACTTCGCTATACACGCGTTTGCCCATGAAATCGAGCCCTTTGAGGGAGTTGACCACGCGGTGGCCATCCTTCTTCCTGACATCGAAGAGCGAGTAGCCGGGCATAAGGTCGATACGGCCTACATCGACGCGCGGACCCTCGATATTCTTGTTGAGCATGTCGATAAGGTTGCCGGCGTAGAAACCGTCATTCTTGCCGAGGTTCACATAGATGCGCTCCATGCCTTTCTCGGCGGTGCGGCGGTCCTTGTCCTTCTCGTCGCGGGGCGCGCGCTCGCGTTCTTTCTTATCCTTTTTGGACGGCTTCTCGTCGATGAAGTCGATTTTGGGAGCATCCTTATAGTAGTCGAGAAGTCGCTGGAACTCAAGCGAGAGCACTCGGCGGATGAGATCCTCGGAGGTGAGCCAGCCGAGTTTCTTGATTACGCCGGGCAGGTAGCGTTCCATCTCGGCCTCGTTGACCTCAACTTTCTCGATGCGGTCAGCGAGCGAGTAAAGCTGTTTCTCGATAATCTGCTCGGGGGTAGGCACTTCCTTGCGCTCGAACTTCTTGCCTATGATACGCTCTATTTCCTTCAATCGGCCTTTCTCGCGGGAGTGTATTATGGCGACTGACACACCTGTCTTGCCGGCGCGGCCTGTACGGCCCGAGCGATGGGTGTAGACGGCGGTATCCTCGGGGAGTCCGTAGTTGATTACGTGGGTGAGGTCGTCGACGTCAAGACCGCGGGCTGCCACGTCGGTAGCCACGAGTATGCGCACAACGCGCTCGCGGAACTTCTTCATCACCACGTCGCGCTGCTGCTGCGATAGGTCGCCGTGGAGTGCCTCGGCGTTGTAGCCCTCCTGACATAGGCGGTCGGCAATCTCCTGGGTGTCGCGGCGGGTGCGGCAGAAGATGATGGCGTAGATGTTGGGGTAATAGTCGACCACACGTTTGAGCGCCAGGTACTTGTCGCGGGCGTTGACCATGTAGTAGACGTGCTTGACGTTGGCAGCGCCCTCGTTGCGGGTGCCTACCACAAACTCTACGGGGTCGTGCATGTACTTCTTGGCTATGCGGCCGATTTCCGGAGGCATGGTGGCCGAGAACATCAGCATCTTGCGGTTGTCGGGCACGTGGTCGAGGATTTCATTGATGGAATCGAGGAAGCCCATGTTGAGCATTTCGTCGGCCTCGTCGAGAATCACGGTGTGGACGTTGTCGAGGCGAGCCACGCCGCGATTGATAAGGTCGATAAGACGACCCGGAGTAGCCACGATAATCTGCACTCCGCCACGGAGCGAACGTATCTGGCTCTCGATGCTCGAACCGCCATACACGGGGAGCACCTTCACGTCGGGCATGTATTTCGAGAAGTCGGCGAGGTCCGATGCAATCTGCAGACAAAGCTCACGCGTCGGTGCAAGGATGAGCGCTTGCGGAGTGTGGTCGTCGGGATTGATGCGCTGCAGCACCGGGAGTCCGAATGCGGCTGTCTTGCCTGTGCCTGTCTGTGCGAGGGCCACGACGTCGCCCTCCTTGCTCAGAAGATGGGGTATCACCTGCTGTTGCACGGGCATAGGCTGTTCAAATCCAAGTTCTTCCACGGCCTTCATGAGCGGCTCGCTGACTCCTAATTCTTCAAATGTCATATTTTTGATTTTTTTTATATTTCCGATAATTTGCAGCAACGATAAAATTGAAAAATATCACAATCGCAACTACATTTATTTACCATGATTATTCAATCACGATAAAAACCGGATTAAACATCATGCAAAGATATAACAACTAAACCGAAGTTTTTTCTTATTCCGACACAAATTATAATATACTTTGATAATATTAACGATTTTTTTAGAGTTGAATTAATCAATTTTATTAACTTTGTCGGTTGAATTTGAAACAGTCACGTTAACCCCCGGCAACTTTCGGGATGCCGGCCGTAACCCCGCAAGGGGGAGCGGGTAACATGCAATATCAATGATAAATCTCACAATAGACCGAGGGAATACCACCACCAAACTGGTTCTTTGGGAAGGCTCCGAGCCTGTCGCCACCTCGACACTCTTCAATGCCGACAACGCCACGCTGCTGCGTGCCGTCGGTGAGCTCACATTCGACAGGGCCGCGATATGCACTGTCGCCGGCGACGTCGACGGGCTTGAGGAGATGCTTGCAAAGCGTGGAGTGAAACTGCTGACACTCACCGCCTCCACCCCGCTGCCCATAGGCAACCGCTACGCCACGCCGCTCACACTCGGCGTTGACCGCATAGCCGCAGCCGTGGGTGCCTTCACCCTTTACCCGGGCAGGGAACTGCTCGTGGCCGATATCGGCACCTGCGTCACCTACGACCGTATCGACGCCGACGGCAACTTCCTCGGGGGCAACATCGCGCCCGGCATAGGCATGCGCCTGCGCGCCATGTTCACCTTCACCAAGGCTTTGCCCGACGTGGCAAGCGCCGGCGATACTCCTGTCTGCGGCTACTCCACCGACTCGGCCATGCGTGCCGGAGCTTTCTACGGAGTGGTAGCCGAAGTGAAATATTATCATACGCTGCTCGGCGGCGAGGGGCTGACGCTCCTTACCGGCGGATGGAGCGAAAAAGTGGCCCGCGCACTTGACATCGACGCCAAGCTGTGCCCGCTGCTCGTCAACAGAGGTCTTAACAGAATATTACAATATAATGAAATCAATCCGCAATAATACGGTATTTATGACGGCCCTCGTGGCGCTCATGGCCATCTGCTCCATGACTGCCAAGGCTCAGGACAACGTAGTGTCACCCTACTCACGCTTCGGCTACGGTATGCTCAACGACCATGCCACCTCGGCACAGCGCGCTATGGGAGGTGTGGGCTACGGTATGAACAACGGCCGTCAGATCAACTCCATGAACCCGGCCTCATACGCCGCTATCGACACCCTCACATTCCTTTTCGACATGGGCGTCGACCTCAAGAGCGTCAACCTCAAGCAGGGCTCCGAGTCAGGCAACAAGCTGACCGGCGGTCTCGACTACCTCAACATACAGTTCCCCCTCGGCAAATACATGGGTGGCAGCGTTGGCTTCCTCCCCTACTCCGAGTCGGGCTACGCATTCGGCGAGGAGATAGTCAACGGCGAGGAGGCCCACCAGGGCAGCGGTACCATCAACGAACTCTACGTCGGTGTCAGCGGACGCCTCTTCAAGGGATTCACCATCGGTGCCAACATCTCCTACCTCTTCGGCAATCTCATCAACGACACCTACCTGACCACCAGCAACTCATCGACAACACTCTTTGAGAAAGTGCTCCAGATACGTGACTACTACCTGCGTTTCGGCGCCCAGTATTCATGGAACATAGGCGCGCGCAACCGCGCCACCATCGGTGTGGTCTACTCCCCCGGCAAGGATTTCCGCGGCAAGACTTACGGCGTATATTACGACGTGAGCAACACCTCTTCCAAGCCCGACACCATCGGCTACCAGCATCTCAACGGCAACTACTCCCGCCCCGCGACCTACGGCGTGGGCCTCAACTACCAGTGGAACAACAAACTGATGGCCGAAGTCGACTTCACCTACCAGCCCTGGCGCGACGCCAAGGTGGGCACAATAGAGGGCTTCGAGGCCACTAAGTTTGACAACCGCTGGAAAGTGAACCTCGGTTTGCAATACATGCCCGATGCCCGCGGCAGCTACCTGCAGCGAGTGCGCTACCGCGTGGGTGCGCTCTACAACCATGACTACATCATGGTGGGCGACAACAATGTCAAGGATATCGGCGTGTCGTTCGGTTTCGGGCTCCCCACGACCATCAACCGCTTCACCAAGACCGTGGTCAACCTCGGCTTCGAGTACCGCCACCGCCAGTCATCGCCTATGAAACTCGTTACCGAGAACTACTTCCAGGTGACGCTCGGCATCAACTTCAACGAGCTTTGGTTCTGGCAAAACAAGATTATGTAATACTTTATATACAGATATATATAGGAGTATATACGGGATTACAGGAACATATACAACAGGAACGCACACACGCTTGTGCGCCCGCATTAAAATATGTCGAAATCACTGAAGAAATTTCTGCCGCAGAAAAAACGATGGTGGGCACTGATTATCATTGCCGCAGCAGCCGTCGTAGCCTTCACCACACACGAACCGGAGCAGGAACATTTCGCTGAAATCGACTACGACCCGGAGACGACGCCGACGATGTTTACCGACGATGCCACCTCCTACGTCTCCGACTCGGGCTACGTGCGCTACTACATCGAGGCCACCAAATGGTACATCTACGACGAGGCCAAGGAACCCAACTGGAAGTTTCCCGAAGGCATCTACGGCGAGAAGTTTGACAACGATATGAACATCATATCCACCTTCGAATGTGACTCGGCCGTATATCTCAGCGTGCCCAAACTGTGGGAACTCATCGGCAACGTGCGCATCAACAACGAGTCGGGCGACCGCTTCGTCACCCAGCACCTGTTCTGGAACACCGCCGAGCACAAGATGTACTCCGACTCATTCATCCACATCGAAAAGTCCGACAAGATAATCGAGGGCTACGGCTTCGTGTCAGACGAACGCATCTCGGAATACGAAGTCTACCGCCCGTCAATGATAATACCCGCGGCCGAACTCAACCGCGACCGCAGCGAGGAGGCTCCCTCCGACTCGGCGGCCACCGTGCCCGACACTCTGGCAACCGGCGAACTGCGCCGCCGTCCGCCACGCCCGCGCGACGGCTACGCCCCGGCTCCCGCGCCGCCCCACGTGCTACCCGGCGGACATGTCGAAGGGCAGAACAATCCCAAGCCGGTTGACGTAACCAACCGCCTGCAACCCGCTACGCAACAGCCCTCGACAGGTGCGCAACCGGGTCGCCCCGTGGCGCAGCCCGCGCAGTCGGCGTCATCCGCTCCGCAAAAAGCCACACCCGCCCCAAAAACCTCCCCCTCTAAAAAGTAACCGACATCAATTATGGACTTCATCTGGATAATCATCACGCTTGTCTCACTCATCTTCTCGGCGCTCTTCTCAGGTGTCGAGATTGCATTTGTCACCGCCGACAGGGTGCGCACCGAACTCGACGTCAACAAGGGAGGGCCCATAAGCCGCGCGCTCAACATATTCTACCGCCACTCCGAGTTTTTCATCTCCACTATCCTGGTAGGCAACAATATAGCCCTTGTCATCTACGGTATGGGCTTCGCCAAGTTTCTTGAACAGCCGCTCATCGATGCCGGCATGGGCGAGTTTGCCGTGCTGATAATACAGACACTCGTATCGACCGGCGTGATACTCCTTGCCGGCGAGTTCCTGCCCAAGACCACCTTCCGCATCAACCCCAACGCGTCGCTCAAATTCTTCGCGTTGCCCATGCTCGTAATCTACGCAATCCTCTATCCCATATCGCTTTTCACCACTTGGCTGTCGCGCTCGCTGATGCGCCTTTTCGGCGTGAGCGACGAGCAGGCCGCTTCAGGACTTCTCTCAGTAGGCGACCTCAACCAGTATCTCGAACGCACCATCGACGACGTGGAGGAGAAGAAGGAGACGGTGGAGAACGAGGTGAAGATATTCCACAACGCGCTCGACTTTTCCAACACCCACCTGCGCGACTGCATGACGCCGCGCAACGAGATTTTTGCCGTCGACATCGACCGCGTTGACCGCGACGAGCTGTGCCGCCTCTTCGTGTCGTCGGGCCGCTCCAAAATCATTGTTTATAAGGAGGATATCGACAATATCCTCGGTTACATACACGTGTCGGAACTTTTCCACACCGACGTTGACTGGCGCACCCGCCTCAAGGAGGTGATTTTCGCGCCCGAAACGGTGCTCGCCAACAAGATGATGCGCCGCATGCTCTCCGAAAAGCGCTCTATGGCTATCGTGGTCGACGAGTTTGGAGGCACCTCGGGCATGGTCACTCTCGAGGACCTCGTGGAGGAGATTTTCGGCGACATTCAGGACGAGCATGACCACGCGCGCCTGACCGCCCGACGACTCCCCGACGGCTCCTACGAGTTCTCGGGCCGCATCGAAATCACCACTCTCAACGACACTTTCCATCTCGACATACCCGAGGACGATGAATACCAGACTCTTATGGGCTACATCCTCCACACCACCGGGGCTATCCCCGAGGAGGGCGAAGTAATCATTCTCGACAATCTCCGCTTCGAGATTATCAAGAAAAGCGCTACCCGACTGGAACTTATCGCCGTCACCGAGCTGGAATCAGAAAAGAACGACCAATGAAAAAATCAGCTCTCTACACCCGCACCGGCGACAAGGGCACTACGTCGCTCGTCGACGGGACACGCGTGGCCAAGAACTCGGCCCGTATCGAGGCCTACGGCACTGTCGACGAACTCAACTCTTTCATCGGTGTGCTCATTGCCTCCGACCCGCTGACCGCCGACGACCGCACGCTGCTCACCGACATTCAGGCCCGTCTCTTCGACATAGGCAGCTATCTCGCAGCAGGCAACGAGGAGATGACCCTCCGGCTCACTCCCCGGCTCGACGCCTCGCTCGCCACTCTGGAGCAAACCATCGACGCGCTCGACGCCGAAGTGCCCGCGCTCCGTTGCTTCGTGTTGCCGCAGGGGGTTGCATCGGCCGCCGCCGCCCACGTGGCCCGCGCCGTTGCCCGCCGTGCCGAGCGCCGCATTCTTGATTTCAGCAACGAAGTCGACCCCGCCGTGCTCCGCTACATCAACCGCCTCAGCGACTACCTGTTCATACTCAGCCGCCACTGCAACTTCATCGCCGGCATAGGCGACATCCCTTGGACTGCCGCAATTCATAATTCATAATGCATAATTCATAATTCATAATTGGGCTACCGCACACCGTGGTGGGGCCGTCCTCGGCCGCACTTCCCACAAAGCAATGCTCAAACAACGTGGTGGGGCCGTCCCCGGCCGCACTTCCCACAAAGCAATGCTCAACACCGTGGTGGGGCCGTCCTCGGCCGCACACCCCCACAAAGCAATGCTCGTCCTCGGCCGCACTCCCCAACCTTTAAAACACTAACTTCATTATGTTTCTCGATATTATATATATAGTAGTTGGATTGGTGCTGATACTTGTCGGCGCCAACGCCCTTACCGACGGAGCGTCGGCCATAGCCCGCCGACTTGGTATCTCCGACCTCGTGGTCGGTCTGACGGTCGTAGCATTCGGCACTTCCACCCCCGAACTCGTCATCTCCGTGCTGTCAGCCATCAACGGCAACTCCGGCATGGCGATAGGTAATGTGGTGGGGTCCAACACATTCAATATACTTGCCATCGTAGGTATCACGGCGATAGTGCGCCCCATAGTGATAGAGCGCACCGTCATGACCCGCGAGATACCGATGATGATAATATCGTCACTCGTACTGCTCATTCTCGGTAACACGCCGCTGCTCGACGGCGACGCAACGGCCACAGTATCGCGTGCCGAAGGACTTATATTGCTGATTTTCTTCGGCATATTCATGTGGTACACCTTCGCGGCCGCAAAAAATGCAGGGCCCGACGAACCACTCGCCGCCGACAACGCCGCGAAGAAAGAGTTTAAACCGCTCAAAGCCGTCATATGGGTAGCCGGCGGTCTTGCAATGCTCATAATCGGTGGTGACCGCTTCGTATCAGGAGCATCGGGCATAGCCTCGATGATGGGTATCAGCGATGCCGTAATCGGACTGACCATCGCCGCCGCCGGGTCATCGCTCCCCGAACTCGCCACCTCAATCGTGGCGGCGCGCAAGGGTCGCACGTCGATGGCCGTGGGCAACGTCATAGGTTCCAACATTTTCAACATATTCCTGGTATTGGGAACGACGGCCACCGTCCACCCCGTAGCGTTAGGAGGCATCGGCAACGTTGACCTGCTGACACTTATGGGCGCATCGCTGCTCTTCCTCACCTGCGGCTGGCTCTTCGGACGCCGCACCATCACACGCGCCGAAGGAGCGGTATTCGCGCTCTGCTACGCGGGCTATATCACCTATCTCGTCGTGAATATATGATATACTCGTTGTGAATACTCGTTGTGAATATATGATATAACGGATATAATTTAGAATCAGGAAAACAGATAGAATTTGACATCTACTGATATGATCGATACAAACAGCAATATATCAAGCAACCGCGCGCTGCGTTGGCTTCAGGGATTCAATCCGCTCTGCGTAGCCATAGCCCTGAGCCTACTGATGCTTGCGGCCATAATAGCTCTTAAAGGTCTGGTCTACAACGCCGACACTCCGTCCTACATCGGAGCATGGAACGGATGCACCCGCCACGGCGACATCGACACGTTCCGTACGCCGCTCTACCCCGCCGTAATCGGCCTGGGCCGACTGATTTTCGGGCAGGAGCACTGGGCGTTGTTCCCCCTATTGCTGCAGACCGTGGTGTTCTATGCGTGCGGCATACCGTTCAGCCGCATGATACGCAGCGTCATCTCCAACCGCCGCGTGGCATGGTTCACCATCTTTCTCTACTTCCTGTTCTACCCCATTGTCAACACCTTAAATCTGCTTGGTACTGAGGCGCTTGCATTCAGCCTGACGTCGTTGTGGACCTACTGCGTGTGGCGATTCCTGCAACGTGCGCGGCTCGGCTACGGCGTTGCAATAGCGCTGCTTACACTGACTGAAATCATGCTGCGGCCGTCGCTCCTTATTCTCGCTATGGCTATCGTAGGACTCGCCGTGACCGGGGTGTTCATGAAGAAATATCGCCGTCAGGTGCTGTGGCTGCTGCTGACGCTCATACCCACCGGCGTTGTCTACAAACTGTATGTCGACGAGATGGAAAGCCGCACGGGTGTTTCCACCATCTCCACCGTGTCGATAGTCAATAACTACTACATGGCGCGCGAGTTCAACGACATATACCCCGAGCTGCTCGCAGACAACCCCGAGGCGCTGCGCGTGATGCAGAGCCACCGGAAGGAGGGCGACCGACTTTCCGAGCAATACATACTCATGCAATACACTGAGTTTGATATACTTGTCGACAGTTGCATTATGAATTACAGCGACATTGACCGATACGCCGCGCGGGTGAAACATGAGCATCCCGACGTGTGGTACAGCAACATCGTGAAGCGAATCGTCGACAGTTTCCACGCTCAGGGTCCGGTTAAAAATATCTGTAACGACCTGGTAGTCATGCTTTATACCATCGCTTTCGTAGCGATATGGATAGTGCGCCGGCGCTTCTCGCTCGTCAACTTCCTGATACTCATGCTCGGAGGTGGCAGCCTGCTGTCGGTATTACTCTATGCGCAAAACGATTTCGGCCGCCTCATGCTCCCCACCTCGGCAATACTGATACTGATGGGTGGCCAGCTGATTGACTACACCGTCAATTTCCTACTTGTCAGCACTCGACTTCGGTGAGGGCGCCGGTGGTGGAGTCGATGATGAAGCCGCGGATTGTTATGTCGTGGGGGATGAGAGGGTGGTTGCGGATAGCTTCAACGGTGTCAATCACGCTCTTACGGGTGTCGCCGAAGCCGTAGAGCCACTTCTCGAAGTCAATGCCGCAGAAACGTATCATGTCGATGGTCTCCTGCTTGATGCCGCGCTGGAGCATATGCTCAATCATGCTCTCGGCACTCATGTGGCACGCGCCGCAGTCGCTGTGAGCCACCACCATAACCTCCTCCACATGAAGCTCATAGATAGCGACCATGAGCGAACGTATCACCGACCCGAAGGGGTGGGATATGATACCGCCCGCATTCTTTATAAGCTTCACGTCGCCGTTGCGTATGCCCAGGGCGGCAGGGAGCAGTTCGGTAAGGCGGGTGTCCATACACGAGAGTATGGCTATCTTCTTGTCCGGATACTTGTTGGTGATATAAGGCTCATAGCCTTTGCTCTCCACAAAATTCTTGTTGTAATTGAGTATTTCCTCTATGACCATGACGTTAAATTTTAAATAGTTTCACTTGCGTGTATCACTTCTGCTGCGCCACTTACCCCCCAATCGGGAGGCAACCGCTGCATTATATATCCCAAAATTAGGAAATAGTTTTTACCATATCAAGCAATTCAATCAGAAAGTCTCCATTTTTTCATTATCTTTGTAATCGGATTACAATACCATCACAACCTACCGCAATGGGAAAATATAACTTTGACTCAATTATCGACCGATCGCACAGCGACGCAATAAAGTATTGCGAGCTCAACAAATGGTTTGACTGCGACAATCTGTTACCTATGTGGATTGCCGACATGGACTTCACCGTGTGCCCTGAAATAACGGAAGCACTGCAGCAGCGCATAAGCCACCGCATCTACGGCTACGCTTCGGTGCCCGACGACTTTTTCCCCACCATCGCCGGCTGGCTGCAGCGCCGCCACAACTTCACCGCCACGCCCGACGAGATGACCTACATCCCCGGCATAGTGAAGGGTATAGGCTTCGTAATCAACCGATTCTGCAAGCCCGGCGACAAGATTGTGATACAACCGCCCGTCTATCATCCCTTCCGTCGCCTCGTCGAGAGCAACGGCTGCGTGGCCCTCAACAACCCGCTGATACGCCGCGACGACAACTACGAGATGGACCTCGACGGACTCGAAGAGATAGTGCGACGCGAGCACCCTCGCATGATGATACTCTGCAACCCCCACAACCCAATTGGCATACAGTGGAGCCGCGAAACGCTCGCCCGCGTTGCCGATATATGCGCCGCCGAGGGGGTCATTGTAGTTTCCGACGAGATACACGGCGACCTCATGCTCAACGGCGAGCCACACATTCCCTACCTCTCGGTGAGCGACAACGCCCGCCGCACCGGCATCATGCTCGGCGCCCCCTCCAAGACATTCAACGTGCCCGGGCTCGTCAGCTCATGGTGCGTAATCAAGGATAAAGCGCTGCGCGACAACTTCTTCGATTGGATGGAGAATAACGAATTCAACGCCCCCACCTGCTTCGCCACCATCGGCACTATCGCCGCCTACAACCACGGCGAGGAATGGCTCTCGGAAGCTCTGGACTATATACAGGCCAACATCGACCATGCCGCCGGCGAGATAGAGCGCATATCCGACGGGCGGATAAAAGTGTACCGTCCGCAGGCATCGTTCCTCATATGGCTCGACTGCCGCGGGCTCGGCCTCGACCACGACCGCCTCAATGAATTTTTCGTGAAGGAAGCCCACCTTGCCCTCAACGACGGCGCCATGTTCGGCACCGAGGGTGAAGGGTTCATGCGCATGAACGTGGCCACGCCGCGCAGCGTCATCGACGAGAGCCTCGCACGCATAGCCGCCGCGCTTGAGCGCCACCCGGCCGAAGCCTGAGATTTTACAAACATACAGGCTGCGATGCGCCCCAATCAGCAACAGCGCCTCAGCAACCACCCCACTGCAAAACAAAAGCGATATGAACTACCGAATATTCCCGCCGGAGGAGATGATGATGGCAACCGTCAATCTGCCACTCTCCAAGAGCATCAGCAACCGCATGCTCGTAATCAACGCCCTGACTCCCGACGCGTCCTCCGAACTGACCATAGCCGACTGCGACGACACCCGACTTCTGGCGCAGGCACTCCGACTGGCGGCCGAAGCCAACGGTGAGATTACGGTCAACACCGGCGCCGCCGGCACTGCCACACGCTTCATCACCGCCTACCTCAGTTCGCGCCCCGGCATCAGCGCCGTGGTCGACGGCAGCGAGCGCATGCGTCAGCGCCCCATGGGAATACTCATCGACTCGCTACGCGCCCTCGGCGCCGACATCGAGTGCCTTGACCGCGAGGGGTACCTGCCGCTGCATATCAACGGCCGTCAGCTGCGCGGCGGACGCATCAGCATCGACGCCTCGGTAAGCTCGCAGTTCATATCGGCACTGATGATGACAGCGCCCGTCATGACCGAGGGCCTGACCCTCCACCTCGAAGGGATGCTGATGTCAAAACCTTATATCGACATGACCGCCGAACTGATGCGCCGCGCCGGAGCGCAGGTAGAGTTTGACGCACCGTTCGAGGATATTGTCGTGGCCCCAGTACCCTACTCCAAGGCGGGAGATACCGTTGCCGAGCCCGACTGGTCAGCCGCATCCTACTGGTATGAGACAGCGGCACTTACGGCAGGATTCGTGACCCTCCCCTCGCTGCGCCTCCCCTCGCTGCAGGGCGACAGCGCCTGCGCCCGACTCTTCGACATGCTCGGCGTAGCCACCTCCGAGTCAGAGGATGTGGCCGACGCTCTCGAAGTGGCGCCCACTCCCGAACAGTTCTCGCGGTTCGAGACCGACCTCGTCGACACTCCCGACCTGGCGCAGACACTTGCCGTCACCGCCGCCATGCTCGGCATACCCTTCCACCTGCGCGGACTCAAATCGCTGCGTGTCAAGGAGACTGACCGTCTGGAGGCACTGCGCGCCGAACTCGATAAATTCGGCATAATAGTGGAGATACGCAACGACTCCGAACTCGTGTGGAACGGAGCGCGTCACCCCATATTCGAGCGGCCGGCCATCGACACCTACGATGACCACCGCATGGCTATGGCCTTCGCCCCCACCGCTGTGCTGATACCCGGCATCGTGGTACGCAACGCCGAGGTGGTGAGCAAGTCCTACCCGGGATTCTGGGACGACCTCGCAAGCGCCGGATTCACACTGACCGACGCCGATGCCGACGGCCCCGACGATGACACCCCGCTCACCGACATTGACAATTCTGGACTCTCAAGCGCCACACCGTTATGATAGCAGCCGCAATCATATTAGCCATACTCGTGGCAGGGGGCGCACTGATCTACCTGCTTGACCGCGGCGGTCGCCGCCGACAGCCACAAACCGCTGACACCGAGGCAGACAACGCCACCCCGGCAGACGCCGACAACGACTCCGGCTGCTGCGGCATGCACCTCACCTGCGAGAAGGATTCACTCTCCACGGCCGTCTCAACCGAGATAGAATATTACGACGACGAAGAGCTCGACATCTACGCCAACCGCAGCGGCGAGGACTACACCGGCGAGGAGACCGAGCAATTCCGCGACATACTCCTGACCCTCATCCCCTCCGACATAGCGGGATGGGCACGCTCGCTGCAGCTGCGCCATATACCCCTCCCCCCCGAAGTCAGCGACGAACTGCTGCTGATAGTGCGCGAGGCACGCGAGGCCGCCGTCGCTCCACATTAAGTCGCACCCCTATTATAAGCAGTTAATAAGCAGATATTAAGACTTAATAAGCAGATATTCAGCAGTTAATCAACGGATGTTGAAAATTGGTTTACGCTGAGTCTGTTTCCATTTTCTGCATATGCAAAATATGCATCATTTATAAAGGTTAAAAACCTGAAAATATTTCAAAGTTGCAGGGATAATTGTTATCTTTGCAACTTTCTGCCATTAAAAAACAGAGAATTAGAGCAATCGTCACATTCCGACAATTACTAAAACTAAATAAATATACAGGTAATAAACATTATCATACTCAACATGAAAAAGTTAAAACATTTAGTAGCGGCCGGTGCCCTCATCACAGCCATGAGTGCAAACGCTGTTCCGGCCAAACGCCTTACATTCACTGCAACCCAACCTGACGGTACCGAGGTGACCCTCACCCGTGCCGGCGATGAATTTTTCAAATTTTTCCTCACCGAGGACGGCCGCATGGTCTTAGGTAACGAGGTTAACGGATATTACTTTGCCGAGGTCGATGCCAACACCGGCCTTGCAAAAGCATCAAATATAAAAGCCGCCAACGTAGCGGCGCGCACCGACGCCGAGAAAGAATTTCTCGCAAGCATCAACCGCGAGAAACTCGCCGAAGCAGGCGCTCTGACAGCCGAAATGTCGCCCCTCAACCGCCGCTCCGAGCCCCGCAGCCTCGCACCGCGTGCCAACGCTTCGGTTTCGTCGATTCCCCAGTCGGGCGTAGGACTCTTCGCCAACTCGGCCTATCCCCGCACCGGTTCACCCAAGGGTCTTATCATCCTCGTGGAGTACACCGACGTGAAATTCAAGACAACCTACTCCGGAGGAGCTTCAGCCTACTTCGAGCGCATGATCAACCAGAAGGGATTCAGCGAAAACGGCGGCACCGGCTCGGCACTCGACTGGTTTACCGACGCTTCGATGGGATTGTTTACCCCCGACTTTGACGTATATGGTCCCGTAACCCTCCCCCAGAATCAGGCATATTACGGCGGCAACGATTACTTCGGCGATGATAAAAACGCTCCGCAGATGATTGTCGACGGCTGTAAAGGTCTTGACAGCCAGATCAATTTCAAGGATTATGACACCGACGGCGACGGCTATGTCGACAACGTATTCGTTATCTATGCCGGTCAGGGCGAAGCAAGCTACGGCGGTAGCAATTGCGTGTGGCCTCACCAGTGGGAGCTTTCCTCAGCCGGAAAATCTCTGACCCTCGACGGTGTGAGAATCAACCGCTACGCCTGCTCCAACGAATGGGAATACAACCGACCTGACGGTATCGGCACATTCGTCCACGAGTTCTCTCACGTGATGGGTCTGCCCGACCTTTACCACACTGCTGATCAGTACGGTACCGAGAATTATACCCCTTCCTCATGGTCAGTGCTCGACTACGGCCCCTACAACAACGATGGTTGCACACCTCCCACCTACTCGATATTCGAACGCAACGCAATGGGCTGGATTGACCCCCTCGTGCTCGACAAGACACCCCGCACCGTATCGCTCGAACATATCGAGAGCAGCAACTACGGCTGTATAATCCCCACCGCAAAGAACACTGAATTCTTCCTGCTCGAAAACCGTCAGCAGAGCAACTGGGACAAATACCTTCCCGGTCACGGTATGCTGATATGGCACATCGACTACAACGCTTCAGTGTGGTCACAAAATGCTGTCAACAATACGAAGAGCCACCAGTATGTCGACATCGAGGAAGCCAACAACAACCCCAACGGCACCAGCGAGACCGCAATGAGCGGCTACGCATTCCCCGGCACAGGAGGACGTTACACTTCGTTTACCGACAATACCACACCTAACATGAAGACATGGGCCGGCGTTTCGCTCGGCATCCCCCTGACCAATATCACGGAGAAAAACGGCATAATCACGTTCGACGTATGCGGCGGTGCACCCACTCTCGATTCGCCCGTAGCGTTCGTGCCCCTTGACACTGAAATCGGTCCCGACTACTTCGTAGCTTCATGGAGCTCGGTTGAAGGCGCTACCGACTATCTGCTGACAGTAAGCACTTACGGCGAAATCGTTGAAGGCAGCAACTCGAACGACTTCGGTTCAGACAGCTCAATCACCAATGCCGAAGGCTGGACTACAAGCGCCCGTAAATCTTACGCCACCACCGACAACTACGGAGAGTCAATCCCCTCACTCCGCATGGAGAGCGGCTACTGGGTAATGACTCCCGAATATGACTACCCCATCACCCGCATCTCATTCTGGGCCAAGTGGATGGGAAGCAGCAATCAGGACCAGAGCTCCGCAACGCTCTTCGCTGTGAAGGATGGCGTGGAAACCAAGCTTACTGACTTCACCTCGTGGAACAGCCAGAAAGGCGCCACTGTCAACTATACCCTCAACAGCAACGGCGTGCACCAGCTCAAGCTCGTCTACAACAAAGAGAAGTACGGCAACCTCGCTATCGACGACTTCACAGTGTACTACGCAAGTGAAGGCACTGCACCTCTGGCAGCATACAACGGCGTTTCAACCAAGGGCGCTACCTCAATGCGCGTGGAGAATCTTCCCGCTGACAAGGATAAATTCTGCTACTCGGTAGTGGCTGTAGACAACGACGGCCTCAAATCAGCGGCCTCCAACGCGATTGATGTGGTACTTGGCAACGGCAACTCAGGCGTAGCCGACATCGACGCTGACGACAACAACGCACCCGTTGAATACTTCAACCTGCAGGGTATCAGGGTCGACAATCCCGCCAACGGTATCTACATCCGCCGTCAGGGCTCACGCGTAGAGAAAGTTGTAAAATAATTTTCAATATATACTTGACTCTCAAGTTACAAATTCACGATAATGGACCTGCTTGACTACGAGTTTTTCCGCAACGCTCTTATAGGCATATCACTGATAGCCGTGGCTTCATCGGTGATAGGCACCTATATATTCGCGCGGCGTCTCGTGGCCATAGCGGGTGGCATTACCCACGCCTGCTTCGGAGGTCTCGGCCTCGGATATTTCACAGGCATTAATCCCATACTGATGGCCGGGGTGTTTGCCGTCGGCTCATCAGTGGGGGTTGAGTGGGTTTCCTCCCGCCACAACGTGCGCGAGGACTCGGCGATAGCGGTAGTATGGTCGCTCGGCATGGCCGTCGGCGTGCTGTTCGTGTTTCTGACGCCGGGTTATGTGCCCGAACTCAACTCATTTCTTTTCGGTAACATACTTACCATTTCACAAGGCGATATCGTGACGTTCGCCATCTTCACCCTTCTGCTCATAGCCTTCGTAGCGGCGTTCTACCACAAGATAGTAGTGTGTGCGTTTGACCGCGACTTCGCCCGCGTCAGCGGCATGCCTACAGCGTTCATCACCACAGTCATGACGGTGTTCACCGCCGTAGCAATAGTATTGACAATCAAGCTCGTCGGCGTGATGTTGCTCATGTCGATGCTTTCATTGCCGCAGATGATAGCCGAGACGCGCTATCACCGCCTCAACCGTCTGATGGTCGCATCGGGCGCGGTGTCGCTGGTGTGCTGCATCGGCGGACTGCTCGCGGCGTGCTACATCGAAGTGCCCTGCTCCGCTCTTATCGTCATCATCATGGCGTTGGTCTATGCCGTGGCCAGGACTGCGGCGTGGATTGCGCGCCGTCGCTCCGCAGCTTCGGTCGAGGAGTATAACAGGGAGGCAACGAGGTAGTTATGCACAGGCGGGTTGGATTTCTCATAGCGATAGTGGTGACGTCGATAGTGGCCGTGTGCGGTTTTATCCATGCCTACCGGCAGTATATAGCCAACAGCCCCGCCATGGACCCCGACCATGACCTCTACCCCGTAAGAGGTATCGACATATCGGCCCACAACGGCGAAATCGACTTTGACCGGGTGAAAAGTGCCGGCTACGATTTCGCTATCATCAAGGCCACCGAAGGTACTGACTTCAAGGACGCGATGTTCGTCGACAACGTGCGCCGCGCCCGCAATGCCGGACTCAAGGTGGGTGCCTACCACTTTTTCCGCTTCGACACCGACGGCGAGCTGCAGGCCATCAATCTGCTCCACTCGCTGCGCAACCGTTCGCTCGACTTCCCCATAGTCATAGACATAGAGCAGACAGGCAACCCCGAGGGACACGACCCGGCAGCCATCGCAGAGCGACTGCGCGCCATGCTCGCCTACCTCGAACGCGAGGGCGCCGACATAATGCTCTACTCCAACAAGGATGACTATAACCGCTATCTCAAAGGCAATTTCCGGGACTATCCGCTGTGGCTGTGCTCATTCACCCTCCCCGAGGAGGAGCTTGACTGGACGCTCTGGCAATATTCCCACCGTGGCAATGTCGACGGCGTCAAAGGCAAAGTTGACCTTAACACAATAAAGAGTACCTTTTATCGTTCATTATAAACAATGACTATATTCGACACTATCAAAAACATAAAGATATACGTGGCGGCAGTGATAGCCCTGTGTGCCACGCTCATACCGGCGGAGGCGCATGCTTTCGACCTCTCAGCCTATGCCGAGAACTCGCGCCTGGCGAGCGGACGATGGGTCAAGGTCAGCGTGACTGCCGACGGTATCTATATGCTCAGTAACGCCACGCTGCGCCGCATGGGATTTGCCAACCCGGCCGATGTCCGTGTCTACGGTTACGGCGGCCGACAGCTCTCCGACGTGCTCTCGGCGCGCACCTATGTCGACGACCTCCCCGTGGTGCCCGTACTGCGCACCGACAAGGGCATTCTCTTCTATGGCGAAGGGGTCACCGAGGCCGTGTCATACGCAGGAAACTACATGCGCCCGCGCCAGAACGCATTCACCGACGAGGGTTACTACTTCCTGAGCGACTGCAATGCCGAGGATAAGGCCATACCCACCATCGGCTCCCCTGCGGTGTCGTCGCCCGAAACCTCATTTATCGACTATATTTTCCATGAAAAGGACCTTGTCACCGTCTCCACCACCGGGCAGCAGTATGGCGGCGAGGATTTCCTCTATACCCCTACGCGCTCGTTCAGTTTCCAGCTCACCGACCGCGTGGAGGAGAGCACCGTGTGGCTCGCATGCTCGTTCATCACCAAGTCGCAGAATGAAACGTCAATCAGTCTTTCGGTCAACGATGAGGCTCTGCCCGCGTCGGAGTCAGACAAGATACGCGCCACTTCTACCGACCACGGCAACTACCGCGCCGGCGTCACCACAAAGACTTTCAAGCCCGACAACGACAAAATCACCGTGGGCCTCACCTACAACCGTGCCGGCACCGTATCGGCCGCCCATCTCGATTACCTCGCTATAAACTATAACCGCAACCTGCGACTGACTGACCGTCAGCTCTGCTTCACCCTCCCGCGCAATCAGGCCACACTCGCAGGCGCCGACGCCTCGACCGTGGTGTGGGACGTCACCTCGCCCCTCGAAGTGAAGGCGATGAACACCTCGCTGGCAGGCTCCGACATGTCGTGGACCAACGACTACACCGGTACGCGCCGCTACGTGGCGTTCAACCCCTCGGCATCGTTCCCCGAACCTGTCTACGTGGGCACCGTGGCCAATCAGAATCTCCACTCCATCGAAGTGCCGGAGATGGTGATTTTCACCCCGCCGACATGGATTTCAGAGGCCGAGCGACTGGCCGAGTTCCACCGCACCAACGAGGGCCTCAGCGTCACCGTCATCAATCAGGACGACGTGTTCAACGAGTTTGCATCGGGAAGCCGCGACGTCAACGCGTTCCGCAAGATGCTCAAAATGCTCTATGACCGTTCGGCTACCTCTGACCGCCAACTCAAATACGCCCTCTTCATGGGCCGCGGCAGCTACGACAACCGCCGCATATCCAACACCGTCAAGTCGCTCAACTACCCGCTGATGCCACTGTGGCAGTCGGAGCAGGGAGAGACCGACCTCGACTCCTACACTACCGACGACATCCTCGCATTCCTGCGCGATAACTCCGGCAACAACACTGCCTCCGACTATCTGTGCATAGGTGTGGGCCGACTCCCCGTGACCTCGACCGGCTCTGCCAGAGCGGCCGTCGACAAGATTATCAACTACTCAACCAAGGCGGCCTCAGGCACGTGGCGCAACCGCTCGCTGCTGATTGCCGACGACCGCGACCTCGGCGTACACATGACGCAGATGGAACAGGTGTGGAACACGATGCTCGACAACGGCGGCGAAAACGCCATCCACACCAAGCTCTACACCGATGCCTACCAGCAGACGGCACAGGGCTACCCTCTGGCCCGCGACTTCATGTTCAAGACTCTCGACGAGGGTGTAGCGTGGTGGTTCTTCATCGGCCATGCCAACACTACGTCGCTCACCCACGAAGGGTTGCTCAAACTCAGCGACATCTACAATATGTACCTGCGCAAGCTGCCCATATTCATGGCCGCTACCTGCGAGTTCCTGCGCTGGGACGCCACCGATATTTCGGCAGGCGAGATAATGTGGGGCCTCGAATCGGGCGGCTGTATAGCCCAGATTTCGGCCAACCGCCCCGTTTACATCTCGGAGAACGTCTACTTCTCGCGTGCGGTGGCACAGCATATGTTCACCCGCGACGAGAACGGCGAGCGACTGACGCTCGGCGAGATATACCGCCGCGCCAAGAACTCGTCGAAACTGTCGTCGACGGGCGCGATGCTCTCCGACAGCAACAAGTTGCGCTACATACTTATGGGCGACCCGGCCATGCGTCCCGCCATGCCCGAGCAGACGGTGACCGTCGACCTTATCAACGGCGTCGCTCCCGGCAGCGAGGAGCCTCCCGTGATGCAGGCCCGACAGGATGTGGTGGTTGAAGGACGCGTGCTCGACAGCGACGGTAATCTCATGACCGACTTCACCGGCACCATCGCCTCCACCCTCTACGATGCCGAATACAGTATCACCACACTTGGCAACGGCGGCGAGGACGAGGGTGTGAAGTTTACCTTCGAGCAGCACGGCGACCGCCTCTTCGCGGGCAACGACTCGATACGCAACGGCCGCTTTACGGCACGCATAGCCATGCCGTCGAGCATATCGAACAACTACCGTGAGGCCGCCCTCAGCCTCGTGGCGCAGAAGAAGGGCGCCGGCAACGTCGAGGGCTTTGCCGCCGGCGTCAACCGCGACTTCTACGTCTACGGCACTGACGAGAATGTGGTCGACACGATAGCTCCCGTAATCAAGAGTATCTACCTCAACCACCCGTCGTTCCGCTCCGGCGACCATGTCAACGCCACCCCCATGCTCATAGCCGAGGTGACCGACAACCGTGGCATCAACATGAACACCACCGGCGTGGGCCACCAGATGAACATACTTATCGACGGCAACCGCAGCTACTCCGACGTGGCCGAATACTACACCCCCTCGGCATCGGGACTCCCCGAAGGCACCATCGCCTACCAGCTACCCACGCTGCAGGAGGGCCTTCACACGCTGCGACTGCGCGTATGGGACACCTCGGACAACTCCACCTCCGAGACGATAGAATTTTACGTGTCGCCTGACCGCGCGCCTGTGGTCTACGACGTCTATTCCGACGCCAACCCCGCGTCAGTCGAGGCTAACTTCTACCTGTCGCACGACCGACCCGACGCTCAGGTCGAAGTCACCATATCGGTGTACGACATGCTCGGTCACCCCGTGTGGGAATCGGTTAGCTCGGGACGCAGCGACATGTATCTCACAAGCCCCGTCACATGGAACCTCCACAACATGGCCGGCCAGCGTGTGACCCGCGGCATCTACCTCTACCGCGCTTCGATTCGCGATGGAGAAACGGTGAGCAACACGACTACGCGCCGCATCGCCGTCACCGGCAACTGACGCTGAGTGTCCCACCCCTATGAATTTAGTGTGCGTCGACGGATTTCAGATTTATAATCCGACGCGCGCCAGGATAAACACCTGATACGAAAAAATCGGGCTTCTGCGGCGGCATAATTTTGTCAACTACACCGACAAAATTATGCCGTTTTTTTTATCTCTTTGCAATTTTTAGTACCTTTGTCCCCACGGCACTCCCTAAAGCCGATACCCAATGAAAGATCTAACCGAATCAATCAATCAGATATTACGCGCCGAAAGCGAGGCGATACTCAATATCCCCGTCACCGACGCTTACGCCCGCGCCGTAGAACTTATAGTGGAACACGTCAACCGCCGCGGTGGCAAACTCGTCACCTCCGGCATGGGTAAAGCGGGACAAATAGCTATGAACATAGCCACCACTTTCTCCTCGACAGGCACTCCCGCCGTCAATCTCCACCCCTCCGAGGCCCAGCACGGCGACCTCGGTCTGCTTCAGCCCGACGACGTGATGCTGCTGATATCCAACTCCGGCAAGACCCGCGAAATCATTGACCTGGTCGCTCTTGCCCGCGCTCTCTATCCCGCCATCCCCATCATAGTGATAACGGGCAACGGCGACAGCGAGCTGGCACGCATTGCCGACGTCACTCTCCTGACGGGTGGCGCGCCCGAAGTGTGCCCCCTCGGCCTGACTCCCACCACCTCCACCACCATGATGACAGTAATCGGCGACATCCTCGTGGTCAACGTCATGCAGGCCATAGGCTTCACCCGCGCCGACTACGCCAAGCGTCACCATGGCGGCTACCTCGGCCACGTGTCACGCTCCAACTAATCAACACTTCATTTCCTCAACTCTGATGAAAGGTAAAATCATAATCATAGGCGAGTCATGGCTCGAAATAGCCTTTGCCGGCGCCACCCCCACTGCCACCCGTCCCGGCGGCGCACTGCTGCGTGCGGCCCGCGCGCTTGCCGCCAAAGGCCATAAGGTGGTATTCCTCTCCGAAATAGGTACCGACAAGCCGGGCATGATAATAGCCGACGCTCTCACCGAGGCGGGGGTCGACATCTCCGACTCCGACCGCCATATCGCCAAGACCTCCATCCTGCTCGACATCGACGGCGTGAAATCGCGCTACTCAACGCAGGACGACGGCGAGGGATTCGATATCATATGGCCGCGCGTGGAGAAGGACGACATCGTGGTCGTAGGCGGCTACTTCGCCCTCGACCAGCGCATACGTCAGCCTATGAGCTCGTTTCTCTCCTACGCTGCCGAGAATGCGTCAATAATCTACGTGCCCGACGTTGCCGACGACCGCATAAAGCGTATCACCAAGGTGATGCCGGCCGTGTATGAGAACCTTGAGATTGCCAACCGCGTCATCACTCTCCCCGGCGACATCAATGCGCTCTTCAACCACAACGATGCCGAGCGTGCGCGCCGCGAAAACTTCAACTACTACGTCAACGATTACGAGCATCTTGCCGACGAGGCGCTGCTCGCCGACGCCATAGTGCGCTGACCGCGGCAAACATTATATTTCATCGCTTGTTAATAAGAGAGTATTCTACTTAATAGGTAACATATTAATAAGTAACATACGTTTAACAATATAACATACTGCATACACAATGTCAACTTCAGTACCCCAAAGCCCGCTGCCTGAAGCAGGCGATATAAAGGTGGCCATCGTAAAAGCTCAATGGAACGGCCACATCACCAATGCGCTGACTGAAAGCGCGCTCGCAACATTCGCCAAGAATGGTGCCGACAAGGATAACATCGACGTGTTTGAGGTGCCCGGCGCCGTGGAACTCACTTTCGCGGCTTCGCAGCTCATCGAAACCTCGATGTATGACGCCGTGATAGTGTTCGGCTGCGTGGTGCGCGGCGGTACTCCCCACTTCGACTACGTGTGCCAGTCAGTGACCCAGGGTATCACCGCCCTCAACGCCGACTGCGACACCCCCGTGATATTCGGCGTGCTCACCGTCGACACCGAGCAGGACGCTCTCGACCGTTGCGGCGGCAAGATGGGCGACAAGGGCGCCGAGGCTGCCGAAGCCGCCATACGCATGTATGATTTCGTGCAGCGCGTGCGCAATATGGAATAATATACGGGCTTTTCTGTGGAAAAACCGAAAATTTTTAGCAAAAAGATATTGTATTACAAAAATAATACGTATATTTGCACTCACTAAAGAGACAACGCGTTGTCTCGACCGGGCGAATACCAGAGTGGCCAAATGGGGCAGACTGTAAATCTGCTGGTTTATACCTTCGGTGGTTCGAATCCATCTTCGCCCACATCAATATCCCAACCCAACCAACCCAACCCTCAAGCGACATTGCCTCCCCCATAGCAATGTCGCTTCCCTTTTTATATAGTATTCATTATACTGCCTTGCGGAGTTCTGCAACACCGTCAGCCTCCGGATGTGGGTTGAACGATTACTTGTCGCCATAGTGACCTTTGATTGAAACGACATATACGATTACCTTTTCATCTTCAATGCCGTAAATCAATCGGTCGCCTTTACTTATTTCCCGACTCCAGAGACCGGTCAGATTCCCTTTTAGCGGTTCTACGTGTCCGGTGCCGGTGGTGGGATGTTCTCTCAGTTCCTCAAACAGACCGATTATTTTCTTCAATGTTTTCTTCTGCCCGGATTTCCGCCATTCTTTCAGGTGCTCTTCAGCTTCGGGCATCAGAATTAATTCGTAAATCATACATCCAGGAGTTTACGGATTTCATCCATTGAGTAAGCTTTGCCTTTGCCCTCCTTCATCTCGGCAACACCTCTTTGCACCGACGCCATGTTTTCGGGGTCGTTAAACCAGGTATCGCCAGAGGGTGATGGATTCTCGCTCACCTCAACCGTCACTGTATTGGCTTTTGCAATGAGGATTGTTTCGATATAATTCTTTAAACTCTTACCTTGCGCCACTGCCATCAGCGAGAGCTTCTGCAAGGTGTCAACCGGGAGGTCGATGTTCTTACGTTTGATATTTAATGCTGTTGCCATAGTCTAAAATTTATATTACAAAGGTATATAATGTATATCATATATACAACTATTGATTATTTATAGTTGGTGAGAAGAGATAGGCTGCCAAATTTTTTATTCTTTTTTTTGAGGGGGATGTCGAATTTTTTTGGTGGAAGATGGATTTTTTTTGGTGGGAGGGGATTTTTTCGGGGTTGGAGGGGTGTTTTGGGGTAAATAGTTGATTATCGGGATGTTGGGCGATATTTTACGGTTTTCAGGGGGATTGGGATGATGGCGCGGGAGGGGTGAAATCAAAAAAAATCGCATTTTTCCGTAATTTTTTTGCCCAAAATTTTGGTAATTAAAAAAAAGTCCTTACCTTTGCATCGTTCAACCGACAAGGGGCGCTTAGCTCAGCTGGTTCAGAGCATCTGCCTTACAAGCAGAGGGTCGGGGGTTCGAATCCCTCAGCGCCCACTTCCCTTTCACCATGCCATCAGCTTTGAAGCCGATGGCTTTTTTTTATTAATACACGTCACGACGTTTAATATCTACAACGTATTTATCAACATAAGTCATAACGTAATGGAAAGAAAAGTAAGAGTACGTTTTGCTCCGTCGCCCACCGGTCCGCTCCACATCGGAGGAGTACGCACCGCCCTCTATAACTACCTTTTCGCGCGCCGTCACGGCGGCGACATGATACTCCGCATCGAGGACACCGACTCTCAGCGCTTTGTCCCCGGAGCCGAGGATTATATCAATGAAGCCCTCGCCTGGCTCGGTATAGGCATAGACGAAGGTGTGCGCGAAGGTGGCAACTACGGCCCTTACAAGCAGAGCGAACGACGCGACATCTACCGCGAGCACGTGAAGATGCTGCTCGACAACGGTAAGGCTTACATCGCTTTCGACACCCCCGAGGAACTCGAAGCTGCCCGCGCCGCTACTCCCAACTTCCAATACGATGCCTCAACCCGCGGCAACATGCGCAACTCCCTCTCGCTCGGCGAAGAGGAGACCAAGCGCCTCATCGACGCCGGTGAGAAATACGTAGTCCGCTTCAAGATAGAACCGGGCCGCGACGTAGAGGTCAACGACCTCATCCGCGGCAAGGTGACCATCAACTCATCGGTGCTCGACGACAAGGTGCTCTACAAGAGCGCCGACGACCTGCCCACCTACCACCTCGCCAACATCGTCGACGACCACCTCATGGAGGTGAGCCACGTGATACGCGGTGAGGAATGGCTCCCCTCAGCTCCCCTCCACGTGCTTCTCTACGAGGCATTCGGCTGGAGCGACACGATGCCGCAGTTCGTCCACCTGCCCCTGCTGCTCAAACCCGACGGCAAAGGCAAACTCTCGAAACGCGACGGCGACCGCCTCGGTTTCCCCGTATTCCCCCTCGAATGGCACGACCCCAAGAGCGGCGACATCTCCTCAGGCTATCGCGAGAAAGGTTATCTGCCCGAAGCTGTGGTCAACTTCCTGGCTCTGCTCGGCTGGAACCCCGGCGACGACACCGAAATCATGTCGATGGACGAGCTCATCAAGCGCTTCTCATTTGACCACTGCTCGCGCTCAGGAGCCAAGTTTGACTTCGAGAAGGGCAAATGGTTCAACCACAAATACCTGCAGGAACTTCCCGACGACCAGCTCCTCGCCATGTTCAAACCCGTGATGGAAGCCAACGGCGTGAACCCCGCCGACTATTCCGACGAATATATCACCCGCGCCATCGCTATGGTCAAGAACCGTGCAAACTTCGTCAAGGACCTCTGGGACCAGGCAAAATTCTTCTTCGTCGACCCCACCGAGTATGAGGCGAAATCAGTGAAGAAACGCTGGAACGAAGAGACACCCGCCATACTTCGCGCCATGGTTGACCGCATGGCCTCGCTCCCCTCGCTCGAGAGCAAAGCCACAGAGGAAAACATTCTGGCATGGATCAGCGACAACGGCTACCACCTCGGCAACGTGATGAACGCACTGCGCCTCGCCGTAGTGGGCGAATGCAAGGGCCCCCATATGTTTGACATCACCGAACTTATGGGCATCGACGCCACTCGCCGCCGCGTGGAGAACGCATGCAACAATATAAAATTGTCGTAATCCGCCTCTGCCACCACAGCGATTTTCACCCCGCTATCCCAACCAATAACGAGCCGACGTGAATCCACTCTACAACATAGGCATACACCTCTACAAACTCGGAGCAGGCATAGCCTCCCTGTCCAACGCCAAAGCCGCGAAAATGACCGCGGGCCACAAAGAGACATTCGACAGAGTGAGCAACAATCTGCCCGCCGAAGGTGGTGCGATATGGATACACGCCTCGTCGCTCGGCGAGTTTGAGCAGGGCCGTCCGCTCATCGAACGCCTGCGCCGCGAGCACCCCGACCGCAAGATACTGCTCACATTCTTCTCACCCTCAGGCTACGAAGTGCGCAAGAACTATCCGCAGGTCGACGCCGTGGCCTATCTTCCCTTCGACACCCCGCGCAATGCGCGTCGTTTCATAGAGACAGTGCGCCCCTCGGTTGCCATATTCGTGAAGTACGAGTTCTGGGGCAACTACCTGCAACAGTTGCAGAAAGCGGGCGTCCCCACCTACATCATATCGGCAATATTCCGCCCCGGGCAGATATTTTTCAAGCCCTGGGGAGGGATGTTCCGCAACATGCTGCGCCGCTTTGACCGCATATATCTGCAGGACGAGGCATCGCGCGAACTGCTCCACGGCATCGGTATCGACAACACCGTGGTGGCCGGCGACACACGTTTCGACCGCGTCACCGACGTGATGGCGCAGACATTTGACATAGCCGGAGGCGAAGCCCTCCGCTCATTCATCATCTTCGGCAGCAGCTGGGGAGCCGACGAGGCCAACTACATTCCCTGGCTCAACAGCCACAAGGAGGTAAAATTTATCATCGCACCGCACGAATTTGACGCAGCGCGCGTAGAAGCACTGTGCAAGGCCATCGACGGTAACGTCATCCCTCTGTCACAGTGGGAGAAGCATGTGGCCGACACGGGCAAAGCCCCCGAAGGGGTGCGCGGCGTCGTGGTTGACTGCTTCGGCAAACTCGCGTCGCTCTACCGATACGCATCGGTTGCCTATATCGGAGGGGGTTACGGTGCCGGAATCCACAATATCAACGAAGCCGCCGTCTACGGCATGCCCGTAGTGTTCGGGCCCAACTTCAGTAAGTTTAAGGAAGCCCGCGACCTCATCGCGCTCAAAGGCGCATTTACCGTTGACTCCGAGGCCGCCACGGCCGAAATACTCGACCGTCTGCTCACCGACGACTCGTTCCGCCAACAGGCCGGGGCCACCGCCGGACAATACATCGCCGACAATATCGGCGCCACCGACCGCATCTACGCCGACCTTTTCCCCGCAAAATAGCCGTATATAGCAAAACCGCTTAGAGAGAATTTGGATTTAAATTCAAACACTCACTAAAAGAGAATTTCCTTTTTTAGGGAATTTACCGTTGCTGATTTGACCTCATTGTTGATTTTTAAGTTATTTTTTAGTAACTTTGCTACAAATGCCAATAACGATGAGCGACGAACCATTATCACCTACCGACCATGAAGATGAGGAGCCCACGCCTCAGCCCAACTCACTGAAACCCTTTGAGGAAGCAGCCGACGACGTTGTGAAGCACCAGCTGCGCGGTATGTACCGCAACTGGTTTCTCGACTACGCGTCATACGTAATCCTCGAACGCGCCGTTCCCCACATCGAGGACGGCCTCAAACCCGTGCAGCGACGCATACTTCACTCCATGAAAACGCTCGACGACGGGCGCTTCAACAAGGTGGCCAACATCGTGGGTAACACGATGCAGTATCACCCCCACGGCGACGCGTCAATCAACGACGCGCTCGTGCAGCTCGGCCAGAAGGACCTGCTCGTGGAGACACAGGGTAACTGGGGTAACGTGCTGACCGGAGCCTCCGCGGCTGCCGGCCGTTACATCGAGGCCCGCCTCTCACCCTTCGCGCTCGAAACGCTCTTCAATCCCAAAATCACCGAGTGGACGCTCTCCTACGACGGCCGCAAGCAGGAGCCGGTAGTGCTTCCTTCAAAGTTTCCCCTGCTTCTGTTTCAGGGCGTTGAAGGTATCGCCGTAGGTCTCTCCTCCAAGATATTGCCCCACAACTTCAACGAAATCATCGACGCCGCCATAGCCCATCTGCGCGGCGAGGATTTCCAGCTCTACCCCGACTTCGTCACCGGCGGTTTCATCGACGTGAGCCGCTACAACGACGGCAAGCGTGGCGGTGTGGTAAAGGTGCGCGCCAAAATCGAGAAAATCGACAACCGCACTCTCGCCATCACCGAGATACCTTTCGGACGCACCACAAGCGCCCTCATCGACTCTATCCTCAAGGCATTTGAAAAGGGTAAAATCAAAATCAGACGTGTCGACGACAACACCGCCGAACACGCCCTCATACTCGTGCATCTGCTCCCCGGCACTTCGTCTGACCGCACCATCGACGCGCTCTACGCTTTCACCGACTGCGAGATGTCGATATCGCCCAACTGCTGCGTCATCTCCGAGAAGAAGCCCCACTTCCTCGGCGTCAGCGACGTGCTCCGCCACAATGTTGACACGGCCCGCGAATTGCTGCGCAAGGAGCTTGAAATCAACCTTTCGGAAGTCAGGGAGCTGCTTCACTTCGCCTCGCTCGAACGCATCTTCATAGAGCAACGCATCTACAAGGATAGCCAGTTTGAGCAGGGCGAGACGATGGATGAGGTTATAGCCCACGTGCGCGGCCGACTGATGCCGTTTGTCAAGGACCTCGTGCGCGACATCACCGACGACGACATACTCCGTCTGCTCGAAATCAAGATGAAGCGCATCACCAAATTCGACTCCCACAAAGCCGACGACCTCATCGCCTCCTACCTCGACCGCATAGCCGAAATCAACGGCAACCTCAACACGCTGACCGAGTACACCATACGCTGGTATGAAAACTTAAAGGCCAAATATGGCGAAGCGTTCCCGCGCCGCACCGTGCTGCGAGGCTTCGACAACATCGAGGCGTCACAGGTGGCCGAGGCCAACGAAAAGCTCTACATCAACCGCGAGGAGGGCTTCATAGGCACTTCGCTGAAGAAGGACGAGTTTGTGTGCAACTGCTCGTCAATCGACGATATCATCATCTTCTACCGCGACGGCCGCTACAAGGTTGTCAAGGTGGCCGAAAAGCTCTTTGTCGACAAGAACATACTATATATCAACGTGTTCAAGCGCGGCGACGAGCGCACCATCTACAACGCCATCTATCAGGACGGCAAGGGTGGCACGTTCTACATGAAGCGCTTTGCCGTGACAGGTGTGACCCGCGACCGCGAGTACAACCTTACGATGGGCGCACCCGGCTCGCGCGTGGCATGGTTCAGCGCCAACCCCAACGGCGAGGCCGAAGTGGTCAAAGTGACACTGAAACCGAAACCGAGGTTGAAGTCACTGCAGTTTGACGTCGACTTCAGCGAGCTCGCAATCAAGGGCAAGCAGTCGCGAGGCAACATCGTGACCCGCAACGAAGTGCATCGCTTCTCGCTCAAGGAACGCGGCGCATCGACCCTCGGCGGACGCAAGGTGTGGTTTGACAGCGACGTGCTGCGCCTCAACTACGACGGCCGCGGCCAGTATCTCGGCGAGTTTGCCGGCAACGACACCGTGCTGATAATCCTGAAATCGGGCGAATACTACATGTCGAGCTTCGATGCTGGCAACCACTACCCCGAGAATATACTCCGCATCGAAAAATACCGTCCCGGACTCGTGTGGACCGCCATACTCAACGATGCCGATCAGGGCTACCCCTACCTCAAACGTTTCACCTTCGAACCGTCGACCAAGCTGCAGCGCTACCTCGGCGAGAATCCCAAGTCGGAACTCATATTGCTCTCCGACGAACCGGGCGCACGATTTGAAGTGAAATTCGGCGGCACTGACAGCTACCGCGAACCGCTCATCATCGAGGCTCCGGAATTTATCGCCGTCAAGTCGTTCAAGGCCAAGGGCAAACGCATCTCGACCTACACCATCGACAGCATCACCGAACTCGAACCGCGCGAAACCGACCTCGACGACGAAGAACCCACACCGGGCGCACCCGATGCCGACGATATTGACGACAGCGACGTAACGACTCCCTCCGACTCGTCCGACTCCGACGATAACGAGGAACGCTCCGACGATGAAGTGCGCGACGAAATCAATGGTCAAGAACGCCTCTTCTGATGATTATGAAACGTCTCCTCCTGCTGCCGTTACTGCTCGTCGCAACCCTCACCCTCAAAGCAGAAACCGCCCCTGCCGCAGCCGAAGCCCCCACCACCAACCCCTCCGACCCGTCCGACACATCAAGGCAGTCCACCCTGTCCGACCCGTCCGACTGGTCCGACATGTCCTCCTCCCCCGACCGATCCTCCACCTCCCCCGCCCCGCTCCGCCCGGTCACTGCCGCCTACATGCTGCAACTCGGAAGCTCCTCGGTGGCCGACAGTTACCTCTCCCCGGAAACCTACCGCGGCTGGAACGCCGCCTTCGCCTACGAGCGGATGCAGGCCATGAAGTTTGACCCCGACAACTGGGTGATGCAGCTCAACACCAGCGTCGGACTCGACCGCGGGCGCAACCGTGCCGACAACTGCACCACGTGGCGCATCGACGGCGCTGTGGACTGGGGCATGATGCACCGTTGGCGCGTCACTCCGCAACTCACACTCGCTGCCGGAGGCTCCACAGGCATTGACCTCGGCTGCATCTACAACCCGCGCAACGGCAACAACCCCGCGTCGGCCAAAGCCGCCTGGACCGTCAATGCTACCGGCTACGCCGCCTTCAACCTCAACATAGGCCGCTTGCCCGTCACCCTCCGCTATCAGCCCACGCTCCCGATGCTCGGCCTCTTCTTCTCGCCTGAGTATGACGAACTTTACTACGAAATATATCTCGGCAACCACGACGGCCTCGTGCACTTCGCATGGCCCGGCAACCGCTTCGCCATGACCAATCTCGTGACCGCCGACCTCCACTTCGGCAGCACATCGTTGCGCATAGGTTACCGCGGCTACACATTTTCAAGCAAAGCCAACAATCTCGTTACCAACATTTTCACCCACTCATTCGTAATCGGTATCTCGGGCGAATGGCTCTCGCTGTCACGCCGACACAACCTCAACCGCAACGCCCGCATAGTCTCCGCCCTCTATTAGTGACGGCCAATAAATCGCATCAATCACCTCCCGCTATAACTACCACGCTATGAAACGACTACGGTCACTCCTCATAATCATCGGCTGCATGCTTGCCGCCGTTTCGTGTCACGACATACCGGAATATGCCGACAATCCGCGCGGCAATTTCGAGGCCCTTTGGCGCACTCTCGACGAGCACTACTGCTTCTTCAGCGAGAAGGATGTCGACTGGGACGACGTGTACTCGCGCTACTCACCGATGGTGAGCGACCGCATGAGTTCGGAGGAACTGTTCATAGTGTGCGCCGCGATGCTCGACGAACTGCGCGACGGCCACACCAACCTGTCGTCATCGTTCAATACCTCCTACTACCGCAAGTGGTGGAGCGACTACCCGCAGAACTATAACGCACGTCTCATCGAGGAGCACTATTTCAATTTCAACTACCGGCAGACGGGCGGCGTGAAATTCGGCATCCTGCAACAGAATATCGGCTACATGGGCATCGCCTCGTTTGCCAACGGCATCGGCGAG
Source organism: Barnesiella sp. (assembly GCA_014801075.1). Lineage (GTDB taxonomy): Bacteria > Bacteroidota > Bacteroidia > Bacteroidales > Muribaculaceae > JAGBWK01. The sequence continues at coordinate 92,089 of JAAVEW010000023.1, read as the reverse complement.
TCCAATCTCGACAATATCCTTTACTACCTGCGCACGTGCGACGGCCTTATCATTGACCTGCGCGACAACGGCGGGGGCGCCATGACCACTGTAGAAACTATCGTGGCGCGCTTCATCACCGAGCGCACCCTCGCGGGCTACATCAGCCACAAGAAAGGACCGGGCCACGACGACTTCTCGGAGCCTTACGCCTACTATATCGACCCCGCGGAGCAGGGACGCATAATGTGGGGCAAACCGGTGGCCATACTGACCAACCGCTCCACCTTCTCGGCTGCCAACAATCTTGTGTCGATAATGAAAACATTCCCGCAGGTAAGCATCGTGGGCGCCACTACGGGTGGCGGCTCGGGCATGCCGTTCTCATCGGAACTCCCCAACGGCTGGGGCATACGTTTCTCGGCCGCGCCCGTCCTCGACCCGCTCGGGCAGACAACGGAATTTGGCATCGAGCCGACCGAAGGCTGTGCCATCGACCTCGACCCGCAAGCCGCCCTCCTCGGCCACGACACCATCCTCGACTTCGCCATCGAGCTACTGTCAAAGTAACGATTACCGCCGCTATCAGTCTGCGCCGACGAGGGTTACGAGTTCGTCGGGGGCGTTGATTATGTGGTCGGCGTAGGCTTCGGTCAGTTCGGCTACGCTGCGAAATCCCCAGCTCACACCGGTTGACTCCACGCAGGCGCGGCGCGCTGTCTCCATGTCGACACCCGAATCGCCCACCATCATAACGTCAGCCTTTGGGGTAGGATACTCGGCGAGAATACGGAAAAGCACCGAGGGGTCGGGCTTCACGGGCACACCGTCGGTTTGCCCCGCAATCGACACCCACGAGATGTAGGGGAAGAAGTGCAGTATAAGTTTGGTCGCAGCATCCTGATACTTATTGGTAGCAACGGCCATCTTCACGCCGGCGGCCTGCAGGTCGCGCAGCATATCCTCGATGCCGGGATAGGGAGCGGTGGTATCGGTAAGATGCTCGTTGTAATACTCTATGAAGTCGGCGCGCATCTTGGCGATAATCGCCTCGGTACGGGCGTCGGAGGGGAGCACGCGCTCTATGAGTTTGCCTATGCCGTTGCCCACGAAATGGGGGTAGGATGAGAGATGATGGGTGGGATAACCGTTCTTGCTCAGGGCGTAGTTGGCAGCCTGACCGAGGTCGGTGATAGTATTGAGCAACGTGCCGTCAAGGTCAAATATTACCAGACTTTTCTTCTGTCCGTCCATAATTCAGTAGGATTAAGAGAGTGGTTGAGTTTAAACAGGATTTAATATTTATAGAGTGCTTGAATCTAAATGATTCAGCGCAAAGAGAGATCTCGGAGAGATTTTGGAGGGATTTTTGCTACTCAGCGGCTGCCTCAGAAGGGGTAGCCGATTGAGAAATGCAATGTCTTGTCGCGGCCCCAGCGGGGATGGAGCAACGGCCATTCCTGCTGACCGGCAGCGGGATTATGGGCCTTCATACCGAGGTCGAGTCGCAGCAGGAAGTATGTGAAATCGAATCGGATACCGGCACCGTAGGCGGCGGCTATCTGTTTGTAGAAGCTGTTGAAGTGGAACATACCGCCGGGCTGGTTCTCGTAGTTGTGGATAGTCCATATATTGCCCGCGTCGATAAAGAGCGCGCCCTCGATGACCCAGAACAGTTTGGCGCGGTACTCCATGCTCAGGTCGAGGCGTATGTCGCCGCACTGGTTGATGAAGTCGACCACCGAGTTGCGGGCGTCGTAAGCACCCGGACCGAGCGTACGGACGCCCCAGCCGCGCACGGAGTTGGCACCTCCGGCATAGAAACGTTTCTCGAAGGGTATCATGCGCGAGTTGCCGTAGGGCACTCCGATGCCGAATCCGGCATGAAGCGCTATTGAGTTGCGCGAGTTGAAATTGTTGACCCACGAGTAGTCGATGTCAAACTTGGCATACTGCGCATACTGGGTGTTGAACACCTTGTAGGCGTCGCCGTGGCGCTTCTGCCCGGTGATTGACGAGATGGCATAGAGGAGGTTGCCGGCAGTCTCGACCGAGGTGCGCAGTGTCCATATACGTTGCTGGAATACAGGACCGAATGTGCGAGAACTCGGCACTACGGGGCGTCGGTTGGTGCGGTAGATTGAGTAACCCATGCGCATGATGAGATGGTCCTCGTAGGAGTAGCGGAGCAGGGGGTTCTGCGGGGCTACGGTGTTGATGAAGTCAATGGTCGACTTGGGCAGGTACACGTAGTTGATGTCGATGAGGTCAAACGTGTTGCGGCGCTGATTGGCAGGGTCGTTCCAACGGTATTTCCACGCTGCGCCGGCGATGACACGGGTGTATTCGGGGCGTTCCTGGAAGTTGAACGACAGTGCGAACTCCGTCTTTGCCTTGGAGCGCTGCTTGAAGCCGCGCGATATGAAGGGGGCTTCAAACTTGGGGAACGTGATGCCTACCTCGGTAGCCACCTCGGTGTAGCGGTCGTTGATGATGCCCTCGGGGCGTCCTGAAAGACTCTCGTAGGAGGTGCGCACCTTGGCGGTAAGCACTTCGGCGCCGTGGGCAAGGTCGCGGTGCTGATAGGTGACACCGATACCGAAACCAAGGTCGCCCTCTGAGTTAGTGCCTTCGACTTCAAATGTCAGTCCCTGCTTCTTGGTGCGCGACAGCGTGATGACGGCTTCGAGCGCAGGCTCGCCGTCCACTTTGTCAGGCACCATGGCTATATTGACAAACTTGATTATAGAAAGCTGTGTCAGAGCCTCATATGTGCGGTTGACATCGGTAGCGCTGTAAGGTTCGCCGGGGCGTATGAAGCATTTTTCCTCAAGCAGCGAGCGCTTCAGGTAACGGTCGCCGTCGTAGATAAACATGAAATTACCGGCTCTCACCGTGTCGCGGGCGGCCGCCTCGCCGGGGTCGGGTGACTCCACGCGGTAGACAACGCGGCTCACGTTGAGCGGACGCTCGCGATAGGTCGAATCGACATTCTGCGGGCGGTGTACACGCATGATGAGGTCAACGTCGGTCGACGACGCCGTGGTGTCGGCAATAAAGGTAATCTGCTCCTTGGTGAAGTTGTAGTAGCCTTTGTCGCGGAGGCGCGAGGTGATGCTTATACGCTCATTTTCAAGGAGGTCGCGATTGAGCAGGCTGCCATCCTCAATAATCAGCTGTTCGCGGTCGGCCATAATCTCCGAACCTATCACCGAGTCCTCAAATTCGTAGGTTATATTCCTGATTACATGAGGATTGCCGGCGTCAATACGGTATATCAGCTCAACCTTGCGGTCTTTCTTGTCGAAGATAGTGTCGACGGTGACGCTCGTGTTGGTGTAGCCCTTGTTGATAAGGGCGAGTTCGAGCTGACGGCGCGATTGCTCGGTGAGGTCGCGGTCAAAGAGCACGGGGGGCTGACCGAGGCTGCGCACCCAGCGGTTGTACCACTTGGTGGAGTCGCGGCCCGACATGTTGTAAAGGCCGAGCTGCAACTTTGCGAAGCCGAGCACCACGTGGTTGGGCTGCTGGCGCAGGTAGTTGATGAGAGTGAGTTGGTCAGTGCCGGTTGCGGGGTCAACCTCGATGCTCACCTTGTCAAGAAGATACTCTCCATCAGGCACATGGCGCGTTGAGCTGCAACCGGTCAGTACCCACACCGCCGCCACAACTATCGCAGTCAATATACCTGAAATTCTTTTCTCCATCGCTTACTGAAATTTGACACCACTTCTCATCTGATGCTTCTCTGCCGTTTCTTCTATACGAGTGGCTTTTCTATATTGGTGATAATTTTATACAGGTGATTCTTCTATGCGGGTTCTTTCACTCTTTTATACGGGTCGATAAATGAGGGTGTTGGCTCGTTCGGGTCGGAAAATATCGCGTGCGGCAAAACGCAAGTCGTTGGCAGTAAGCTCTCTATAACGGCTTATCATGGCGTTGATGTCCTCACCGTGGTATTCACACATCGCAAGAGCTTGAGCCTTAGCGAGGTAGCTGACATTATTAAAAAGCATCGCCGACTCCATGCGGTTGATTGCCCTCGTAAGATGCTCGGGGGTGAAGTCGCGGGTGATGACATCCTCAACCTTGGCGTTGACAGTGTCGATAGCGCGGCGCTCGTTGTCGGCCCCGCCTTCGCGCAGACGCATGTTGAGCATAAGTATGCCCGGCTCCTCGCTACCGAGAATGGAGGCGTCGACCGAGGTGAAGAGGTCGCTCTCCATGAGCAGTTCGCGGTAGAAGATGGATGACTCGCCGTTGGCCATGAGGTCGGTGAGCAGGTCGGCGCAGTAATATTGTTTGGTACCGTAGCCCTCCATCGGGTAGGCGATAGTGATGTCGGTGGTGGGTACATGGCCCGACACTTCGGCATGGCGGGGGGCTGTCTGCACCGGCTCGGCGGCGTAGCTGCGCGGTGCGATGTCGCGACGGGGTATGTCGCCGAACCATTTCTCGGCCAGGCGACGTGTCTCCTCGGCGGTGATGTTGCCTGACACGGCTATCACGGCGTTGTTGGGCGCGTAGTGGGAGAAGAAGAAAGCCTTCTCGTCGTCGCGGGTCACGCGGGCGATATGCTCCGGGGTCTTGCCTATGACGGGCCACGCGTAGGGATGGGTGGTGTAGACCATGCCGCGCAGGTGGTGCATCATGTCACCGTAAGGTCGGTTGAGACACTGCTGCTTGAACTCCTCGATTACCACCGAACGCTGCACTTCGAGGGAGCGCTCGGTGAACGAGGGGCTGAGCATGCGGTCGCTCTCAAGCCAGAATGCTGTCTCGGCGTTGTGGGCCGGGACTATGTCGTAGAAGTTGGTGAAATCGTTGGAGGTCCACGCGTTGTTCCTGCCGCCGGCGCGCTCGATGGCTCCGTCGAAGTCGGGGATATTGACCGAGCCGCCAAACATCAGGTGCTCAAACAGATGGGCCAGTCCCGTAAGCTCCGGCGACTCGTCGCGCGCTCCCACGTTGTAGAGCACGTTGAGGGCCACCATGGCGGTGTTGGGGTCGTAGTTGTGGACGAAGCGCAGCCCGTTGGCGAGTTCAAAACGCGTAGTCTCTATCATAAGTCAGTCGGTAATTACACCCGTTATATACTCAACTTATTCTTCCACCTCAACGGAGATGATTTTAACATCCTCTACGGGGCGGTCGTTGCGGTCGGTCGATACTTTCTGGATAGCGTCGACAACATCCATGCCCGATATTACTTCGCCGAACACGGTGTACTGGTTGTCGAGGTGGGGAGTACCGCCCTCGGTGGTGTAGGCTGCGCGCTGCTCTTCGGTGAGCTTGGCGGGATTCTGCGCAGCCTCGGCCTCGGTGATGGCAATGAGTTCGTTCTGAAGCTCCATGAGTCCGTCACGGTCGCCCTTGGCCTGGAGTTCGCGTATCTTGGCCATGTTCTCGCCGGCAAGACGGTTGAAGATGCCCTGCTGCTGTGCCATCTGAAGCTGCTGCTCCATCTGGCCGAGGTTGGCCTCATTGTAGGCTTTGCCGGTCACGATATAGAACTGCGAACCTGAGGAGCGACGCTCGGGGTTGACCTGGTCGCCCTGACGCGCTGCTGCGAGAGCGCCGCGTTTGTGGAAATGCTTGGGATAGACAATCTCAGCCTCGAGAGTGTAGTCGGGACCGCCTGAGCCGAGCATCTTGCCTTTGGGGGCATTCTTCGAATCGGGGTCGCCGGTCTGTACCATGAAGTCGTTGATGACGCGGTGGAAGAGCACTCCGTCATAGAAGCCCTCCTTGGCGAGTTTGATGAAATTGTCGCGGTGGCGTGGAGTGTCGCCGAAGAGACGCACCTTGATGTCGCCCATCGTGGTGCTGATCTTTACTATTGCATCTTCCTTGTTTACGTTGGTTGTATCGCTCATATCGTTGTTGTTTATATCGTTGGTCAATGTTGTTTCGGCGTTGGCGGCCGAGGCGGAGTCGGCCTGCTTGCAGCCGACAGTCACGGCCATCAGCGCAAACAGTGATGCCGCTATCATAATCTTTTTCATAATCCTTTGGGATAAAGACGTTTGTAGATACGTCGGAAATTATTGTCGCTGACGCGCAATTCCTCGGCACGCTCAAGATAGTCGGCGCCGTAGAGGCTTTCGAGCAGACAGCCTATGTAGGCGCGCTCGCGGTCCTTGTCGATGGCGGCCGCTACCATGCGGTCAATTGCCGCAGCGAAACGCTCCTTGTCGACGGCTGCGAGAAAACGCGCCGCGCTGACGAGGAACTGACCGTTGCCGTCAACTTTGATGAGATTGTCGGTAAGGCAGTCGAGGTCGTCGTCGATAGCCTCGACATTGTTGGCGATGAACTCGTAGGTGGCGAGTCCGTCGACATCCTTTTCCAGTTCCTTTATGATTTTTTCTTCCATAATTATTCGATATTAAGTAACTGTTTAAAATTATTTTATATTAACCGTTCACATTATCTTAATATTCTGTCGGAGTCTTTTCCGCCGCTTTTCCCCTCGTCATCAGTCATGTAGCTCGCTACACTCCTTCCTCCTCGTGAAAAATCGTCAGGAAAATTCTTCCGCCATAATATTAAAATAATTTTGAACAGTTACTTAACTGCGGGCGGTTTATCGTGCGGTTGAGCGCGGGTCTGGCGACCACCGCCACGCGATTTCATCCGCAAAAATACACTAAATTACTTGCTCGGCAAAATTAATCTCGGACAACGCCTCGTTTTTTTCTCAAAATATCGTAAATTTGCATATTATTTAATGCGGCACGCTTTACCGAATTATGAGTGCCGCCATCCCAATAGGTTTCCTTTTTATGAAAAAATTTACCAAAATCGTAGCCACCGTTTCTGACAAGCGTTGTGATGTCGACTTCATCAACGACCTCTTTGTCAACGGCATGAACGTGGTAAGAATGAACTCGGCCCACCTCTCGCTCGAAGGCTTCACAAAGATAGTCAACAACGTGCGCAGCGTGTCGGAGCGCATAGGCATACTCATCGACACCAAAGGCCCGGAGATACGCACCACCAACAACGATTTCCCCGACCCCGACACAGCGATAACCATTACGGCCGGCGACAAGATAAAATTTATCGGCAACCCCGGTGCGCTCACTTCGCATGAGTGCATCGCCCTCTCCTACCCAGGCATTGCCGACGACGTGCGTCCCGGCGACCACATGCTCATCGACGACGGCGAGCTCGACTTCGTCATCGACAGCATAGACAACGGCGTAATCCACGCCACCGCCCTCAACAACGGCAAACTCGGAGCGCGCAAGAGTGTCAACATACCGGGCGTGTCAATCAATCTCCCCTCGCTCACTCCCCGCGACATCACCAACATAGGCTATGCCATTGACCTGGGTGTCGACTTTATAGCCCACTCGTTCGTGCGTTCGGCTGCCGACGTCAAGGCCATACAGGATATCCTCGACGAGCGCGGCTCCTCCATCAAAATCATCTCCAAAATTGAGAACCAGGAGGGTATCGACAATTTCGACGAGATACTTGAAGCCTCCTACGGCATCATGATTGCCCGCGGTGACCTCGGTATCGAAATCCCCGTGGAACGCATTCCCGGCATACAGAACATACTCATCGACAAGTGTCGCCGCGCCCACAAGCCCGTGATTGTGGCCACACAGATGCTCCACTCCATGATTTCCGCACCCCGCCCCACACGTGCCGAGGTGTCGGATATTGCCAACGCCGTGTATCAGCACACCGACGCACTGATGCTCTCCGGCGAGACCGCCTACGGCAGCTATCCCGTGGAAGCCGTCGCCACCATGACCCGCGTGGCCCTCGAAGCCGAGCGCTCCATGGCCGCAGCTTGCCGCTCCACCGACACTGCCGTCGAGAACGATGTCACCTCGTTCCTCGCCCGACAGGCCGTCAACTCAGCCGCAGTGCTCGGCACCCGCGCTATCATCACCGACAGCTACACGGGCCGCACGGCACGCTACGTGGCTTCGTTCCGCGGCATGTATCCCACCATGGCACTCTGCTACCGCGAGAACGTGGTGCGACTCCTCTCGCTCTCCTACGGAGTGTGGGCCATACACCAGCCCCCCTGCGCTTCGTCACGTCAGTATCTGCGCGACGGATTGCGCCACCTGCTTGAGAGCAACCGCCTGACCCTCAACGACTCCATAGCCTACCTCGGCGGCGGATTCGGCGAAGGCCACGGCACCTCGTTCCTCGAAATCAACAAGGTGAGCGAAGTGATGGACAACTACACCACCTATTCACTCCCCAACCTCGAGGACGTAAGGCAATCACGCTCCTCCCGCCACGAGCCCGCCATCCCCGGCAGTTATTAAGGCCGGAATGGAATGTCCGACTCGTCCGACTCGTCTGACTCGTCCGACCCGTCCCCCAAAAAGAAAACAACCATTGAAAATTAAATAATTATGATTACCCAGGAACAATTAAAAGAGACTTTTGAACGCAAGCTCGCGTTGAGGAGGTATCTTTGACATCGACAGCAAGAAAATAGAACTTGAAGAAGAGGAACTGCGCACCCACGTGCCCGACTTCTGGGAACACCCCAAGGAAGCGCAGGCCCAGATGAAGAAAATCAAGGATATCAAGGCTTGGATCGACGGCTACAACGAAGTGGAAAACCTCGTTGACGAGCTCCAGCTATCCTTTGATTTCTACAAAGAAGAACTCGTGACCGAAGAGGAGGTCGACAACCAGTACAAGGCAGCCGTCGAGGCCATCGAGGCGCTTGAACTCCGCAACATGCTCCGCCGCGAAGAGGACAAACTCGGCGTGGTGCTCAAAATCAACTCAGGAGCGGGCGGTACAGAGAGCCAGGACTGGGCTCAGATGCTGATGCGCATGTATCTGCGCTACTGCGAGCGTCACGGCTACAAGACCTCTATCGCCAACCTTCTCGAAGGGGATGAAGCGGGCATCAAGTCGTGTACCATCAACGTGGAGGGCGACTTTGCCTACGGTTATCTCAAGAGCGAGAACGGCGTGCACCGCCTCGTGCGCGTATCGCCCTACAACGCCCAGGGCAAGCGCATGACATCGTTTGCCTCGGTATTCGTCACCCCCCTCGTCGACGACACCATCGAAGTGAAAATCGAACCGGCACTCATGTCGTGGGATACATTCCGATCGGGCGGCGCCGGCGGTCAGAACGTCAACAAGGTGGAATCGGGTGTGCGTCTGCGCTACCAGTACACCGACCCCTACACCGGCGAGAAAGAGGAAATCCTCATCGAGAACACCGAAACCCGCGACCAGCCCAAGAACAAGGAGAACGCTCTCCGCCACCTGCGCTCCATTCTCTACGAGAAAGAGATGCAGCACCGCCTCGAAGAGCAGGCCAAGGTGGAAGCGGGCAAAATGAAAATCGAGTGGGGCTCGCAGATACGTTCCTACGTGTTTGACGACCGCCGCGTCAAGGACCATCGCACCGGCCACCAGACATCGGACGTCGGCGGCGTGATGGACGGCGACATCGACGGCTTCATCAAAGCCTACCTCATGGAATTTGCAGCTGAAGAGCAGCAGTAAAACGTGCGGGCACACGATACTCTCGTGTGCCCGCATTAACATAGGGACAGTTAGGGACTGTATTAACATAGGGACTGTTCCGGTCCTGAACAGGCAGCGACGCGACAGATTGCGTCCTATTCCGGATGGCATATAATTCCGGCCATCCTAATTATGAATTATGAATTGAGAATTATGAATTTAACAATAGTAAAGGTTGGCGGTAAAATCGTAGAGGAACCCGCTACACTTGCAGCCCTCATCAAGGACTTCGCAAGGATAGAAGGCCCCAAACTGCTCGTGCACGGCGGCGGCCGCTCGGCAACACGCCTGGCCGGACAGCTCGGCATCGAACAGAAAATGGTTGACGGCCGCCGCATCACCGACCTGGAGACACTGCGCGTGGTAACGATGGTCTACGGCGGTCTGGTCAACAAAAACATTGTCACCTCGCTGCAGGCCGCGGGCATCAACGCCATCGGTCTGACCGGCGCCGACATGGATATAATCCGTTCCCACCGTCGGCCCGCAGGCGAGATTGACTACGGCTATGTGGGCGACGTTGACAAGGTCGACGCCCAAGCCATAGCACGCCTTATCGAGGCCGGACTGGTGCCCGTCATCGCCCCGCTGTCACACGACGGCAAGGGCTCGATGCTCAACACCAACGCCGACACCATAGCGTCGGAAGTGGCGCAGGCACTCGCTCCGCTCTACGACACCACGCTGACATTCTGCTTCGAGAAAGCCGGCGTGCTCGCCGACGAAAACGACGACAACTCGGTGATAGAAAAAATAGATCGCGTAACTTATCAACAGCTACGCGATCAAAATATTATTGCCGGCGGAATGATACCGAAACTCGACAATGCGTTTAAAGCACTTGAATCGGGCGTAAAGGAGGTTATAATCACCAGGGCCGACGCTCTCGCCATCCCCGGAAGAGGCACTGTAATATGCAACTGACCTCCCTGTGACTCAGTATCTTATCGCAAGATTAAGCCATCCCGGAAATTTTATTATTGTTCATTATTTGATAATAAGACATTTTTTAACGGGAAAAGTTTAATCGCGTCAAAGATTTTCCACATTTTTTCGTAAATTTGCAGGGTATAACTAACAAATACAATATTCAGGCTATGAACAAAATCGAACGTATCCTCGCTGAGAAATTACTTAAGATCAGCGCAATCAAGCTTCAACCCGACAACCCTTTCACCTGGGCATCGGGATGGAACTCACCCATATACACCGACAACCGCAAGACGCTCTCTTACCCCGACATCCGCTCGTTCATCAAAGTTGAGCTCGTGCGCCTGATTATGGAGAACTTCCCCGAAGCCGAAGCCATAGCCGGCGTAGCCACCGGTGCTATCGCACAGGGCGCGCTCGTTGCCGACCAGCTCATGCTCCCCTACGTCTACGTGCGCTCCACTCCCAAGGACCACGGTCTCGAAAACCTCATCGAGGGTTCGCTCCGTCCCGGTCAGAAAGTAGTGGTAATCGAGGACCTCGTATCAACCGGCAGCAGCTCGCTCAAAGCCGTCAACGCTATCCGCGCAGCAGGCAGCGAAGTAATCGGTATGGTAGCTATCTTCTCTTACCAGTTCCCCGTTGCCGAAGAGCACTTCAAACGCGAGAAGGTGAAACTCCTCACTCTCAGCAACTACACCGCTATGCTCGACGCCGCTGTCAAGACCAACTACATCCTTGAATCTGACGTCAAGACTCTCGAAAAATGGCGCGAAGACCCCGCCAACTGGACTCCCGCCAACGCTAATGACAATTGATTGCCCCGCCCCCGCGGCGGAAATCATATAAAAACACAACCATATTGATTTATGTCACGATACGAAAGTAAACCCGTCACAGTCGACAAGCCTGTCGACGAGATGTTCAACCGCTTCTCCGACCTCACCTACTTCGAGAAACAGATTGAACACCTCCCCGAGGACAAGCGCGCGCAACTCGGCGAAGTACACTTCGCCTCCGACTCCATCTCGATAGTCACCCCTCAGGTGGGCGAACTGAAATTTGAAGTCATAGAGCGCAGCTGCCCCGACAAGATAGTGTTCGGCAGCCCCTCCTCGCCCGTGCCTCTTACAATGACCGTCAATTTCAAAGCCGTCACCGAGGCTTCAACCGAGGTGGCCACAGTGATTGACGTGGAGATACCCGCGATGCTGCGACCCTTCGTCGGTCCCAAGCTCCAGCAGGCAGCCGACAAATTCGGCGAAATGATTTCAAACCTCAGCCGCTCATAGGCTGAGGTTTTTCTTAAAACTTCCAGTAATATCTTCTCTTATATCTACTCTTATGGCAAACAAACTTTGGGAAAAAAATGTGACGGTTGACGATGGCGTTGAAGCCTACACCGTGGGCCGCGACCGCGAGATGGATCTCTACCTCGCGCCTTACGACGTGCTCGGCTCCATGGCCCACATACGCATGCTTGAGTCAATCAATCTGCTGACAGCCGACGAGCTCACGGCGCTCACCGAGGCGCTGCGCGACATCTTCGACACCGCGGCCAAAGGGGATTTTGTCATTGAGGATGGCGTGGAGGATGTACACTCTCAGGTGGAACTGATGCTGACCCGCCGCCTCGGCGACATGGGCAAGAAGATACACTCAGGCCGCTCGCGCAACGACCAGGTGCTCGTCGACCTCAAACTCTTCATCCGGTCCCGCATCGAGGACGTGGTTGACGCTGTCAGCCGCCTCTTTGACACGCTGCTTCGCCAGAGCGAACGCTATAAAGATGTAATCATTCCGGGCTACACCCACCTGCAGGTTGCTATGCCCTCGTCGATGGGTCTGTGGTTTGGCGCCTACGCCGAGAGCCTTGTCGACGACATGTCGGTGCTACGCGCGGCCTACGAGGTGACCAACCGCAATCCGCTCGGTTCGGCTGCGGGCTATGGCTCGTCGTTCCCCCTCAACCGCTCCATGACTACCGATCTGCTCGGCTTCGAGTCGATGGACTACAACGTGGTGTACGCCCAGATGGGACGCGGCAAGACGGAGCGTATCGTGGCCTCGGCCATCGCCTCAATTGCTGCCACCGTGGGCAAACTCGCCTTCGATGCCTGCATGTTCAACTCGCAGAACTTCGGTTTCATCAAGCTCCCCGACGAGTTCACCACCGGCTCGTCAATCATGCCCCACAAGAAGAATCCCGACGTGTTTGAGCTGACGCGTGCCAAGTGCAACAAGCTGCAGGCTCTCCCCGTTGAGATTACTCTCATCACCAACAATCTCCCCTCGGGCTATTTCCGCGACCTCCAGCTGGTCAAGGAGTCATTCCTCCCCGCGTTTGACACTATCATCTCCATTCTCGACATGACCGGCCGCATGCTCTCCAACATCACGGTCAACACCGAGGTGGCCCGCGATCCGCGATATAAGTATATGTACTCGGTGGAGGAGGTCAACCGCCTCGCAGCCTCCGGCGTGCCGTTCCGCGACGCCTACAAGCAGGTGGGTCTCGCCATAGAGCGCGGCGATTTCAACCCCGACTACAATATCCGACACACTCACGAAGGCTCGATAGGCAATCTCTGCACCGACCAAATACGTGCCCGCTTCGAGCACGTGGCCTCACAGTTTGACTTCGCCACCTACCACGCGGCTTTCAACCGACTGCTCGGCAAATAACCTTGCCGTGGCAATCGATAATACAACCTGCATAACGATATAATACTATGGGATATTTACGCTCAATAACGAAAAGCATTGCACTGGCGGCGGCTATCATTCCCGCCGCTATAACGACGGGATGTGACAAGGTCGATGATGACCGCATACCGCCCTACCCCGTCTATGTGCAGTTCCAGACGCAGGCCGACTGGATTGTCTACGGCGTGGCCGGAGCCTGCGACTACAAATACTTTATAAAGGATACACGCACGCCGGCCAACTTCCCTTGGACGGCACTTACCGAAACCGGCTTCGGCGGCATACTGCTCGTAAGCGACATTCACGGCAACCCGCAGGCATTTGACCTCGCATGCCCTGTGGAGGCACAGCGCTCCGTACGCGTCACCGTCGACACTGACCTGCAGAAAGCCCGCTGTCCCCGCTGCCACTCGGTCTATGATATCTTTACCAACTACGGCCTCCCCGTCGAAGGAGAAGCCGCGCAAAAGGGCTACGCCCTGCGCCACTACCACACCGGCGCCGGCTACCAGGGCCAATACCTCATCATCACCAACTGAGAGCACCGGGAACATCGTGGTGGGGCCGTCCTCGGCCGCACTGATAATACCGGTAAAGGGTATTAGTGACTGCTTGATGTTACCAACAGACTGCACTAACTCTCCTGACGAAGGGCGCTGAATCTCATGACGGAGGGGAGTGACTCTCCTGCCGGAGTGCGGCCGAGGACGGCCCCACCACAAGCCCCTCTCCCTTACCGTGGAGCGATAAAACGCAACGAGGCTGTGTCAATTGACACAGCCTCGTTGACGTTATTGCTTGTTGCTATCGGCGATTACTTGATGCCGAGCTGAGTTTTTACGAGGGGGGTGATGTCGACAACTTCAGCCGATACGTAGGCGGGAAGTTCCGAGGGGAATACCATTGTGAGGTTCTGAGCGGCGCCTACAGTCTTGATGGCATTGAGGAGCTTTTCCTGAACGGGCTGCATGAGCTGCTGCTGCTGACGCTGGAGGTCCTGCTGTGCGGTCTGGAGGAACTGCTGAGTCTTTTTGTCCATATCCTGAATTTCCTGCATGCGGCGTTCCTTGATTGACTGGGGAGTGTTGGCGTCCTGGTCGAGCTGCTGGTATTCTTCAAATTTTTTCTGCATCTCGTCGTTGAGTTTTGCGTACTCGTCCTCATACTGCTTAGAGGCTTCGCCGAGTTTGGTCTGGATTTCTGCTACTTCGGGCATAGCTGCGAAAATTTCATCAGCTGAAACCACACCGAATTTCTGAGCTGCTACGCTCATAGGGAGTGCTACGAGCACTGCAAGAAGAAGTTTTTTAATCATCTTATTTTAAATTTTTAATTATTAATATCTTGTTTAAGGAGCTGCTTCGGGCCGGTCGGGCGCGAGGCTTCGGCGCTGTCAACCCGGCGCAGGGATTGGGGGGTGTTACTTGCCGTAACCGAGTTTGTTGAGCACCTCGTTGCTGACGTCGATACGGGGCGAGGCGAAGATGATGTCGGACGAGGTGGCTCGGTCGAGTATCATCTGGTAGCCGCGTTCCTCGGCCACTTTCTTGGTGGCGTTGTAGACATCGTCCTGAATGGGCTTCATGAGCGACTGGCGCTTCTGATAGAGCTCACCTTCGGGACCGAAATATTTTGCTTTTAGTTCGGTGGCTTCCTTTTCTTTGGCCACGATTTCCTCTTCGCGCTTCTTTATCTGCTCGTCGGTGAGAAATACTTTCTCCGAGAGATAGTTCTTGTACATGGCGTCGGCCTCCTGATAGAGAGCGTCAAGCTCTTTCTGCCAGCGGAGCGAGAGCTGATTGAGCTGCTCGTTGGCCATCTCGTAGGAGGGTACGTTTTTCAATATGTATTCCATATCGACAAGCGCGAATTTCTGCGCATGCGATGTCAGGGCGAAGCCTGCCATCATGACGAGTATGAGAAATAATTTTTTCATAGAGTTATATTTTGTGTTCTTAGTTATATATGTATAACGGATAAAAGACCGCTAACCGTATATATGACACAAATATACGCATAAAGTTTTGAAGTGTCGTATATAAAATATGTTAATTAGAATTCCTGACCGAGGATGAAGTGGAAGTGGCTGCCGCCCTTGGTGCCGCGCACTTTGTCGAAACCGTAGGCCCAGTCAATACCCATCATACCTACCATAGGCAGATAGATGCGGACACCGACACCGGCCGAACGCTTCATTTCAAACGGTGAGAAGTTGCTTACCGAGGTCCATGCGTTACCACCCTCGACGAAGCCGAGACCGTAGATGGTGGTGGTGGGCTGGAGCATGAAGGGGAAGTGGAGTTCTACGCCCATGCGGGTGTAGGCGTAACCTTCCTGACCCCACGGGGTGAGGTCGCCGTTGTCGTAACCGCGCAGACCGATGGTCTCGGTTGCGTAGGTGTAGCCGCCCGACATACCGTCACCACCCACGTAGAATGTCTCGAAGGGTGACTTGAGATACTTGTTGTAGCTGCCGAGCAAACCGAAGTCGGCGCGGGTCATCAACACGAGCGTGTACTGCTCGCTGCTTGTGAGCGGAGTGTAGGTGCGCGATTTGAAGCGGAGCTTCCAGTATTCAATCCAGCGATACATCTCTTTCTTCGACTCGGTGGTGTTGGTCTCCGAAAGTTTCTTCCAGTCCTTGTTGCCGCTGAAGAGCGAAGCAGGGGGAGTGAGCTGAAGGTTGACGGAGAATGTAGAACCGCGACGGGTGTAGAGCGGGTTGTCGATAGAGTTACGTGCAAGGGTGAGACCGAGCACGAGAGCGTTTGACGTACCGTTGTTCATATAGTAGAGGTAGTCCCAGTTCTTCAGGTAATACCAGTTGTAGGACAACTCGGTAGTGAATGTGAAGTAGTCGTCGGGCCAGCTCAGTCGCTTACCGAAACCTACGGTAATACCTGCCATCTGCAACAGTTTGTTGGGGTCGTAGGCGTTCTGTATGGAGTTCTGGTAATAGTCGTTGTAGTTGTAGCTTGAACCGTAGCCATAGCCGTAACCGTAGCCGTAGGGGTTGTACCAGTTGCTGTTATAGTAGTTGGAGTTGACACCTGTCTGGCGGCTGTAGTAGGCTGATACGGAGAGCGAATTGGGTCGCTTACCGCCGAACCAGGGGTCGAGGAACGACACGGAGTAGGCCTGATAGTAGCGGGCGTTGGTCTGCGCGCTGATGGTGAATGTCTGGCCTTCGCCCTGCGGTATGAGTCCCTTGTAGGAGTCGGGGTGGAAGAGGTTCTTGATAGAGAAGTTGGTGAACTTGAGGGCAAGTTTACCGATGATACCTGTCTGACCCCAACCGAGCGAGAACTCAATCTGGTCGTTGGCTTTTGACTCGAGGTTGAAGATGATGTCGACAGTACCGTCGTCCTCGTTGGGCTCGGGGCGGATGTCCATGGCCTCGGGGTTGAAGTGGCCGGTCTGGGCGATTTCGCGTGCCGAACGCATGAGGTCGTTCTTGCTGAAGAGTTCGCCGGGGCGCACACGCAGTTCGCGACGTATCACCTTCTCGTAGAGGCGGTCGTTACCGTTGATTACCACCTTGTTGATGCGTGCCTGCGGGCCCTCCATCATGCGGAGCTCGAGGTCGATTGAGTCGCCGCGTACATTCTTTTCGATGGGCACGAGCTGATAGAAGAGGTAACCGTTGTCGAGGTAGAGGTTGGCTACGGCATCGTCGTCGTCCTTGAGGCGCTTGTTGAGAAGTTTCTGGTTGTAGACCGAACCGGGCTGCACATCGAGCACGGCGTCGAGGGTCGAAGTGGGATACACGGTGTTGCCCACCCACTTTATGTCGTTGATATAGTATTTCTTACCTTCGCTAAGGGTGATGTAGACGTCGACGGTATTTTCATCGTAGGGCACAACGGAGTCGGCGAGGATTTTGGCGTCGCGGTAACCCTTTTCGTTGTATTTCTCGATGATGCGGTTAAGGTCGTCCTCATAGTCCTGCTCCACGAATTTCTTCTGGCTGAAGAGTTCCATGAATCGTTTCAGGGAGAAGCCTTTCTCGTTGGTTTTCTTCATGACGCCCTGTATCTGGTTGTCAGAGAGCACTTCGTTGCCGTCGATATAAATCTTATGCACTTTCACTTTGTCGCGCTTGTCGGCGATGATGTCAACTATTACGTGGTTCTCCTCCGAGAGGTCGGGGCGCTGCGACACGCTGACATTGGCGTTGCCGAAGCCTTTCTCGGCGTAGTATTGCTTCACCACGTCGGTGGCGCGATTGACAATATTGGGGGTGATGGGGTTGCCCTTGGTGAGCTGCAGACGTTCCTGCAGGTCCTCACGTTCGCCCTTCTTCATGCCTATGTAGTTGACCTGCGAGATGCGGGGCTGGGTGCGCAGGGCGAGTTCGAGCCACACTTTGTCGCCTGCAATCTTCTGCACTTTGAGCTGAGCCTGCGCGAAGAGCTGCTGACGCATGAGTCGCTTGACGGCCGAGGAGACATCATTGCCGGGGATTTCGATTTTCTGGCCGATGCGGAGTCCGGTGTAACCGATGATGTTGTTGGTATCGTAGTTGTCGGCACCGGTGACCTCTATACCTGCGATTTCGTAGGTGCGGGGCACGCCCGTGTAGCTGATTGAAGGCTCGTAGACGGTATCGACAGGTTCCTGTGCTTTGAGGCTTCCCGCCATGGCGAGGGCCGAAATTAATATGAGTAATATCTTATATCTCATAATGTGATGTGATAATTCTTTATGATGGCAGCAATGATGCTTATCGGTTCATATTTCGGTTAAACAACAATCGGGGTTACAACTGCTCGGCGGTGAGTCCGAAGCGGCGCTGACGCCGCTGGAAGGCCGCTATGCAGTCAACGAAGTCCTGCTTGGTGAAGTCGGGCCAGAAATGGTCGGTGATGATAATTTCGGCGTATGACAGCTGCCAGAGCAGGAAATTGCTTATGCGGAAGTCGCCTCCGGTGCGTATCAGCAGGTCGGGGTCGGGAATACCGGCCGTGGAGAGGTGGGCCGACACGGTTTCGTCGGTAATATCCTCGGGGCGGAACTCGCCGTTCTGCACGTCGCGCACTATATCCTTGACGGCGCGGGTTATCTCCCAGCGGGCGGAGTAGCTGAGGGCGAGGATGAGGTTGAGCCCGGTGCAGTGGGCGGTGTCGGCGAAGCAACGTTCAAGGCGCTCTGCGGCAAAGGCGGGCAGGCGCTCCATGTCACCTATCATGGTGAGGCGCACGTTGTTGCGGATAAGGTCGGGGGTTTCGCGCTCGATAGCGGTAACTATCAGGTGCATAAGTATGTCGACCTCTTGCTGAGGACGGTTCCAGTTTTCGGTGGAGAAGGTGTAGAGCGTGAGATAACGCACACCGGTGGCCGAAGCAATCTCCGTGATGCGGCGCACGGTGTTCACTCCCTCCACATGGCCGGCGGAGCGGTCGAGGCCACGCGACTGGGCCCAGCGTCCGTTACCGTCCATGATGACAGCCACGTGCTCGGGCACGCGATTCATATCAATGTGTGAGAGGTCAGCTTCTTGCATCGTTATGTTATAATGCTTCGTTCTTATTTTGTTACTTTTTCCGTTTGGTGGCGCCGGTAGCCGTCACAAGTCGCGTCAGTCGACATAGTGGCAGGTGACGCAGCGTTTGCCGAACTCGTAGCTGATTGACACCGAGATATTGGAGTACCAGTCGGTATTTTTCAGGAACGAGCTTTTTATCTGATAGAGGTCGCTGAGCTCACCGTCGACTTTATCGCCGAACACTTTGGTCATGGAGAACTCAAGGCCTAAATTCCATCTTTCTTTAAGTTTATACTTCACGCCGAATGCCATGGGGATGTTGGGGGCGAAGGAGCTCTGCCCGTCGCAGGTGGCATAGGTGGCGCCGATACCTACCGCGAGGTACGGGCTCCAGCGGCGCAGGTGTTTGTAGGTCTCCCCTATTCCGTAGGCGAAGAAGTTGAATTCGATACGTGCGCCCAGGTCGTAGGCCGTTGATTTGAAACTGTAGGTCTCGCCGCCGGGAAACACGTTGTCAAACTTCGAGGAGTCGCCGCTGAGGCTGTAGGCGTTGAACACGCCGCGGATGGCCCAGCGCACGTCGGGAAGGTAGCGAAACGAGACACCCCCTGCAAAGCCGGGGTTGGAGAAGATGCTGCTTTCGTTGACGTCGCCGAGGTAGCCGTCCATGCCGAGCTGCACGCCGAGGTCAAACTTATAGGTCTCCTGCTGCGCCGACACCCGCGAGGGCACCGCCAGCGCTGCTACGACCATCAATATTACAGCCAAGAGTTTTCTCATCAATCGTTTCGTGTATTGTTCGTTAAAGTGTATTGTCGTTTATAATAGTTTCGCGCGAATACTCTGCTTTGCGTGAGTGATTGCCGATTATTGCAGCGGCTTGAAGGTGAGGCGGTTGATTACGCCGCGCCACACGCTGTTGTAGATATTGCCCAATCCGTCATAACCGCCGAAGAGGTAGATATAAGGCACTTCCCACTCGGTAACGGGCGCTACAGCACGCGACATAAGCTGCAGGGGCTGAGCGGGTTCCCACCAGCGGGGCAGCGGAGTCGGGCGATATTCCTTCCATGCCGACGACGCGGAGCGTGACTCGGTGGTGAGGCGGTTGACCACGATGGCCTGGGCCATGGAGCGGGGAGCTATGTAGTCGGGGAGCTGGAGCAAATCGTCGCCCTCCTTCCAGTCGATACCGGAGTTGCGCGACACGTACACCTTGCGGTTGAGGCCAATCTCGTCCTCGCCACACATGGCTATGAGCACGGAGAGTTCCTTGGTGCGCCATGAGAGGGTGTCGGTCTCGGCGATGGTGTAGTCAAACATCGAGGCGTTGGCTATGGGAGTGGGGAAATTGCGTGAGAGCTTGGCCCAGCGCGAACCGTCGTAGCCCCAGATGTCGCGCATCAGTTCGCCGTCGGCATTGCGTCCGCCGAGCATGACTACCTGATTGTCGGTGGTCCACTTGGAGGAGAGTTCGCAAAGAGAGCTTACGCCGTCAACGGGGAAGTCGGCGGGAGCGGCTGCCTCGGCTGTTTGGGGCCAGGTGACGAGGGTGTAACCGGCCGCGGTGTTCTTGACACCGAGGAGTCGGTTGCCGTAGTTACCGTAGATTGTGTGCCACTGCTGCGCGGTAGAGGTCCATGAAGTGCCGTCGGCCGATGTGTAGAGCGTGCCGTCGGTGGCAAGGATATAGAGCGCGTCGTCGGTGGCGGCGAATGAGTTGATGTCGGGGGTGAAATTGAATGTCACTGTGCGTGACTGCCAGTCGTCGTTGTAGGGGTCAGTGGTCGAGGCAAGGCTGAAGCGGACGCCGTTGGAGGTGAGGCAAAGCACTTTGTCGCCGTATTTTACGGTTTTCTGCGCTTTCAGTGCTGCTATCGAGGAGGGGAGAGTGCGCATGGCCAGCTGATTCCAGTAGAGCGAGTCGGGCACCATCTGATGCACGTTGACATTGATGATATAGTCACGCTCGGCTTTGCCGTCATACGACACGAGGTGCAGCTTGACGGGACCGTTGCTGAAGTCAACCGAGTCGGTTGAGTTGGTAAGGTAATTGATTACAGTATCGGCAGCGTTCTTGCGGGGCACGTTGAGTTCCACCTTCGAGCAAGCGTCGGTGGTGATATTGAGTACGAGGTTTGACACCTTTGTGCCGTAAGGGAGGGAGTCGGCGTTGAAGATACGCGCATTGACGAGGTCAATGGAGAAGAACACCGAGTCAAGACCCGAAAGAATATTGGTGTTGGCCTTCAGACTGAAACTTTTTACCTGCGTGCTTGCGTAGATGAGCTCGACATCCATGTTGTCGTCATCATCATTGCACGATGTCAGCGCTCCGGTCGAAGCCAGAAGTCCCGCTGCGAATATTGATAATAATTTAGATTTCATTTTAAAAATAGTACAGACATTCTATTTCAACATGCAAAGTTAACGTATTTTTCCATATTTACGCAGTAGGTTTATTGAAAAATTGTCGTAATTCTTTAATTGACGTTAATTTAGAATCAATTAAATAATAAATGTTAACATCCGGTCGGTATCGGGTCTACATCCCGTCAGCGCTGACCGGTTATATTTCCCCGGTCTGCCCTCCCCTGCCCTATGGCTTGCAACCGCGGTGCGCCAGGCATGGCCGCAGCGGTAAAAAGCAAGCCACCGGGCTTGCTTTGCGCGAGCCCGGTGGCTTTAGGGTTTATACTGTTATTTTCGCGATTACGCGAGCGGAGCAGAAGTCAGGGTGAGGATTGAGTTGTAGACCACGCTGACGATTCCGAGGAGGATGATACCACCTACGGTGATAACGAGAGCGAGGCGCTCGGAGCAGGAGCTCTTGAAGTTGGCAATCTCAGGTTCGCCGGGAGTGATGTACATTGCCTTAACTACCAACAGATAGTAGTAGAGCGAGATGATAGTGTTGATCAACGCTATCAGCACAAGCACGTACATTGCAGTGGTGCCGTGGTTGAGGGCACCGGTGAAGATGAAGAATTTGCTGAAGAAACCTGCGAAGGGGGGGATACCTGCGAGCGAGAACATTGCGAGCATCATGGCGAAGGCCAAACGCGGGTTGCTCTTGCTGAGACCGCGGTAAGAATCCATGCTGAGGATACCGGTCTTATTCTCGATAGCCTGGATGACACCGAAGGCTGCGAGGTTGGAGAAGATGTAGACGAGGATGTAGAACATCATCGCTGCGAGCGACATCTCGTTGGCACCTATGACACCGAGCATGATGTAGCCGGCCTGTGACACTGACGAGAACGCGAGGAAGCGCTTCATGTTGCGCTGACGTATCGCGAAGAGGTTACCTACAGTGATGGTGGCGATGATGAGCGCGTAGAGCATCCATTCCCATGCGGCCGAGTAGAACTGACCGAATACCTGCACCATGATTACCATGAAAGCGAAGGCGGTGGCACCCTTGGAGATTACCGAGAGATAAGAGGTGACCGAAGTGGGTGCGCCCTGATATACGTCGGCTGTCCAGAGGTGGAAGGGAACGAGTGAAAGTTTGAAACCGATACCGGCCATCACGAATGCCATGGACACGATGAGCAGACCTGAGTCCTGAACTGCGGCGGCTGCGATACCGTCGAAGTAGAGGGTACCTGCCAGACCGTAGACAAACGACAGACCGAGCATGAAGATTGCCGATGAGAACACTGCGGTAAGGATATACTTGATTGCAGCCTCGTGGCTCTCATATTTGTTTTTGTCGAAGGCTACCATCGCTGCAAGGGGGAGCGATGCTGACTCGAGACCGATGACGAAGAGCAGGAAGTGGCGTGCCGAAATCATCAGGTACATGCCGAAGAGGGTGATGAACAGCAATTCGTAGAACTCTGCGCGACGGGTGCTCTGAGCCTCGCTTGCGTTCCAGGTCATTGACTGGATAAGCACGATGAGCACACCGATGTTGAGTATGTTCTTGATAGCTACCACAACGGGGGTGGTGGCATACATCTTACCGAAAATCAGCGCGTGACTGTCGGTCACCGAGCAGCAGAAGCCGTAGGCGGTGAAGATGGCGAAGAGCACGACCGCGAGAGTCGAGATGCCCTTGACAGCCTTTTTATCGGTGCCCGCCACGGCGTAGCGGGGAGCGAATAAATCATAGAGGAAGACTAATAGAAATACGACTAACAATCCTATTTCTTGCTTCATTGCCAAAAATTGAGAATAATCCATTTCTTATTAATCTTTTAAAAAGCGTTGGTAATGTTGGCTACACTCATTTTCACAGCTTCGAAAGTGTCGGTGCTGAAAGTGTCACGAATCAGACCTTCAAAGAAGTTGGGGAAGCAACCGATTGCAGCGACGCTTATGATGAGGGTCACGGTAGCGACGCGTTCCCACCATGTAGCATCGGTGAGCGAGAGGTGGTGCTTGTCGTAGACCGGACCGAGAAGCAGTTTGCCTACAACGCGGAGGATGTAGACCGCTGTAATCACGATTGAGCAGCAAGCAACGATGGTGAACACCAGTCGGAGAGCACCGCCGCCTGCGAGATACTCACCCATACCCTGCTGGAATGAACCAACAAAGATTGTCATCTCGGCAACGAAGCCTGAGAGACCGGGGAGACCGAGCGAAGCGAAACCGGCTATCACGTAGCAGACAGCGAGGTAAGGCATGATTTTCATCAAGCCGCCCATCTCACGGATGTCGCGGGTGTGAGTACGACCGTATATCATACCGATGAGGGCGAAGAAGAGAGCTGTCATAAGACCGTGAGAGAGCATCTGCATCACCGCACCTGTCATGGCGGTAGTGTTAATCATAAGGATTGCGAAGAGGACGAGACCGCAGTGTGACACCGACGAGTAAGCGTTGATGTACTTGAGGTCGGTCTGCACGCAGGCTGAGAACGCACCATAGACAACCGAGATACCGGTAAGGATAAGGAATATCCAGGCGAGCTCGTTGGCAGCGTCGGGCATAAGATACATCGACACGCGGAAGCAACCGTAACCACCGAGCTTCATGAGCACGCCGGCGTGGAGCATTGACACCGCGGTAGGAGCGCAGGCGTGACCGTCGGGGCTCCATGTGTGGAAGGGGAACATAGCACCGAGGACGCCGAAACCTACGAATGTCATGGGGAAGAGAAGCATCTGCCAGTCTTTGTCGACACCGTTCTTGACGATTTCAAGAAGGTTCCAGGTGTGTTCGGCACCGTTGGTATTGTAGTAGATACCGATGAGACCAAGCATCAGGAAGGCCGAACCACCCATAAGCATGAGGGTAAGTTTCATGGCCGAGTATTCCTTGCGGCCTGTACCCCACACACCGATGAGAAGGTACATCGGGATAAGGGCCACCTCGTAGAACATGAACATGGTGAACAGGTCAATCGAGATGAAGAAGCCGTAAACACCGGTTGAGAGAAGTATCAGCCAGAGGAAGAAGGCTTTGGGATTGTCGATTTTCCAAGAGGCGAACGAACCGGCGAAGATGATGACCGAGGTCAGTATCAGCATGGCGATTGAAACGCCGTCGACACCCACTGCAAGATGTATGTTAAGGGCCTCGAACCAGGTCCATGAACCGGTAAACAGCATCGGAGCTGTCTCACCGGCTGCACGCAGACCGAGGTATTCGACCAGCAGGTAGGTGCTCAGGCCTATCAGCACGAGCGAACCCGCCACGGCCACCGCACGTATCTGCTTGATATTGCGGCATAGTGCCAATCCTCCCAACATCAGGATGGGGACGATTACGAAATATATCAGTATATTAGAAAACATGATTTACTATATTTGAAACTGTTAGCACTCTGTGTCGATTAGAAGAATAAGAAGATTACGGCTACTGTTCCTCCTCCGAGCACAAGAGCTCCGATGAGATATACCCATACATAGCTTTCGACATTGCCCGACTGCAGGCCGCGGATAGCGTAGGACACCTTGTTGGTGATGGTTGCAAAAGCGTCCATAGTGCCGTCGATTACGTGACGGTCAAACCATGCTATCGGTTTACAGATGCCGTTGAAGATAATCTTGTGAGTGATGAACATATAAAGCTCGTCCCAGTAGAAGCGGTGACGTGCCCATGTCCAGAGGTTGGGGAAGAGAGCGCGCATCTTTTCGGGAAGCGGGTTTTCCTTGCGATACATGATTGTGGCGAGACCGATAGCGAGGATAGCGACGCAGAGGCTTATCGAGGCAACGGTCCAGTTGATGCCGCCGTGGTGGGGATGACCGTTCCAGGTGACGAGGTCGCCGAAGGGTACGAAACCTGCGAAGGTAGCGATAACAGCGAGAATCACCAGAGGCAGAGTCATGGTCCAGGGCTGATCCTTGGGAGCGTGGTGGCCTTCGTGTACCTTATGCTCTTTCCACCAGAAGATGAGGTAGTAGAGTCGGAACATATAGAAGGCGGTCAGACCTGCTACCATCGACATCCATACATACGCGAAGATATGATTGTCGAAGCAAGCTGTAAGGATTTCGTCCTTTGAGAAGAAGCCCGAGAAGGGAATGATACCGGCGATTGCAAGACAGCCGATGAGGAATGTGATGTGGGTGATGGGCATGTGCTTGCGCAGACCGTGCATCGCGGTGTAGTCGTTTGAACCTACGGCATGGATGAGAGCACCGGCGCCGAGGAAGAGGAGGGCCTTGAACATGGCGTGGGTGAAGAGATGGAACATCGAAGCCATGTAACCGAGGTTGTCATGGATTTCGGGGCGTGAGACACCGAGCGAAACCATCATGAATGCTATCTGAGAGATGGTAGAGAACGCGAGGACACGCTTGATGTCGAGCTGCGTGCAGGCTACCACCGCTGCGTAGAATGCTGTGATTGCGCCTACCCAGGTAACGATGTTGAGCGCTTCGCCTCCCAGTGCTTCATTCACCATGAAGAGGGGGAAGAGACGGGCCACAAGGTAAACACCAGCCACGACCATGGTAGCGGCGTGGATAAGTGCCGATACGGGAGTAGGACCTTCCATAGCGTCGGGGAGCCAGATATGGAGCGGCATCATCGCCGACTTACCCATACCGCCCATGAAGATGAGCACGAGCGCCCATGTCATGATAGAACCGCCGAGGAATGTCATGCCGGCTGTGGTCTCAAGCATATTGGCCGAAGTGGCAGCGTCGACGTGGTAAACGCCTTCCATGCCGGGCACGGCTGAAGAGGTCAGCTGCATGAAGTCGAAAGTGCCGGTGAAGTAAGAGAGCAGCAGGATACCGATAAGGAAGCCGAGGTCAGCGAAACGGGTGACGATGAAGGCTTTCTTCGATGCCGAAACTGCGGAGGGTTTGGTGTAGTAGAAACCGATGAGGAGGTAGGATGAAGCGCCCACGAGCTCCCAGAAGATGTACATCTGGAAGATGTTGGTGGCAACTACGAGGCCGAGCATCGAGAAGCTGAAGAGCGACAGGAAAGCGTAGAAACGCTGGAAACCTGTCTCCCACACGCCGTGATGGTCGCGCATGTAGCCGTTGCTGTAGAGATGCACCATGAAAGAGATGGTGGTGATGACTACGAGCATAAGCGCCGAAATCGGGTCTAAAAGGAATCCTAACTTAATGGTGAGGTTGCCCCAGAGTGCCAGCCAATCCTGGTTGAACACGATGTACTGGAGGCGGTCGCCATTCTCGGTGATGAAGTTTTCATTGCCCGAGAAGAAGTAGGTAAACGCGGTGTAGTAGGCCATAATCATAGTGACACCCATACCGGCGGTGCCGATGATGCCTGCCCACTTGTGGCTCATATACTTGCCGAAAAGCCCCAGGAAGAGGAACATCAGCAATGGCAGAACCAAAATCAAGAGCGGTAATGTTGCTTCCATGAGTCTTTAAAATTTCATTTTGGTTAAATCCTTAACATCAATATCCTTGGCAACGCGGAAAGCGTTGATGATGATAGCAATAGCTACGGCAGTCTCCGCTGCGGCAATGGCAATGGCGAAGAGCGTGAAGAACATACCTTCCATCTCAGCGGGACGGAGGAAGCGGTTGAACACCACGAAGTTCATATCCACTGCATTGAGCATAAGCTCCAAAGATATAAGCATCGCAATCATGTTGCGGCGGGTTATGAACCCGTAAACACCACAGCAAAACATAAACAGGCTGGGTATCAGGAACATCAGTGTGTTCAGCTGAAAATTATTCAAGAAATCCATATCCATATTTATTTTTTACGTGCCACAACTATGCCACCGATTATACATGCAAGCAATAACACACTGATAGCCTCGAAGGGAAGCAGGTAACCTTTGTCGCCTGAGCTCATAAGGTGGCTGCCTATCTGCTGCATGTCGGGCAACTGGGTTACGCCCATGTCAGGCAGATCCTTGATGACGGAGCAACGGCTGATGAGCGACCATGCACACACGATGAATGTCGCGATGGCACCGGTGAGACCCGCGGCCTTACTCTTTGATTCAAGTTTGCTACTATTGTCGCCCGGATGGCTCGTCAGCAAAATCGAGAACACGAACAATACCACTATACCACCGGCGTAGACAGCTATCTGCACACCGCCCAGGAACTGATACCCGAGCAGGAAGTAGACAGCGGCAGTCGCGAAGAGTGAGAACAGCAGAAATGTCGCGGAGCGTAAAATCTTGCGTGTCGTCACAGCCAGTACCGAGAATATCATAATCGACAGGGCGATTACGACATAAACAATGATACTTTCTACTGATTCCATATTTTAGTTTTGTTTTTTGTTTTCGTTATCAACTGCGGGAGCGACTGCAGCTTTTTCAGCTTTCAGTCGGGCTGCTTTCTCGAGAGCCTCGCGCACCTTGGCTTCCTTCTCGGGGTCGCCGGCACACTTGGCGAGAGCTGCCTTCACCTTGGGGTCGTTCTCGTCGATGAGCGAAGCGGGAGCGGCAGCGGCGCCTGCGGCCTTCTTGGCAGCGGCAGCTTTCTTGGCGGCCTCAATCTTAGCCTGCTTTTCGGCAAGGAGTTTTGCTTTCTCCTCCTCGGTAGGCTCGGGTTCGGGCTTCTCGGGGAGATAGTTGAGCTGTTTTACCAGCTTGCTGCGGGTGAATACGGCCTGCTCGAAGTCATTGGAGAATGTGAGCGCGTCGGTAGGACATGACACAACGCAAAGCTGACAGAATGTACAGCTACCCAAGTCATAGATATATTTATCAAGCTTCTTTTTCTTGGTGCCGTCCCATTTGTCAACCATCTTGGTCAGGACGTTGATGGTACCGTTGGGGCAGTTGCGTTCGCAAGTGCCGCAGGCGATACATTTGTGGTTGCCTTCATCGTCATAAATCAGCTCCAGACAAGCTCTGAAACGCTGAGGTATGTGATGAGTCTCTCGGTTTTCGGGATATTTTTCCGTAATCTTAGGCTTGACAAATTCCTTTCCGGTGACCTGCATACCTTTGAGGAGACTCAAGAAACCGGAGCCTAAGCCTGAAAAATAATCTTTTACACTACCCATAAGTTTCTATCTTACGTTTTAGATATGTTGTTTATATTGTTTTCTCTACTTTAATGTCGGGATTATCTCACCTGACCGCCGACGATGTCGAGCAGCTCGGTGGTGATGCTTTGCTGACGCAGCTTGTTGTACTCGAGTCGGAGCTGGTCGAGGAGCTTCTTGGCGTTGTCGTTGGCGCTCTGCATTGCCATCACGCGCGCTGCCTGCTCCGAAGCACGGTTCTCGCAGAACACCTCCTGCATAACCGAAAGGATATACATGGGGAGCACTTTGTTGAAAATCGTGTTGACATCGGGCTCGAATATATAGGGGCGCGACGAAGCGGCATCCTTGTCGCCTCCGAGGGCCTCGGTGGTGACGGGTATCAGAGTATCGACACGCGGACTCTGGCGCGACACGCTCTTGAAGTTCATGTAAAGAAGCTCCACGCGGTCGGTGCTTCCCGAGAGGAAACTGTCGACAAGCGAGCGGGTGAACTCCCTGACGGCAGCGTCGTCGCTCTTTGCCGAAATGTTTTCGTAAGTCGCGACACTTACCCCGGCCATCGACAGCTTGCCAACGGCTTTGGCTATCTTGGCGCCTACGGGTATGATACGTATTTCGGCAGCATCGCCGAGCTCGGCGCGAAGAGTACCAAGCAATGCCATCAGCTGTTTGAATATGTTGACATTGTAGGCGCCGCAGAGGCCGTCGTCAGAGCCCCACACCACCACGGTGGCGTTGCGGACCTCACGCTCGTCGAGCAAGGGTGAAGAGAACGCGGCGTCGGCCGACAGCAAGTTGCCTATGATGGTTTCAACCTGGCTGCGGAAAGGCACAAGCTGCTTGAGCATCTGCTCGGCCTTGTGCATCTTGGCCGACGAAGTCATGCGCATCACTCCGGTGATTTTCTCGGAGGAGGCTACTGACCCGATTCGTCCTTTTAATTCTCTTAATGTTGCCATTGATGATTGATTTATATTGATTTAGCAGAGTGAGAGAGGAATGATTGCAGCCGGCTCCCTGCGAGGGAAGCCGGCGTGAAGTCTTTAGTTATAACGGGCGGCTACTTCGGAGGCTACGGCTTTGAGTTTTGCAGAAACCTCGTCGGTGAGTTTGCCCTGGGCGATGGGGGTGAGAATTTCGTCCTGGTAGCTTGCGTGGAGCAGCTGCAGGAGTGACTTCTCGAAGTCAGCCACCTTGTCAACGGGCACGTTGCCGAGCAGACCGTTCACACCGCAGAATATCACGGCTACCTGGTCGTCGACAGCCCAAGGCTGATACTGGGGCTGGATAAGGAGGCGTTCGTTCTTCTGACCGCGGTCGATGACGCGGGCGGTCACGGGGTCGATATCGCCACCGAACTTGGTGAACGCTTCGAGCTCGCGGAACTGAGCCTGGTCGATTTTCAGCGTACCTGCCACCTTCTTCATTGACTTAATCTGTGCGTTACCACCCACACGCGATACGGAGATACCTACGTTGATGGCGGGACGGATACCGCGGTTGAAGAGTGCGGTCTCGAGATAAATCTGACCGTCGGTGATAGAGATTACGTTGGTAGGAATGTAGGCCGAAACGTCGCCTGCCTGGGTCTCGATGATGGGGAGTGCAGTGAGCGAGCCGCCACCTTTGACGATGGGCTTGAGCACGGCGGGGAGGTCGTTCATCATCGATGCCACCTGCTGGTTGTCGATAATCTTGGCGGCACGTTCGAGCAGACGCGAGTGGAGATAGAAGATATCACCGGGGTAAGCCTCGCGGCCTGAGGGGCGCTTGAGGATAAGGGAGATTTCGCGATAGGCAACGGCCTGCTTCGAGAGGTCATCGTAGACGATGAGGGCGTCGCGGCCGGTGTCGCGGATATACTCGCCGATGGCTACGCCGGCGAAGGGTGAATAGTAGCGCATGGCTGCGGAGTCAGAAGCCGAGGCCGACACTACGACCGTGTAGTCGAGGGCGCCGTGCTGGCGGAGAGTCTCCACAATAGCGGCAATTGATGAAGCTTTCTGGCCGATTGCTACATAGATACAGTAGACGGGCTTGCCGGCTTCAAAGTTTTTGCGCTGGTTGATGATGGTGTCGATAGCGATGGCGGTCTTACCGATCTGACGGTCGCCGATGATAAGCTCGCGCTGACCGCGGCCTATGGGCACCATTGCGTCGACAGCCTTGATACCTGTCTGCAAGGGCTGATTAACGGGCTGACGGAAGATAACGCCCGGGGCTTTGCGCTCAAGGGGCATCGAGAGGCGCTCGCCTTCGATGGGGCCACGGCCGTCGACGGGTTCGCCCAACACGTTGATAACGCGTCCGAACACGCCTTCGCCCACAGGGATTGAGGCAATTTCTCCGGTGCGGCGCACTGTCATGTTTTCAGTCACTTTGTTGACATCGTTGAGCAGAATGACACCGACATTGCTCTCTTCGAGGTTGAGAGCCACGCCTTTTACGCCGTTCTCAAACTCAACGAGCTCGTTGGCGCACACATTGTCAAGGCCATATACGTGTGCCACGCCGTCGCCTACTTCAAGCACTGTGCCTACCTCTTCAAACGCCACTTTAGAGTTGACGTTCTCGAGCTGTTGTTTTAATACTTCCGATATCTCGCTGGGGTTAATCATTATTGTTTACTTGCTTAAAAGTTTCAAACGCAATTGTTTCAATTCATTTTTGATTGAGGCGTCAAGACGCTCAGAGTCAATCTTCACCACAAAGCCGCCGATAAGGTCGGGGTCGACAGCGGTGGTATATTCCACCGTAGCGTCGCCGACGTGAGCGGCAATAATATCCTTGAGGCGCTTCATCTCCTTCTCGCCCATCGGAGCAGCCGAGGTGATTTCTACGAGGAAGATATTGTTGGCCTTGCGGTATATTTCAAGATAGGCCAAAGCCACACTCCGCATCATGTCGATACGGTGGTTGATAATCATAAGCTTGATGAAATCGGCAAAGACCGAGTCATCGGCTTTAGCTCCCGAAGCTGTCATGAGCAGCTGAGTCTTGTCAGCGTCGGAGACAAAGGGGTTGCTGACCGCCTTGTCGAGGTCGGGCTGAGCTGCAAAGCTGTCGCAGAGCGTCTGCATCAGGAGATAGACCCGCTTTTCGGCACCTTTTTCCTGTGCGAACTTAAGCAGAGCCTTGGCATATCGTCGTGGTATAAGACCGTCGTTCATATCGCTTTATCAGTTTTTCTTCTCAATTTCGTCGAGCAAACTGTCGACAAGCTGTGTCTGCGCCTTGGAGTCGCTCATCTGATTGCGCACAACTTTCTGTGCGATGTTAAGTGCAAATGCGCTCACCTCGTCGCGAATATTCTGCTCAGCCTCTTTACGGGCCTGCTCAATCTGGAGCTTGGCATTATCAAGCTCCTTGGCGGCAGCCTGGCGAGCCTCGCCGCGTGCTTCCTCAATAATCTGAGTCTTTACGCGGTCGGCATCGCGGAGTATATCGGCCTGCTGGCGGCGTGCCTGCTGCATCACCTCCTCGGCCTTGGCCTGCGCGTGGTCAAGGTCCTCTTTGGCCTGCTGAGCATATTCCACACCCTTGTCGATTAACTCGGCTCGCTGGTCAATCATTTTGGTGATAGCAGGCCATGCGAATTTCCATAGGACGAAAAACACAACGGCGAAGCTGAGAAACATCCAAAATATCAGACCGAAGTCAGGGGTGAATAGTTCCATTTTAGATAAACAGGGTTGTTAACGGATAGAATGTGATTAAAAGTTACCGTTGACCTATTAAAGGAACAATGCGAGGATACAAACAATCACGGCGAAGAGAGCCACACCTTCCACGAGAGCGGCAATCACAATCATATTACTACGGATATCACCGGCTGCTTCGGGCTGACGTGCGATTGCTTCCATTGCTGAAGAACCGATTTTACCGATACCGATACCAGCTGCGATAGCTGCTACACCTGCGCCGATAGCTGCGCCGAATCCCTGAAGGGCATCTACTAATGAAATCATTGAGAACATAATTTTTAAGTATTATAAAGTTAATTTTATTCGTTGTTTTATTCTTGGTAAATTTATTTGAGAGCCGCAATCTCAGCTTCAGCCGTTCCGGCCTCGTAGACGGGGTCTCCCTCCTTGCCATGCTCCTCCTTGTGCTCGACGTGAGGATTTTCCTGCGCGAGGGAGATGAAGATGGTGGAGAGCATCGTGAACACGTAAGCCTGAATGAAACTTACGAGCACGTCGATAAGTATCATAAAGATGGAGAAGAGCGTCGATACTACAGCTGTGCCGCCTGCAACTGCCATGCCGAAGCTGGCGAAGATGAAGATAAGCAGCGTGAGCACGATGACAATCATGTGGCCACCCATCATGTTGGCAAACAGACGCACTGTCAACGCGGCAGGCTTTGTGAAGATACCGAACACCTCGATGATAGGCATGATGGGAAGGGGGAATTTGAGCCACAGGGGTACATCGGGCCAGAATATATCCTTCCAATAATGCTTGGTACCGAATATGTTGGTAACGAGGAATGTGCAGACTGCGAGCACGAGGGTCACCGCGATGTTACCGGTAAGGTTAGCGCCGCCGGGGAATACTACCATCAGGCCCATGAGGTTCATCACGAAGATGAAGTAGAACACTGTCAGAAGGTAGGGGGCAAACTTACGTGACTTA
Organism: Barnesiella sp.; assembly: GCA_014801075.1. GTDB lineage: Bacteria > Bacteroidota > Bacteroidia > Bacteroidales > Muribaculaceae > JAGBWK01. The sequence goes on along the minus strand of JAAVEW010000023.1, from coordinate 59,419 downwards.
TCCTTGAGGGTTCCCTTAATCACACCGTTGTAGATAAACTCAGTGAGGGCCTCGATAGAGCCGAGCCAGCCGCGGGGCGCTTTGTAACCGTTGCGGCGGTAGTAGCGCTTAAGCGGGAAGAGCAGCAGAAACATCACAATGATAGTGATGAAGAGCGCGCAAACGTTCTTGGTGATGGAGATGTCGAAAGGACGAACCTCCTTGCCATCGATTATTTCGACTACTTTTCCTTTGAAATCACCCTCTGACAATTTAAAAGTTGCGTTGCCATCAGTCCACTCCTGACCGTGATCGATACGCGATGATGAGAAGATATGCAACCCGTCACTGCCAAACACGATAATCGGGAGTGATATCGACTTGTGATGGCAGAAGGGCACCTCCCAACCGTAGCGGTCGCTCAGGTGCTCGAATATTATCTCTTTGGGGTCGATTTTCTTTTCTGCCTCTTCCGCTTCGCCGGGAGTCGACGATGCAGAAGCACGGAAACTAACCGACACCAGTGTCGAGATAAGCAATATTGCTATGAGGGTGAGTCGTTTCATCAGAGTTTATACGCAGAGAGGGGTTAATATACGCAGACCGACACCAGGTTGTTATCCACATCAGCTATGCCGCCTTCGATACGGGTAGTCGACGTCTCAGCGCCGTGGCGGTAGGTGATGTCGCCTGTCACGAGAGTGGAAATCAACGACGCGTGGTTATTGAGCACGGTGAAGCGTCCATTTTCGCCCGGCAGGGTCACCATTTCCACTTCGCCTTCAAAGAGGACTTCGGTGGCTGAGATGATTTTCAGTGTCATATCGCTTTTATTAATAATCGTTTATACAATTTAATGTTGTGTCCCGACAATTGTCGCGGGTCATTACTGAACTTCGGCAAGAAGTTTCTTACCCTTTTCAATAGCCTCGTCGATAGTACCGACATTGAGGAACGCCTGCTCGGGATACTGGTCCATCTCGCCGGAAAGAATCATCTTGAAGCCGCGGATAGTCTCGCTCAGAGGCACGAGTACGCCGGGGAGACCGGTAAACTGCTCGGCCACGTGGAAGGGCTGCGAGAGGAATCGCTGCGCACGGCGGGCACGGGCAACGACGAGTTTGTCCTCGTCAGAGAGCTCGTCGACACCGAGGATGGCGATGATATCCTGAAGCTCGTTGTACTTCTGAAGGAGCTGCTTCACAGCCTGGGCAGTGTTGTAATGCTCCTCGCCGATGATATTGGGGTCGAGAATACGAGATGTAGAGTCGAGGGGGTCAACCGCGGGGTAGATACCGAGCTCGGCAATCTTACGCGAAAGCACGGTTGTTGCATCGAGGAATGAGAATGTTGTTGCAGGCGCGGGGTCAGTCAAGTCGTCGGCCGGCACATAGATAGCCTGTACAGAGGTGATTGAACCGTTCTTGGTTGAAGTGATTCGCTCCTGCAGAGCACCCATCTCCGAAGCAAGCGTAGGCTGGTAACCCACGGCTGAGGGCATACGGCCGAGAAGTGCCGATACCTCAGAACCTGCCTGAGTGAAACGGAAGATGTTGTCGATGAAGAGAAGAATCTCTTTACCGCCGCCATCCTGATCGCGGAACTGCTCGGCAACGGTAAGACCTGAAAGTGCCACACGAAGACGTGCGCCCGGCGGTTCGTTCATCTGACCGAACACGAGGGTTGCCTGTGAGTTGGCTACCTCTTTCATATCTACGTCGGCAAGATTCCACTCGCCTTTCTCCATGCCTTCTTTGAACTTGTCGCCATATTTCATGACGCCGCTTTCAATCATCTCACGCAACAGGTCGTTACCTTCACGGGTACGCTCACCTACACCGGTGAACACCGAGAAACCATTGTGACCCTTGGCGATATTGTTGATAAGCTCCATGATAAGCACTGTCTTACCCACACCGGCACCTCCGAAGAGACCGATTTTACCACCCTTGCTGTAAGGCTCGAGAAGGTCGATGACCTTGATACCGGTGTAAAGGATTTCGGTACCGATAGTGAGGTCCTCGAATTTGGGGGCAGGCTGATGAATGGGGCGCAGATTCTCGCGGTCGAGATCGGGGAGGTGGTCGATTGCATCACCGATAACGTTGAGCAGACGGCCTTTCACCTGATTGCCCGTGGGGACGGCGATAGGACGCTCAAGGTTCTCTACGCGCATGCCGCGCTGCAATCCGTCGGTACTCTCCATTGCCACGCAACGGACGGTATCTTCACCGATGTGCTGCTCTACTTCGAGTATAAGCATTGAGCCGTCGGGACGGTCGATTTTCAATGCGGTGTAAATCGGGGGCAGGATATTCTGCTCACCCTCAAAGATGACATCGACTACCGGGCCGATTACCTGGGCTATTTTTCCGTATGTTTCGCTCATAACCGCTGAATATTTTGCTGTTTTCTTTATTTTTATGAGTGGGTTGTCAATTTAATTGTTTTCTCTGATTGAAATATCATGTCGCCTCAAGAGGTGGATATTATTCCACACCTACCACGGGACCGTGGAAACCGTAGACAATCACCAGCACCATCAGCACGAGGTTGAAGAGGTTGATGGGGAGGAGATATTTCCATTCGAGAGCGAGAAGCTGGTCGATACGCAGACGGGGGAATGTCCACTTGAACCATATAATCACATAGGTGAGGACAATGGCTTTACCGATAAACCAGATGGGGGTGGGGATGTAGTTCATAACATCGTTGAACCCTTCCCAACCGGGAATGTGGAGAGGCATCCAGCCGCCGAAGAAGAGCAGCGCTGCCACACCGCCTACGATGAAGAGGTTGAGATACTCGGCGAGGTAGAAGAAACCGAAGTGGATACCCGAGTATTCTGTGTGGTAACCTGCGGTAAGCTCCGACTCAGCCTCGGGGAGGTCGAACGGGCCGCGGTTGGTCTCGGCAGTACCGGCTATCATATAGATGATGAATGCGATGATTGCGGGAATGTGACCCGAGAAGATGAACCAGCAGTCGCTCTGAGCCTTGACGATTCCGGTCACTGACATGGTGCCGGCAAAAGCTACCATTGTGATTACCGACAGTCCGATTGAAAGTTCGTAGCTAATCATCTGAGCACCAGAACGCATCGCACCGATAAGGGTGAACTTATTGTTGGACGACCAACCGGCAAGCAGGATACCGAGTACACCAATCGATGACACTGCGATAAGGAAGAAGATGCCGATATTGAAATCGATGACCTGCAGACCGTAACCCCAGGGAAGCACAGCAAATGCAAGCATTGAGGCTCCGATTACGAGATAGGGTGCGAGAGCAAACAGGAATTTATCGGTGTGGTTAAGGCTGATAAGCTCCTTGATGAGGATTTTGAACATATCGGCGAAACTCTGCAGCAAGCCGAAGGGACCTACGCGGTTCGGGCCGAGACGGCACTGGAAAGCCGCACATACTTTACGCTCGAAATAAATGTAGAAGAGGGCGAGAAGCGAATAGGCCAGCAACAGACCTACACCGACAAGCACACACTCGGTCAGCACTACCAACCAGTTTGCCATGAATGATGCAAGCAGGTCATGTATCCACCCTGTTATATTCGAAAAGTCGTACATGAAGATTATATCTTTAGTTGAGAATTACTATTTTTCCGTTTTTATTACTGAATCACCCTTTCGGTTATCGGTCCATGTCGGGCACGATGTAGTCGAGCGAACCGCCGATAGTGATAAGGTCGGCAATCTTGTTGCCCGAAGTGATGTGGTCGACCACTGCTGCGAGAGGCAGACAGGGAGGAGCAATCTTGAGACGGTAGGGCTTGGTGGAGCCGTCGCTCTCGATATACACAGCAAACACACCGCGGCAGCCTTCAACCTGCTGGAACCACTGGCCTGCGGGTATCTTGAGCACCTTGGGCACCTTGGCGCAGATTTCGCCTTCGGGGATATTGTCGATAAGCTGTTCGATAATGTGGGCCGACTGCTCGATTTCCTTCATGCGGCATTTGAAACGGGCCATTGAGTCGCCCTCTTCCATAACCACCTGTTCGAAGTCGAGTTCGGGATAGATGCTGTAGGGGTGGGTCTTGCGCACGTCGCACGCCCAGCCTGATGCACGGCCTGAAGGACCGGTCACGCTGTAGTCGATAGCGTCCTCGCGCGAGAGGAGACCGACGCCTTCCATACGGTTCTTGGTGATGACGTTGCCGGTGAACACCTTGTTGTATTCCTTGATATTGGCAGGGAGAGTTGCGAGGAGCGCCTTGACGTCGCTGACGAAGTCAGGGTCGAGGTCGGCCATCACGCCGCCGATAACATCGTAGTTGAATGTCATGCGGGCACCGCAAGTCTTGTCCATGATGTCGAGTATCTGCTCACGCACGCGGAGTGTGTAGAAGAGCATGGTGGTGGCACCGAGGTCCATACAGAATGTACCGATGAAGAGGCAGTGTGACGCGATACGCGAAAGCTCGTCCATGATAACGCGGATAACCTGCGCGCGGCGGGGCACTTCGATACCTGCGGCTTTCTCGATACAGAGGCAGAGACCGTGGTGGTAGTTGTGGGCCGAGAAGTAGTCGAGACGGTCCATGAAGTGGAGTGTCTGCGGGTAGTTGAGATTCTCGCAAAGTTTCTCTACGCCACGGTGGATATAACCCATGTAGACGTCGATTTTCTTGATAGTCTCGCCGTCGACAGCTGTGCGGAAACGCAACACACCGTGAGTTGCAGGGTGCTGCGGGCCGATATTGACCACGAAATCATCCTTGGAGAAGATGAGGCGGTGCTTCTTTTCCACCTTGCCCTCAGCGTTCTCAATATACATATCGGTGCCGTCGCTCTGACGCTCGTTGTCGGTCGACACGGGGTTGAGCTCGGGACTCATGTCGTAATCCTTACGCAAGGGGTAGCCCACCCAGTCGATACCGAGGAAGAGGCGGCGCATATCCTTGTTGTCGATAAAGATGATGCCGAAGAAGTCATAAACTTCACGCTCGAAGATTTCGGCTATGGTCCAGATGCCTGACACTGAGTGGAGCATGGGGTGCTCGCAGTCGGTGGTCGACACCTTGACGGCTACGGTATGAGAGAAAACCGACGAATTGAGGTAGTAGATACACCCCATCGAGTCTTTCCAGTCCATACCTACGATTGTCACGAGGAAGTCGAAGCGCAATTCAGGGTCGTCGCGCAGAGTGCGGGCGAGGCTCTGAAGCTGTGCGTCGGGAATAGTAATCTGCAGCGTGTCGAGCTGTTCGAAAACAGCATCGGGAAACAGCTTGGAGATTTTATCCTGTATAGTGGCCATATTGTTGGTTGTTTCTGTTACGATAATGATGGTTTTATGAAAGTCTTTACGCCGATATTGCTATCAATCAATGGGATGCTCGGCGAGAAACTGCTGCTGACGCTCCTGACGGTTGACGCCGCCGAAGAATTTTTCGACCTTGATTTTGCGCGAGAGCTGCATGATACCGTATATCATAGCCTCGGGACGGGGAGGGCATCCGGGCACATACACGTCGACAGGCACGATATCCTCGATGCCGCGGGCCACGTGGTATGACTTGCGGAAGGGACCGCCGGAGATAGCGCAGCTACCACAGGCTATCACATACTTGGGTTCGGCAAGCTGGTCGTAAAGGCGACGGAGCACGGGAGCCATACGGTTGACAATCGTACCGGCCACCATGATGAAGTCGGCCTGACGGGGTGAAGCACGCGCTACTTCCCAGCCAAAACGGGCCATATCGAAACGGGCCGCTCCGAGCGACACAAATTCGATACCGCAGCAACTGGTGGCGAAGGTAAGAGGCCAGATAGAGTTAGAACGCCCCCAGTTGATAAGTTTGTCGAGCGTGCCTACGATGACGTTGGCACCGCTGTCCTGAAGCTCTTTTACGAGCTTTTCAATATATTCGTTATCCTTCCACGCCTCGTAGGGCATGCTTTTGGTAGTTACTTCCATGAAAGTGCTCCTTTCCGCCAGGCGTATGCAAGGCCCAAAATGAGAAATCCTAAAAAGACGGCGATGCTGATAAGTCCGTTCTCAGCGAGTGCACGCACGCGCACTGCCCACGGAAAGAGGAAGATAGCTTCGACGTCAAACATTAAAAACAGAATTGCATAGAGGTAGTAGCCTACTGAGAAGCGGGTCATAGAGTTACCGCGCGTAGGGATACCGCACTCGTAAGCCTCACCCTTCTGGGGATTGAATGAGCGCGGGCCAATCAGCTTGGCAATCAACATTGCAAGCGCTACCAATGCGATACCGGTCAGCAATGCCGTCAAGGCAAGAATGCTGTTGTTTTCAATTCCGAATATTGCTAATGATACCATATATAAAAATTGATAATTTTATGCTCTGTCATAAAAAAAAGACGACGACTGCCGAAAAAACTTCATGCCGACTAAAAAAATCACATCGTCGCCGGCGCGACCGACACAAAATTCATTGCGGAATTACATTTTTCAACACCTTCTGCATATAGAAATCATGGACTTATAAACCCAATAAAGCAGATGACACTCAGAGTGTTACATCAGTAATAGTGCTATATGCCGGCATTTGCCTCTTTTTACAAGTGCAAAGTTAAGAAAATTTTGTGTAAAAAAATACAATTTTTCAGGTAAATTAAGAGAACATTGTAATTTAACATATCGGCTTTTCAGCGTCGACACCTCTCTCACCTACCCTGCTACTCAAATTTCCGGTGCCCGCAGTTTTAAATTTAATTAACATCCAATTTAATCCATCCACCATTCTTGCCCTATCTAATACCGTCTCGTTTATCAATTCCGACACAATATAAGCATCTTCATCAACATGCATGTGCACCGACATTCTTTCTCATCATCAAGCAAAAAAAACAGAAAGAGGCCGCATCGGTTGATGCGGCCTCGTTTCATTATATAATTGCGATACAATTATGCTTCGGGACGTTTGGTCTTTTTGCCATAACCATAAGCGGCTGCTGCACCGAGCTGCTCTTCGATGCGGAGAAGCTGGTTGTACTTAGCCATACGGTCAGAACGTGAAGCTGAACCGGTCTTGATCTGACCTGCGTTGGTAGCTACAGCGATGTCGGCGATAGTAGCGTCCTCAGTTTCACCCGAGCGGTGAGAGATAACTGCGGTGTAGCCGTTGCGCTGAGCGAGCTCAACTGCGCGGAGAGTTTCGGTGAGTGAACCGATCTGGTTAACCTTGACGAGGATAGAGTTAGCGCAGCCTTCTTCGATACCGCGTTTGAGGTATTTAACGTTGGTTACGAACAAGTCGTCACCTACGAGCTGGCAACGGTCGCCGATAAGGTCGGTGAGAACCTTCCAACCTGCCCAGTCGTCTTCTGCCATACCGTCCTCGATTGAGTCGATAGGATATTTTTCAACGAGTTCTTTGAGGAACTGAGCCTGCTCTTCTGAAGTGTACTTCTTACCGTTGGGTTCTTTAGCAGCACCGTTGTTGAGCTGAGAGTAGTTGTAGATACCATCTTTGTAGAACTCAGAAGAAGCGCAGTCGAGACCGATAGTTACGTCCTTACCGGGAACGTAGCCTGCCTTCTCGATAGCCTGCATGATAACGTTGAGAGCATCTTCAGTACCGTCGAGTGAGGGAGCGAAACCACCTTCGTCACCTACTGCTGTAGAGAGGCCGCGTGCTTTGAGCACTGACTTGAGGTTGTGGAATACCTCAGTACCCATGCGGATACCTTCTTTGAATGAAGTAGCGCCGATGGGACGGATCATGAATTCCTGGAAGCAGATGGGAGCGTCAGAGTGAGCACCACCGTTGATGATGTTCATCATGGGCACGGGGAGTGCGTAAGTGTTGCAACCACCGATGTATTTGTAGAGGGGAAGGTCGAGGTAGTCAGCGGCAGCCTTGGCAACTGCGAGTGAAACGCCGAGGATAGCGTTTGCGCCGAGGTTTGACTTGGTTTCAGTGCCGTCGAGTTCGAGCATCTTCTCGTCGATTGCAATCTGGTCGAGAGCGCTCATGCCTTTGAGAGCGTCAGCGATAACGGTGTTTACGTTAGCAACTGCTTTCTGAACACCCTTACCCATGTAGCGGCTCTTGTCGCCGTCACGGAGTTCGAGAGCTTCGTTAACACCGGTTGATGCGCCCGAAGGAACTGATGCACGACCAAATGCACCTGATTCGAGGATTACATCAACTTCAACTGTAGGATTACCGCGAGAGTCAAGAACTTCACGACCAATGATTTTTTCGATTTTCATAATTGTGTTTAATTAAAAACGTGAATTTATAATTAAGTAGATTTTATACTGTTTCAACTACTTGCAATAGGGACGTCCGACTGTTCCCTACGGGAACCTGTCATGCTTCATCCCGGCATAAATTCCGCCGAAAACAAAGCCCCCTGTTTCAACCAACAAAGATACAATATTTTTAATTAAAAATTCCCCACTCTCCCAAAAATTTAACAAAAACTATACTTTGCCCCCACCAAAGGCTACAATAATGCAAAATACGTTGTAAAATCACAATTCATCATCAGTAAAAATGATTAACTTTACAGCTGCATACTCGCTTTTCCCCACTCATCGCAGTTTCGATAATACATATTTATCCCGAATACCGAATCACTTATAAATACAGGATTTAGTAAATTCAAAATTACGATAAAACAACTTCAAGATGAAAATCAGAAACATTATCACAGCGCTTGCGCTGCTCGCATGCGTCAGCGCATCGGCCGACTACGACCTCAATGCAGCCGCCGAAGCCTACAACGCCGAGGTTGCAGCCTCTATCGCGAAAATGAACGGCAACGACAAACACAATGCCGGCCCGGAACCTTTTAAGGAATTCATCGCGCGCTTCTCCACCGACGAGGATTTCATGAACTCACGCATAGCACTCAACGACGCCTCGCGTGAAAAATACTCCACACTGCTCACTCCCGACACCTTCACCGCCAAAATGCCGGTAATCGCCGACAACGAAGGCACTGACGACATCTACTACCAGGTGTGGGACGAAATGCAATTCCACACCGTTCATCTCAACTGCTGCTGGGACGGAGTCCTCGACCACAACATCATCTTCACCCGCAAAGACGGCAAATGGTTTCTCGACACCATCACCGACTAACCCTCCACTCCCCCACCCACACGCAATAACAGCGCGTCTCAGGATACCCCCGACACGGAAGTTAATGCAACCAAGACAATCTCCCCCAATCATAAACGGTTGACGCCACGTATCCATCCGAAAAAGCCGATTTTCACATATTGTGTATCCATCCGAAAAAAGCCGACCTGAAAATCAAAAATCAGGTCGGTTTTTTTCGGACGAATAGGGCTTTTATTCGGACGGATACGGACAAAAAAAAGAGGATAGCTCGGCGGGCCATCCTCTTTTTTTATCTGAATTATGATAATTATTCAGCTGCGGGTGCTTCAGTAGCGGGAGCTTCGGCTGCAGGAGCCTCGGCTGCGGGAGCAGCTTTGCGGCTACGACGGGTACGGGTCTTTTTAGCAGCGCTCTTGTCCTTGAGCATGTTTTCGTTGTAGTCAACGAGCTCAATGAAGCAAGTTTTAGCGTTGTCACCAAGACGGTTACCAGTCTTGAGAATGCGGGTGTAGCCACCGGGACGGTCAGCAATCTTCTGTGAGATTTCACGGAAAAGTTCGGTGACAGCCTCTTTGTTCTGCAGGTGAGCGAACACGAGACGACGGTTGGCTGTAGTATCCTCCTTAGCGCGGTTGATAAGGGGTTCGGCATATACACGGAGAGCTTTCGCTTTGGCCAGAGTGGTGAAAATGCGTTTGTGCATAATCAGCGATATAGTCATATTAGCCAAAAGAGCGGCGCGGTGAGAGTGTGTACGACCGAGGTGGTTGAATTTTTTATTATGTCTCATCGTTGTTATTCTTTATCTAATTTATATTTTGATATATCCATTCCGAACGAAAGGTTCAGACTTGCCAGGAGCTCATCGAGCTCGGTGAGCGATTTCTTACCGAAGTTACGGAATTTAAGCAGGTCGGTCTTGTTGAAAACGACGAGCTCTCCAAGAGTCTCTACCTCTGCACTCTTCAAGCAATTGAGGGCGCGGACTGAAAGTTCCATATCGACGAGCTTCGATTTGAGAAGCTGACGCATGTGGAGCACTTCTTCGTCGAACTCTTCATTGCCGTCGCTTTCGGGAGCCTCGATGGTGATTTTCTCGTCAGAGAAGAGCATCAGGTGATAAATCAATATCTTTGAAGCATCCTTGAGAGCGTCCTTGGGAAGAATAGATCCGTTGGTAGTGATTTCTATAATAAGTTTCTCGTAGTCGGTTTTCTGGTCTACGCGGAAGTTTTCTACCGTGTACTTCACATTCTTGATCGGAGTGTAAATAGAGTCGATAGCAATTACATTGATATCGTCGGTGGGGAGCTGATTTTCTTCAGCAGGCACCCAGCCGCGGCCTTTATTTACGGTGAGTTCAATCTGGAATGAAGCAGAAGAATCCAGGTGACAGATTACGAGATCCGGATTGAGGACCTCAAACCCGGTCAAGGCTTTACCTATGTCTCCGGCTTTGAATTCCTCTACACCCGACACTGAGATGGTGACCTTTTCAAATTCGGTCTCCTCCACTGTCTGTTTGAGGTCAACCTTCTTGAGATTAAGGATAATGTTTGTAACATCCTCCTTTACTCCGGGGATAGTATCGAACTCGTGTTTAACGCCATCGATTTTGATTGACGAGATTGCGTAGCCTTCGAGCGACGACAGCAATACTCGGCGAAGAGCGTTACCTACAGTGATACCATAGCCGGGTTCCAAAGGTTTGAACTCAAATTTCCCATAAAAGTTATCAGCTTCGAGCATCAACACTTTATCGGGCTTTTGGAATGCTAATATAGCCATGGATTCAACTTATTATATATTATGATTTAGAATACAACTCGACGATTAACTGCTCTTTGATATTCTCGGGAATATCTTCGCGGGCAGGTACGTGAAGGAATTTACCTGATTTGGTAGCTTCGTCCCATTCGATCCAGGGATATTTGCTGTGGTTGAAACCGCTGAGTGTGTCGGCGATAACCTCGAGAGATTTTGATTTCTCGCGAACACCGATTACGTCACCGGCTACTACCTGGTAAGAGGGGATGTTAACAACCTGACCGTTAACAACGATGTGACGGTGGAGCACCATCTGACGGGCAGCTGCGCGGGTGGGAGCGATACCCAGACGGTAAACAACGTTGTCAAGACGTGATTCGAGAAGCTGGAGAAGGATTTCACCGGTGATACCCTTCATGCGTGAAGCTTTGTCGAAGAGGTTGCGGAACTGACGTTCGAGCACACCGTAAGTGTATTTGGCTTTCTGCTTCTCACGGAGCTGAGTGCCGTACTCTGATGTTTTGCGGCGACGGTTCTGTCCATGCTGGCCGGGGGGGAAGTTGCGACGCTGAAGCACTTTGTCCTCTCCGAAAATGGGCTCGCCAAATTTACGTGCGATTTTGGTCTTGGGACCTGTATATCTTGCCATTTTATTCTTGTATTTTTCTTGACTCGGGCAGCGGAGCGTCGGCGTTGTGCAGCCGCGACTATAGAGAGGTGATAAATTATAGTCTATTCACTCGGCCGGGCTTTCTGCTTGAAGTCGTAGGTTGATAAGTATTTTACTCTAAAAAATAATTATGAGAGATTATACTCTTCTACGTTTGGGAGGACGGCAACCGTTGTGGGGCAGCGGAGTTACGTCGATAATTTCAGTAACTTCGATACCTGCGCCGTGAATGGTACGGATTGCTGATTCGCGACCGTTACCGGGGCCCTTAACGTAAGCCTTAACTTTTCTCAAGCCGAGGTCATAAGCAACCTTTGCACAATCCTGAGCTGCCATCTGAGCTGCGTAGGGAGTGTTCTTCTTTGAACCGCGGAAACCCATTTTACCGGCCGACGACCAAGAGATAACCTGACCTTCGCTGTTGGCAAGGCACACGATAATGTTGTTGAATGATGAGTGAACGTGGAGCTGACCGGCAGCGTCAACCTTGACGTTTCTCTTTTTAGCTGCGACTGTTTTTTTTGCCATAATTTATCGTTATTTAGTAGCTTTTTTCTTATTAGCAACTGTTTTCTTGCGGCCTTTGCGGGTACGGGCATTGTTCTTGGTGCTCTGACCGCGCACGGGCAAACCGATACGATGACGGATACCACGGTAGCAACCGATATCCATCAAGCGCTTGATGTTCAACTGGATTTCGCTGCGGAGGTCACCCTCTACCTTATAGTCGGCGCCAATTACTTCACGTACTTTAGCGGCCTGGGCATCAGTCCAATCCTTAACTTTGATTTCTTTGTCTACTCCGGCTTTCTCAAGTATTGACTTGGCGGCACTGCGACCGATACCGAAGATGTATGTCAAGGCGATTTCACCTCTTTTATTCTGGGGGAGGTCAACTCCCACGATTCTAACTGCCATATTAATTGACTTAATGTTTTTGCAAAATTAACAAAAAATTTTGAGAAGCGGCTTATTTTCAAGTTTCTTGTTACAGAAATTTCACACTTGAAGTCCTTTTTTAGCCTTGACGCTGCTTATATTTGGGATTTTTTTTGTTGATTACATATAAGCGACCTTTGCGACGTACGATTTTGCTGTCGGGTGTGCGCTTCTTGATTGAGGCTCTTACTTTCATATTTTTGTCGTTTTTTTATTATTTGTATCTGAATGCAATGCGGCCCTTTGAAAGGTCGTAAGGCGACATTTCCACTCTCACTTTGTCGCCGGGAAGTATCTTGATGTAATGCATACGCATTTTTCCCGAGATGTGAGCGGTGATCTGATGTCCGTTCTCAAGCTCCACGCGGAACATCGCGTTGGATAATGACTCGACAATAATGCCGTCCTGTTCTATTGCTGATTGTTTTGCCATATAAATGATTAAATGAATTTATCCTGCAACACTTCTTCGACGTAATCGAATGTGGTAAGTATCTCTGTGTGGCCGTCGACTATCGCGAGCGTGTGCTCGTAATGGGCCGAGGGCTGACGGTCGCGGGTGCGGCAGGTCCAGCCGTCACGCTCGATGACTATATTGCGGCTGCCCATGTTGACCATCGGTTCTATGCACAGACACATTCCGTCCTTGATAATCGGGCCTATGCCGCGGCGTCCGTAGTTGGGTATTTCGGGATCCTCGTGCATACGCTTGCCGATACCGTGGCCGCACATCTCGCGCACGATACTGTAACCGCGCTTTTCGCAGTATGTCTGCACGGCGTTGGAAATATCGCCTATACGCTTGCCGGGCACGCATGCCTCGATGCCGACGTAGAGCGATTCCTTGGTCGTGCGGCACAATGCCATCTTCTCGGGCGAGATTTCGCCCACGGGGAAGGTGTAGCACATGTCACCGTTGTATCCGTCGAGTTCGACTACTGTGTCAATACCGAGAATATCACCCTCGCGGAGGGTATAGGTTGAAGGGAAGCCGTGCACTACAGTCTCGTTGACTTCGATACACAATGTTCCCGGAAAACCCTGATATCCGAGACAAGCAGGTCGACCGCCATTGTCAAGGATGAACTCCCTGGCAATGGTGTCGAGCTTGTGAGTAGTAACACCCGGAGATATCCACTTGGACAATTCGCCAAGCGTGCGGCTGACAAGGTCACATGCCTTGCGCATCTGCTCTATCTCTTCCGGTGTCTTAAGATAAATCATCTTCAGTTAACTTAAGGTACGTTTAATAAGCGCTACCGGTAGTACGCCCTTTAATCTTACCCTCTTTCATCAGACCGTCGTAGTGATGCATCATCAGGTGCGACTCAATCTGCTGGAGTGTGTCGAGAACGACACCTACCATGATGAGCAATGAAGTGCCTCCGAAGAACTGTGCGAAGTTCTGAGAGATGCCGAGCGAACGGGCAAACGCGGGGAGAATAGCCACGACACCGAGGAACAATGATCCGGGGAGGGTTATTCTCGACATGATTGCATCGAGATACTCGGCGGTTTTCTTACCGGGTTTTACACCGGGAATGAAACCGTTGTTGCGCTTCATATCCTCAGCCATCTGAGTGGGACGCACTGTGATGGCGGTATAGAAGTAGGTGAACGCTACGATGAGGATAAAATAAACGAGGTTATACCAGAAGCCATTGATATTGGTGAAAGCGGCAAAGAAGCCTCCTGAGTTGGAGCCGAAGCCTGCCAATGTCAACGGAATGAACATGATAGCCTGAGCAAAGATAATAGGCATCACACCGGCAGCATTTACCTTCAAAGGTATGTACTGGCGGGCACCTCCATACTGCTTGTTGCCTACGATGCGCTTTGCATACTGCACGGGCACCTTGCGGGTTCCCTGCACGAGAAGCACTGCGCAGATAGTAACTGCAAAAAGAAGGATTACCTCAATGATGAACATAATCAGACCGCCCTGCGAACCCTGAGCTCCGGGCATACGACTGATAAATTCATAGAACAATGCCTGGGGAAGACGCGCGATAATACCCACGAGAATGATGAACGAGATACCGTTGCCGATACCGCGGTCAGTGATTCTCTCGCCGAGCCACATGATAAACATGGAGCCGGCTGCGAGCACTACCGTCAGGAAGAGCACATTCATTGTAGTCAGCGTAAGACCGACGGTGTGCTGGAGGTTGAGCAGATAGGCCGGGCCCTGCACAAGCAGAATAAGCACTGTGAGGTAACGGGTGTACTGGTTCAACTTCTGGCGACCGCTTTCGCCCTCGCGCTGCATTTTCTGGAACGAAGGCAATACCATGCCCAGGAGTTGGATCACAATCGATGCGGTGATGTAGGGCATGATACCCAGTGCAAAGATTGAGGCCTGCGAGAACGCACCTCCCGAGAACATATCGAGGAGCTGCATCAAGCCTCCCGAAGTCTGCGACTGCAACCGTTCGAGGTCATGCGGGTTGATACCCGGCAGGGCCACGTAACAGCCGAGGCGGTAGACAACGACGAGGAGGAAAGTCACCGTAAGGCGCTTGCGCAGCTCTTCAATCGTCCAGATGTTTTTTATGGTCTGAATAAATCTCATTATAATTATAATTTAACAACGGTTCCACCTGCTTCCACAATTGCCTTCTCAGCCGATGCAGAGAATGCGTTGGCCTCTACGGTCAGTTTGTGGGTGAGCTTACCGTTACCAAGAATTTTTACCAATGCTTTCTTGTTGATGAAGCCTGCTTTGATCAGGTCAGCAACAGTGATTGTTTCGAGATTGGCTGCTGCAGCCATTGCCTCGAGAACATCAAGATTGATAGCTTTGTATGATACACGGTTGATATTCTTGAAACCATATTTGGGGAGACGACGCTGCAAGGGCATCTGACCACCCTCGAAGCCAATTTTACGGCTGTAACCCGAACGAGATTTAGCACCTTTGTGACCGCGGGTTGATGTACCGCCACGGCCTGAGCCTTGTCCACGTCCGATTCTTTTTCCCTGTTTGGTTGACCCAACGGCCGGCTGTAAATTACTTAAATCCATAGTTCAAAATATTTTAGGCGTTGGTTACTTCTACTAAGTGATGCACTTTGTTGACCATACCGAGGATTTCGGGAGTAGCCTCTTTGACCACGGTGTGGTTCATCTTCTTCAAGCCGAGAGCATCAAGGGTGCGCTTCTGCACTGCAGGGCAGTTGATGCGGCTCTTTATCTGTTTGATTTTAATCTGTGCCATTGTTATTATCCTTTGAATACCTGTTCAACTGATATACC
Source organism: Barnesiella sp. (assembly GCA_014801075.1). Taxonomy (GTDB): domain Bacteria; phylum Bacteroidota; class Bacteroidia; order Bacteroidales; family Muribaculaceae; genus JAGBWK01. The sequence continues at coordinate 43,743 of JAAVEW010000023.1, read as the reverse complement.
ACGGTTCTGAGCTACCGTAGCAGGGCTTCTCAACTCGTCGAGGGCGGCGATGGTAGCCTTCACAAGGTTGTGGGGGTTGGAAGAGCCCTTAGACTTTGCGAGGACGTCAGTGATACCTACGCTCTCAAGCACGGCGCGCATTGCACCACCGGCTTTAACACCGGTACCGTGCGATGCAGGCTTGAGGATGATGCGTGAGCCACCGAATTTGGCCACCTGTTCGTGAGGAATGGTGCCTTTGTGCACGGGAACCTTGATGAGGTTCTTCTTTGCAGCTTCAACACCCTTGGCGATAGCGGCGGTTACCTCGTTAGCTTTGCCGAGGCCCCAGCCTACGATGCCGTTCTCGTTACCTACTACCACAATCGCGGCAAAGGTGAACGTACGACCACCCTTTGTTACTTTAGTAACACGATTAATCGCTACGAGGCGATCTTTCAAATCAATATCGTTGGTTGATTTTACGCGGTTATTTCTCTTTGCCATGATTGTTAAAATTTAAGTCCGCCTTCGCGAGCAGCGTCAGCTAATGATTTTACACGTCCGTGGAACAAGTAACCGTTACGGTCGAAAACGACCTCGGTGATACCCTGGGCGAGAGCTTTCTCAGCGATAGCTTTACCCACTTTGGCAGCGATTTCGCTCTTTGTTCCCTCTTCGATACCCTTCGATGAAGTGGCGGCAAGAGTAGTGCCGGCCAAGTCATCGATGAGCTGAACGTAGATTTGTTTATTGCTACGGAACACGGTCATGCGGGGACGAGCTGCAGTGCCCGAAATTTTACCGCGGATACGTGTTTTGATTTTATTTCTTCTTTCTATCTTAGATACCATGATTCTGTCTGTTTTTATTATTTGGCACCTGCCGATTTACCTGACTTGCGGCGGATTACCTCGCCGACAAACTTGATACCTTTACCCTTGTAAGGTTCGGGCTTACGCAGTGAGCGTATCTTGGCGCATACCTGACCGAGCAACTGCTTGTCATCGCTCTCGAGGATGATGAGCGGGTTTTTGTTACGTTCGGTCTTGGCCTCTACCTTCACCTCTGCGGGAAGCTTGATATATATAGCGTGAGAGAAACCGAGCGAGAGTTCGAGCACCTGACCGGTGGCTGCAGCGCGGTAACCTACACCTACCAATTCCATTTCTTTACGATAACCGGTCGAAACGCCAACTACCATGTTGTGGATAAGAGCGCGATAGAGACCGTGCTGAGCGCGGTGTTCGCGGTCGTCGCTGGGACGAGTTACCACGATATGGTTGTCTTCAACCTTAACTTCGAGCTCGGGGTTGACAGTCTGAGTCAATTCGCCCTTGGGCCCTTTTACTGTCACTACGTTGTTATCAATCTTAACTGTGACACCTGCGGGTATCTCAATGGGAGCTTTACCAATTCTTGACATAATTATTTCCTCCTTTAAGATTAATATACGTAACACAATACTTCACCGCCGATCTGCATCTCGGCAGCTTTCTTATTAGTCATCACGCCGCGCGAAGTCGACAGGATGGCGATACCAAGTCCGTTCAATACACGGGGCATATCTTTGTAGCCGGTGTACTGACGGAGACCCGGACGCGAAACTCGTTTGAGTCCCTTGATAGCGTTAACACGGTCTACCGGGTCATATTTCAGAGCTATCTTGATAGTCCCCTGGGGATTTTCACCCTCTACAAATTTGTAGTTGAGGATATAGCCCTGTTCAAAAAGAATCTTAGTGATTTCTTTTTTCAAGTTTGAGGCAGGCACCTCCACCACGCGGTGGTTGGCCTTGATTGCATTCCTCAATCTTGTTAAGTAGTCTGCTATTGTATCTGTCATTTTATTGTTGTTTAAATTGATTGGGATTTTCCCAACAATATTTAATTAACTTCTATCTGAAGCATTATTAAGTGGCTTTGAGGCCTGGAATTACCAGCTTGCCTTCTTGACCCCGGGGATAAGACCGGCAGAGGCCATTTCGCGGAACTGGATACGTGAGATACCGAACTGGCGGATGTAGCCTTTGGGACGACCGGTAATCGAGCAACGGTTGTGCATACGCACACGCGATGCGTTCTTGGGCAGAAGCTGAAGAGCTTCGTAGTCGCCGGCGGCCTTGAGAGCTGCTTTCTTGGCTGCATATTTAGCCACGAGCTTCGCACGCTTTACCTCACGGGCTTTCATTGATTCTTTTGCCATAACTGCTTATTTTGCGTTTTTAAAAGGTAAACCGAAATGTTTGAGCAGTGCGTAACCTTCTTCGTCGGTGTTGGCCGAGGTCACGAAAGTGATGTTCATACCCAACAATTTCGAAATGTTGTCGATGTTGATCTCAGGGAAGATAATCTGCTCGTTGATACCGAGGGTGTAGTTACCGCGGCCGTCGAGCTTGCTGTCGATACCCTTGAAGTCACGGATACGGGGAAGAGCCACGCGCACGAGACGTTCGAGGAATTCGTACATTTTCTCACGACGGAGGGTTACGCGAACGCCGATAGGCATTTTCTTACGTACCTTGAAGCCGGCGATGTCCTTGCGAGAGAGAGTAGCAACAGCTTTCTGACCTGCGATGGCAGTGAGCTCGTTGATAGCAGTCTCGATGATTTTCTTATCCTGAGTGGCTTCGCCAAGACCCTGATTGATTACAATCTTCTCAAGGCGGGGCACTTGCATTACAGTAGTATAATTGAACTCTTTGGTAAGAGCAGGAACGATGCGTTCCTGATAATCTTTCTTAAGGGTTGCAGTACTCATTACTTAATCTCCTCTCCGGATTTTTTAGAATAACGTATTTTCTCGCCTTTCTCATTGAGCTTGAAGCCTACGCGGGTGGGCTTGCCTGACTTGGGGTCGATAAGGCTGAGATTTGAAATATTGATAGGAGCTTCCATCTTGATGAGACCTCCCTGGGGATATTTGGCGTTGGGCTTAGTGCTCTTGGTCACCATGTTCACGCCCTCGACGATGGCGCGGTTCTTTGCAGCATCAACTGAAAGAACACGGCCAGTCTTGGTACGGTCTTCACCTGCGAGGACATATACGGTGTCGCCCTTCTTTATATTTACTTTGCTCATTTGTTTTACTAACGATTAAAGCACCTCGGGTGCAAGTGAAACGATTTTCATATTAGTGGCACGGAGCTCGCGGGCAACCGGACCGAAAATACGAGTGCCGCGGAGTTCGCCGGCATTGTTGAGCAGCACACAAGCGTTGTCATCGAAGCGGATGTATGAGCCGTCGGGGCGACGCACTTCTTTCTTGGTGCGCACTACGACAGCCTTTGATACGGTACCCTTCTTAACATCTGATGAAGGTATGACGCTCTTTACGGATACAACGATGATATCGCCTACCGATGCATAGCGACGACCTGTTCCACCCAAAACGTGGATACAGAGTGCCTCTTTCGCACCGCTGTTGTCGGCTACGGTCAAACGTGATTCTGTCTGTATCATGATTATTTAACTTTTTCGATTATTTCTACTAATCTCCATCTCTTTGTCTTGCTCAAGGGGCGGGTCTCCATCAAGCGTACTTTATCGCCGACGTTGCATTCGTTCTTCTCGTCATGAGCGTGATATTTCTTCGACTTGTTCACGAATTTACCATAGATAGGATGTTTTTCCTTCCATTTGATGGTAACGGTGATAGTCTTGTCACCCTTGTTTGACGATACTACCCCAATGCGCTCTTTTCTAAGATTTCTGGTTTCCATATATCTTTTTTGGGGGATTATTTGTTATTAAGCTCACGCTGACGCAACTCGGTCTTGACGCGTGCAATCATTTTTCTGTCATGTGTAATCTGTGCCGGGCTGTCGAGCGGAGATACAGCATGGTTCGCCTTCATCTGAAGGTATTCCTTTTCCATCTGGGCCAGACGCTCCTTGAGGTCGGCAGTGGTCATTTCCTTTATCTCTTCTTTCTTCATAGCTTAATTACACATTTTGAGTTGGGTCATAGTCGCGACGTACGACAAATTTAGTAGTCACGGGAAGCTTCTGAGCGGCAAGGCGCAATGCTTCTTTTGCGATATCGAAGCTTACACCCTCTACCTCGATGAGCATACGGCCGGGAGTAACGGGAGCCACGAAACCTTCGGGCGAACCTTTACCTTTACCCATTCGCACCTCGGCAGGCTTCTTGGTGATAGGCTTGTCCGGGAATATACGAATCCAGATTTGTCCTTGACGTTGCATATAACGAGTCACAGCGATACGCGCAGCCTCTATCTGTCGACCGGTAATCCATTTTGATTCCAAAGTCTTGATACCGAAAGAGCCGAACGCCAACTGATTGCCGCGCTGGGCTTCACCCTTCATGCGACCTTTCTGTTGTCTGCGAAACTTGGTTTTCTTAGGTTGTAACATTGTTGTTTGATTCAATTAATGGTTTAACGGTTGTTTTTGGGCTTGCGGAAACCGCCACGGCGTTCGCGTGAACCACCCTGGTTGCTGCGGCCTTCCTTAGCGGTAGAGGTGAACTGGGGAGCGAGATCGCGTTTGCCATACACTTCACCACGGCAAATCCATACCTTAACGCCGATAACACCTACTTTGGTGTGGGCTTCTACGAGAGCGTAGTCGATGTCGGCACGGAGTGTGTGGAGCGGAGTACGACCTTCCTTGAACATCTCTGAACGGGCCATTTCAGCACCGTTGAGACGGCCTGATACCTGCACCTTGATACCCTCGGCACCTGCACGCATTGTCGAAGCTACTGCCATCTTGACAGCACGACGATAAGCGATCTTGCCTTCGATCTGGCGAGCGATAGTGCTTGCTACGATCTGAGCGTCGAGCTCGGGGCGTTTCACTTCGAAGATGTTGATCTGAACATCCTTGTCAGTGATTTTCTTGAGTTCTTCTTTGAGTTTGTCAACTTCCGAACCACCCTTACCGATAATCAGACCGGGGCGTGAAGTGCACACTGTGATAGTTATAAGCTTAAGTGTACGTTCGATGACGATTTTTGAAACGCTTGACTTGGCTAAGCGGACATTGAGATATTTGCGGAGCTTTGAATCTTCCAGCAGAGTATCTCCGTATTTCTTGCCACCGTACCAGTTAGAGTCCCAGCCACGGATGACACCCAAGCGATTGCTGATTGGATTTACTTTCTGTCCCATTTCTTATGCCTTTTTTACTTTATTGTCAATCGTGTCTACAAACAATGTAACGTGGTTAGCACGTTTACGGATGCGGTAACCGCGTCCTTGAGGAGCTGTGCGGAGACGCTTCAACATCGGAGCACAGTTCACGAAGATAGTGCTGATGTAGAGCTCATCGTTCTCAGCCTTGCGGTCGTTTTTAGCCTCCCAGTTGGCGATTGCCGAACGGAGAAGTTTTTCAAGCTTGGCTGCAGCTTCTTTATTAGAGAATTTGAGGATACCCAACGCGCGGAATACTTCTTTACCACGTACAAGGTCGGCAACAAGACGCATCTTGCGGGGCGACGAAGGTATGTTGGTCAGTTTAGCAAATGCCTGGCTCTTGCGGGCTTCCTTAATTGCTTCGGCTGAATTTCTTTTTCTTACACCCATTGTATTTAATTTCTTTTGTTATCAAAAATTATTTATTGAGTGGTCCGATTATTTCTTCTTGTTGCCGGCGTGACCACGGAAGGTTCGTGTCGGAGCGAATTCTCCGAGTTTGTGACCCACCATGTTCTCGGTGACGTAAACAGGAATAAATTTATTACCATTGTGCACTGCGAAAGTATGACCCACGAATTCGGGGGCAATCATAGAGGCACGGCTCCAAGTCTTGATTACAGACTTTTTGCCGGACTCTTCCATTGCTGTCACTTTCTTTTCCAGCTTAACACTGATAAAGGGACCTTTTTTTAATGAACGACTCATAGTTACTTAATTAATCAGATTACTTTTTTCTTCTTTCAATAATATACTTCGAAGAATGTTTCTTCGGCGCACGTGTCTTGAGTCCCTTAGCGTAAAGGCCCTTACGTGAACGCGGGTGTCCACCTGAAGCGCGGCCTTCACCACCACCCATCGGGTGGTCAACGGGGTTCATAACAACGCCACGGTTGCGGGGACGACGTCCCAACCAGCGTGAACGACCTGCTTTACCGGAGCGCTCGAGTGAGTGCTCTGAGTTGCCTACAACACCAATGGTGGCTTTGCAGGCAGCGAGGACTTTGCGTGTTTCGCCCGAAGGTAATTTGATAATAGCGTAGTCGCCTTCTCTCGAAGTCAATTGCGCGAAAGTACCGGCAGAGCGGGCCATGAAGGCTCCCTGACCGGGGCGCAACTCGATGTTGTGAATGAGCGTACCTACGGGGATTTTGCTCAAGGGAAGGGCGTTGCCGATCTCGGGAGCTGCCTCGGGGCCGCTGACTACTGTTGCGCCAACTTCTAAGCCGTTGGGTGCAATGATGTAAGTTTTCACACCGTCAACGTAGTAAAGAAGTGCAATACGGGCCGAACGGTTGGGATCGTACTCGATTGACTTCACTACGGCGGGTACACCGTCTTTTGTTCTCTTAAAGTCTATCATGCGGTATTTGCGTTTGTGTCCACCACCAAGGTAGCGGGTGGTGAGATGACCTTCGGCATTGCGGCCGCCGGTGCTTTTTCTACCGACTGTAAGAGATTTCTCAGGCGTGGTAGCAGTGATCGTACCTTTAAATACGCCTATAACTTTGTGTCTTTGCCCCGGTGTAGTGGGCTTGAATTTTCTTACTGCCATTTTCTATTTAAATGTTGCTATAAAAGTCAATGGTTTCGCCTTCCGCGAGAGTAACGATAGCCTTCTTGTAGGCTGAAGTCTTACCGCGGAGCAGGCCGCTCTTTGTATAACGCGATTTGTTCTTGCCACGGACAACCATGGTGTTGACACCAACCACCTTCACGCCGTAAAGATTCTCAACAAGGCTCTTGATCTGATACTTGTTGGCATCGGGCGAAACGCGGAAAGTGTATTTGTTAAGCTTCTCGGTCAGACCGGTAGCTTTTTCAGTTACGATAGGTTTAATCTGAAAGTCCATTTTCTGCGATTGTTTTAAAGTTGGTTAATGACCTCAAGGCCACTCTCGGTGAGGATTATGGCATTGTTGTTTAATATCGCGTAAGTGTTGATGTCAGAAGCAGGCATAACCTTTGCTCCCGGCACGTTACGAGCAGACAAAGATACGTTTTTATCTACACTTTCGGAAACGAGCAACACTTTTTGATTCTCAACTTTAAGATTTTTAGCTAAATTTATGAAATTTTTAGTTTTCGGAGCCTCAAATGCGAAGTTTTCAACTACGATTATCTGGTTGTCCTGAACCTTAAGGGTGAGAGCCGATTTGCGGGCGAGCTGTTTTACCTTCTTGTTGAGCTTGAAGCGATAGTCGCGGGGACGGGGACCGAATACACGGCCGCCACCTACCAATACAGGTGAGTTGATATCACCGATACGGCTGCCGCCGCCACCTTTCTGCTTGTGAAGCTTGCGGGTTGAACCCGATACTTCGCTACGCTCTTTTGACTTGTGGGTACCCTGACGCTGGTTGGCCAAGTATTGCTTGACATCGAGATATACGGCATGCTCGTTGGCGTCGATAGCGAAGACCTCATCGTTGAGGACGGCCTTGCGTCCGGTATCTTCTCCTTTTATGTTATAAATTGCGAGTTCCATTATTTCTCAATTAATACGATTGAACCTTTACTTCCGGGGATTGAACCCTTAATCATCAAAACGTTGTGTTCGGGCAACACTTTCACTACCTGAAGGTTTTGTACAGTCACACGTTCGTTACCCATCTGACCGGCCATGCGCATGCCCTTGAACACCTTTGCAGGGTAAGAACAAGCACCGATTGAACCGGGAGCGCGGAGACGGTTGTGCTGACCGTGAGTAGCCTGACCTACACCACCGAAACCGTGGCGTTTTACAACACCCTGGTAACCTTTACCTTTTGAGGTACCTACAACGTCAACGAAGTCGTTGTCGTTGAACATCTCAACGGTGATGGTGTCGCCGAGCTTATACTCGCCGTTAAAACCTTTGAACTCGGCCAAGTGGCGCTGGGGAGCTACTCCGGCTGCTTTGAAGTGACCCATTTCGGGCTGGTTGGTGTGCTTCTCCTTCTTTACCTCGAAACCGAGCTGAAGGGCATCGTAACCATCCTTCTCTACAGTCTTAACTTGAGTAACCACGCAGGGACCAACTTCGATAACAGTGCACGGCACGTTTTTGCCGTCGGCACTGAAAACGGATGTCATTCCGATTTTCTTTCCTAATAATCCTGGCATTTCTCTGTTAAATTTATAATGTTAATTATGGTTTTGATATTTTTGATTGCGAACTGTCGACAGTGTCAATTACACTTTGATTTCCACTTCAACGCCCGAGGGGAGCTCGAGTTTCATCAGAGCGTCTACAGTCTTGGCGGTAGAGTTGTAGATGTCGATGAGACGTTTGTAAGAAGAAAGTTGGAATTGCTCACGGCTCTTCTTGTTGACGAAGGTCGAGCGGTTCACAGTGAAGATACGCTTGTGAGTGGGCAGGGGTATGGGACCGCTGATCACTGCGCCTGTAGCCTTCACAGTCTTTACGATTTTCTCAGCCGACTTGTCGACGAGATTGTGGTCGTAAGATTTGAGTTTAATACGGATTTTTTGGCTCATATTAATATTGGTTATTTTATTATTTCAATAAGTCGACGCGTCCCTGGCATTCGGTGAGGACATTCTTGGCAATCGAGTTGCTTACCTCAGCGTAGTGAGAGAACGACATTGTTGAAGTAGCACGACCTGAAGTGATGGTACGGAGGGCAGTCACGTAACCGAACATTTCGGCGAGAGGTGCTTTAGCCTTAACGACGCGGGCACCTGAGCGTGAGCTTTCCATGCCTTCTACCTGACCGCGACGCTTGTTAAGGTCGGAAATAACGTCACCCATGCTTTCCTCGGGAGTAACGACCTCAATCTTCATGATAGGCTCGAGAAGTACGGGACCTGCCTTTTCAGATGCTTTCTTGAACGCCTGAATTGCACAGAGCTCGAATGAAAGCTGGTCGGAGTCAACCGGGTGGAACGAACCGTCGATTACGGTAACCTTGAGCTGCTCTACGGGATAGCCTGCGAGCACACCGTTCTTCATTGCGGTAGTGAAACCTTTCTGGATAGAGGGGATGAATTCCTTAGGAATGTTACCACCCTTAACCTCGTCAACAAACTGGAGGTTGCCTTCGAAGCCCTCGTCAACGGGTTCAACGCGAACGATGATATCAGCGAACTTACCGCGACCACCGGTCTGCTTCTTGAACACTTCACGGAGTTCAACGGGCTTGGTGATAGCTTCCTTGTAGGTAACCTGAGGACGACCCTGGTTACATTCTACCTTGAATTCGCGACGGAGACGGTCGATAATGATATCGAGGTGGAGCTCACCCATACCTGAGATGACAGTCTGACCGGTTTCTTCGTTAGTCTGAACGCGGAAGGTGGGGTCTTCTTCAGCGAGCTTCTGCAGACCGACGCCGAGCTTGTCGAGGTCTTTCTGAGTCTTGGGCTCAACTGCGATACCGATAACGGGATCGGGGAAGTCCATAGCTTCGAGCACGATGGGAGCCTCTTCAGAGCAGAGGGTATCACCGGTGCGGATATCTTTGAAACCAACGCCTGCGCCGATATCGCCGCAACCGATCATTTCTTTAGCGTTCTGTTTGTTTGAGTGCATCTGGAACAGACGAGAGATACGCTCTTTCTTGCCCGAACGAGAGTTGAGCACGTAAGAACCGGCAATCATATCGCCTGAGTAAACGCGGAAGAAGCAGAGACGGCCTACATAGGGGTCGGTTGCAATCTTGAACGCGAGAGCACACATGGGAGCGTCAGAAGAGGGTTCGCGGGTCTCGATCTGGTCGGGTTCACCTACTGCGTGACCTTCAACAGCGCCTGCATCGAGGGGGCTGGGGAGGTAAGCGCAGACAGCGTCGAGAAGACACTGAACACCTTTGTTCTTGAACGACGAACCGCAAATCATGGGCACGAGGTCCATAGCAAGAGTAGCCTTGCGGAGAGCGCGGCGGATTTCCTCTTCAGTGATAGTAGAGGGATCGTCGAAATATTTAGTCATGAGGTCATCGTCATATTCGGCGATTTTCTCAAGCATATTGTCGCGGTATTCCTCAGCTTCGGCAACGAGGTTGGCGGGGATTTCCTCTACAGAGTAGTCAGCGCCCATAGTCTCGTCATGCCAGAAGATAGCCTTCATAGTGATGAGGTCAACAACGCCCTTGAAAGTTTCCTCTGAACCGATAGGAATCTGGATGGGACAGGGATTAGCGCCGAGGACATCCTTGAGCTGACGTACCACTTCGAAGAAGTTGGCACCCGAGCGGTCCATCTTGTTTACGTAACCGATACGGGGTACGTTGTATTTATCAGCCTGACGCCATACAGTCTCTGACTGGGGCTCAACACCACCAACGGCACAGAAAGTAGCGACAGCACCATCGAGGATACGAAGTGAACGTTCTACCTCTACGGTGAAGTCAACGTGTCCCGGGGTGTCAATAAGGTTGATTTTGAATTTTTCGTTATCGTAGTTCCAGAAAGTAGTGGTAGCTGCGGAAGTAATTGTGATACCGCGCTCCTGCTCCTGTTCCATCCAGTCCATGGTAGCAGCGCCATCATGCACCTCACCGATTTTGTGAGTCAGACCGGTATAGAAAAGAATACGCTCTGAAGTTGTGGTCTTACCGGCATCGATGTGGGCCATGATACCGATATTACGCGTATATTTAAGTTGTTCGTCTGATTTAGCCATTGTTTGAAATAAATTAAGAGTTCAATGAAAAAATTAGAAGCGGAAGTGAGCGAATGCACGGTTAGCCTCAGCCATCTTGTGCATATCCTCTTTGCGCTTGTAGGCACCGCCCTGCTCATTGAATGCGTCAACGATCTCGGCTGCGAGTTTGTCAGCCATAGTCTTGCCGCCACGTTTGCGAGCATAGAGGATAAGGTTTTTCATTGAGATTGACTCTTTGCGGTCGGGGCGGATTTCAGTAGGCACCTGGAAGGTAGCACCACCCACACGGCGTGATTTTACTTCTACCTGGGGAGTGATGTTCTCGAGAGCTTTTTTCCAGATTTCGAGAGCTGACTTTTCCTCATTGGGCAATTTCGATTTCACAATCTCAAGTGACGAGTAGAAGATAGTGTAAGAAGTGTTCTTTTTACCGTCATACATCAAGTGGTTCACGAATTTTGACACTTTGACGTCATGGAAAACGGGATCGGGCAACACAACCCTTTTCTTAGGTTTAGCTTTTCTCATTTTGTTTTAATCTTTGTTTTTGTTGCTTGGCTGGTGTCTTACTTCAGCGGCATCCTCTGATGCTTGGCTTACTCAACCGTTGGCAGCTTCAACTTCAAAAACGAGGTTTAAAAAACTTTATTGTTTTTAAAAAATCTCGGGTGCTATAAGTGGCTTCACCACCTCACGCTGTCGCGAGGCGATTACTTCTTGGCAGCACCGGCTTTGGGACGCTTCGCTCCGTATTTCGAACGACGCTGAGTGCGGTCTTTCACACCTGATGTATCGAGCGTACCGCGTACGATGTGATAACGCACACCGGGGAGGTCTTTCACACGACCGCCGCGAACCAACACGATTGAGTGCTCCTGGAGGTTGTGACCTTCACCGGGGATGTAAGAGTTGACTTCTTTACCATTGGTGAGACGTACACGGGCCACCTTACGCATTGCCGAGTTAGGCTTTTTGGGGGTTGTAGTGTAGACACGCACGCAGACGCCGCGACGCTGGGGGCATGAATCGAGCGCAGGGCTCTTGCTCTTGTCTTCCAACGAGACACGTCCTTTTCTTACTAATTGCTGAATAGTAGGCATCTTAGTTCTTTTAGTTTACAGTTTTCGTTAATTATACTTGTTGTTCTTAAATTTCTCTCTTCGCATCCATACACACTACGCACAACAATCAGCCTGACTATCAAATAGTTGGCATCATGTCGGCGCACACGCATACGAATGACGTCACAAAATTACAACTTAATTTTCTAATTACCAAATATTTTAGCTTTTTATTTCCCGCCCCGGATACTATGACTCAGCGCGACTCGCAACCACCCCGTCCGATTCATCTCTGAGCTCTTCAGGAGTGCCCGCCTATTACTCCGTATTAAAATAATTTAACAGATTATTTACTGTTTTAATACTAATTAAACATACCTTTGTCATCATCTCACGTGCGAGGGAACTCGGCCGGGCCGATTTTCCACACGTTCATTCAAGCAAACCAACCTACAATCCCGTGAAACTACCCTCCATAATCAGTGCAGCAATAATCGCCTCCGCAGCCTCCCTGACTGCGGCCGCCCAGGACTACCCCCAACGCTCCGACATACCCACCGTCTACATCGAGACCGAAAACGGTCGAGCCATCACGAGCAAAGAAACCTACCTCAACGCCACTCTCCGCTACGTCGACGCCGACGGCGTGACACTCTACGACGCTCTCGGCATACGCGGCCGCGGCAACTCCACATGGGGCCTCGCCAAGAAACCCTATCGCATAAAATTTGACAAGAAACAGGAATTTCTCGGCCCTGACCACGCCAAAGCCAAGAGCTGGACGTTACTGGCCAACTACTCCGACAAGAGCCTGATGCGCAACGCACTGGCCGCCTGCCTCGGCAAGTTTGCCGGACAACCGTTCACGGCTGCCGCACAGTTTGTCGACCTCGTGCTCAACGGCCGCTACGTAGGCAACTACCAGATTTCCGACCAGATTGAAGTGCGCCCGAAGCGCGTGGACATCTACGAGCAGGAAGACCCTATGACCGACGACTCAAACATCACCGGCGGCTACCTCCTCGAAATCGACGGCTTCGCCGACAGCGAACCGGTAAAATTCACCACTTCCCGCGGCGTAAAAATCACCGTCAAATCGCCCGACGACGACATCATCGACCCCCGCCAGCTCAACTATATACATAATTATATACAGAGCTTTGAAAACGCGCTTTTCAGCAGCGACTTCACCAACCCCGAAACCGGCTACCGCAGCTACGTCGACGAGAACACTCTCATAAGCTGGTACGTCGCCTCGGAAATGACCGCCAATCCCGATGCTTTCTGGAGCACATATATTTATAAGGACCGCGACGACCCCAAAATCTACTGGGGACCGATGTGGGACTACGACATAGCGTTCAATAACTGCCAGCGCCAGGGCGACATGACCCGTCGCACAGTATTAAAGGATGGTTTCGGCGCCGACCTCACCGGCGTGTGGATACGCCGCATGTGGGAGGACCCGTGGTTTGTCAACGCAGTAAATGAAAAATGGAAAAGCATGGTGGAAGCCGGTCTGGAGGACCATCTCATAGCATTCATCGACGATACCGAAGCCACCCTAAAGTCATCTCAGGCTCTCGACGGCCGCATCTGGCCCATATACCGCCGCGTCTATGACGAATACATGCTGTTCAACACCTACTCGGCCACGGTCGACTTCCTCCGCCAGTTCGTGCGCAACCGCATCAGCTACCTCTCCGAAACATTCGAGAAGGAAGCCCTCGGCGCTGTTCCCACTCCCCCGTTTGCCGTCGAGGAGGACTACTACTACCGCATCCACAACGTCAACACCATGAAGTGTGCCGACCTCACTACCGACCAATCGGCTCTCTGCGGCAACACCTACACCGACGGCACCCAATCCCAGCAATGGAGCATCCTGCCCGCCGCCGACGGCTATTACACCATCACCAACCGCGCCACCGGCAAAGCCATTGCCGACAAAGCGCCGCTGACCGGCGACAAATACACCCGCAGCGACCAGCTCACCCTTGCCGAGCCAGATGCCGCAGACCCGCGCCAGCAGTGGCAGATGATAGCCATGCCCACAGGAGGCGCATACGCCATAGCCAACCGTGCCACAGGACTCGCATGGAACAATTCCGGCGGCAGCAGCGACGACGGCAACCCCTTCATCTCGTGGGACAACGACTCCGACAACCCCAACAAACCAAACCGGCAGTGGCGCATAATCCGCGACGAACTCAAAGAGAGCGCCGGCATCGATGCCATGCTTCCCGACGGCAACGACTACATTGTCACCTACTCCCCCTCGGCAGCATGCCTGCGGTTCATCGCCGCTGACGGCACTTCGGTTGAAGGCACTTTCGCCATCCTCACCGCAGCCGGCACCACCGTCATGACAGGCGCCGTAACCGAAACTATCGACGTAAGCCCCCTCGCACCCGGCATTTACATTCTCGCCTGGCACGAAGGTTCGCGCAATATCTCATGTAAGTTCGTGAAAATATAACGGTATAGCAACCTGTCAGTTACAGCCGGTGACAACAGCTCGGCAGACTGACAGATTACGCCAGTTTAAGTCCGTCGAGCATCGTGACGTAGTATTCTATCGCCTGACGTATCTCGTCAAGTTCGATATACTCGTCGGCCGTATGTGAACGCGCCGAATCACCGGGGCCCATCTTGACCGACGGCCAGGGCATCAGCGCCTGGTCGGAAAGCGTAGGAGAGCCATACGGAGTGAGACCGAGCATCGCCGCTCGCTCTACAAGCGGATGGTTCTTTGACACACCCGACGGATTGAGACGTGTGGAGCGCGGCGTCAGTTTGCATTTCGGCACAGCCCGGCGTATCAGTTCCAGCGTCTCGGCGTTGGTGTAGGCATCGGTAGTGCGCACATCCACCACTATCGTACACAGGTCGGGCACAACATTATGCTGCGTGCCGGCATCAATCTGCGTCACCGAAATTTTCACCGGACCGAGCATCTCCGACTCCTTCTCGAAGCGTAGTGAGCGCAACTTGTCAATCACCTCGATAGCCTCGTATATGGCATTCACCCCCTCGTTGCGGGCGGCGTGCCCCGCCTCGCCATACACCTCGCCGTCGAGTACCATAAGCCCCTTCTCGGCAATAGCGGGACGCATACCGGTAGGCTCGCCGACAACGGCAAAATCAATCTTACCTATCTTATCGACGACCGACGAGATGCCACCCTTACCGCTTACCTCCTCCTCACACGACAGAAGCAGAGCGAGATTGTAAGGCTCCTCGCGCGACGACAGTATCACAAAAGCGGCTGCCAGCGACACGACCGATGCTCCGGCATCATTACTGCCGAGCCCGTAGAGCCTGCCATCCTCCTCCACCGCAGTGAAGGGGTCGCGCTCCCAGCCCTCTACGGCACGCACCGTGTCGATATGCGAGTTGAGCAGCAACGTAGGCCGCGCGGCGTCATAACGCTGCGGCGCCACATATACATTATTACCGAAACGCGTCACCTCGAAACCCTCATTTTCCAGAAAAGCCGTGACCGCATCGGCAACCTCGCTTTCGTCGCGCGATACCGACGGTGTCGAAATCATTTTCTTCAGCAGGTCCACCGCCTTGTAATATATCTCGTCAATCATTAGTAACTGTTTAAAATTATTTTATACTAACCGTTCTCATTATCTTAATATTCTGTCGGAGTATTTTTCGTCGCTTTTCCCCTCGTCATCAGTCATGTAGCTCGCTACACTCCTTCTTCCTCGTGAAAAATCGTCAGGAAAATCCTTCCGCCATAATATTAAAATAATTTTGAACAGTTACTTACTTTTTCATTTTTATGTAATAGTTACGGCAAATATACAAAAATTCCGCCGAATCATACCACCATTCCGAAAAGAGTCGCAAACCTTGCACACCACCCCGCCGGAGTGTGCAAAAAGCAACCGATACCACCCGAAAAAGTGCTAACGAATGTTAACTGCAAGTCAATTTAGTCCATTCAAGCGTTACCAAATAGAATAATGTCGTTAACTTTGACCCACAATAATTGATTTGTAGATACAATATGACCAATATACTGACCTCTCTTACCGCACGAGGCAACGAGAAATACAGCGACCGAACGGCCCTCACCCAGCGCGTGGCCGACCGCACATGGGAGCCCGAGACATGGGGCACTCTCCACCGCCGCGTGGCCGACGCCGCCGCCGCTCTCGAGATACTCGGCATCGCCGAACAGGAGCACATCGGTATCTTTTCGGGCAACTGCATCGAAATCATCGAGACCGACCTCGCAGCCTATGCCAACCGTGCCATTCCCGTCTCCATCTATTCCACCAGCAGCAAGAGCCAGGTTGAATATATCGTCAACGACGCCGGCATATCCCTGCTCGTCGTAGGCAATCAGTCGCAATACGCCATCGCGCGACAGGTAGCGGCCTCCTGCCCCCGCCTGCGCCAGATTATCACCATCGACAAAGTTGAGAAAGAAGCCGATGATGACACTACCATGACGTTTGCCCAGCTTCTCGAACTCGGCGCCCACGCCACCGACAACTGCCGCGCCGAAGTGGCACGACGCTCCGCTGCCGCCACTCCCGACGATGTAGCCACTCTTATCTACACCTCCGGCACCACGGGCGAACCCAAGGGTGCTATCCTCCCCCACAGCGCCTTTGACGCCGCCATGGCCATCCACGAGCAGCGCCTCACCATGATTTCCGACCGCGACACCTCCCTCTGCTTCCTCCCGTTGAGCCATATCTTCGAGAAAGCATGGACCTACTTCTGCCTTTACAGCGGCATCGTGGTCAACGTCAACCCCGACCCGCACATCATACAGCGTGCCATCAAGGAAGTGCGCCCCACATGCATGTGCAGCGTGCCCCGATTCTGGGAGAAAGTCTACACCGCCATCGACGAAAAACTCTCGCAGACAAAGGGCTTCAAGAAATGGATATTCAACCGCGCCATCAAGATAGGCAACCGCCGCAACAACAAGTATGCCCGCTTCGGCCTCAAAGCCCCCTGGTGGACCGAGATGCAATACAAGTTCTTCAACCACCAGGTATTCAAACCCCTGCAGCGCGTCATCGGAGTTGAGAACGGCAACATATTCCCCACCGCCGGCGCTCCCCTCTCCACCAACATCACGGAGTTTCTCCACGCCTGCGGTATCAACATCCTCATAGGCTACGGCCTGTCGGAAACCACCGCGACCGTCAGCTGCTACCCCGCCACGGGCTACGAATACGGCACAATAGGCACAGTGCTCCCCGGCATCGAAGTGCGCATCGGCGAGGACGACGAAATCCTCGTGAAAGCGCCCACCGTGATGCGCGGCTACCACAACAAGCCCGAAGCCACCGCCGAAGCCTTCACCCCCGACGGCTGGTTCCGCACCGGCGATGCCGGCTACATCAACGCCGACGGCGCCATCGTGCTCACCGACCGCATCAAGGACCTCTTCAAGACCTCCAACGGCAAGTACATAGCCCCGCAGGCCATCGAAAGCCGCCTCGGCGAGGACATGTACATCGACCAGGTTGCCGTCATCGGCGACAAGCGCAAATATGTCACCGCAATCATCATCCCCGCTTTTGAAGCCCTCAAGGACTACGCGCGCCGCAAGAAGATTGCCTACAAATCGGTGGAGGACCTCGTCAGGAACGCCGACATACGCCGCATGATTGAGGAGCGCATCGAAAAATTGCAGAGCGGCCTCGCAGGCTTTGAGAAAATCAAGAAATTCACCCTCCTCCCCAAGGCTTTCACCATGGAGGACGGCGAGCTCACCAACACTCTCAAGATACGCCGGCCCATCATCAACCGCCGCTACGCCCGTGAAATTGAGGCGATGTACGTGTGACGAAAATTCACCGTAATAAATTTTGACGTGTAAAAAAGATATATTATCTTTGCAACGATAACGGGAGCGTGACGCCGACAGAGGTCACGCTCTCGATTTTACAATAACGTATTATATTATAACCAAGTATCTCTATCGGCAACCGTCGGTTGAGATGCTCTTATTTTTTGAAAAAACTTATCAGAACCATGGCAATAACATTTATGACCAAAGAGGGGTATAAGAAGAAGATGGAGGAAATAGCTTACCTCGAATCAGTGAAACGCCCCGAAATATCACGTGCTATCGCGGAAGCCCGCGACAAAGGCGACCTCTCCGAGAACGCCGAATACGACGCAGCCAAAGAAGCGCAGGGCATGCTCGAAATGCAGATAGCAAAGCTCAAGGACCTCGTAGCCAACGCACGCATCATCGACGAGAGCAAACTCAACACCGATGAAGTGCAGATTATGAACAAGGTCAAAATCAAGAACCTCGCCAACGGCATGATTGTCGAATACACCATCGTGGCCGACAGCGAAGCCAACATGAAGGAGAAGAAAATCGCATCGTCCACCCCCGTAGCCCAGGGCCTGCTCGGCCATAAGCTCGGCGAAATCGTGGAAATCCGCGTTCCCTCAGGCCTCATGAAGTTTGAAATCGTTGAAATCAGCTTCTAAAAGCCGTCAGTTCACCACTTTAATCATCATCGCTATTACATTTGCAATTACTATGGCAACTCTCTTTTCACGCATCGCAGCAGGAGAAATCCCCTCATATAAAGTAGCCGAGACCGACCGCTACTTCGCGTTCCTCGACATCAACCCCGTGCAGCCCGGCCACGTCCTCGTGATTCCCAAGAACGAGACCGACTATATCTTTGACATCGAGGACGATGAATACGCCGGCCTCACTCTCTTCGCCAAGAAGGTGGCACGCGCCCTGCGCCGCGCCGTTCCCTGCCGCAAGGTAGGCGTAGCCGTTATCGGCCTCGAAGTGCCCCACGCCCATATCCACCTCGTGCCCATGAGCAAAGAGGGCGACCTCGATTTCAGCAAAAAGACCACCCTTCCCGAAGCCGAGATGAAAGCACTCGCCGAAGCCATCGCCGCCGAGTATGCCAAGGAAGCGTAACACACTGTCAACCAACCGAAACAAATGAACCACTCAATACTCCACAGCATTGCTGCCATGCTCTGCGCCATCACCCTGCTTGCCTCATGCTCGTCGGGCGACAAATGGCACGTCAAGGCCACCATCGACGGCGCCGAGGGTAAAACCGCGCTGCTCGAAGTCAGCGACAACGGCCGCTGGATTATCTTAGACTCAGCCACAATCGACAAGAGCGGCAAATGCTCTTTCGGCGTAAAGCGCTCCGAGTTCCCCGACATCTACCGACTCACCGTCGACTCCCGCTCCGTCTACTTCCCCATCGACAGCACCGAGACAGTGACTATCGACGCCAAACTCGCCGACATGGACACCCGCAGTGTCATATCAGGCTCTGCATCAGCCGATAAGATTAATCAAATCAATTCGAGCATCACCGAGGCCCTCTCGGTCGAAGCTCCCGTCGGCGTGGTCAACGACTCGATACTCAAACGCCATCTTGCCACTCTCGTGCAGGACGACTGGTCGGGCATCGCAGCCTACTACCTCATCAACAAGAGCGTGGGCGACCGCATGCTCTACAATCCCGCCATCGCCTTTGACCGCGGCATCATCTCGGCTGTAGCGAATGCCTACATCAACTTCAAGCCTGATGATCCCCGCACCAAACTGCTTGAGAACATGGCGATAACAAGCCGCCGCGCCTACACACCCGGCACTCCCGTCAAAGCGCTTGAGATATATTTCCCCGAAATCAACCTCAAGGACTTCTACCGTAAGGAGCAAAGCCTCTCGGAGCTTTGGAAAAACTCCAAAGTAATAGTGCTCAACTTCACAGCCTACACTGCCGATGAGTCACCCGCCTTCCAGCTTCAGCTCGGCGAAACCTTCAAGAAGTATCACGACCGCGGTCTCAACATCTACCAGGTTGCCTGCGACCCCGAGGAATACCGCTGGCGCATGGCCGCCGAGAATATCCCCTGGACCGCCGTCTACTGCCCCGACAGTGAAGCCGCCCAGATGCTGCGCTACAACGTCACCACCCTCCCCACCACCTTCGTAATCGACGGTTCGGGCGAGCACATAGAGCGCGTAGAGGACATCTCAACCCTCGACGCCATCGTAGCTAAATACCTCTAAACCACAGCCAACAATCTGATTACCACAACAATCAGATAACCATAAAACCAAGCAGGGACGCGATATATCGCACCCGCATCCGGATGGTATAACATTCAATACCACCACCATATGCGGTCGCGACATATCGCGTCCCTGTTTCCCGGAGATGCTTTACAGCTCCCTTCCGCCCCAATTATGAATTATGCATTGTGAATTATGAATTGCTTCAATTGCAGCCTCACGCCGGCTGCACTAAATGCCTCGGCAACATATGCTCGCGCCCGCCGGCCATAACCGCGACGCACCTCGGCATCGCCCGTAAGCCGTATCACAGCCTGCGCCATCTCCTCGTCGCTGCGGGCCACGACAAACGCGTCAGTCGCCGCATCAAGCCCCTCCGCTCCGATTGGCGTAGTCACCACGCAGCAACCCGCAGCCAATGCCTGCAATATCTTATTCTGAATACCCGAACCTGAATACATCGGTGCTACGAAAATACCCGCATCACGGTAGCACGCACCAAGGTCATCGACAAACCCCTCAACCACAACATGCCGGTTATCGCGGCCAAGTGCTCGCACCTCATCTCCCGCACCGCCCCCTACAATATGCAATTTCACATCGGGCACCTCGGCGGCAACACGTGGCAGCACGTCGGCCACAAACCTGCGCATGGCTGTAATATTGGGCGCATAACCCATCTGCCCGACAAACAGCAGTTCGGCGGCATTCTCATGCGTGCAAGTCATCTCATCCTCCGGAAGTGCCACACTGTTGCTCACTATCTGCGACGGTTTACCCTGCGCGGGCAGGTAGTCACGGTCAACCTCCGATATAAACGCCGTGGGCACCGTCGCGCGCCACAACGTCTCGAGCCGGCACATTCGCCGGGCATTCAACCGTGTCCACAGCCTGCGCCACCCGTGACTGAGCATAGCCTCGTTGTCAAGATTCATAGTCGGTGAGTCGGTCAGGTCGAGGTACGCCTCAATTCCGGCAGCGCGCAGGTCCATGCAATAGTGGGCCGTGCCGAGCGAACCGAGCACCACCGCGTCATATTGCGGCGCTACCTCCAACAGCCTCCGCCGCATGCCGCCGTGACGGTACAGATTGACCAGCAGCGGTTTGCGGTTCACCATCGTGGCGGCGGCGCGCATCAGCCTGCGCAGGCGTCCCGCCACCACGCGATACTCCGTCCCGATTGCAGGATTCCACTCCCTCTGCATCCTCTCCCGGCTGTCATGCACGAGATACATCACGTCCACCTCGCCGAGCTGCAACAGCTCGTCGAGTATCTGCGACATGCGTATGCAGTCGCCCCCCGTGACGGGATATATCGGCTTGTGAGTGACGTATAATATCTTCATAATCCTTGCTTGGCTGCCGTAGGCATCCATTCAATCAGCTAATTTAAGCATTTTTCCATAATATGCAATAATAAGTAGAATTTAAGATATCAAAATTTTTCTTATCTTTGCAGTAATACATTAGCGAAAAACTATACTCAGCTTCATTATGGACAACGACAATATATTCAACAACGAAGACGACGCCAACCTCTCGGCCCCGCAGGCCGCGGAGGCGGTATATACCGAGGACAACATCCGCACCCTCGACTGGAGGGAGCATATACGCCGCCGTCCCGGTATGTACATCGGCAAACTCGGCGACGGCACCAACGACGACGACGGTATCTACGTGCTGCTCAAAGAGGTGCTCGACAACTCCATTGACGAATATATGATGGGCTACGGCAAGCAGCTCACTGTCGACGTGACCGATACCACCGTCACCGTGCGCGACTACGGCCGCGGTATCCCCCTCGGCAAACTCGTTGAGGTTGTGTCCAGAATGAACACCGGCGGTAAGTATGACTCCAAGGCGTTCAAGAAGTCGGTGGGCCTCAACGGCGTAGGTCTTAAAGCGGTCAACGCCCTCTCGTCCGATTTCACCATCATGAGCGTGCGCGACGGCCAGGCCCGACGCGCGGTATTCTGTCAGGGCAATCCCGTTCTCGTCGAAGAGCCCTTCCCCACCGAGGAGCCCAACGGCACCATGGTCAACTTCACCCCCGACCCCACCATTTTCCGCGACTACGTATTCCGCGAGGAGCATATCATTCCGCTTCTCAAAAACTATACATTCCTCAACACCGGCCTCTCGATTATCTACAACGGCAAGCGTTACCACTCGCGCAACGGTCTGCTCGACCTGCTCCGCGAGAACATGACCAAAGAGCCGCTCTACCCTATCATCCACCTCAAAGGGGAGGATATCGAGATAGCGCTCACCCACGCCAACCAATACGGCGAGGAATACTACTCGTTTGTCAACGGTCAGCACACCACCCAGGGCGGTACCCATCTGGCCGCGTTCAAGGAATCGGTATCGCGCACACTGAAGGATTACTTCGGCCGCAACTTCGAGTATTCCGACATACGCAACGGTATGATTGCCGCAATCGCCATCAAGGTGGAGGAACCGGTATTCGAGTCGCAGACCAAAACCCGTCTCGGCTCGCGCGACATGGGACCCGACGGTCCTACGGTAGCCAAATTTATCGGCGACTTCGTCAAGAAAGAGCTTGACAACTACCTGCATAAGAACCTCGAAATAGCTGAGGTCATCCTCAAAAAGGTGCAGGCGAGCGAGCGCGAACGCAAGGCTATGGCCGGCGTCACCAAACTTGCCCGCGAACGCGCCAAGAAGGTCAACCTCCACAACCGCAAACTGCTCGACTGCCGCGTCCACCTCAACGATGTCAAGGGTGACGAGGAGAAGAAAGCGGCCTCATCGATTTTCATCACCGAGGGTGACTCCGCTGCCGGCTCTATCACCAAAATCCGCAACGTGGAGACTCAGGCCGTGTTCTCCCTGCGAGGCAAGCCCCTCAACTCCTACGGACTGACACAGAAAGTTGTCTACGAGAACGAGGAGTTCAACCTCCTTCAGGCCGCCCTCAACATCGAGGAGGGCATCGACGGACTCCGCTACAACAACGTCATCATCGCCACCGATGCCGATGTCGACGGCATGCACATACGCCTGCTTATGCTTACCTTCTTCCTCCAGTTCTTCCCTGACCTGGTGAAGAAAGGCCACGTCTACGTGTTGCAGACACCGCTCTTCCGCGTGCGCAACGGCGAGGCCGTGCGCCGCTCACGCCGCAAAGGCAAAGGCGACAAAGCGAAGGAGGAAACATATTACTGCTACACCGACGAGGAGCGTATCGAAGCCATCAACCGACTCGGCAAGAAGGCTGAAATCACACGATTCAAAGGTCTCGGCGAAATCTCTCCCGAAGAGTTCCGCGACTTCATCGGCCCTGACATGCGCCTCGACCGCGTGACACTGCGCAAAGAGGACGGCGTGGCCGAACTTCTTGAATTCTACATGGGTAAAAACACCTCCGAGCGTCAGAACTTCATCATCGACAACCTCGTAATAGAGGACGACGAAGACATCTCCTGACCACACACCAAAAAACTCGGCACCTCGAGAAAGCCCCTACCCTCCTCAAAAAGAAGAAAGAAAAGATGCAAAAATCCCCAAATACCCCCCACCCTCTCCCCACCCCGTCCAACACCACTGCGTCCGACCTGTCCGACCTGTCCGACTCGTCCAAAACCGCCGCAACCTCCCCCCGCCGCGCCATGTTCCCCGGCTCATTCGACCCCTTCACCCGCGGCCACCAGTCCCTCGTCGACCGCGGCCTGCAACTCTTTGACGTCGTGGTGATTGCCGTAGGCATCAGCACCAAGAAGCCCGTCACCGAGGAGGAGATAGTGCAGCGACTCGCACCAATCCGCGCGCTATACGCCAACGAACCCCGCGTCGAGGTAATCCACTACACCGGCCTCACCGTCGACGCCGCCCGCCGTGCCGGTTGCAACTTCCTGCTGCGCGGCATCCGCAACGCCATCGACATGGAGTATGAGCGCTCCCTCGCCGATGTCAACCGCCGCATCTCAGGCATCGAGACAATCTTGCTCTTCACCCTTCCCGAACTCTCGGCCATATCGTCGTCAGTAGTGCGCGAACTCAGTCACTACGGCCACAACGTCGACGACTTCATGCCCTCAATATAATCAACTATGGATAAGAAAGATACCCCCAACAATATACAGCCAGGCGAAAACACCGCCGTGCTGCTCATGCACTGCCCCGACCGCCCCGGCATCATAGCCATACTCACAGAGTTTATCAACGACAACGGCGGTAATATCCTCTACCTCGACCAGTATGTCGACCGCGTCAACTCCGTGTTCTACATGCGTGTGCAGTGGGATCTCACCAACTTCACCATCCCCGCCGACAAACTGCGCGACTACTTCGACACCCTCTACGCCCAGCGCTTCGACATGACCTACAACCTCTACTTTACGGGCACTCCGCAACGCATGGCTATCTTCGTGTCAAAGATGTCACACTGCATCTATGACCTGCTCGCCCGCTACCGCGCCGGCGAGTGGAAGGAATGGAACATCGAGATTCCCGTAATCATCAGCAACCACCCCGACCTGCGCTACATAGGCGAGCAGTTCGGCATTCCCTACGAGGTAATACCCGTCACCCGCGAGAACAAACCCGAGGCCGAGGCTCAACAATTTGCCATACTTGAGCATTATAATATTGATTTTGTGGTACTCGCGCGCTACATGCAGGTGCTCTCCGACAACTTCATCAACCGCTACCCCAACCGGGTCATCAACATTCACCACTCGTTCCTGCCCGCGTTCATCGGTTCGAAACCTTACCACGCTGCCCACCAGCGCGGCGTGAAGCTTATCGGAGCCACGAGCCACTACGTCACCGCCGATCTCGACGCCGGTCCTATCATCGAGCAGGACATCGTGCGCATCACCCACAAGGACACCGTCGACGACCTCGTGAAGAAGGGCCGCGACCTTGAAAAGATAGTCCTTGCCCGCGCCGTCGAGAAGCATATACAGCACAAGATTCTACCCTACGGCAACAAAACCGTGGTGTTCAATTGATTATAAGTAACTGTTCAACCGTCAATCACCTGATTGACCCTATATTCAGAGATGATGAAACTCATAAAACACGTACTGCTGACCGCCGCCGCGCTCTGCTGCGCCATGCAGCTCCACGCCGCTGACGACCAGCTTAAAAACTTCGATAAAATAGGCTACGCCAACCGTCTCATCGAGTCGTTCTACCTCGACAGCATCGACCGCAACAAGCTCGAAGAGGAGGCTATCGTGGCCATGCTCAAGACTCTCGACCCCCACTCGCTCTACTCCAATCCCGAGGAGACGAAGGACCTCGTCACCCCTCTCGAAGGCAACTTCTCCGGCATCGGTATTCAGTTCAACATGCTCAACGACACGCTGATAGTGATACAGACCACATCTGGCGGACCATCGGAAAAGGTGGGAATACTCCCCGGTGACAAGATTCTGAGCGCCGACACCACTATGATTTCAGGTGTGAACCGTTCGCGCACCGACATTATGAAATCACTCCGCGGCCCCAAGGGCACAAGGGTCGATGTCAAGGTGGCGCGCCGCAACGTTGACGAGCCGATACTGTTCCGCATCACGCGCGACGACATCCCCGTCAACTCAGTCGACGCTGCCTACATGGCAACTCCCGAAATCGGCTACATACGCCTCTCCCGCTTCGCCGAAACCTCTTACGACGAGGTGGCCGAAGCACTCAAATCGCTTGAACGACAGGGCATGAAAGGGTTGATTTTCGACCTTGAGGATAATGGCGGCGGCATTCTTGGTGCCGCGGCCGAGATAGCCGAACTGTTCCTCAACAAAGGCGACCTCATCACCTACACCGAGTCGCCCAAACTCGGCACTTCGGAGTATAAGGCGCGTGGCAAAGGCCGATACGCCAATCTCCCCCTCGTGGTGATGGTGAACCAGTACAGCGCCTCAGCATCCGAGATTCTGTCGGGCGCGTTGCAGGACCATGACCGCGCCGTTATCGTGGGTCGTCGCACCTTCGGCAAAGGTCTGGTGCAGCGTCCGTTCCCCTTCCCCGACGGTTCTATGATACGTCTTACCGTAGCACGTTACCACACACCCTCGGGCCGCGTCATCCAGAAACCTTACGAACTCGGCAAAGCCGACGACTACGCTGCCGACATGCTCGAACGCTATAACAGCGGCGAATTTTACAGCGCCGACAGCATATCGTTCCCCGACTCGTTGAAGTACAACACTTTGCGTCGCCACCGCACAGTCTACGGCGGCGGTGGTATAATGCCCGACAAATTCGTTGCAGTTGACACTACCCTCTATTCCCCCTATTACCGCGACCTCATGGCCAAAGGCGTTTTCAACACCTTCTGCCTCGGCTACACCAACGACCACCGCAAGGAACTGCAGAAAGCCTACCCGACGGCCGATAAGTTTATCAGCGACTTCAAAGTCGATGATGCTCTGATGCAATCATTTGTGGCACAGGGAGAAAAGGATGGTATACCCGTCGATGAAAAGGATATGGAACGCAGCCGCGAACTCATCGCCGCCATCCTCAAAGGCATCATAGGCCGCGACCTGTTTGACACCTCGACCTACTTCCGTATCATCAACCCGCTCCTCAGCCCCGTCTATCGCGAGTCACTCGACATTATCCAATCCCCCGAAGCCCTGAAAGGCTACCTCAACTGACTCCTTATGCCACACCGGGCTTAACACCCGGTCGTGGCCAGTACCCACATTGCCCCGTGGGTAAGTATCATCAGGAACACTATAATCCACGTCATGACCGTGCGGCGTCCGTAGCACTGATAAGCCAACAGTGCTGCGGCCAACACATAGGCGGGATATATCCAAAGAAAATAACGCTCCTCTCCGGCTATCGCTTTCGACGCCGACAGCATGGCCGGGAAAGCAAGCACAGGCAGCGCGGCAAGGATTATCACCACCGTCACCCACACCGGAACTCTTCGTGACTCTTTCATAATATCTATTCTAATTATTTTTACTAACTTATTGGATTCCAATCGAATTGGATGACAACGCATGAAGCGGACGCGATGTATCGCGTCCCTACTGCGTTGAATATGGAGGGGTTATATCCTTTTACGTTACCTCGCTTTCTGCATCACTTCTTTTTACGGTGCTTCTCTTCGAGGTATGCGTCGACCGTGGCACGCACTCCGCGTTCGAGCGGATAGTCGGCCTTGAAACCGAAATCGGCCTGCGCCTCGCTGACATCGCAATTCCAGTTGCGCTGCTTCATTATCTTATACTTGTCGCGATTGAGCGTTGAGGCTTTGCCGCGCACAGCAGCCAGTTTCTCGGTCAGTGTCGACACGGCGAGCACCACCCACATGGGCAGTTTGAGCGGAAGCACCCAACGGCCTCCGAGCGCTTTCGACACCATGGAGCGGAACTCCTTCTGCGTGTAAGCCTTCGGTTCGGAGATGATGTAAATCTTATCGGAAACTCCGGCAGCAAGCGCGTCAAACATTGCGTTGACAAGGTCGTCGACATAGATGAATGTCAGCATCTGCTTGCGGTAACCCATCCCTACGTCAATGTGGCCGTCGATGCTCTTAATCATCATCAGGTAATCCTTTTCGCGCGGGCCATATACGCCCGTGGCGCGGAATATGATGTAATGAAGGCCGGAGCGGTAACGCAGATACTCCTCGGCTTTCATCTTCGACAGACCGTAGCGCGTGTTGGGGTGCGGGGTGTCGGCGTTGGTGATGGGGCGGTAGGTCTTTTCGTCGACCGGTCCCATTGCGCTCAGCGAACTCATGAAGAGGAATCGCTCCGGGTCTTTGCCCGTAGCTTTCAATGCCTCTACAATGTTGACGAGGTAACGGTAGTTTATCTTGTCGAAGTCGCTGAAATTGGCGCACTTGGTGGCGCCGAGATTGTGGATTACGTAGTCCCAGCGCTCCCCGTCGGGAAGTGCCTCGCGCATAGCCTCGGCTATGGCTTCGCTGTCGTCGTAGTCAAGTACGAGAAAATGCAGGCGTTCATCCGTAAGATAGCGACGCGACGTTGAAGCGCGCACCGCCACTGTCACGTCATAACCGCGGTCAAGCCCCGTCGAGGCTATGAATCCGCCTATAAATCCTCCTGCACCTATCACGAGTAACCTTTTCATCTGCTTTATCTTATTTGAGTAGAGGTTGCTATATACCGGGAGTGCCGCGCCTCTACCGCTTATTTATATTCGTTTAACTGTTCGCATTAATTACCGTTTGCCTGTCGCTCCGCATGCTCCTCTATAGCCTTGCGGTAGCTGTCACGCAATCCGGCGGCAAAGTTTTGCTGCGAGAAGCGTTTGATATGCTCCTGACCCGCGGCCACGACCTGCGCCTTGTAGCCGGTGTCATCGATAAGACGGCAGGCACTGTCGACAAACGCCTCAACATCGTCGGGACTCACGACTGGCGCTCCCTCTCCGGCCGCTTCCTCCAAGCATGACCCCGAGGCTATAATCACCGGAGTGCCCACACTCAGCGACTCTATCACCGGAATCCCGAATCCTTCATATCGCGATGGATAGGACGAGAGCAGCGCGCCGCAATAGAGGGCGGGGAAGTCGGTAAAATCAGCTTTCTCGATGAATTTCACGCGGTCGGCAAGACCGTTGGCCGCTATAAAGCGGTCCATCTCAGCGGCATAGCGCGTGCGACGGCCCACGATTACGGCAATCACCTCTTTCGGCAAAGCGGGGAGAGCTTTAATCGTAAGCAGCTGATTCTTACGTTCTTCCACCGTTCCGACGCCGACGATGTAAGGCCGGTCGATACCATATTTCCTCTTAACGCGCTCAATATCAGCAGCATCGACAGGACGAGCAAACTGTGGGTCGCACCCTTGATACACAATATCAATCTTCTTCGCGTCGATATTGTATAACTCCATGATGTCTAGCCGGGTACGTTCCGAAATGGCTATTACGCGCGTGGCATTCTCAGCCGCTTTGCGGAATTTGTAGTCATATATCTTCCTGTCAATCGGCTTGTAGCAGTGGGGGAAACGACGGAATATCACGTCGTGGATAGTCACCACCGACGGTATGCCCGACGACGCGATGTTGAGCGGCAACTCGTTGCTGAGGCCGTGGAACAGCCCGATGCCGTCGCGCTGCAACTGGCTGGTGATGCCCCGCGTGCGCCACAACGATGACATCTTTCTCCCCATCCAACTGTCAGGTCCGCAAATAGTTACATTAGGCAGCTGCAACAGCGGAGTCAACCGCGGATTATCCCGCAGTTTCGGAGCATAAAGCACCAGAGAGTCATCGCCCGTAGAGGCGATGGTGTCGATAACAAGCCTGCTGTAATTGCCAAGTCCGGTATTATTGTTAACCGCCCGCTTGGCATCATATCCTATCTTCATGCTGATAATATCCATTCTTAATAACACAAAGATAGCTAAAAACCCAAGCCCACAAAAATTTCCCGACCGATTTATACGCTTTATCCTATCACGTTCACACATATTATCACGCCGTGGGGAAAATTCTGAAGCGTTAGATTTGTGAGATTTTACAATTATGTCTATATTTGTGAAACATATGTCGGTATTTGTGAAGCATATGTCTATATTTGTGAAACAGTAAACCGGGGCGGTGCGTGATTACTGATGCACGCATCGGCCTGTAAACGTGAAAATTTCAGATTTATGAGAAAAAAATATAACCGAATACTGCTCAAACTGAGCGGTGAATCACTCGCCGCAGGCAACGGCACCGGTATCGACACCAACCGACTCAACGAGTACGCATCGCAGATTGCAGCCGTAGTGGCAGGCGGTGTGCAGGTATCAATAGTCATCGGCGGCGGCAATATATTCCGCGGCCTGCAGGGCGCGTCAAAGGGCTTTGACCGCGTGAAGGGTGACCAAATGGGCATGCTCGCCACTGTCATCAATTCGCTCGCCCTCTCGTCGGCACTTCAGGCTATCGGCCAGCCGGCCAAGGTGTTTACTGCCATCAACATGTTCCCCATCGGCGAGCATTACAGCAAGTGGCGCGCCATCGAGGCCATGAATGCAGGCGAAGTAGCCATCATCGCAGGCGGCACCGGCAACCCCTTCTTCACCACCGACACCGGTTCGGCTCTGCGCGGCATCGAGGTTGAGGCCGACGTGATGCTCAAAGGCACCCGCGTCGACGGCATCTACACTGCCGACCCCGAGAAGGACCCCAACGCCACTCGTTTCTCCGAAATCACCTACGACGAGGTGTACACCCGCGGACTCAAGGTCATGGACCTCACCGCCACAGCCCTCTGCAAGGAGAACCATCTGCCCATCATCGTCTTTGACATGGACACCCCGGGCAACCTTAAGAAAGTGCTCGCAGGCGAACCCGTAGGCACTCTTGTATATTGATACATAACAAAATAAAATAACATACAATTATGACAAACCCCAGCACATATCTTGACCCGGCAGAAGAAAAGATGGAAATGTCGGTGGCTTATCTTGACGAATCGCTCGCCCATATCCGCGCAGGCAAAGCCAATCCCAAAATCCTCGACGGCATCCGCGTTGACTACTACGGCAGCGCATCGCCCATCTCCAACGTTGCCAACGTTGCCGTGCCCGATGCACGCACCATCACCATCACTCCCTGGGAGAAATCCATGTTCAAAGAGATTGAGAAAGCTATCATCAACTCCGAACTCGGTATCATGCCCGAAAACAACGGCGAGGTAATCCGCCTCTCCATTCCCCCGTTGACCGAGGATCGCCGCAAGCAGCTCGTAAAGCAGTCGAAAGCTGAAGCCGAGAATGCCAAAGTATCGGTGCGCAACGCCCGTCGCGACGCCATCGACGGCCTTAAAAAAGCCATCAAACAGGGTATGCCCGAGGACGTTGAGAAGGATGCTGAAGCTCAAGCTCAGAAACTCCACGACAAGTACCTCAAGAAAATCGACGAACTCTTCGCCGCCAAAGAGAAAGAAATCCTCACCGTTTAATAAACGGAATGACGTAGGGATACATCGCGTCTGCATCGCCGGTCGCCGCAGTGGCATGGCGCGGACGCGATGTATCGCGTCCCTACGGCTATCAACATAGCAAGTAACTTCCTGATAATATGCAGACCGTACTCTTCACTTCAACCATTTTCGGCCCGATACACAGCCGCCGCCTCGGAACCTCGCTCGGTGTCAACCTGATGCCCGCCGATGGCAAAGTATGTTCATTTGACTGTCTCTACTGCGAGGCGGGATTCAATGCGCAGGGACCCGGAAAGAAAGGCATTCCCCCGCGCGAGGAGGTGGCCCGGCTGCTCGAAGAGAAACTGCAATCGATGCGCGCCGACAATCTCCCGCTCGACGTCATCACCTTCTCGGGCAACGGCGAACCCACGCTCCACCCCGACTTCAACGGTGTGGTCGACGACACCCTGCGACTGCGCGACAAGTATTACCCCGACGCCAAGGTCAGCGTACTCTCCAACGCCACCCGCCTGCGCTCGCCGCAGGTGGTAGAGGGACTGCGCAAGGTCGACAACAACATTCTCAAACTCGACTCGGCCATCGACTCCACCGTGCAGCTCATCGACCGTCCCGTAGGCCGCGACTACTCCGTGGCCGACGTTATCGAGGGCATGAAACAGTTTGACGGGCAGTGCATTGTACAAACCATGATACTGCGCGGCGAGCATGACGGCAAGGTCATCGACAACACCACCGACGAGGAAATCGAGGCCCTGCTGCGCGCCTACAAGGAGATAGCCCCGCGCGAGGTAATGCTCTACTCCATTGACCGCAAGACTCCCGCCGAACACCTCGTAAAGGTTGAGCGCGAGGAACTTGAACGCATCGCTGAGCGACTGCGCAGCGAAGGTATCGAAGTGCTTGTAAGCTGACCGCCGCTATGGAACGTTTCCCCGCACCAGTGTTTCCCGCGCCGCTTCGCCGCGGCGACACTATCGCCATCGTCTCCCCCGCGAGCATCATTGACCCTGCGCTCGTTGAGAAAGCATCGGCAAGCCTCTCGTTATTAGGATATAAGGTTAAGGTAATGCCCCACGCGCTCGGCGCGGCAGGTTCGTACTCCGGCACCGTAGAGCAACGTCTCGACGACTTGACAACGGCGCTTCTCGACCCCGAAGTGCGCGCAATCCTTTGCAGCCGTGGCGGTTACGGCTGCGTTCACCTGCTTGACCGACTCGCTCCGCTCGACCTCGGTGCCGACCCGAAATGGATTATAGGATTCAGCGACGTCTCCGCCCTCCATGCCCTTATGGCAAGTCGCGGCATAGTCAGTATTCACGGCTCAATGGCCAAAGCATTAGCGCTTTACCCCCATGCCGCTCCCTTCAATGCCATGCTTCTCGACATGCTCGGCGGCCAACGCCCGACACTCACCTTTGAATCCCATCCACTTAACCGTGACGGCGAAGCCTCGGGACGCCTCGTCGGCGGCAACCTCGCTGTGCTGCAGGCTCTTATCTCCACCCCCTACGACATCTTCAACGACGCCATCCTGTTTATCGAGGACGTAGCCGAACCCATCTACAAAGTGGAGCGCATACTCTACCAGCTCCGCCTCGCAGGCCGTCTTGACAACCTCAAAGGATTGATTATAGGGCAATTCACCCTCTACAACGCCGACCGCAACTTCACCGACATCTACGACATGATAGCACCCTTGACGGCCGACCTCACCATCCCCGTAGCCTTCAACGCCCCCATAGGCCACATCCCCGGCAACATGCCCCTCCTCCACGCCGCCCCAGCCACCCTGACAGTAACCCCTGCCACCGTCAAAATCCACTATCCCGACCCTAACCAATGATACTCTGAGGATTATCGCCTTGGAGAGGGGATTTGCGGTATCTCTTTATGGTTTGGCCAACAAGTGTTTTTGAAAGTTAAAAATATTTTATTAATTTTGTGAGTTAGTCTGAGTATGTTGGGCTTATTATGGCTTTGGCAATGCTTGGACTTAGATAACTTACAGATATACAATAAAATGAATTTTGCAATTATAGCCGCAGGAGAAGGGTCACGCCTTCAGCAGGAGGGCGTAGCAACCCCCAAGCCGTTGGTATCGCTCAACGGCCGCCCCATGATAGGACGGTTGATTGACATATTCGTCAATTGCGGAGCCGAATGTATCTCGGTGATAGTCAACGAACAGATGACCGAGGTTAGGGAATATCTCGAAAACCTTGCCACCACACTCCCCGTGGAGCTGCGACTGGTGGTCAAGTCGACACCCAGCTCGATGCACAGTTTCTACGAGGTGAGCAGCGTGCTCCCCGAAGGCAGGTTCATACTGACCACTGTCGACACCATCTTCCACGAAGATGACTTCCGCCGCTACGTTGAAGCCTTCGAGCAGGAGGATGCCACCGTCGACGGACTCATGGCCGTAACATCATATATCGACGACGAGAAGCCCCTCTACGTCGACGTGGACTCAACGATGCGCATCATAGCGTTCAACGACACCCCCTCGGCCAATGCGAAATACATATCGGGAGGAATCTATGGACTCGACCGCAGCGCCATCGACGTGCTGCAGAAATGCATCGACGGCGGAGTGAGCCGCATGCGCAACTTCCAGCGCGCCCTCGTGGCCGACGGTCTCAACATCCGCGCCTTCGACATGGGCAAAATCATCGACGTCGACCATCAGAGCGACATCGCGAAAGCCTGCGAGCTTATCAACCGGTAAACAGCTGTCAATCATCACAACAACCACCAATAACCGACCATCATGGCTGATATAAAAATAGCGGCAATCATGCGTGCGGGAGCTTATTCTCCCAACCACATCGGCAACGATGCCGCCATACTCAACGCCGTAGTAGAGCAGTTGCGCAAACGCGGCTGCGAAGTCAACATATACTCCGAGGAACAGTTTATCAACGGCGCTGTCACTGAGGATATAATAGTCAACATGTGCCGCGAGCGCCGCTCCATCGACCTGTTGCAGAAACTCGAGAACGAGGGCCGTCTCGTAATCAACTCCGGCCACGGCATCGAGAACTGCACCCGCGAGCGCATGACACGCATCCTCATGGGCCACAACATCCCCTACCCCGACAGCCTCATGGTCGACACCGACGAGGTGGTGAAGGGCAAACTCATCAAGGCCGGCTTCTCGCGCTGCTGGATCAAACGCGGCGACTTCCACGCCATGCACAAGGAGGACGTCTCATACGTGCGTCATCCCGAGGAAGCGCAGGAAGTGCTTCAGGAATACTTCCTGCGAGGTATCAAGCGCGCTGTCATCAACAAGCATCTCGTGGGCGATCTGGTCAAGTTTTACGGCGTGTCGGGTTCCCGCTTCTTCTACTGGTTCTACCCCTTCGACGAGGGCCACAGCAAATACGGCCTCGAAGCCATCAACGGCAAGAGTCAGGGCATAGAATTTGACAAGGAGAAGATGCGCGAGATATGCCAGAACGCTTCCGACGTGCTCGACGTCAAAATCTACGGCGGCGACTGCATCATATCGCCCGAAGGCGACATACGCATCATCGACTTCAACGACTGGCCCAGCTTCGCGCCATGCCGTGACGCAGCCGCTCCCCACATAGCCAAACAGATACTTACGGCCATCAAAGAGCGCTGAGACCACGTAACGCGCCAATCAGTCAACAACAATTTCAGCCCTCTCGCGGGGTTAACAATTTAAGATATAAGCAATTGGAAAAGGCTAACAAAACAAAAGAGGAATGCCGCAAGGCAGCCGAGCAGGTGTCGTATCGCGACACGCTCAAATCAATGGACACAGAGGAGCATATCGACCTCTGGTTCTACCGACCCATAGGCTACATGTGGGCCAAACTCGCAGCGCGACTGGGCATCACGCCCAACGCCATCACCATCGCATCGATATTCCTCGGTGTGGGTGCGGGCATCGCGTTCTATTACAACAACATATGGATCAACATCCTGGGTATGGTGCTGCTCGTATGGGCCAACTCATTTGACAGCGCCGACGGTCAGCTCGCACGCATGACGGGCCAATACTCCCGCCTGGGCCGCATACTCGACGGCCTCGCCGGCGACTTCTGGTTCGCAACCATCTATTTCGCCATCTGCTTCAGGGAGATAGCCACCTCGCCATTCTTCATGGAACACCACTGGGTGATATGGACCCTCGCCGTATCCACCGGACTGTGCCACGCCAAGCAGGCCTCAATGGCCGACCACTACCGCCAGTTCCACCTCTTCTTCCTCAAAGGCAAGGAGGGCAGCGAACTGGAGAATGTCGACGACCTGCGCGAGCGCCAGAAAGCAACCCCCTGGAAGGGCCATTTCTGGAGCAAGGTGACAATGGCGTTCTACATCAACTACACCGTGTCGCAGCAGAAGATGACCCCTGCCATGCAGGCCTTGCGCGTAGAGCTGCGCGACCGCTTCAAGGGTGGCGCGATACCTCAGAAATTTCGCGACGACTTCCGCATGATGAGTCTGCCGCTAATGAAATACACCAACATCCTGTCGTTCAACTGGCGAGTGATCGTGCTCTTCATATCGCTCTTCATCAGAATGCCCTGGATATATTTCGTGTTTGAATTTACGGTGCTCAACTCCTTGATGGTCTACATGATAGTACGCCACGAGAAGATATGCCGCACCATGACCCAACGACTTAAAGACGGCTACTATGACTGAAGAAATAAAGGGTATAATATTTGACTACGGAGGCACCATCGACAGCCACGGCGACCACTGGAGCGAAGTAATCTACGACGGCTATAAGGCCTGCGGACTCGACGTCGACAAGGAGGAGTTCCGCACAAGCTACGTCTACGCCGAGCGCGAACTGGCCCGCACGCGCCACATCTATCCCCAGCACACGTTTCTCGATGTGATGGAGATAAAGATGCGCCTCGAGCTTGACGACCTCGCCAGCCGCGGCATCATATCGCAAGCCGTAGCCGATGAGAAATGCTCACCCATAGCGCATTACTGCTACGAACGCGCCCGCGCTTCGGTCGACGACGCGCGCCCCGTACTCGCCAAGCTCGCCGAACATTTCCCCATGGTACTGGTGTCAAACTTCTACGGCAACGTGGAGAGCGTGATTCGCGACATGGACATCCGTCAGTATTTCCGCGGCGTGATAGAGAGCGCCGTAGTGGGTGTGCGTAAGCCCGATGCCCGCATCTTCACCCTCGGAGTCGTAGCCCTCGGTCTTCCGGCCGAAAATGTGCTCGTCGTGGGCGACAGCATGCGCAAGGATATACTCCCCGCCGAGTCAATAGGCTGCCGCACCGCATGGCTCAAAGGTAAAGGCTGGACCGCCGACGAGGACGCCATGACCCATCCGACGCAGATAAAATCGCTGGCCGACCTGCTCCCGCTCACCGGCCTCGCCTAACACCACAACTGCAATGAAGAAAAAAGGAATCAAAAGCAAGCTGCTGCACGGAGGAGGCGTATTTATGTTCCTCCGCTCGGTTGTCACGTCACAGATTTCGGCCTACACCGACTTCATTGTCAGTTTCCTCTTCTACGCGCTGCTATCATTGTCGGCCGGCGTGTCGGCTATGATAGGCGCCACCGCGGGCGGTATCGTCAACTGCCTGATTAACTATAAGTTCACCTTCCGCATGAGGGAGAGCTCCTATCTCGCTATCGGCATCAAATTTTTCCTTGTGTGGCTCGGCAGCCTGCTGCTCAACACGTTTGGCACGCAGTATCTCACCAACCTGCTCGACGACAGCTCATTGCTCGATTCCTTCAAAATGGTCGACAATATCCGATTCACCATCGCCCGCGTTGTCACCTCCATCGTAGTGTCAGTATTCTGGAACTTCATGTTGCAGCGATTCTTCGTGTTCCGCGCTACCTCCTTCGACAACTTCATTGACCGCTGCCACTACTACCTCCACGCCACCTGCTCCAAACGCTACTAACCCCCACCCCCGTCCCCCGGTATCACCACTCACAATGCCGGCACTATACCCCACACCCAAATTGAGGGATTTTATAGATTAAAATGAGGCGGCGCCGTGACCTTTTTTTGGGTGGTTACGGCGCCGCGCTCGTTGGGAAGTATGAAAAATTGTCTAATTGTTACTTTTAGTTTCTTTGGGGATTCTTTTATTTTGGGGATGGTTATTTTATTTTGGGGAGTGGGGTCAGCTCGTTTTTTTTGGGGCGGGCTGAGGGGATTTTGTTAGGGATTTTATTTGAGGGAGATGAGGGCGGAGTTGAGTAGCTGACGGGTTATGGCGTCGTTGGTTTTGGTTTGGGATTGCAGCGATTTGAGGATTTCACGTGCCACCTCTTTATCTTCCTTGCTTACCTTTGAATCCTGCGCCTGCTGCACGTGTTTGTAGAGTTTGGCGGCGATAGCCTGTCGAGTGGACTGATTTTCATGGGACGACAAGGCCTGAACGTAGCTGATAAATGTTGTAAACCAGGTGTCGGAGGGTTTAGCTGTGGTTGTAGTGATACCGTTTTCAGTAATTGTGGTAATACTGTTTCCGTTAATTGAGGTGATGGACTCTCCACCGGAAACTGTCGTCATCTTGGGCAACTCGGGATAGAACGATATCGTAGTTGCGCGTGACTGACGGTACTTGAGCGTAGTAGCGTAGGTGACAATGAGTTGACCGGTAATTACATCCTTTGTCTTTTCCCAGTTTATGGCGTAGGCATAACGGTAGTTGCCGGAAGGGTTCTCACTCTTCGGGGCGAGGAAGGTGGCGTAGATATATTTACGTCCGGGCCACGTCACGCGCACTCCGCCGGTGTCGCCATCGCCCACAGCCAACTGCAGGACGGGATCGGTATCGGTGGTTTCACCGCTGTTAAAACTGTAAGCCTTGTCGGCATCGGTACGGAACGCCTTTACAATATTGTCGACGAGCGACATCTTTTTTGCGGGCATTGTGAAGGTGTAAATATCATACTGTGACTCTTTTACGCCCGTCGTAACGTCCTTGTCGAGGGAATGATTCTCGGTGTAGGTCACGTCGGAGTTTTTCAACAATGCGTCAAATGCCTTGGTGATATTACTCTGGGCCGTCGAACATAGCGGTGTCAATGCCACGAGCACACATGCGATTCTAAAAAATACTGTTTTCATATCAATTTGTCTATTAGATTTTTATCACAACATTATAAATTGGTCAATCTCGGGATTGAAGCTCCGTGTCAGCGCGGGAGCGTCATCGGGAACAGATTCATATTCAGGCTCTTGCCCGGCAACATCGAGGTAAGCGCGATATTCCGCTTCATAGACTTGGGCCATCGCCATAGCAACCTCGTTGTCGATGCGCGCCTGCCTGATTGCGATATACTCGTCGATGTCGAAATCGTCAGGCAGTCCGGCAGTTATCGCCTCAGCATGCTCTACAGCCTGCGGCGCGGGGTTAATCACCTGCGTTGTAGCGACTTCGGGCTGCTCCGCGTTTATCTCTTCAACCGCGGGGACGATAGCCGGAGCTGCCACGGCAGCATCAGCTATATGCTCAACCGGCTTGGTATCAGCGACATTGCGGGCTACCATGAGAGTATCATCAACCGCCGCGCCGCCAAGCATCCTGATTATGACAGCCGAGAGCAACAACACTCCGGCGAGGATGGCGGCAACGCGCACGATAGGGTTGAGCAGCAGACGTTTACGCTTCGCTTTCGGAGCAACGGCCATATCGCTTTGCGACTCGGCGGCAAATTGCGGCTTGGAAGCAGCGAGGCGACGGCTGAACAGCTCCCACTCGCGGTCGCCGTCGATGACGGGCTGCGGTTGCAGCGTGTCGGCAAGCATCACCGAGGCGGCGTAGAGCTCGCGCAACTCCTCGTCGGCCATGATGGCCTCGATGTCGGAGGCCGAGAGGCTGTCGGGGCGGTAGAGCATCTTCTCTATCAATATGTCTTTATCTTTTATGTCTTTATCTTTTTCTGTCATATATCCTGCGATTTGAAATAGGTGCGCAGTTTCTTAAGTGCGCTTACTATGTTCTTATTAATCAATGCTACGGAGACATCGAGGCAACTTGCCGTCTCCTTGTAGGAAAGCCCTTCGGAGTAGATCTTTTCGACTACCTGCCGTTCGCGCAGGGTGAGCAGCGAGTCGATGGCGCCCTGAAGCCGGACTTCGTCGACGAGCGGGGCGTCGGTGTCGTCGATTTCGTCGATGGGAAACCGTCGGCGAAATCGTTCCCGCGTGTCGGCTGCAGCGATGCGGTTGAGACACACGTTGCGCACCGACCTGACCACGAAAGCCTGCACATTGTCAATGACCGTATCCGATTCCCAGAGTTTCAGGAACACTTCCTGAACCGCATCGCGCGCATCATCCTCGTCATGCAACAGGCTAACGGCAAGCCTCATAGCAGGAGGGAAACAGCGGCGATATGTGGCCTCGAACTCTGTGATGGAATATTGCATTAATTTCAGTCTTTATTATGTAGACAGGCCGACGGTCGATTTCATTACCGCAATTTACAGTTTTTTTTGATAAAAATGAAATTAAGTAGCATCGTGGTGGGGCCGTCCTCGGCCGCACACTGCATGTGGCGGGGGGTTCCTGACCCGCGCTATGGCCGGATGGGCGGGGGCTTTGGGGAGTGCGGCCGGGGACGGCCCCACCACGTTGCACCACGTTGCGCTGCTATTGGGGGGTGCGCGGGTCGGGAGACCCCCGCCACACATCAGGGCCATAAAAAAACGGGCCGGGGAGCCGGTCCGTTTTTTTTATTTATTTTGTTGTTTATTTCTTTATTACCGTTGTCAGGCTTCGATGGCATCGGTGATGCGGTTGAAGATTTCGTCGATTGAGCCGGTAGCGTGGATGGGGCGGTACTGGCCTTCGGTGATGTAGTAGTCGCGCAGGGGAAGTGTCTGGTTGTGATATACTTCGAGACGTTTGTTGATGGTTTCGAGGTTGTCGTCGGCGCGACCTGATTCCTGACCGCGTTTGAGCAGACGTTCCACGAGTTCTTCCTCGGGCACTTCGAGACCGATTACGGCGTCAACCTTCATGCCGCGCTCTGCGAAGAGCTGCTTGAGGGCGCGGGCCTGGGGGATTGTGCGGGGGAAACCGTCGAGGATAAGGCCCTTTGATATTTCAGAGTCGTTGTCGATGGTGTTTGCGAGGATTTCAATCATCAGATCGTCGGGGATGAGCTGACCGCGTGAGCAGTAAGAATCGGCCACAACGCCGAGCTCGGTTTTGCGTGCGATATGGTCGCGCAGCAGTTCGCCGGTTGAGATGTGACGGAGGTTATATTTCTCGATAAGTCGTTCGCTCTGTGTACCCTTTCCACTGCCGGGAGCACCAAAAATGATTATGTTAGACATATAAACGTTATTTATAATATTGCACAAAATGGGTTACAGCCCCCAACCCTGCGGGAGCCGGTGCATTTCCAGCCGGTATTATCGTGTTTTAAGGTTAAGTCGACCCTCAGCGGGTCGTGAGCGGCAGCCGCGCGGGGCGGTTGTCATCAACAAGGTGGCTGTCAGTTGTTCTCTTTAAGCACGTAGATGTCGCTGAGATTGCGCGCGAGGCCGTCGATGTCAAGACCGAAGCCGATGATAAACTTGGTAGGGATGTTGAAGCCTACATAGTCGGGCTTGATGTCGACTTTGAGTGCATCGGGCTTGTAGAGGAGGGTCGCCACCTTGATTTCGGCGGGCTCTTTCTCCTTGAGGGTGTCGAGCAGACGGGCTATGGTGTTGCCGGTGTCGACGATATCCTCCACTATGATAACAGTGCGTCCCTTGATATCCTCATTAAGTCCGATTACCTCCTTGACGACACCGGTCGAGCCCATTCCCTCATAGCTTTTGAGGCGGATGAATGAGATCTCGGCATCGAAATTCACAGCTCTGAACAAGTCGGCGGCAAAGGGGAATGCGCCGTTGAGCACACAAAGGAACAAAGGATTCTTGCCTTCGCATTCGGCCGAAATAGTCTCAGCCAACTCCTTTATACGCTTGTCGATTTGCTCACGTCGTATATATGGCTCAAATGTGAGCCCGTTATATGTTACCTGGTCCATTGTAGATATGTAAATTAGTGCAAATTTACGTAAAGAATTTCATAAATCCTCTACCTTGCGACAAGTTTTTTTGATACGCTAAAAAAAATGTGTAAATTTGTAGTCAACAAGTGGATTGATTAATGAAGATATTTACTAACAGCGAAATTCGCCAGATAGATCAATATACAATTGAACATGAGGGTGTTACCCCCATGGAATTAATAGACAGGGTTGCACGTGCGGTGACCGACGAGATTACCGCGCGCTGGAGAACGTCGAAACCGGTGGTGATTTTTGCCGGTCCGGGCAACAACGGGGCCGACGCGCTGGCCGTGGGCGCCCTGCTTGCGGAGTGCGGCTACAAGGTTCACGCCTATCTCTTCAACATCGGCGGCAACAAGCTCTCTACGGAGTGTGTGGTGTGCCGCGACCGCTACATGGAGTGTCCCGGAGTAGGTATCACCGAAATCATCGACACCTTCATGATGCCCGAACTGCAGCGCAACCTGCTGATTATCGACGGCCTCTTCGGCTCCGGCCTGCGCGACCCGCTCAAGGGGGGATTCTCCTACCTTGTGCAGCGCATCAACGAGTCACGGGCCACCGTGGTGTCAATAGACATACCCTCGGGACTGGCCGGCGACTGGAATCCGGCACTCATATCGCGCGACGTGATTCACGCCACGCTCACTCTTGCCGTGCAGCATCCGCGCCTGGCATTTTTCATCGCCGACAACGCCGAACTCGTGGGCGAGTGGAAACTGCTCGACATAGGTCTCAGCCAGAAGGCGGCAGCCGAGATAAAGGCACAGTTCTACCTCGTGGAGGCCCCCGACGTGTATCGCGCGCTCAAACGCCGTCCGCTCTTCTCATCGAAAGCCGACTACGGTTCGGCCCTCATCTACGCCGGCAGCTACGGCATGATGGGCGCGGCCGTCATGGCCACCCGCGGTGCGTTGCGCTCCGGCGTGGGCAAAGTGACCGTGGAGACTCCGAAGTGCGGCTACCCCATCATACAGTCCACCGTGCCCGAGGCCCTTTACAGCGCCAATCAGGGAGAGATGTATATCGACCGCATGCGCCCCGCCCATCAGTACAGCGCCGTTGCGGCAGGTCCCGGCATAGGCACCAACGACCCCACGCTGCGCGCCCTTGAGGAACTGCTGCTTTCGTCGAAATCGCCCCTCATCCTCGATGCCGACGCGCTCAACTGCATAGCTATCAAGCCAAGCATGCTCAACTCACTGCCCATGCTCTCAATCATCACCCCCCACGCGGGAGAGTTTGACCGCCTGTTCGGGCAGCACACATCAATGGAAAGCCGTCTGCGCAAGGCATGCGACGTGGCCCGCCACTATCATATACTCATCGTGCTCAAAGGGCGCTACACCTCCATCATACGCCCCGACGGCAAGATATACTTCAACTCGTCGGGATGCCCGGCGATGGCGACTCCCGGCAGCGGCGACGTGCTCACCGGCATGCTCGCGGCATTCCTCGCCCAGGGCTACAGCCCGGAGATTGCCA
Organism: Barnesiella sp.; assembly: GCA_014801075.1. GTDB lineage: Bacteria > Bacteroidota > Bacteroidia > Bacteroidales > Muribaculaceae > JAGBWK01. The sequence continues at coordinate 1,448 of JAAVEW010000023.1, read as the reverse complement.
CCCTGCTCGCCGTCTACCTCCACGGACTCGCCGGCGAACTGGCCGCCGAGGAGCACGGCGACTACGGCGTCACCGCCTCCGACATTGCCGACAACATAGGCCGTGCCATCAAAGCAATCATGGAACCCATACGTTAAAACCCTTTCATACACCCTTTTAACGCTTATGAAAAAGTTAACATCGACACTCATCGCGGCACTGGCTTTCACCTCGATAGCCACCGCCCAGCAGGCCCAGCACATCACAGCGACCAAGGCCAACGAATATGGCATAGCCTACACGCTCCCCTCTACGGCGGTCGACATCACGATAGAGGCGGAATTCACGCGCGAAGAGCCGGGTGAGTTCTACAAATACGCGCTCAAATACCTCAATATCAGCAACCCGCTGACCGAGCCGTCGCTGAGCGCACGCGTCAAAAGCGTCACCATCAACACCCACGGCGTCCCCGACCCCGACAAGCGTTACCTCGTGACGCTCAAGAGCAGCCAGGCGCCCTACATAGTGCTCGGCGAGGGTAATATACCGCTGGCAATCAACACCGAGGAGGTGGCCGAGGCGAAGCACACCCCGCTGCCCCTGCCGCAGGATGCCGCTCCCACCCCGCTCCAGACCCAAGCCGCACGTCAGGTCATAACCCAGGAGATGCTGCAAAGCCACTCATCGGCCAAACGCGCCGAGCTGGCCGCCGAACAGATATACGCCCTGCGACAGAGCCGCACCGACCTTATCACCGGGCAGGCCGACCAGATGCCCCCGGACGGCGCCGCCATGCAGCTCGTCATGGACAACATCGACGCGCAGGAGCAGGCCCTCGTCGCAATGTTTGCCGGCACACGCAGCACCTACACCGAGGTGCGCACATTTACCGTCGTGCCCGACGACAATATCAACAAGCAGATTATAGCCCGCGTGTCGGCCACATCGGGTATCGTCGACCCCAACGACCTGAGCGGATTTCCCGTGTACCTGACAGTCAAAATACTCAACCGCGGCGAGATGCCCGTCAACGACAAGGGGGAGACACTCCCATTCCCCAAAGGGGGCATAGCCTACGTAATCCCCGGCGAGGCGCAGGTAACAGTGACCGCTATGGGCAAGGAGATGGCGAGCAAGGATGTCGACCTGGCCCAGGCAGGCATAGTCTACGGCATGGCTCCGGCCAACTTCACCGACAAGAAAGCTCCTGTATATCTGCTCTTTGACCCGACCACGGGCGCTGCCGCCGAAGTGGGCCCCGTGGTGAAGTAACACCGCGCTACCCCCGTTGCAGCCACGCTACCCCCGTCGCAGCCATCACCGGCAAAACACCTAACAATCCAGTCACACAACTAAGACCCCGTTCCCCAATATTTGTTAAAAACTCGGCCGCATATCGCAGAGCGAGTTTTGACATGTGAAGAAGGAGTGTACTTGATGTACACGACTGATGAACAGGGCAAAAATCG
>JAAVEW010000022.1 GCA_014801075.1 Barnesiella sp. | reverse complement strand
CTCTACCACCTCAATCTTCCCCAGGAATCAGGCTTCGAAACTCCCGAAGGTTCGGTTGCCGCTAAAGAAATCACGTCAGCTATCAATTCATTCTCTGACGAATACCGCGTTCCGTTCTCAATGCACGTGGCCGGTTACAAATACAACGAGATTGCTGAAAAGATGAACCTGCCCCTTGGCACTGTCAAGAGCCGCATCTTCTTCGCCCGTCAGCGTCTCCAGGAGATGCTCAAAGACTACAAGGTTCGTTGATGAGCATGACTGTGACAGAGGTCCTTTTACTCCTTCCCGTTTTTGTGTTAGTTCACATTAAGTCACACCCTTTTTCAACCCGTTTTTTTTATATGTAAAATTCTTGAGTTGTAATTGAAAATTTTAAAGGAGCAAATCATAAAGCGCCGGTTCCATGCATTGATGGGACCGGCGCTTAGTTTTATCAACAGCAGTACGTTGTTTTATGGACTTTTTTTGACAGGAGTACAGTGGCTTTTGGCAGTAGTACAGGAGGCTTTTATGTTATTTTGGTTGATAAAAGCCTGATTGTATGCTGTGTATGTTTTAAAGAATGTGGCGTTGCGGGGCTTCGGCTTAGGGGCAGTTGGGATTGTTGAGGAGCTTGAAGATAAGCATTTCAAAGAGGTCAAACTGGTCGACGCGCGAGCCGATACCTTTGCTCTGCGCGTCAAATTCGCGCACGGCCGATATATTCTTTATTATCTGCCAAGGTTTGTAGTTGGTCAGTCCGGGGCGTATGTCGGTCAGCTGACCGGGCCACTTGAATCCGAGTTCGGCCATGAGACCGCGTTCGCTCTTGTCGGGAGCGTATAGCGCCGTGAGCAGGTTGGCGAAGAAGTTGAATATCAGCGGGGTAGTGACCACGGGCTGATGGTTCTTCGGGTCGCGGCGGAAGTAGTTGATAATCTGATATATTTTGCGGGTGTCGCGGCGGGCGATGGCGGCAATAAGTTCAAAGTTGTTGTAGTCCTTGCTGACGCCTATGTTGCGTTCCACGGCTTCGGGAGTCACCATGGCGTTGGGCGGGAGTGCTACGGTCATCTTGTCTATCTCGTTGTAGATGCGCGACAGGTCGGCACCTACATAGTCCTGCAACATGGCGAGGGCCTTGTCGTCGATGCTAAGTCCCTTCTCCTTGATAAACTCGCGTATGGTGACGGCTACAGCAGCCGGCGCAAGTTTCTTAGACTCGAAAATCACACCCTTACCCTTGGCGATGCTCTTGGTGAGCGTGGCGCTCTTCACCGTGGCACCTCGGGCTATGATAACGAGCACCGTCGTGTCGACCGGTTGCTCAAGATAGGGGAGCAGCTTGTTGAACCATGCCACGGGCACAGCCTGCGCTTCCTTGACGATGACAACCTGACGGTCGGCCATCATGGGGTAGCGGCGGCAGGCATCGGCCACGGTAGCGCTGTCGGTTTGCGGCGCATACATGGTGTAGAGGTTGAAGTCGCGCTCGAAGTCGGCGAGTATGCCGTCAAACAGTTCGGCGAGGCGGTCGATATAATAGCCCTCCTCACCGTGGATGAGGTAGACGTTGGCATAATTCTTCTTGGCAAGAGCGTTGCGCAACGAGTTGTATGTCACTATATCGGCCATAGACGGGAGATTTTTCTGACACCGACTGTGGGTGTCAATAAATTTATTTGTGTAAATTTACACAAAAATTCTTGAACACAAAGCAATGGCGATGGAAAACTTACCCCGACTGAATCTTCCGCCACTCGTTGCGCCACGTTTGCGCCGCGACGGCGACATGGTGCGCATCTACGACGAGTGCCGCAACGCTTTCGTCAAGCTGACCCCCGAGGAGTGGGTGCGCCAGCATTTCGTCGCCTACCTTCGCGCCGGCCTCGGTTACCCCGCCTCGATTATCGGTAACGAGGTGTCGCTGAAGTTCAACAACATGTCGCGCCGCGCCGATACGGTTGTCTACGACTCCCACGGCCAACCCTTCATCATCGTCGAGTACAAGGCTCCCCACGTAGAAATCACGCAGCAGGTGTTTGACCAGATTGTGCGTTACAACATGGTGCTCCGTGCGCGCTACCTCGCCGTGTCCAACGGCCTGCGCCACTACTTCTGCGCCATTGATTACGACAACGGGAGCTACGCGTTCGTGCGGCAGCTCCCGTCGTATGGGTCGAAGTAAATGATATGTTACCGTCAGTAGGTACGGGTAGTGGTCGATTAGAAGAAATATGTGGCGCGGATTGACCATGTGCGGTTCTGCGCGCTGAAGTCGTCGAGCAGGCGGGTCTTGAGCGCGTAGGTCATGCCCCAGGTGTAGGAACCCTGAATCTGCCAGCGGCGCATAATTTCAAAACCGAGACCGCACTGCAGACCTATCTCGCCGAAAGCATATTGCAGAGCCTCAATCTTGCTGTGGCCGGCAAGGAACGAAATCGACGGACCGCCGAACACGTAGGGCGCGATGTAATCCTCGAGTCCCTGCATGCGGGTCCACTTGAATCGCAGGTTGACAGGTATCTCTACATAGTGGAGATAGCAGCGTGGGTCGGTGTAGCCCTGCGAGGCCCACACTTCGCGCTCGCCGAGATGGAGCGTGGCGCCGCGCTGGTTGTAGAGCATGGCGATGTCAACGCCGAAACCTATGCCGGGAAACATGAGTTCGCCCTGCACGCCGGCCTGAAATCCGGTTGAGGCATCGATGGTGAAAAGATCCTGCTTGAATTTGAGGGTCGAGAAATCGACGCCTGCCGTAGCTCCGTAGCGGAACTGCGCGTTGGCCGCAACGGGGAGCATCATGGCCACGATGGCTACTGCCAGTAATAATATTTTTTTCATAATCATATCGAATTGATGCGGGCGATAGCTTCGTCGACGGTCAGCATCTCCTGCTGTCCCGAGGCCATTTCCTTGAGTGTGATTTTATTTTCCTGCATTTCTGACTCGCCGATGATGGCAACGTAGGGTATGGCCATGTCGTCGGCATATCCGAATTGCTTCTTCATCTTGGCGTTGTCGGGGTAGACCATCGTTGAGATACCTACTTGACGCATACGCTGCGCTGCGTGGAAGGCAGCTTCGGTCTCGGCTTCACCCATGTTGGCGAACATTACGCGAGTGGTAGCGGTGGCCTCGGAGGGGTAGAGGTCGAGGGTGTTGAGCACGTCGTAGATGCGGTCGGCACCGAATGAGATGCCTACACCCGACACGCCGGGCATACCGAACACTCCGGTCAGGTTGTCGTAGCGGCCGCCGCCGGTGATGCTGCCTATAGCTACGTCGAGAGCCTTCACCTCGATGATGGCGCCCGTGTAGTAGTTGAGGCCGCGGGCGAGGGCCACGTCGAGTTCTATCTCGGCACTGCCTTCTCCGGCGCGGCGGAGTATTGTCTCTGTCTCCTCGATACCCTTAAGGCCTGTCTCGCTGCCGGCGAGCACTTTGCGTAGGGCTGCGAGGCGTTCCTCGTTGGAGCCGGAGAGCTCGAGGATGGGGCGGAGGGCCGCGATGGCTTCGTCGCTGAGTCCTTTCTCCTTGAGTTCGAGGTTCACGTTGTCGATACCTATCTTGTCAATCTTGTCGATGGCGACGGTGATGTCGATGAGGCGTTCTGGAGCGCCGATGGCCTCGGCTATTCCGGCAAGTATCTTGCGGTTGTTGAGCTTGATGAGCACCCGGATGTTGAGGCGGCGGAACACGTCGCGGATAATGTCGATGAGCTCTACCTCATTCCAGAGCGAATCGGTGCCCACGATGTCGGCGTCACACTGATAGAACTCGCGGTAGCGGCCTTTCTGCGGACGGTCGGCGCGCCACACGGGCTGTATCTGGAATCGGCGGAAGGGGAACTGCAACTCACCGCGGTGCTGCACCACGTAGCGGGCGAAGGGCACGGTGAGGTCGTAGCGCAATCCTTTCTCACACAGCTTGGCGGCAAGGCGCAGCGTGGCGCTCTCGTCGTCGAGCATGGCGCGGTCAACGCCCTTGAGGAAGTCGCCGGAGTTGAGGATTTTAAACAGGAGTTTATCACCCTCGTCGCCATATTTTCCCATGAGGGTCGAGAGGTTTTCCATCGCCGGAGTCTCTATCTGCGAGAATCCGTGGAGCGAGAACACTTCGCGTATGGTGTTGAATATATAATTGCGGCGAGCCATCTCTATCGGTGAGAAGTCGCGGGTACCTTTGGGTATTGACGGTTTTGTAGCCATTGCTGTTGAGTGACGGTTGGTTGCGGCACTTTTGCCGTTGTTGTTTTATACTATTATATATCAAATCAATATATCAGGTTGCAAATTTACCTAAAAATATTGAAAATCCTTTGCGCGCGGGGGTTAAAAAATATGATATTTTAAAAATGTGATTGCCGGTCTTACAAAATGCATAGTTGTGCGTTATATTATTTGTGAAATTTAATTCAAAAATGTAAATTTGTTGCAAATTATCGCTAATGGCTACGAAGTTCAGTTCTAAGATTGGTTTGATTGCAGCTACCGTCGGGTCAGCTGTAGGGTTGGGTAACGTGTGGCGCTTTCCCGCCGAGACTCAGACCAACGGTGGCGCCGCATTCCTGTTGATATATATATTATGTGTGCTGCTGCTCGGCATTCCCGTGATGCTGGGCGAGTTTGCCATAGGCCGTGAAGGAGGCACCGACGCCGTGGGCGATTACAAGCGCATATCGCCGCGCACCGGATGGTGGCTCATCGGCGCCATGGGCCTGTTGGCTTCATATATGATACTCTGCTTCTACATAGTGGTGGCGGGGTGGACGCTCGAATATTTCATCAGTTCGCTGACCGGTTCGCTCTACTCCGGAGCGGGGGAGGGGACCGCCTCGTTCGCCGCCAAGATGCAGGACTACGTTGCCGGCGACGTCAAGCCTATAATCTATACCGTGCTGATGATTGGCATCAACATGCTCGTGCTGCTCTGCGGCGTGCGCAAAGGCATCGAGAAGATTTCCAATCTCATGATGCCGCTTCTGTTCCTTATCCTGGTGATATTCTGCGTGGTGGCGCTGACGCTGCCCGATGCCGGCGAGGGTGTGAAGTTCTTCCTCGCGCCCGATTTCTCCAAGGTCAACGGGTCGGTGGTGATAAACGCGCTGGGGCAGGCATTCTTCTCGCTGAGTCTCGGCATGGGCATATTGATAACCTACGCCGCCTACTTCCCGCGCGAAACGAAACTGAAACGCACCGCTACGATAGTCTCGCTCCTCGACATGCTCGTGGCCGTGCTGATGGGCCTTATCATCTTCCCCGCTGTCACCTCCTTCGGCATGCAGAACGAGAGTCTTGAAGGGGCAACGCTTGTGTTCGTGACCCTCCCCGAAGTGTTCACCCGCATGCCCGGCACGCAACTGTGGTCATCGCTTTTCTTCATACTGCTGCTCGTGGCGGCCCTGACGTCGACCATCTCGATTGCCGAAGTGTCGGTGCGCTTCTGCCAGGACCGCATGCACCTGCGCCGTCGGTCGGCCGTGTTGCTCGTGATGCTCCCCGTGTTGCTTTTCGGATCGCTCAGTTCGCTCTCTATGGGCTCGCTCTCGTCAGTGCACATCTTCGGACTCACATTCTTCGACTTCCTCGACACGTTTGCCACCAACATATTGCTCCCCCTCGGCTCTATGGCCATGTGTATCTACGCAGGCTGGTTCGCGCCCAAAGGCATGATAGCCTCGCAGCTCGACAACGGTTCGCCGGTGCGCAGCCTCTCCACCCGCGTAGTGCTTTTCATTATCAAGTGGATAGCCCCCGTGGCGATAGCCGTAATCCTTGTGGCCCAGTTCAATTGAAGCAGTTGAAACCCCGTTAAAAGCCGACAGCATGAAATCGACAGGACGGCGCAACCTCGCCACGCTCACCTTCATAGCACTCCTCGCCATAATCTACGCCATAATCCTGATAGCCAAGCAATCACCGATCCCACCCGTAGCACCCGCCCCACCGGCAGCTCCAACAGCGGCGCCCCCAACAGACGCCGAGCCGGCCTCCGCCGAGCCCACCCCCGCCCAGCCTCTATCGGACGAGTCGGACCGGTCGGACCAGTCAGACCAGTCCGACACGTCTGACTCGTCCGACAGGTCCGACCTGTCCTCTCCAAAATCCCGCTCCTCAAAATCCCACCCCCGCCGTCAACCCACCCCTCCCGCCGACCACCCCGACATTTTCGACCGCCCCGTCCCCTCAATCCAACGCTAATCATTGCAGGCTGAGAAATTTTTGCTACTTTTGCATAAAAAGATATTAAGGTGTATTTCTCATTAAATATAAAGGGCAAACTTGTAGAGTATAATACTCCGGTGGTGATGGGTATAATCAATGTCACCCCCGACTCGTTTTATAGCGGTTCGCGCAACGCAGGTGTCGACGAAGCCGTGGCCCGCGCCGGCCGTATGCTGGCCGACGGTGCCGCGATGCTCGACGTGGGCGGCTGCTCCACGCGTCCCGGTTCCGACCCCGTGTCGGAAGCCGAGGAGATGCAGCGCGTACTTCCCGCCGTTGCCGCAATCCGTGAAGCTTACCCCGATGCCGTCATTTCGGTCGACACATTCCGCGGCTCAGTGGCTCGCCGGGCCGTTGAGGCAGGAGCCGACATCATCAACGACGTCACCGCCGGCACCGTCGACCCCGACATATTGCAGGCGGCCGTCGACCTCAAGGCACCCTACGTGCTCACTCACCCCGCCGTGTCATCGCTCACGGCCGACACGCCGCTCGATGCCACCACCTCCACCGTGCTCCTCGACCTGCAGCACACCGTCCGCTCGCTGCGTCAGCAGGGGCTGTGCGACATCATCATCGACCCCGGCTTCGGTTTCGGCAAGACTCTCGACCAGAACTATCGCCTGATGGCCGACCTCGACGCCTTCGCCTGCTTCAACTGCCCCGTGCTCGTGGGCATATCGCGCAAGTCTATGATTACACGCGTGCTCGACGTCACGGCTCAGGCCGACGATGCTCTCACCGGCACCACCGTGCTCAATACCTACGCCCTGCAGCGCGGCGCCGCCATACTGCGCGTCCACGACGTGCGTCAGGCTGTCGACACCGTCAATATTTTCAGTCATCTTACCCGTTAATCCGTCATTATCATGGACTCCTTCGGCATTAAAGATATATTCGATATCGTCATCGTAGCCTTTCTGCTCTACTACCTCTATCGGTTGATGAAGGAGTCGGGCACCATCAACATCTTCTACGGCATCCTCGCCTTCATCATGGTGTGGGTGCTGACCTCCGAGCTCCTCGGCATGCGCCTTATCGGCTCCATTCTCGATAAGTTCATGAGCATAGGATTGCTCGTGCTCGTCATCCTGTTTCAGGACCAGATAAAGCGGTTTCTCGTCGAACTCGGTTCGCAGAAGCGATGGCGATTCATCAGCGAACTGTTCCACCACCACCGCTCCTCGGAGCAGGAGGACGCCCATAAATGGATTATGCCCGTGGTCTACGCCTGCATGAACATGGCCCGCAGCAAGACCGGCGCACTGATAGTCATACAGCAGGCCATCCCGCTCGACAGCTACGAAAAGACCGGCGACATGATAAACGCCGAAATCAATTCGCGTCTCATCGAGAACATCTTCTTCAAGAACTCGCCGCTCCACGACGGCGCCATGATAATCGCCGGCGGACGCATTGCCGCAGCCGGCTGCATCCTCCCCGTGAGCCACGACACCGACATACCCCGTTCCATGGGATTGCGCCACCGCTCCGGTCTCGGCATCTCACAGGCCACCGACGCCGCTGCAATCATAGTATCGGAAGAGACCGGCAACATCTCCATCGCCGTCAAAGGCAAAATCCACGCCCGCCTCTCGTCAACCGAACTTGAACAACACCTCAGCGAGCTCACCGCCGTTTCATAATTATATATAGCACCAGTATAAAGTATAGTATAAAACACCGCGCGGCCCGTGCAACAATGCACGGGCCGCGCGTTATAGTATCAGCCGGCGTTTACGCTGCGCCGTCGCCCCAACCGAGCAGGTCGGCGATGTCTACCCAGAAGAAAAGAAGTACGACGAGTACAACCACACCTATAACGAGCCACGTCTGCGTGCGCTTGCGGTTGCGTATGCGGCGTTCCTCACGATCCTCCTGGCGTTGCTTGATTCTTTTTTCGTAATCGTTCATAATGGTGAATTTTTTAGTGTCAGTCAAAAAATAATAGCAAAGATTCCGACTCGCGGTAAAAGTCAATATTCGCAGCCGGGATTTAAAAATATAACGACCGGGCGCGGAATTTTGTTTTTACTCATGAAAAAAATGATTTTTTTGCGGTTGAAAGGGTAGAGGCGCAGCATTGATATTAAAGAATTGAAATATAGTACGATACATCTTGAAACCGCATGAAAAGCGGGCTCTGAATACCCTCGCCGACAAGAAAAAATTAAATTTTTTGCAAAAAAAATAGCAAAAACGCTTGCCAGTTCAAAAATTATGCGTACCTTTGCAACGCAAACGACAAAAAACGGGTTGCGAAACAAACCCAAAACGCGAAAATAGCTCAGTTGGTAGAGCACAACCTTGCCAAGGTTGGGGTCGCGGGTTCGAGTCCCGTTTTTCGCTCGAAGAAAAAGCGAACATTAAAATAGAGGTTTTTCCAAAACGAAACAAAGTTTTCTGCAATATGCGAAAATAGCTCAGTTGGTAGAGCACAACCTTGCCAAGGTTGGGGTCGCGGGTTCGAGTCCCGTTTTTCGCTCCAAACCAATCACATTTCTTCAGGAAATAGTTTTGGAAAACAATGTCCGGATGGCGGAATTGGTAGACGCGCTACTTTGAGGGGGTAGTGAGCTTTCGCTCGTGTGAGTTCGAGTCTCATTTCGGACACTCTGTTTTAACAAAAGAGGCTGTATCATAACTGATACGGCCTCTTTTACTTTATCCCCACACCCTGTGGCGGGGGTCAACGCTAACTGGTCGTAACGCCTTGTGGCGGGGGTCTCCTGACCCGCGCTCTCGCAATCAGGTCATTGCTTACGGGCCTTTGCTATAAGAGCGCGGGTCAGGAGACCCCCGCCACATGACGTGCGAAGACTGGCCCCCCGGATTATAGAGATAGAGTTGTTGATTTTTAATATCGGGCTTGAAAACGAGATGCTCGCGACGAGTGGACTGGAGGGCATCCCGGTGTGAGAAAGTTTTGGTTGAGAATTTTGCGGTATCGAAAAATATTTATTACTTTTGCATTGTAAATGTGAGGTAGATATTCTCATATCCGTCTCCCGTCCCCGATTATTTCTCCTCTTTTCGGGTAGAACAATTGCGCCGGACGCTTGTTTAAAATAACGGGTGATGTGCATGTAAAACAATTCCGATAGCTTAATTACACTTAAATTTACTGTTAGCAAAGCAGTGTCTATAAAGTTTCAACTTTATTTCCGATAATACAATCATTTACCGGGTATGCGCCGTGATATGTCACGTCACTCATGCAGGCGCAGTCAGGAAAGAACACTTCTCAGGCCTTCCGTCCGGTTCAAAGGCTTCACTTCGAGGCCACAATCATTAAGAAAATATTTAAAATATCATATTATATAATGTATAATATTCAAGAACTTTCAGCCATGGACGACGACAAGCTCCGTCAGGTAGCCGAGTCTATGGGCATAAAAAAATTCAATCCCGAAAACCGACAAAATATCATCTACGATATTCTCGACAATCAGGCTATAAACATAGCGTCGACCTCCGCGGCCAACCAGCCGGAGAAGAAACGCCGTCAGCCCCGCGAGAAGAAAGCCGACAATGCAACGCGCAAGCCTCGTGCCAAGGCGGAAAGCGCTGAGGCCGAAGCGCCCGCGCAGGCCGAAGCAGCACCCGAAGCTGACGCTCCCGCACAGACACCCGCCCGCCGCGGCCGCAAGCCCCGCGCCAAGGCAGAAAGCGCTGAGACCGAAGCTCCTGCGCAGGCCGAAGCAGCACCCGAAGCTGACGCTCCCGCCCAGACACCCGCCCGCCGCGGCCGCAAGCCTCGCGCCAAAGCGGAAAGTGCTGAGACCGAAGCTCCCGTGCAGGCCGAAGTAGCACCCGAAGCCGCCGCCCCCGCCCCCGAGCTTCCCGCAGCCCCCGTTGAGGCCAACGACCTCCCAGTGCCCGCCGCCCACTACGATGCCGCTCCCGCCGTTGCCGCCGAGCCTATGGCCGAATCACCCGCCGCCTATGCAGCCCGTGAAGAAGCCGCACCCGAAGCCGGCGCTCCCGAGCAGAATCGACAGAACCAGCCCCAGCAGCGCGAACCCCGTCAGCCCCGACAGTCATCGTTCGGCTCATTCTTCCCCCGCGCAGCTGGCAAGACTTTCGCTCCCCGTTCGCAGAAAGAGCGCGAGGAGGCAGCCGCTGCTGCCGCCGCCGCTCCCATCGTAATCTACGAGCCCGGTACCGAACCTCAGCAGAATCAGCAGCAGAACAAGAAAAACAAAAAGAACCGCAACAATAAGCAGAACCAGCAGAATCAGCAGCCGCAGCGCCAGGAGAACCGTTACAACTTCGACGGCCTCATCTACGCCCAGGGCGTGCTCGAAATCATGCCCGAAGGTTACGGTTTCCTCCGTTCGAGCGACTACAACTACCTCTCCTCGCCCGACGATATATACGTCACCCAGCAGCAGATCAAGCAATATGCCCTGCGCACCGGCGACGTCGTAGAGTGCTCCATCCGTCCGCCCCACGAAGGTGACAAATACTTCCCCATGAGCGAGGCGCTCATGATTAACGGCCGCACCCCCGAGTATATCCGCGACCGCACTCTCTTCGAGCACCTTACACCCCTCTTCCCCGACGAGAAATTCGACCTCACCTCGGGCCGTTCATGCAACATCTCCACCCGCGTTGTCGACATGTTCTCGCCCATAGGCAAGGGCCAGCGTGGTCTTATCGTAGCACCTCCCAAAACGGGTAAGACGCTTCTTCTCAAAGATATAGCCAATGCTATCGCCGAGAACCACCCCGAAACCTACATCATGATACTCCTCATCGACGAGCGCCCCGAGGAGGTAACCGACATGATGCGTTCGGTCAACGCCGAGGTTATAGCATCCACATTCGACGAGCCTGCCGACCGTCACGTCAAAATCGCAAGCATCGTCCTCGAAAAAGCCAAACGCATGGTTGAGTGTGGCCACGATGTAGTCATCCTCCTCGACTCCATCACCCGTCTGGCCCGCGCCTACAACACCGTGAGCCCCGCGTCAGGTAAAATCCTGTCGGGTGGTGTCGACGCCAACGCTCTGCAGAAGCCCAAACGTTTCTTCGGCGCAGCCCGCAACATCGAGGGTGGCGGTTCGCTCACAATCATCGCCACGGCCCTTACCGAGACAAGCTCCAAGATGGACGAAGTCATTTTCGAAGAGTTCAAGGGCACCGGCAACATGGAACTCCAGCTCGACCGCAAGCTCTCCAATAAGCGCATATTCCCCGCCGTCGACATCACCGCGTCGAGTACCCGCCGCGACGACCTGCTGCTGCGCACCGAGACTCTCAACCGCATGTGGATACTACGCCGCTTCCTCTCCGACCGCAACTCCATCGAGGCCATGGAATTTATCAAGGACCGCATGGAGCGCACCCGCGACAACGACGAGCTGCTCCGCACCATGGGCGATTGATGCTCCCCTCCCGCAATTGTGTTATTAAAAGGATTCCACCACTATGCGCACTGACCAACAGCTCGAAGGAGTCACCCTCCTTGGCAACAACGGCGTGAAATACCCTACGGAATACTCCCCCGAGGTGCTTGAGACTTTCGTCAACAAGCACCCCGGCAACGAGTACCTCGTCACCTTCACCTGCCCGGAATTCACCTCGCTGTGCCCCAAGACGGGACAGCCCGACTTCGCCAAAATCATCATCAACTACATACCCCGCGAGAAGATGGTTGAGAGCAAGAGCCTAAAGCTCTACCTCTTCAGCTTCCGCAACCACGGCGACTTCCATGAGGATTGTGTCAACATCATCATGAAAGACCTCTGCCGCCTCATGGACCCCCGCTACATCGAGGTGAAGGGCATCTTCACTCCCCGCGGCGGCATCGCCATCTATCCCTTCGCCAACTACGGCGACGAGGAGCATCAGTGGCTCGTGAAGAAACGTATCGAAGCCTCGTTCCTCGATTCATTCTAACCGTTCCCTCCTTATGAAACAGTCACTGATAGTATATTCCGGCGGACTCGATTCCACCACGCTCCTGTGGGAGTATGCCGACGATATAGCCCTCGCCGTCAATTTCAACTACGGCTCAAACCACAACGCCGCCGAGGCTGAGTGCGCCCGTCGCAACTGCGCCCGCCTCGGCATCCGCCTTGTCGAAATCGACCTCGGCTTCATGGCGCAATACTTCAAAAGCTCTCTCCTCGAAGGCGCCGACGCCATCCCCGAAGGCAACTATGACGACGACAACATGCGCTCCACCGTAGTCCCCTTCCGCAACGGCATCATGCTCTCCGTGGCAGCCGGACTGGCCGAAACCTACGGGTTGAAAACAATCCTCATAGCCAACCACGGCGGCGACCACGCCATCTATCCCGACTGCCGTCCCGGTTTCGTCGATGCAATGGGTAGGGCAGTGGCCGAAGGCACCTACGACGGAATCCGTCTCAGCGCGCCCTACACCAACATCACCAAGGCGCAGATTGTGGAGCGCGGCGCACGCCTCGGAGTCGACTACTCCGATACCTACAGCTGCTATCGCGGCGGCGAGCACCATTGCGGCACGTGCGGCACATGCCGTGAACGCGCCGAGGCATTCCTCCTCGCCGGAGTTCCCGACCCCACTGTCTACGAAAAGTAGCCCCCCACAGAATACTCAAACAAATACTCTCTGCCCATGAAATCTCTCCGTATCTATCCCGGCAACATCAACATGCGCTTCATCGACGAAGCCGTGGAAGCGCTTGAGCGCGGCGAACTCATCATCTATCCCACCGACACGCTCTACGCCATCGGCTGCGACGCCACCAATCAGCGCGCCATCGAGCACGTGTGCCGTCTCAAAGGTATCGACCCCCGCAAGCAGCACCTCGCCATCATGTGTGCCGACATGAGCCAAGCCGCCCGTTTCGCCCGCATCGACAACCGCGCCTTCGACATCATGCGCCGCAATCTCCCCGGCCCCTTCACCTTCATCCTTCCCCCGTCAACCACCCTCCCCAAGGCATTCAAAGGACGCAAGGAAGTGGGAGTGCGCATCCCCGACGACGACATAGCCCGTTGCCTCGCAGAGCAACTGGGCCGCCCCCTGCTCACCACCTCCATCCTCCTCGACAACCTCTACGGCGACGACTACCACGCCGCCACAATGGAACTTGCCGACAGCTACTCCGCCGACATCCCCCTCCTCATCGACTCCGGCACCCGCGAAGGCATCTCCTCCGCCATAATCGACCTGATGGACTCCACCAACCCCACCACCCTCCGCGAAGGCCCCACCCCCCTCACCTGACCCTCCACTGAATAAAATCCCCCCAATCCCCGCAAGCAGCATCCCCAAAAGTCCCTAATACCCCTAATGACCTTATAGACCCTACTGATCTTAAGGCCATTACAGACCCTACAGGCCTAAAGGGCCTTACCGACCCTGCACCCTCACGGTCTGAAAACCTGAAAGAATATCAGCTACAAGTGATTATTACAAAGATGACTCACTTAAAATGATTATTGTAAAGATGACATGGCCAGAATGATTATTGTAAAGATGATTCATTAAAAATGATTATTGTAATAATTATTTCATTAATATGATTATTGCAAAGATTATTTTGCTATATTTGCAGTCTCATGTAAAATTGAATATATGAAAACACTGAAACGGCAATACTTAAGATTGTTGAAATATACTTCGACTGACCATGTACGTGATTTATACAATCAAATATCGTGGAATGCCCGACTGATAGGAATTAAGGGCGCACGTGGGGTAGGAAAGACAACAATGATGCTACAACGTATCAAACTGGCTTTTCCCGACCCCGAAAAAGCATTATATGTGTCGCTCGATGATATATGGTTTGCAGGGCATACGCTGATGGATTTGGCAGAACAAGCGGAGTCTGAAGGGATAACACATCTTTTTATCGACGAGGTGCATCGACTGCCGGGTTGGGAACGCCAGATAAAAAATCTGTATGATTTTTTCCCCGGTATCAGTATCGTATTTACAGGCAGCTCGCTATTGGAAATTGACCACTCGATAGCCGATTTGTCGCGCCGCACTCTGATATATAATTTATCGGGATTGTCATTTCGCGAATATCTTGAATTTCTTGATATAAAGTTTGCTCCTGTTTCCTTGACCGATATACTTTACAATCATGAACGGATTGCTCATGAGATTTCAAGTCAGTTAGATATTTTGAAATACTTTCAAAAGTATCTTAAGCACGGTTTCTACCCGTTCTATACCACTGAAACGGAAGCCGATTATCTCATTCGTGTCAATAACATGGTGTCAAGTGTGATTGACTATGATATTCCGGCCGTAGAAAATCTCGAATATGCAACGCTTATACGGGCAAAGCACCTGCTCACGATAGTAGCATCTCTGACTCCGTCGCCTCTTAATGCAAAAGCAACCGCTGAGATGCTTGGCGTTTCGGTAAATCAAATGATTAAGATACTTTCATTGCTTGAGCGATCTCAAATAATACGATTGCTGTATTACAAGACAGAACGAAATCCGAAGTCATTGGCAAAACCTCAAAAAATTATTTTCGATAACCCCTCGATTATTTATGCATTGGGCTATGCTGACAAAGGAAAGGTGAGAGAGACATTTCTTGCCTCAATGATGGCACATTCCTCAGAGGTTGCCTATCCTAAAGATGGTGACCTGCTTGTCGATAACCGATACCTGTTTGAGGTTGGAGGAGCCGGAAAAGGTTTCTCACAAATTAAGGATATTCCCGACAGCTATATAGCTGCCGATGACATGGCAGTAGGTTTCGGCAACAAAATTCCCCTATGGCTCTTCGGCTTCCTTTACTAACCCCAATCAGAACTCTCAACTCCACTCCCAATCTCTCCCTCCCTTAATCAATATCTTATATATACCTTTCCCTACCAGCAATAGTGCTTGCTCTTCAAGATTTCTGGATTGAGAGATTCCTTGGGATGTTAAAGTCTCCAATACTTCTTGTCTTTGCTCTTCAAGTTTTAATTGCGTTTCTTCAGGGGTGGTAGCGCCCCATACTTTATAAAAAGTATTCATATTGAATGGCAGATTACATAATGTGTCTTTTAGCGTTATTTACCGATTTTATTGCCTTAATTGGTTCGTTTTTGGTTCTCGGTGTAGTAACAAATCCCAAAAGTAAGTTATCTAATCCATTTACACTTGGCCGATTGAAGTTTATTTCGTAAATTTGCATTGTCAATCCGGAATGACACGACATACTAATTAAAAGAAGAAGCGTTTTGCTTATCTTGCTGTTGAAAACCTGAGAAATTTTCGAAGTATGCAAGAAGGTAACAAGGCGGTTCTCACGCTATAGCGTGGGCAACTTGTTTCATACCTTTGCATACAAGGTTTTCTCAGGACCATCAACAGCAGGTGTGGCAATGCTGTCCACGCTTCTGCATCTGAGAACCGGCCGATTGGACTGTAAGGCCATTGATTTAATCTTAAAAATGATGGCTCGAAGTATTCATCAAAAAATTAAGTATGCAATGATTGTGCTTTGCTCATTCTTTGCACTAACAGCTTATGCTCGTCAGGAACTGCAATACGTCAGTCGTATAACAGGTACGGAAATTGGAGATGAGGTTAAGGGAAAAAGAAATAAAATCGTGACTCCAACCATTCCTGCCGGAGAACTCGAAAATCGACTTCTAAACAAGGCAAAGCAAGCCTACGGAAACGACGTGTTCTTGAAGAACTTCTCATTCTCAAAGAGGGATGATGGATTTGAATTATCATCAGGGAATGTAGTAAGTTATTATTTGTACTCCACAAGTGCAGATGTATACAGATATGTAGATATTCCTGATCCTGTAGTAGCCCAACCAGTAAGTGAACCTGTGAAGGAAACGCCTAAAATGGATGAAAGTTTGGCTATTGAAAAAGCAATAAATAAAGCGATGGAACCCATTAGCTCAGGTTCACGTATTGCGATTAACACAATAGTAACAGGGGACGGGTTAAATAGAGATCAAATAAAGGATATTATACTTGATGCATTATTAGAAAGCAATTATAAAGTTGTTGCTAAGGAGTATCTTGAGAAATTAAAAGAAGAAATAGAGGAACAGCAATCGGGAGAATATAACAACCGTACTACTGTTAAGACAGATAATTTTTCAGCTGTGGGCTATTTTATAGATGTTAAAATCAAGAATAACGTTGCTCGCGTATATTTAATTAATGTAAGTACTGGGGAATATGCCTCAACTGCAAATCAAGTTTTCAACTAATTCTAATATATTGATTCATAGCAATAATTGAGGTTAATAATATTATTGCTGTCCGATAAAATTTATTTGGAGTATAAAAATACAGCGGGCGAGTTCATGACTCGCCCGCTGCTTTATTGTAATTGATTGCATTTATAAATGCTTGCTTTATAATTGATTGCATTATAAATTCTTGCTTATTATTTTTTGTAGCTTGGTTTAAGCCTGCCTTACAGCTTGGTTACAGGTTGGAGTAGGCGGGGGTGAAGGTGTTGCCTCCGGTGGAGGAGCCGGTGTCGAAGCCTTTTTTGAACCAGCGCATGCGTTGCTCGGAGCGCCCGTGGTTGAATGTCTCGGGCATTTCGCGGCCGTAGGCTTTGCGCTGCAGGTAGTCGTCGCCGATTTTCGATGCTACGTTCATGGCTTTCTCGAGGTCGCCGGGTTCGAGTGAGCCAAACATTTCATTGTCATGGTATGCCCACACGCCGGCGTAGTAATCGGCCTGCAGTTCGAGGCGTACGCTTATCTTGTTGGCTTCGCTCTCGGGCAGACGTGCCATCTCATTGTGCTTCTCCTGCAATGTGCCGAGGAGATACTGCACGTGGTGGCCCACCTCGTGAGCTATCACATAGGCATAGGCGAAGTCGCCGCCACCGCCTATGGTCTGCTCCATGTTGCGGAAGAAGTCAAGGTCGATATATACAGTCTGGTCGGCCGAGCAGTAGAACGGGCCTGTCTGCGCAGTGCCCTGACCGCAACCGGTCTCTACGGCGTCCCTGTAGATTACGAGTTTGGGTTCGCGGTATTCGCCCCAACCGTTTTTGCGAAACTCCTCGCGCCACACATCCTCAGTGCCGGCAAATACCTTTGAGGATAAGTCGAAGAGGTAGGCATCGGTCTCGTCCTCCACATATTCGGGATATGACCCGTTGCCCGCGCCAAATCCTTGCGAGGCTACGTTGCTGATTACGTCGCTTACATCGCCGCCGCCCATGAGGGCTACGACTACGGCTATGATAACACCTACGAGTCCGCCCCCCGCCGCAACCGATTTTCCCGATATGCGGCGGCGGTCGTCCACGTTATTGCTTCGGCGTCGTCCGTCAAGTCTCATCTTATTCTATTCTTTGACAGTGAATTACTTATAGTCGATTTCGCGCACTTTGAGGTGCTCGCCGGCATCTTTTACTATCGAGCGGTAGTAACGCTCGTCGTAGCCGGGGAACGACGGGTAGGCGGGCATGCCGTATTCGTTGCGCTTGAACTGACCGTTCTCCTCGTTTTTCATGTTGCCGTCCATATACTTCACGAAGAGGTAGTCGCCGAGCTGCTTGTAGCGGTCGGTGGCCTTCTTGGCCCATATGTCGGCAAGATTCTGAAGGAGTTCCTTGGCGTCCTCGGTGTCAAACGAGGGCACTTGGTCAATGGCTACGGCAACATCCTCGTTGATAGCGTTTTCGAGTTCCGACTGCACTTTGCGTATGTCGGGAATCATCTGCGAGTAGCGGTTGTAGGCCTGATTGGCCACGTAGTTGTTGACCCAGAAATTGGAGGTCCATGACAGAGTGTTCATGTCGCCGTTGCCCTGAGCCACTTCGTGGGGAGCATGCTCCACGGAGCAGAAGATGGGGAGGTAGACGCAGGTGTTGGCATCGTCGGTACCGAACCACAGCAGTCCCTTCATGTAGTCGGGCAGATAGTCGCGCATTTGGGCTACGAACGAGAAGCCGGTCTGCTGAGTGGCGATGGCGCGCTCGTTGGTATATTCCACCGAGTCAACGGTAAATGTCATCGGACGCCAGCGGTAGGGCACGTGGTAAGGACCTGCGCCTATGTCGCTTGTCATCTCGTAGGGGGTGTCCTCGAAGTGGTCGCGCATCATGGCCTTCATGTCGTCGGCAGTGACAGGTTTGTTTGGCTTGACCCAGAGGGGGAGAGGCTCACCCTCGGCGCGGTCGATCCACGGCAGGTACTTGTCCATGCCGTCGGCGTGGCGGTTGTAGAACGCCCACACGCGGGCATCGCAGCCGCGCAGAGCGCCGAAGTCGGTGACGGCGTAGGCTTTCGAGAAGTCGAACTCCTCGTCCTTGCCGTTGAAGTAACCCTGCTTGCGGGCAAACTTGATTACATCCTTGCTGTAAAGCGTCTCGGGGTCGTTGAGGGGGAAGGTGTGGATGCGCGCATGGTTGGCGTGGCCGGAGATATATCCGTCGGGCACACGGCGTGCCACCCATACGGCTCCCTTGTCGGCCTTACCTTTGCCAATCATCTCCATAATCCACGCCTCGTTGGGGTCGGCGATGGAGAATGACTCACCCTCGCTCGCGTAGCCGTACTTGTCAACGAGGTCGGTCATCACCTTGATAGCCTCGCGGGCATTCTTGGCGCGCTGCAGCGTGATATAGATGAGCGAGCCGTAGTCAATCATGCCACTGCCTTCGAGCTCGGGACGGCCGCCCCATGTGCTCTCGGCGATGGTGAGACCATGCTCGTTCATGTTGCCGATGGTAGCGTAGGTATGTGCCACTTCGGGAATTTCGCCGAGCGGACGCGCCGTGTCCCATTCGATAACCTTACGCATTGCGCCGGCGGGATGGTCGGCTGCGGGTTGGTTGTAGAGCTCGCCGTAGAGATTGTGGGAGTCGGCTGCATAGGTTACGAACACGCTGTTGTCTGCGCCCGCACCCTTGGCCACGATAAGGCTCGTGCAGGCCAGAGCGGGGATTGCGGCAGCTACGGCCGCGGTAAGTATGGCTGTAAGTCGTTTCATTGTTCTTATTTGCTAAGTAACTGTTTAAAATTATTTTATACTAACCGTTCTCATTATCTTAATATTCTGTCGGAGTCTTTTCTGCCGCTTTTCCCCTCGTCATCAGTCATGTAGCTCGCTACACTCCTTCTTCCTCGTGAAAAATCGTCAGGAAAATCCTTCCGTCATAATATTAAAATAATTTTGAACAGTTACTTATTTAATTTGTTGAGGAGATGAGCCACGGCGCCTTCGAGCTGGGCATCCTTGCCGTTGATGAGTTCGTCGGGCTTATTGTAGATAAGTACGTCGGGGTTGAGCTGCTTGTTCTCAAGCACGGTCTTGCCGTAGAGTTTGTTTGTTACCTGCGGAATACCGAATATGAGGGTCGGGTCAATCTGGGTCTCCCACCACACTGCGGTC
The DNA here is from genome assembly GCA_014801075.1 of Barnesiella sp. Taxonomy (GTDB): domain Bacteria; phylum Bacteroidota; class Bacteroidia; order Bacteroidales; family Muribaculaceae; genus JAGBWK01. Next base: position 23,285 of record JAAVEW010000022.1, on the reverse strand, counting down.
ATGGTGCCGGGCACGGGCGAACCGACAATGTCGCCGATACCGAGTGCCTGGTATGCTTCGGGCGTACCGGAAGCGTCGGAGTAGTTACCCTCGTTGACGAGCATTACCGACGGGCGGTTCCACTGCGACCACGGTTCCGAACCGATATACTGGCCGCGGGGCACGTATTGCATATACTCCTTGCCGGAGAGAAGCAGCAACAGGTCGTTGTGCAGCCAGCCGCCGCCATTGAATCGGGTATCGACCACCACGCCCTCGCGGTTGCGGTATTTGCCGAGAAGGTCCTGATATACACGACGGTAGCTCTCGGAGTCCATGCCGCGCACGTGTACGTAGCCAAGTCGGCCGCCCGACAGCGAGTCGACCATCGCCTGATTGTGCTCCACCCAACGCTCGTAGAGCAGGTTGGAGATGGCACCCTGCGATGTGGCGGTCACCTCCACGGTGCGGTTGTCGCCACCCTTGGCGGGCTTCACTTCGAGTTTCACTTTCTTGCCGGCTTTGCCTTCGAGCAGAGGGAAGTAGTCGGCGCCGTCGGTCAGTTCCACGCCGTCGATTTTGAGGATAACATCACCGGGGTGCATGTCTGCTTTGGTAGTGGAGAGAGGTCCGCGGGCTATCACTTCCTCCACCTTGAGGCCGTTGCCCTTGTAGCTCTCGTCGAAGAATGCTCCGAGCGAGGCGGTAGCCAGCGGAGCCCCCGGTCCGTAATAGCGGCCTCCGGTGTGCGATGCGTTGAGTTCGCCGAGGATTTCGCTGAGCAGTGTCGCGAAGTCGCGGTTATTGTTGATGTAGGGGAGGAACTTGCGGTACTCCTCGCCATATTTCGCCCAGTCGACGCCGTGAAGCGACTCGTCGTAGAACTTCGCCTTGACCTGGCTGAGCATGTGGTCGTAGATATATTCGCGTTCGGCCGAGGGGGTGCGGGTGTAGAGCGCGTTAAATTCGATACGCTCCGTCGAGCCGTCGGCAAGCGACAGTTTGCTGAGTCCGTCGCCGGAGATGATGTAGAGGTTCTCGCCCGCCTTGTCAGGTTCGAAACCGCCGCTCACGTCGGCTGCGAATACCGAGGTGTCGCCCTTCTTCAGGTCCTTCTTCATAAGGCAAGGATTGCCGTCGGCACCCATTACGGTGTAGTAGAGGTTTTCACCCTTGTTGTCAAGGAAGTAGTCGCCGATAAATCCGGAGTTGGAGGTGAGGCGGCGTGTGCGGTAACTGCGGTTGTCGAGGTCAAATTTGAGCGGCTTCACGTCGTCATCGGCCTCTTTCTTGTCGTCACCCTTCTTACCTTTCTTATCCTTCTTTTTATCCTTTTTCTTGCTGTCGTCGGCATCGCCGTTGTCGGCCTTTTCGTCATTCTTGGCTTCCTCGGCCAGTTCGGCTTCCTCCTTGGAGCGGTTGAGCATGTCCCAGCCCTCGCCATCGAGCATCATGAGCAGGATGTCGGACTGCTCGCCCCACGAAGCCTGGTTCTTGTAGCCGTAACGGCCTGACTCGTAGGTGAAACCTTTGCCGTCGAGCGCCCAGCGGGGATTACCCTCGGCATAACCGCTCTCGGTGAGGTCGACTATTTCCTTGCCGTCGGCGCTGACGAGTGCGATGTCGGAATTGTTCCAGCCACCGTCGCCGATATATGAAGTCAGCAGCCAGCGTGAGTCGGGACTCCAGCGGAATGTCACGTCGCCGTCGGCATACGAGTAGTTCCACTTGCCGTCGAGCGCCGTAACCGGAGTCTTGGTGGCGAGGTCGATGACACGTATGGCGGTGCGGTTTTCAAGGAAGGCCACTTTCTTGCCGTCGGGGCTGAATTCGGGTTGCTGCGCGGTTGTCTCGCAGCTGTAGAGCGGTTCCTCTACAATCTCGTCGGCGTAGGTGAAGAGTTTGTCCTTGTCGTTCTTTATCTTGGAGGTGAAGAGCTGCCACTTGCCGTCGCGCTCGCTGTCGTAGACGAGGGTGCGGCCGTCGGGCGAGAAGCTGACGCAGCGTTCCTGTCCCGGAGTGTCGGTGATGCGGCGTGTGGTCTTATACTTTGTTGAGGTGACGTAGATGTCGCCGCGTATTATGAAAGCCACCTCCTTGCCGTCGGGCGATACGGCCAGCGTGGTTGCGCCGCCTCCGGTGTAGTTCTTGACATTGTCGGCGTCGTAGAGGTCGGCCACAATCTCCACATCAATCTTGCGGGGCTCCTGGCCGGGGCGCAGGGTGTAGAGTTCGCCGTCCCACGAGTAGGCGAGCACCGAACCGTCGGCGCTTGCTGTGAGCGAGCGCACGGGGTGGGTGTCGTAGTCGGTCAGTCGGCGGCGGTTTGAGCCGTCGATATTGCGGGAGTAGATATTGAGCGTGTTGTTGTCCTCCTCGCTGACGTAGTAAAATGTGTCACCATTGCCCCACGCCGGGTCGATGTCGTGGCCGTTGAAGTCGGTGAGCTTGGTGAACTTGCCGTCGCGTATGAGCCATATATCGCCGGTGCCCGATGAGCGTTCATGCTTGCGCAGCGGGTCCTCGTAGCCCTTGCGGTCGCGGTACAGGATGTCGCCGGCGGCGTTGACGCTCATGCCCAGAGTAGGTATCGACATCATCAGCGCGGGGCGTCCGCCACGGGTCGAGACGGTGTAGGTCTGGTTCTGTATTCCGGCCACAGCGGCTGCGGGCGAAGGCAGTATGTTGGCGTCGAATATGATGGTGGTGTCGTTGAGAAATGCGCGCGGTGTTTCGTTGGCACTGTTGGTGGTCAGGCGTCGGGGAGTGCCGCCAAGCGCGTCGACAATGAAAATGTCGTCGCTGCCGAGGCGCGAGCTGCTGAATGCTATGCTACGCGAGTCGGGACTCCATACGGGCGTAGTGTTATAACCCTCCGAGGTGATGCGCGTAGCTTTGCCGCCGTTGACACCGACGGTGTATATATCACCTTTGTATGTGAAAGCGACTGTGCTTCCGTCGGGAGATATTGCACTGTTTCTCAGCCACAAAGGCGCCGTTTCGGCCCCCGTAGCACCAACAGAGGCAATCCCCGCCGCAATAGCTGCAAAAATTAACTTCTTCATTATATTATTTGTGATACTTGATTTGTATATAACGATATTTTTTGTTTGGAATTGCCGACAACTCGTAAAGATATTACCTGTTGAGGAAGGTGGTGATGGAGTGGGAGAGGTAGGCGGTTTGTCGGGTGCGGGAGGTCAGGAGGGCGTTGAGGGAGGAGCCGGCGAGGCGGCCGCGCACGTTGAGGAAGTCGGTTTCGCGGGTGTCGGCTCCGAATAGTCCGAAAGCTCCGGTTGCGAGAGGGGAGTCGGTGGCAAATTCTTTTTCAGCATCGGCAAGAAGCATGGCGTCGAACGAGGCGTTAATCTTCTGCCACTTGTCGATGATGTCTGATATAGTGCTGTTGTCGAGGTGGTTGACGTCGATGTCGAATTGAGAGAGCAGATATGAGGCTACCCAATTCCATTCGAGAGCAGGGTAGAGCGACTCCCATTCGCCGGGCGACGGAATGCCGCGGGTAATCATGTCGGCGGGGATTGTCATGCCGGCGGCATCGACCCATTCGCCGGAAACGCAGTCGACGGTTGCCGACAGGGGGTTGCCGGCGGCAATGCGCTGCAACAACGTGGTAGCGAGGTAGTTGAAGAGCGCGTCGCGATATAAAGCCGCGCCTCTTTCGGCGTGCGACTTCCTGATAGTGAAGTTGCCGCAGTTATATTCCGCTTTATCAGGCTGAGATGCAATAAGTTGCGTCAGGAAATCAATTCCCTCGACCAGGCTGTTGCCGATATAAGGATTGAAAAGTGGGTAGGTGATAATATCGGTTGCCGGGGCGGGGCGGCGGTCGCGTCGCGGCCACTTGTCAATATCGCGTGCTATGCCGATATTGCCCAGGGCGATAGCCGGTATTACCTGCGTAGAACCGTTGTTTTCAACCACATAAGAGAATGGCAGCGAAGAGGTGTCGGGATGTGATTTGTGGCGTCCCATCACAGTTGAGAACGCTCCTATGCGGGCGGGCCACATGACGTAGGCGTCCGAAGCAAGTTTCACGCCGCGTTCGAGCACTCCGTGATGGCAAGGACCTGATTTATAAAGATGATTGCTCTGGTTGGCACCCGATCCGGCATTGAACATCGACATCATGCCGCCAATCAGCAGTGTGGCCTTGTGCATCGACACGGTGTAAGGTCCGGCAAAAATGGCGGCCGACTCTCCGTTTTCGAGTATGCAGTTGGAAAAGATGAGCGAGTGGTGAGCGCTGAATCCGTTGGTGACGCAACTACCTTCGCCTACAAACACATGGTCGATTCGCGCGGCCTTGTCAACCAGCGACTTGCGGGCCGTGATAAAGTCAACGGCAATGACATCGGTTCCCACTTCGGCCTCCTCGCCTACAGTGCCGTTGACAAGCCGCGACGCGCCGTTGACGCGGGCACGCGGTTTGATTTCAACGCCGCTGATATATCCCGTGTTGACCACAGTGGCGCCTGCGCCGATAATGGTGCGCAATCCCTTGATTTCAGCCGTTTTGGCTGCGATGTCGGCTTTCAGTTGCGCTACAAGGCCGACGTCGTGGCGGCCCATTGCGATGAGCCACGCCTGCTGCGCTGTAAGTCCGTAGTATATAGGCACTTCACGTCCACCCGTTTCGCTGAGAACTTCCACCTCCACGCCGTTGCCGCGTGTCGACGGCTGCGGACATTCAATGGTAGCGACGTTTCTTACGATGGCTTTCTCGCCTACCGAGCAGTCTGCCATATAGTTACCGATGTTTGACACGTGGGCGCCGCGTCCTATGACACTGCTGATTACCACAGCATTATAGACTCCGGCAGGCAGCGGGAGCGCACCAAGTGCAATCTCAGTCTCGGCTGGATGCAGCTCCACATCTCCGATAAAAGTCACGTCGCGATACCGGTCAGCGAAAAACGGGTCGCATACCGTCACCCGCCCCCATTCATTGCTGCGGCAACCTTGATGGGTGAGTGTATTTATTTCGTTCTGAGTGAGTTGTCGGAGTTGCATAGTCGGGTAAAGCGTTTGGAATAAACTAATCAGAAGCTGAATTTCTCGGCTATCTCGTCAAAACTGTAGCCGCGCATATCTTTCTCCGATAGGAGCATTTCAGAGGGCTCGATGCGCCAGTCGATGCCAAGTTTGGGGTCGTTGAACCGCAGCGTAGCCTCGCTCTGGGGAGCGTAGATGTTGTCAACCTTATATTGGAACTGGGCCACGTCACTGAGCACCACGAATCCGTGGGCAAATCCGCGGGGAATGAACAGCTGACGACCATTCTCGTGGGAGAGTTCCACGGCCACGTGTTCGCCGAAAGTGGGGGAGTCCTTGCGCAGGTCAACAGCCACATCGAGCACTGTGCCCTGCGACACTCTTACCAACTTTGCCTGAGAAAATTCACCCTTCTGGAAATGAAGTCCGCGCAACACTCCGCGTGACGAGAACGACTCATTCTCCTGAATGAATTTCACGTCACCGATATGCGAGTTAAATTCCTCCAACTTGAAAGTTTCCGAAAAATAACCGCGGGCGTCGCCGAAACGTTTGGGCTCGATTACCCACACGCCCTCTATTTTTTGCTTTATAAATTCCATAAGTGTTGATATGTTTTGGCAAAATTAGTAATTTTGCCTGATATTTCGCGGAGTACGATTGAAAAATTGCACGCCGTACCGAAATAAATCTCTCAACACGTTTCTATTAAATAGATGTTGAAAATTAGTTTATACTTATGAATATTATTCTTTTTGACGCGCCTGAAGTGAGGGAAAATCTGCTACCGCTTTCTTTTACGCGTCCCGTGGCCGACTTCCGTGTCGGCATCACCACCATCCGCGAGAAGTGGGAACTCCTGCTTCCCGGCTCATACTCCTACCTCACAGCTGATTACCTGTCGGAAAAATATCCGATGAACGCTGCCGACGGTAAGAACCTCTTCGTGGCCGGACATATCATCCCCGACTACTCCGAGAGTTTCCGCGACGCCATCCTTTCGCTCGGCAAGGGTGAGGTCCTCAAGTGCGGGGACGAGACGGTAGCATATTGCGGCGATGCAGCGATGCTGCAAAATGGTGAATTTACCGCCGTGAAAACATGGGACGGGCAGCTCACAGCCATTCGTCACGCCTACGATATTTTCCTCAATAACGGCGCTCAGATAGAGAAAGACTTCGCGAATATTGACCTCAGCGACAGTCAGCCCCTCTCCGATACCAACATACTTATAGGCAACCCCGTCGACGCCGCAGGCCGTCCGCTTCTCTACATCGCCCCCGGTGCCACCGTCGAGGGTGCTATAATAAATGTGAAGTCAGGCCCCGTCTACATCGGCCGCGATGCCGAGGTGATGGAAGGCTGCTGCCTGCGCGGACCGGTAGCGCTCTGCGAGCACTCCGTATTCAACATGGGCACAAAGGTTTACCCCGCCACCACCGTAGGCCCCTGGAGCAAAATGGGCGGCGAACTAAACAACGCCGTGATTTTCGGTTATAGCAACAAGGCTCACGACGGCTTCCTCGGCAACGCCGTGGTAGGCGAATGGTGCAATCTCGGAGCTGACTGCGTGGCCTCCAACCTCAAGAACGACTACTCGAAGGTGCGCGTATGGAACTACGCCACCCGCCGCTTCGACCGCACCGACCTGCAGTTCTGCGGACTCATCATGGCCGACCACTCCAAGGCGGGTATCAACACCATGTTCAACACCGCCACGGTGGTGGGCGTCGGCTGCAACATCCACGGCTCAGGCTTCCCCCGCACGTTCATACCCTCGTTCAGCGAAGGCGGAGCTGCAGGTTTCACCGCAGTCCCGTTGAAGAAATTCTTTGACATCGCCGAGCGCGTTATGGCTCGTCGCCACAAGGAAATGACCGAGGCCGACCGCCGCATCTTTGAAACCATCTACGGCCTCGCCGAGAAGTAAACCTTTGATACACAAATCCGGGCAGGCAATATTTTGCAACCAAACCCATTATTACCCGCCAATAAAACAGATACTTAAATGATAAAGAGAATACTGACCTCGGCAGCGCTGTTCGCAGCAATGATACAGGGCGCATCGGCACTTCCCGCCGACAGTTGCGCCGTACCCGCCAACGCTCCCGTGGCAACCGCTCCCACATTCACTCTCCCCTCATGGTTCCCCAAAGTAGAGGGCACTATACGCACCAACTACGAGATTGATACTGACGACGGCGCAAGCCGATTCCGCGTGCGCAACGCGCGTATCAGTTTCTCAGGCACTGTAGTGTCGGATTTCCAATACAAGGCCGAGGTTGACCTTTGCGACGAGGGCAAGATAAAGATGCTCGACGCGTTCGTGCGCTATGCACCCACGACAATACCCGTGACCGCCACCGTCGGCCAGATGCGCGTACCCTTCACTATCGACGCCCACCGCGCTCCCCATCAGATGTTCTTCGCCAACCGCTCTTTCCTCGCGAAATTCGGCGGCAACGTCAGGGATGTAGGTTTTGCCGGCCAATACACCCTCCGCGCCAACGTGCCGCTGACCCTTCAGGCCGGCATATTCAACGGCTCGGGCCTCACCAACCAGAAAGATTACTGGACCAAGACGTTTAATTTCTCGTTCAAGGCTACCGCTCTTATCTCCAAGGTGCTGACCCTCGAGGCAAGCTGCCAGAAGTCGCGCCCCGAGGATATAAGCATAATGATGTGGGACGGCGGCATAGCCTACGACGACGGGCTGTGGCATGTCGAGGGGGAGTACCTGCGCAAGAACTATTGCCACGATGCATTCTCAGGCGTCAATCTCGTCAACTCTTTCATATCCCGCCGATTTCCTCTGCGCCACAAACTGACATCAATCTCGGCTTCCGGACGCTATGACTATATGGACGGCCACTCCGACGGTATCAAGAACGACGAAGGCCTCCTCACGCTCACCCAGCCGCAGCGCCAGCGCATGACCCTCGGTTCGTCGCTCACCTTCGGCACTCAGCGCTACGTGGAGCTGCGTCTCAACTACGAGAAGTATTTCTATCACCACGACGCCGTCATTCCCGTGTCTGACCACGACAAGTTTGTGGTTGAGGTGATGTGCCGTTTCTGACGCACCGGTATTTATGAATGACAAAATGAAAGGATAGCGCTGCAAATATTTTGAAAGTTGTCGCATATTGCGTATTTTTGTGGCGATATATAATGTAAAAATGTAATTTATTAAAATGAATGTAGCAATCGTAGGCGCAAGCGGCGCCGTAGGTCAGGAGTTTCTCCGCGTGCTCGATGAGCAGAATTTCCCCATCGACAACCTCGTGCTTTTCGGGTCAGCCCGTTCAGCCGGACGCACTTACACCTTCAAGGGTAAGGAATATACAGTAAAGGAACTTCGCGAGAACCCCGACGATTTCAAAGATATAGACATCGCTTTCACCTCGGCCGGTGCCGGAGTGTCAAAGCAGTATGCCCCCGTCATCACGGCTCACGGAGCGCTGATGATTGACAATTCAAGCGCATTCCGCATGGACGACGACGTGCCTCTGGTAGTGCCCGAAGTCAACGGCGACGACGCTTTCAACACCCCCCGCAATATTATCGCCAACCCCAACTGCACCACCATACAGATGGTAGTGGCGCTCAAAGCCATCAACGACATCTCGCCCATACGCCGCGTGCATGTGGCCACATATCAGGCAGCGAGCGGCGCAGGAGCTGCCGCTATGGACGAACTCGTGGAGCAGTACCGCCAGCTCTCGGCCGGCGAGTCGCCCACTGTAAGCAAGTTCGCCCACCAGCTCGCCTACAACGTAATCCCCCACATCGACGTGTTCCAGGACAACGGCTACACCAAGGAGGAGATGAAGATGTATAACGAAACCAAGAAAATCATGCACGCCCCGAAGCTCGACGTCAGCGCCATGTGCGTCCGCGTGCCCGTTATGCGTGCCCACTCCGAAGCTATCTGGTGCGAGACCGAAAGCCCCGTCAGCGTGGAGCAGGCCCGTGAGGCTTTTGAAAAGGCTGAAGGAGTGGTTGTTATCGACGCTCCCAAGGAAAATAAATACCCGATGCCTCTCGACATCGCCGGCAAGGACCCCGTCTACGTGGGCCGTATCCGTCAGGACCTTACCAACCCCAATGGCCTGTCATTCTGGGTAGTAGGCGACCAAATCAAGAAGGGCGCCGCTCTCAACGCCGTGCAGATTGCGCAGTACATGATAGCCAAGGGCGCTTTCGCCAAGTGATAGCGTAATCACCCTGTAAATCAAGCAACCGACATTCAGGATGAAAGTATTCTACGACAGCACAATATTCTCGCGTCAGACTATCGGTGGTATCTCGCGCTACTTCGTCGAGCTTATCAACCACATGCCTGACAGCGTCACCCCTCTCCTTAAGGTTAAGGCGAGCGAGAATATATATCTCAGTGACCTGCGCGAGTCGTGCCGTCATCTGTCGTTGCGTCATGTTCCCGACCATCGCAAGCTCTACCGTAAAATCAACGGTTACTTTGACCGCCGGTTCATGCATCGGGGCGAGTACGATATAATCCATCCCACCGACTACAATACTTCATGCCTCACCTATAACGACCGACCGATGGTGCTGACCGTCCACGACCTGATACACAAGCGTCTGCCCGGCTGGTTCAACACCAAGGCCATCGACGATATCGACCGCTGCATCATGCGCGCCGATGCCCTGATTGCCATAAGCCACGCCACGAAAAATGACATGGTGGAGTATTATGGCATCGACGAAAGCCGCATCACGGTCATCCATCACGGCTACACTCCGGTTGAGACCGGCAGTGATGCCCGCAAGCCCGTCGACGGACGCTACATACTCTTCGTAGGCAAGCGTGGCGGCTATAAGAATTTTGACTCACTGCTCAAAGCATTTTCCGTCATTGCCGCTACTGACCGCGACCTGAAACTCGTGTGTACCGGAAGGCCATTCACCACCGATGAGCGCCGTGCCATACGCGACGCCGGAGTGGCATCGAGGGTGGAGCAGCACATGTTTGCCACCTCCGACCTCGGCTCGCTCTATGCCGGCGCGCTTTGCTACGTTTTCCCGTCGAAACTCGAAGGTTTCGGCATGCCGGTGCTTGAAGCCTTTGCGGGGCGCACACCGGTAGTTTTGAGCAATGCATCGTGTCTGCCCGAAATCGCTGCCGATGCGGCCATGTACTTTAATCCCGACAGCCCCGACGACATCGCCGACGCCATAAAGCGCGTAATCTATGACGACGATGAGCGTCAGCGGCTTATCGAGGCCGGAGTGCGACGTCTCGCCGACTTCTCATGGGATAAGACGGCCCGTATGACGGCCGGAGTGTATGACTCCGTCATGCGGCAAACATGATTTAACCCTTTTGAAATGCCATGATTTTACTTTCGACAGCACTTGTGAGCAACCCGGTGGCGATATTCCTTATCGTGCTGGTCATCATACTGATGGCTCCGCTCATTCTCAACAAATTAAAGATACCCCACATCATAGGCATGATTGTGGCGGGTGTTGTCGTGGGTCCTTTCGGCTTCAATATTCTTGCCGATGATTCGAGCTTCGAGATATTCGGCGAGGTAGGCTTGCTCTACCTTATGTTCCTGGCCGGCATAGAGATAGATATGTACCACCTGAAGCTCAATCTCAAGAGGGGATTGCTCTTCGGCGCGCTTACGTTCATCATACCTATGGTGATGGGAGCTGTGGCGAGTGTCTATCTGCTTAATACTGACTGGCTTACGGCCACACTTATGGCGTCGATGTATGCCTCCCACACGCTGATTTCCTACCCGGTGGCAGCACGTTTCGGTATTACGAAATCGCCGTCGGTGCTTATATCTATTGTCGGCACCATCATTGCCGTTATCGGCGCCTTGCTCGTGCTCGGCGTGGCTGTCAATATCCATAAGGACGGTCACTTTGAGGGCGTGTCGCTCGCATGGCTGCTATGCAAACTCGTACTCTACTGCGCAGCAGTGCTTTACGCCTATCCGCGACTTACCCGTTATTTCTTCAAGAACTACTCCGACAACGTTACGCAATATGTGTTTGTGCTCGCTATGGTGCTCCTTTCGGCGCTCGTTTCCAAGCTTATAGGGCTTGAGGCGGTGCTGGGTGCGTTCTTTGCCGGACTGGTGCTCAACCGCTATGTGCCCGCATCATCGCCTCTGATGAGCCGCATCGAGTTTGTGGGCAACGCTCTGTTCATTCCCTACTTCCTTATCGGGGTGGGCATGATGATTAATGTGCGCGTCATAGGCAATGTGGAGACCCTCTGGGTGACGGCCGTGATGCTCGTCGTGGCGCTCTCAAGCAAGTGGATAGCGGCATGGGGCGCGCAGAAACTTTATAAGATGAACGGGGCTGAGCGCGGCATCATGTTCGGCCTTACCACGGCCCATACCGCAGTGGCCCTCGCCGTGGTTACTATCGGCTACAACATGGTGCTCCCCGACGGCTCGCGCATGATGGACGAGACGATGCTCAACGGCACCGTGCTCGTTATCCTTATCACCTGCGCCATAGCGCCCATCGTGACCACCCGCGCCGCTGCCCGCGTCAAGTTGCAGATGGTCGAGGGGGAGGACCTGCAAAAGAAATCCACGAGCAATTCGTCCCACACGCTCATCGCCGTCTCCAACCCGCTGACTGCCGGAGGATTGGTGGAACTCGCGCTGCTGACGCGTCCCGTAAAGCGCAACGCTATGGACACTCTCTACGCTATCAACGTGCGCAACGACAACACTCCCTCCTCCAAGGCACTTGCCCGCAGTGTGCTTGACCTCTCGGTCAAAGCCGCCGCAGCGGCAGGGAGCGAGCTTACAACAATCATGCGCTATGACCTTAACACGGTGACAGGTATGATCAATGCCATCGAGGAGCGCGACATCAACGAGGTGTTCATCGGCATGCACCGCAAGGCTACCGTTATCGACACCTTCCTCGGAGGCAAAACGGAGCAGTTGCTCAAACTGACCAACAAGATGGTGGTAATATCCCGCTGCTACATTCCGCCGAACACCGTTACGCGTATCGTGGTCTACGTGCCCCCGAAAGCTGAGTTTGAGACCGGCTTCACCCGCTGGCTTCATACGCTCGGCAATCTGGCCCGCGAACTGGGTTGCCGCATCATCTTCTGCTGCAATGACGACAGCCGTCGCGTTATAGCCGGCGTCCTGCATCGCGACAAGTTCACCATACGCAGCGAGTACCGTCGGGTCGACGACCGCGACGACTTCCTGTTGCTCTCTACCCATGTGCTTGACGATGACCTCTTTGTGGTGATTGGCGCTCGTCCCGCTTCGGTGTCATTCTCGTCGGATATGGCCGAGATGCCCGGCTTCATGCAGAAGAACTTCTCGCGCAACAATATCCTTGTAATCTATCCCGAGCAATTTGGCGACGAGATGCCGATGGAATCGTTCGTCGACCCGATGGCAAGCGACATCTCCTCCGCGCCTATCTCCTGGCTTGTACGCGTCCGCGCAGCCGCAGGTCGCCTCTCGGCCGCCCTCCATCTCACCCGCCGCCGTCGCGCCCCCAAAAACGAAAACGACCTCAAACTGTAAGTGAGCCGCACGGTGTTTATTATCACCGTTACCGCGACGTTGCCTCATAACTAAGCAAGGGACGCGATAAATCGCGTTCGCATCCGGATGGTATAGTATTAAATACCAGCGACTTATGCGGGCGCGATTTATCGCGTTCCTACTGCCGCAGGCGGGGTTATGCAACACCGCCTGCGGTGAAGGCAATTATGCCTATATGCTTGTTATCCGATGACCCATTTGGAGCCTGGCAGTTTCGAGAGCAGCAGTGATATGAGCGAGCACGCGAGGAAGGTAGCTGCCCCTACGAGAAGTATTGCCGGAAGCACGGAAAAGTGAGGCGCAATCCACTGTTGCATGAACCCGAGAATGAATATGTGCATCAGGTAAATGCCGTAGCTGAGATTTGAAATCTTCTTAACAGGCTTATACAACCATGAGGGAGTGGTTGAGATGAGACGCATCAACAGGAATGTGCCTGCTGTCATCATCGCAACGTTGAAAGTGCAGAAATACCATGACTGTTCTACATATCTGTAGTCGGTTGATTCCAGTGAATGCATGTAGAAAAGCCCTGCTGTGAATGCGTATCCGATCAGTATAAGCGGTAGGGCTACGGCAAAAGTCTTTTTTACCGACCAGTTGATGTAACGACGTATGTAATGGGCAAGAACCACATAGCCGATGTAGCCGGAGAAATAGTAGAGAGCGTGGAAGTTATTCCAAAATACCTCGCCCCATACATAATCGGTTATAGGTCGCAGATATCCGGTGAACGTGCTCAAGAACCAGATGGCGAGAAATATCTGTTCGGCACGCTTCGACGCCTGCTCAAGCCAGGGCGATATCACAGGCATCACAAGATATATACCTATGAGCATGTATATGAACCAGAGATGTCCGCTGTCGAGGTTGGCAGTATAAAGGATTGCTGACACGCGTTCCGCAATATTGCCGTCAATGCTTCCAGCCACTACCGGCACCACTGCATAAAGCAGTGACCAGATGATAAACGGCACGAACACTCTGGAGAAGCGTCGGCGGAAAAAGCCGGAGGGGCTTGAGGTGAGCGGTACGAGCAGGAACGAAGATGCCATTACGAACAGGGGAACTGACGAGCGGAACGCTCCGTCGATCAATGAAACCCAAAGCCGAGCCGACTCATTAGTCAGGACCACACCTGTATCGGTGCAGTAATAAAACTCGCAGGCGTGTACCATCACTACCATGAAGCAGGCGATGACACGCAGATAGTCGAGGAAAACTATACGTTTTTTGTTGGTTGCCATATCACAATTGTATGTTAACGTATTGTCAGTTTAATCGGGATGAGGGGAGTGCCGGGGGCGGCGATGATGTAGAGGCCTGCGGCGGGGAGGGAGATGGGGGTGTTGGTACTCCCGGCGGCGGCAAGGAGGCCGTCGGGAGTGTAGATGAGGATGTCGGCTGCGGAGGCGTCGGTTGTGGTCACCGTCACGTTGAGGCCGTCGACTGTTACCTGCATTGCGTTGTTGTCATTACTGACATTACTGACGCCGGCAACTTCGATTTCGGCTGTGGCGAAGCGGCTCGGTGCGAATGACTGGTCGAGAGTCTGCACGCCTACGGTGTGGCGACCGTTGCCGAGCGACTTGATGCGCAGTGACTTGCGGTTGGCGCTGATGGTGGTTGCAAGGTCGGTGCCCACTTTGAGAGCGCCGCTCTCTATGTCGGCGGGAATGATACAGAACGTTTCGCCGGTCAGGTCGTTGCGCACGTAGACGTTGTAGCGCAGTGCAGACGTGGCTGTGACATCGTCGCTGCCGTCGGTCCATGTCACGTTGAGGTAGTCGCCATCCTGAGTCACTGATACCGATTCGGGAGCTTCGGGGCGGCGGTTGCTGTCCGACGTGTTGCGATATATGCGCAGCGGAGTCGAGTAGCAGCCTTGGGGCGCGTCGGTGCCTATGTAGCCGCCGACAACGATATCCATGTTGCCGTCGCCGTCCCAGTCGGCCATGTTGATACCCCCTTCGGTGTTGACAGGGCAGATGGGGTAGGAGGGGTCGAGAGTGAACGTGCCGTCGGCCTGACGGTAGAACATACGCACGCGGGTGGCATCGCCATCCTCACGGCCGTTGAGCACGAGGTCCGTGAGACCGTCGCCATTGAAGTCGGCGGCAAGCACTTGGCCGAGGTTGACGCCTGTGAGACCGGTCACGTCGTTGTCGACGAGGGTGAACTGCGGCGCGCCGTCAGCACCCGGAGTGTTGTAGAAAATCTTGGCGTGGCGCGACCAGCCGTCCCCGTGGCCTGTCATTACTATGTCGAGGAAACCGTTGCCGTCGAGGTCGGCGAGAGTGGAGTGCCCTTCAAATGTGCCGAAAAGCGGTGCGGGGGCAGTCTTTACGAACGTGCCGTCGCCGTTGCCGGTGTATATGGCCATACCCTTTACCGAGGAGTCGGCGCTCCAGCCGTTGGCCAGAATGTCGAGGTTGCCGTCGTTGTTGATGTCGCCGAGAGTCACCGCGCCGTTGGTCATGGCCTTGTTGTCGATGACCGTGTGGGTGAACGAGCCGTCGCCGCCGTTGTTGAGGTAGAGGTCGATGCAGCGGTCGCCGCGGTAGGTCATGGTGACGATGTCAATGTAGCCGTCATTGTTGACGTCGCCTGCGGTGACGGGATTGAGGTAAGCCTCGTCGACGGCCTGCACGAATCCGGTGACGGAGTCGGGCACGCGTCGCATCTCGTAGCCCGATTCCGGGCCCATGTTCTTGTAGAGAATCAGGAACTTGACGTCGCGCGACAGTTTCCAGTCGGCACCCGACCCCATCACGAGCAGGTCGAGATTGCCGTCGTTGTTGAAGTCGAGGAACAGGGCATTGGTGTAGGCCGTCGACTGAATGCGGTTGTCGTAGTCGTAGCTAAGGCCGCCGTTACCGTCGGGACGGGCCAGTATCGCCATTTCGTTCCACCCTTCAGCCGCGCCGGTGAGGGCTGCGGCCGCGCATGCTGTGAGCAATAATGTTTTTTTCATGGCATGGTGGGGGGATTAGCGGTTGGAAATATGGTCGGTGGTGTAGATGAAGTCGTCGAACACTACTTTGGAGTCACTGTTCTCGTTGTCAGTAGTGAAAGCGTAGAGTCCGAAACGGGCACCCTTCCAGTCGCCTTCGCCGATTTCAAACGCGTCGCCGGCTTTCTTGAACTCAACGCCGTCGGTGCTGTACCAGGGCTGCACCTTCGCGGTGTTGGCGTCGTAGGTGAATCGCAGCCACATGGTCGGTTTGCCGGCTGCGACGACCTTTGACGAGCCGTTCTCCTCCGAGTAGACCACGAGCGAGCCGAAGGAGTTGCGTATGCCGAAGCCTATAGTCTTGTTGCCGAGCAGCAGCAGACCGGCACGTGCATTCTGAGCCATCTTCGAAGCGTCGATTTTCACTGTCACTTCGCCCTCATAGCCCATCATCTTTTGTGTCAGCATATTGCGTGAGGCGCGGAGCGTGGCCGACTTCATGGGGGTGATGACGAGCGCACCGTCGGCAGTGGCGATGTGTGACATCTCGGGGTTGTGATTAAACTGCCAGTGCTTCCCGAGGCCGTTGTCGAAATTGTCGGAAGTGGTAACGGTGTGAGGCGCGGTAGCGGTTGCAATCGAGGGCTTTTTTACAATCTTCACAGGTTCGCCTATGCCGTTGCCGTCATAGTCCTCGCCTATGAAGGGGAAACCGTCGACCCATGTAACAGGCTGCAGGTGAGTGATACGGCCGAGCGGACTGGTGCTCTGGAAGTGGTAGAACCACCACTCTCCGTCGGGGGTATCGACCAGTGCGCCCTGGTGAGGACCGTTGATTTTGGTAGAACCCTGTTCGAGCACGCGGCGTGTTTCATACGGACCGTATATATCCTTTGCGCGGCCCACTGTCTGCCAGCCTGTGCCTACTCCGCCCTCGGGGATGCTGAGGTAGAAGTAACCGTCCTTGATAAACAGTTTGGTTCCCTCGGCCGTAGGACCGTGATATATCTCGCGGCCATCGTCGAGCAGCGTCTTGCCGTCAAGGCTCATGCGGTGGATTATGATAGGACCGCCGCCGAGCTGGCTGCGTCCGAGCCATGCGTTGCCGTTGTCGTCCCACAGCGGGCAGGGATCTTCCCAGCCGCCGGTTTTTTTGACCTGGTAGAGCGGTTCCCACGGGCCGGCGGGATTCTCGGCCGAAGTCATGAACAGACCGTCGTTGGGGGTGCAGAAGTAGAGGTAGAAGCGGCCGTCGTGGTAGCGCAGTGCCGGGGCCCATGAACCGTCGCCGTAGCGGTTGACGTCGTCGTAGCCCTCCATCGAGGTGTACACCTGCGTGAGCAGTTCCCAGTTGACCATGTCGTCCGACACGAGGATGGGAATACCCATGAAGTGGAACTCCGAGCAGGTCATATAATACTTGTCACCTACGCGTATCACTTCCGGGTCGGAGTAGTCGGCCGCGATGAGGGGATTGGCGAAAGTGCCGTCGCCCTGGTCGCCCCAGCGGTTGTCGACGGGTGTAAAGTTGTCGGTTGATGAACCTATGTCCTGACCTCCCGAGAAGAGGCCCATCTGAGTGTCGTTGGTATAGGCGCCGAGCACGGGGCGTGAACGGTAGGCACCGGGGAAAAATTCCTGTTCCGACTCTGCCGCGCCACCTACTTTGGCAAAGGTAGCCGGGTTGGCTGCGGCTACTGATGAGCCGGCTGCCGCAATAATGGAAAATAGTAAGCTAAGTTTCATTATGGTAAAAGATAATTATTTGAGATTTAAGTTTATATGCAGAATGTGATAATGCAAAATTAGATTGATTGCTTTAGAAAAACAAATACGAATTGACCAAATTATTATAAAAATAATCGCCGTTTGCATCAAATATACTAAAAAATCTCAAATGTTTTATTTCCCGAGCGCCCCCGGCAGCTGTAGCATATGGCGCGACCGCCGCAAAGAGTTGCCGCTGCGCGATAAAATTGTAGGTGAATTATTATTTTGATAGTGAAAAAATGCTTACCTTTGCACTTGTTTTTCCGAAATGTGCATTTTTTCCGATGCCATTTACCGGCGATACTACAAGGTAAAAAATTGCTTTAAAGGTCATATATGGAAGTTTTTCAACAATTATTATCACCCGGTAGCGTAAGTCTGGCGAGTACGATTATATTGTATTCGTTTGTGATTGCGGCCGGTATCTTGCTCGGCAAGATTAAATTCGGAGGTGTGTCACTCGGTGTCACCTTCGTGCTGTTCGTCGGTATTGTTATGGGTCAGCTGGGCTACATTGCCAATCCCGAAGTGATACAGTTCTTGCGCGAGTTCGGTCTTATACTGTTTATCTTCGCCATCGGTCTGCAAGTGGGTCCGGCGTTCTTCTCCTCGTTCAAGGAGGGTGGCGTGAGGCTCAACATGCTTGCGGTGCTCGGTGTGGCGCTTAACGTCGCCATTGTTCTCGTAATTTACTATCTGACTGATGATTCCACTACGATGGATCAGCTTGTGGGCGTGATGTCGGGTGCTGTGACCAACACCCCCGGTCTTGCCGCCGCGCAGCAGGCAGTCAACAGTCCCGAAGCAGTCGATACCATGTCGCGTGGATATGCCGCAGCCTATCCTCTTGGTGTTGTGGGTATTATCCTGGCGATGTTTATCATCAAGTGGGCATTCCGCATCAAGGTTGACGATGAGATTTCGGCTATCAACAAGGATAAGGAGGACTCGCAGCTCAAACCTTATATCACCTCGTTTGAGGTGAAGAACCAGCGTCTTGAAGGCATGACGCTGCTCAAACTCCATGATGTCATCACCTGCAACTTCGTGGTGTCACGACTCATGGGACCTGACGGAAAGATTGAGATACCTACCTCGAAGACTCAGATTCACGACGGCGACAAGCTGCTCGTGGTGATGTCGTCGCAGGATCTGCCCAAGTTTGCCGCCGTGCTCGGCGACGAGATTGAAATGGACTGGGATGCCGTCACTCCGAGTGAAGTGGTATCGCGCCGCATTCTCATCACCAAGAGCGAATACAACGGCGTGGCTCTCGGTTCGCTCCGTCTCCACAACGGTTACAGCCTTAACGCAACGCGCGTCAACCGTGCGGGTGTCGACCTGCTCGCCTCTCCCGGCCTCCGTCTGCAGATGGGCGACCGTATCACAGTCGTAGGTCAGTTGGCCGATATCGACCGTCTTGCCTCGAAGCTCGGTAACTCTATGAAACGTCTCAATCAGCCCAACCTCGTCACCATCTTCGTGGGTATCATACTCGGTATCCTGCTCGGTTCGGTCAACGTAGGTTTCGGCATGAAACTCGGTTTGGCAGGCGGTCCGCTTGTAGTGGCTATCCTCCTGAGCCGATTCGGATATAAATTCAAACTCGTCACCTACACTTCAACCTCGGCGTCGATGATGCTCCGCGAACTCGGTATCTGCCTCTTCCTTGCTTCGGTAGGTATAGCGGCCGGTAATAACTTTATCGAGAAAGTGTTCAACGAAACCGGTATGTGGTGGGTAATCTGGGGCTTCATCATCACTCTCATCCCCCTTGTCATCGTAGGATGCATAGCCCGCGGAGTCTACAAAATCAACTTCCTTACCATCATGGGTCTCTTCTCGGGCGGCTGCACCGACCCTCCCGCGCTCGCCTATGCCAACAACTCAACCGGCAACGATGCTCCCGCGGTAGCCTACTCTACGGTCTACCCGTTGACAATGTTCCTGCGCGTTGTGGCGGCTCAGGGTCTCGTGCTTGCTTTCTGCTCGTAAGGAGGCGGCCACAGCTCGGTGATACAAGTATCGCCTCAAGAGTCTGAAACAGAATTACGCGTACGTGTAATATATAGATGCAAAGAATTAAGGTTGGATTACCCGTAGGGCAGTCCAACCTTAGTCATTTTGGAGTGTGTCTAATAGTATTGATTAAAATGAGTAAATCTTAAGACTTATAGAGCGGAGGTTTTCCAATCAGGCGAACCTGTTGATCATGTCTTTGAGTTCGCTGAGCGGTTTTTCGCCGCTGTCGCGCCATGCTTCCTGACCGTCCTTGAAAAGAATCCAGGTAGGGTAGGAGCGCACGTGATATTTATTCATGATGTCGGCATTCTCGTCGCCTTCGATTTGTACTACGACGGCTTTGTCGGCAGTTTCCTTTTTAAGTTCGGCCACGATAGGCATCATTGCTTTGCAATGGGGGCACCAGTCGGCGTAAAATTCAACGAGCACGGGTTTCGCGCCGTTGAGGGCATTCTGAAGTTCTTCTGCTACGGTCATATCGTTGTGTGTTTTATAGTAAAGTTGTGTGTGTTTACTTGTAAAGTCGAGTAATAGTAGTGGTAGATAAAGTTTTAAAGGAAAAGAGTTATTCGTCGCTCTTTGTGGGGATGTGTTCGTAGACTTTGGCGGTCAGCAGGTCGTAGGACTGCACGCCTACGGTGCGCCATACGGGTTCGCCATCCTTGAAGAGAATAAGTGTAGGCACTGACTGCACGCGATATTTCATAGCCAGTTCGCGGTTGTTGTCGATATCAACTTTGATGATATTGGCGTCGTCGCCTACTTTCTGTTTCACCTGTTCGAGGATAGGGGCCTGCATTTTGCAAGGGCCGCACCATGTTGCAAAGAAGTCAACCAATGTAGGTTTTGAACCTTTGATTATTTCAAAAAAATCATTCATGGTCAGTATATTTTTAGTTCGTTATTAATTTCGTTTGCTATATTAACAACATTTCGCGGCAAAGTGTTGACCGCGCAAATTAAATTCGTAGCCGCCGTCACGTTAAAAAACATATAAAAATAATAGTTTTGTATTGCGTAAAAATGTGTTTTTTCGTAGATTTGCACTCAGAACAGAAAATATGGCACGTATAAACCTCGCAGGAGTGGGAGTTGCATTGGTCACACCATTCCGTCACGACAAAAGCATAGACTTTGAGGCGCTTGGCCGCCTGCTTGAGTATCAGATCAGGAACTCGATAGATTATATCGTAGTGCTCGGCACTACGGCCGAGACTCCTACGCTCGATGCCGAGGAGAAGCGACAGGTGCGCGAGTACGTGGCGCAGCGCGTGGCAGGGCGAGTGCCCCTCGTGCTCGGCGTCGGCGGTAACAACACCAAGGCTGTTGTCGACGAACTCCGCACGCTCAATCTCAAGGATTTCAGTGCCGTCCTTTCCGTAGTGCCATACTACAACAAGCCGTCGCAGGAGGGTATCTACTGTCATTACAAGGAGATAGCCGCCAATTCGCCGCTCCCCGTCATNCTCTATAATGTGCCGGGCCGCACCGGGGTCAACATGACTGCCGACACNACNTTGCGCCTTGCCCGCGAGTTTGAGAATATCATCGGTGTGAAAGAGGCTTCGGGCAATATCTCCCAGATGGACGAGATAATCAAGAACAAGCCCGAGGACTTCATGGTCATTTCNGGTGATGACGGTATCACTTTCCCGCTGATTACGCTTGGCGCCGTCGGTGTCATATCGGTTATCGGCAACGCATTCCCCAAAGAGTTCTCGCGCATGGTGCGCATAGCCCGCGAGGGTGACTACGACACGGCGCGTCAGATACACCATCGCTTCACCGANCTGTTCAAGCTGCTCTTTGTCGACGGCAACCCCGCCGGCGTGAAGTGCGTGCTCCACGCAATGGGTATGATAGAGAACGAGTTGCGCCTGCCGCTCGTCCCCACCCGCCTCACCACCTACGAGCAGATACGCCACGTCCTCGCCGAGTTAGTGTAACCGGNCGTNGGGCCCAACCACCGGCATCCGGCCCCGTTATCANCCACCGGCNGTAGGGACGCGATAAATGAAGTGACCCCAAAAAGTTGGACGGATTAAACATTAGCCAGTTATTGAAAGAGTTCGGTACTGCACCGGACTCTTGCCATTTAACCGGGATTTAATTCTTTTATTATTATAATAATCAATATATTCATCCAAAGCCTTTATAAAGGCTTCCGGCGACTCAAATTTCTCGGCATAAAGGAGTTCTGACTTCATGATGCCGAAGAAGTTCTCTGCCATTGCATTGTCAAGACAATTCCCTTTACGTGACATACTTTGAGTTATATGCCGTTGCTTAAGCCGTTGTCTATAACCATAATGTTGATATTGCCAACCCTGATCGGAGTGTATTATTAATCCGTCAAGATTATCATATTTGGCAAAAGCTTTGTCAAGCATATCATATATTTGCTCTAAGTTTGGTGATTTTGAGATGTTATAGGATATGATCTCACCATTGTACATATCAAGTATCGGTGACAAGTATAGCTTTGTATTGCCTATGTTTATCTGTGTTATATCGGTTGCCCACTTTTGATTAGGTGCTGATGCTGCAAAGTTACGGTTTATGATATTGGGAGCCGTTTTACCAACCGTACCCTTATATGAACGATAGCGTACTTTGCGTATCTGACTTTTAAGCCCCATTGACTGCATAAGCTTCTGAACAGTCTTGTGGTTTATTGCCTTATCACGGTTTCGCATCTCATCGGTTATGCGTCTATAGCCATAACGACCCTTATGCTCGTGAAAAATAGACATTATTGTTTCTTTTTCTTCAGCATATTTATCTTCTGATTTCAGACGATTAAGATGATAATAAAACACAGAACGAGCCATCTTTTTCAACTCTAATAGTAAGTCAAGAGGATATTCCGACCTTAGTTCGTTGATGGCTTCCGCCCATTGCGTCTTGCCCGGGCTTCTTCTTCCTCGACTAAGGCCTTCACTTTTTTTAATAGCGCATTCTCTGCTCTCAAACGAAGGTTTTCATACTGAAGCTTTTCAAGCTCTGTCTGTGGTTCTTTCTTCTTGGGGCGTGCCATAGGATCTTTGGGTGGATGGTCTTGTTGTTGTTTTTTATAAAGCAATCCGTCGCCTCTGGTATGTACTTGCTTTATCCATTTTTCAAAGGCTGCTCTGCTGATGTTATGCTCAATGCAGATTTGGCGCAAAGGTACACCTTTTTCTTCATATAGACGTATCAATCGTTCTTTTTTATTAGCACTGATGTCGACATAAGGCTTTGACTTTAAACCTTCTTCTCCATATAATCTATAGCGATCTATCCAGAATCTCAGGTTGTTATGGCCAAGCCCATATGTTTTACATATTTGTCTTTGTGGTGTGCCGTCAAGTGCTAACCTTACATAATTAAGTTTTTCTTCAAAGCTATGTTTCATAATAAAACTACACTCCAAAAGTTTTATGTCTAACTTTTGGGGTGCAGTTCATTTATCGCGTCCATACCCCGGGTGGATTTTTCATATCATACAATTTCATATCCGCCCATCCCATCTCATATCCTTCCCATAAAATCGGAAAAGTGTAGTTTATACCAACCAAATTTATAGGAAAAGTGTATTTTTTACTTGCCATTTTTATAGGAAAAGTGTATTTTTACGGGGTGAAATTTATTGGAAAAGTGTAGATCATGCTATACAGAAAGATAGAAACAGATATATATCAGCACTTTACATCAGGGTCGGACAAGATTCTGATGCTGACAGGTGCGCGACAGACAGGAAAGTCTTTTATAATCAACCATGTTGCCTCGAAGATTTTCAAGAACGTGGTGGAAATCAATCACATTGAGGATTATGACACTGACCGCCTGTTTGAATCGGTCTCGTCGGTAGAGGAATTTCACCTGCGGCTTAGCTCGGTTGCCGGAGAGCGCTTAGGGTCAAAAGAGGACACATTGGTATTTCTTGACGAGATACAGCAATATCCCCGACTGCTGACTCTACTGAAATTTTTGCGTCA
>JAAVEW010000021.1 GCA_014801075.1 Barnesiella sp. | reverse complement strand
GCGTATTTGTCCGTCGGTTTCAGTCGTTATGGAACCCCATAACTCCTTCAACCACCGAACAAATGCACTCAAAAATCGACCGCCGAGTTTTTAACAAATATTGGGGAACGGGGTCTTAATTTCATTTATTTTCCTGTTATGGCGCAGATGACATCCTTAATCTGCTTCACGAGCGCATTGGCACGCTCTGCATCGGAGGCCTCGGCGTAGATACGGATAATAGGTTCGGTGTTTGATTTGCGCAGGTGAACCCAAGAATCGGCGAAATCGATTTTCACACCGTCGATGTCGGTAATCTGCTCGTCGGCGAAACGTTCCTTGACCGAAGCGAGGATAGCGTCAACGTCGATGTCGGGAGTCAGTTCGATTTTGTTCTTGACAATCTCATACTGCGGATAGGTAGCCTTGAGCTCGGAAACGGTCTTATCGCTCTTGGCAAGCAATGTAAGGAATATTGCCACGCCAACGAGAGCGTCGCGGCCATAGTGGGCTTCGGGGTAAATGACACCGCCGTTGCCTTCGCCACCGATTACCGCGCCCGTCTCTTTCATTTTGGTCACAACGTTCACCTCACCGACAGCGGCAGCCGAATACTGGCAGCCATGACGACGGGTTACGTCGCGCAGCGCACGTGACGAGCTGAGGTTTGAAACAGTCGAACCGGGAGTTTTGCCAAGAATATAGTCGGCTACGGCCACAAGAGTGTATTCCTCGACAAACATCTCACCGTTCTCCATGACGATAGCCAGACGGTCAACGTCGGGATCGACCACGAAACCTACGTCGGCTTTAGCCGTGCGCATCAGGTTGGAAATATCGGTAAGGTTTTCGGGGATAGGCTCGGGAGTGTGGGCAAAATGTCCGGTAGCCTCGCAGTTGAGTTCGATAATATTCTTCACGCCGAGAGCTTTGAGGAGCTTGGGAATGATGACACCGCCTACCGAGTTGACAGCATCGACAGCTACGGTGAAGTTGGCTTTACGGATAGCGTCAATGTCGACGACGGGAAGCGACAACACTTTGCGTATGTGCTTGTCGTCGTAAGTATTGTTGGTGAAAATATGTCCGAGGTCATCTACTTCGACGAAGTCGAGTTTGCCGCTTTCGGCAATTGCGAGCACCTCTTTGCCCTGCGCATCGTTGAGAAATTCACCCTTCTCGTTGAGGAGTTTGAGAGCGTTCCACTGCTTGGGGTTGTGTGAAGCGGTGATGATGATACCGCCGCAAGCCTCTTCCTCTACTACCGCTATCTCGGTGGTGGGAGTAGATGCAAGGCCGATGTTGACAACATCGAAGCCCATTGAGGTCAGGGTTGCGCATACGATATCGCTTACCATCGGACCGGAGATGCGGGCGTCACGGCCCACTACTATCTTATTGGTATCGAGAGAGGTTGATTTACGGATAAAGGCAGCGTAGGCCGCTGTAAATTTCACTACATCAATGGGTGAAAGTCCTTCACCTTCGCGACCGCCAATGGTGCCGCGTATTCCTGAGATTGATTTTATGAGCGACATTTTATAATAAATCTTATAATAGATAACTAATTTTTATCGGTATATCGTTACGGACGCCGCCAGTTAGTAGGGCTGACGGAAGTAGCGGAGATTGAACAGGAAGGGTACGACGTTGGCCATGTCGGACGTAGGTCCCATCTGCGATTTCACAACGAGATTCACTTCGCAATCAACGCCGAGATATTTCAGAGGCATCTGGATACCCATACCAAACTCCGAAGCTGACGACAATGAGGTGTTGCCATAGCGGAACGAGGTAGCCTGAATGTTGAGGTTGTTGGAATTACCGCTGCCCACGAGGTCGCCGGTCTCGAAGTAATACTTGAGATTGTAGCGGGTGTAGCGGAAATATATCAGTTCGTCGTACGACACTTTGTTGTCGGGCGTACCGGGATTTATCACCTGCATATAGAGGTTACTGTCCTCATCTATACGATAATAGGGTGCATTCTCGCCGTACTCAAACACAGTGTCGGCAGGAATTTCGTTGACAACGCGATGATTAGCAAGGAAATAGTTGACCGCGTGCGTTTCTTCGGTCAGGAGGTCGGCATAGCTCTTGCCGTCGTCGCAACTCGAGAACGCCATTGCCGAGGCAACACCTGCGGCAGCAATCAAGCAAAGTCGTGATAATTTCATTATGATAGTCTATTCTTTAATTTTTTAAACCGGATTACTTTTTCTTCCCTTTCGGCTCGACCTGCGCCTCAATGAGCGGCAGATACTGCGGAATCACTTTTTCAAAGTGGGCCACCGCTTCCTCCATAGTGCCGAAGAACTCGCCGCCGGCAGCATTTTTGTGACCGCCGCCGTTGAAATGCTCCTCGCAAAGTTTGTTGACTGGGAACTCCCCTTTCGAACGGGTCGACACCTTAATATAATCTGACTCCTCGCGAAGGAATACGGAGAATATGATTTCGGGCACCGTGAGAGGCACGTTGACCAGGCTCTCGGTGTCACCTTTCTGATAGCGGAATCGATTGAGTTCGTCGCGCGTCAGTGTTATCAATGCGCCGTGGTACTCATCATATACCTTCATCTTCTGCTCTACGGCAAAACCATTGAGGCGCAGACGGTCAACGGTGTTGGAATTATATACCTTAGAATATATAGCATCCTTGTTGATACCTTTTTTGATAAGTTCGCTTATGACGAGGTAGAGATCGGGGTCGTTGGAGTTGTAAGAGAAGTTGCCCGTGTCGGTCATCATACCGGTGTAGATACACGTGGCAGCTTTCTTGTCGATGTAAGGGAAGAGCTCAAGTCGGCAGAGCACACGGAACACGAGCATCGAAGTCGACGAAACCTCGGGGTGGGAAATCTTGACATCGACAAAGTCGCCCGGGAAGAGGTGGTGGTCAATCATCACCTTGGCTGCCTTGGAGCCGAGCACGGCGTCGCCGACACGGTCAATGCGCTTTATATCATTGTAGTCGAGCGCCAGAATGAGGTCGGCATTCTTGATGAGCTGTTCGGCAAACTCGGTGTAACGCGTGTACACCACGATGTCTTTTGCTCCGGGGAGGAACGTCAGGTTGCGCGGAGGAGTGTCGGGGGTAATGACCTTGACTGTCTTGCCGATAGCGGCAAGCACATTAGCCATGCCGAGCGAACTGCCTATGGCGTCGCCGTCAGGCGCTATATGAGTGGTAATCACTATATTGTCGCTCGTTTCCAACAACTTGCGAAGTTCCTTTATATTTTTTTCGTCCACCAAACGAGTGAGCATACTTTTTCCTTTATTTTATTTTAAGTCACAAAGATACGACAAATAGATTGACCTACAAAGCAATTAACCGTTTTTTACACTAAAACGGAGAGTTGCATGTGCGGAGAAATTTTGCAGATTAGAGAATTTTGGCGTAATTTTAGGGATGAGATTCAACGTGACCGCAAATGACGCGGTCATTAATACCAAGCACTGTGATTCACATTAACGCAAAATTCAATATTAATATAGTATGAAGAATATAAATGTAGCACGATATGAGTCGGCCGCCGGAGAATTGATTCTGGGGGAATACGAGGGAAAATTGTGCCTTTGCGACTGGGTGGCAGAGGGGCATCGTGAGGCGGTTGACCGACATATCAAGCGATATATCTGTGCTGAATATCACGATTGTGTCACACCCGTTATAGAGTTGACAATAAGGCAACTTGACGAATATTTCCGAGGAGAGCGACGCACATTTGACATGCCGCTCATGTTTGTCGGGACAGAGTTTCAACAGACAGTAAGAACCGAATTGACCCGCATCCCCTACGGTGCTACAATATCGTACGCCGAACTGGCCCGTCGCGTAGGGAATCCGAAGGCCGTGCGGGCTGTTGCCGCAGCCAATGCCATCAATCCCGTTTCAATCATTGTGCCGTGCCACAGAGTGATAGGAAGCAACGGCTCCATGACCGGATATGGCGGCGGACTGACAGCCAAAAAGTTCCTTTTAGAATTAGAGACGCATACTGAAAAGAAAGTCGAGTAGATATACAGTTCGCCTGTCCGGAAGGGATTTACCTAACGGACAAGCGAACTATATGTATATCATTATTTTATAGCCTTTATTTTATAGCTTCGGTAACCTCGGTAGCCCATTTGCGGAGACGGAGGTCAGTGTATTCAGGATGGTTCACCTCGTCGAGGAGCAGGCCTACATAGCGGCCGTCGACTTCAGCGTCGGAATGATTGAACGAGTAACCGTCGACATCAAAAGCACCGACAAACTCAGCGCCGGTCGATTTGAATTTTTCATACAATTTACCGACAGCCGAGCAGAAAGTATCGCTCATGGTCTCGTCGCCGCAGCCGAAGAGAGCAATTGTCTTGCCCCGGAGGTCGAGAGCGGCAGCGCCGTCGACAAAATCATACCAGTCCTCCTGCAGGTCGCCGGAACCCCATGTCGAAGTGCCGAAAATCAGCACATCGTAATTACCCAATGCCGAGGGAGCTACAGAAGCAACCTCATGAACGTCAGCTTCTTCCACATTGAGAAGTTTAGCCAATTTATAAGCTACCGCTTTGGTCGAACCGGTAGTGGATCCGTAGAAAATACCTATCTTTTTCATGATGAAATTTATTTAATGTATATATATTTAACATTTATCTGCAAAATCTGTTTAGTAAAAGATTAAAAATAGAGGTATTATGTGAAAAAAAATATTTAAATTTGCACATTAAATTATACGAACCACAAAAGAGCCAATATGTCTGACGTAAAAAAGATTAAAACCGCCCTTGTATCAGTGTTCCACAAGGATGGTCTGGATGAAATTCTAAGTTTGTTGAACGCCGAAGGCGTTAAATTTCTTTCCACAGGAGGTACCAAATCGTTTATCGAGAGTCTTGGTTACAACTGCGAGGCAGTAGAGGACCTTACAGGTTATCCCTCAATCCTCGGAGGCCGTGTCAAGACACTTCACCCCAAAGTTTTCGGCGGCATTCTCAACCGTCGCGACAACGAAGGTGACCGTCAGCAGATAGCACAGTATGAAATTCCCGAAATCGACCTTGTCATCGTCGACCTCTACCCCTTCGAAGCTACAGTAGCATCGGGCGCGTCGGACGAGGACATCATCGAAAAGATAGATATAGGCGGCATATCGCTCATACGCGGTGCAGCCAAGAACTACAACGACGTAGTCATCGTAGCATCGAAAGACCAGTACGCACCCCTCGCCGATATGCTCAAAGCATCAGGCGCCAACTCTACACTGGAGCAGCGCCGCTGGTTTGCCAAAGAGGCTTTCGCCGTATCATCGGGTTATGACTCAGCTATCTACAACTACTTCGCAGGCGCTGACGCCGACGATCTCCGCATAGCTATCAACGGTCAGCGCGCAATGCGCTACGGCGAGAACCCCCACCAGAAGGGCTTCTTCTACGGCGACCTTAACGCTATGTTCGACCAGCTCCACGGCAAGGAAATTTCTTACAACAACCTCCTCGACATCGACGCTGCCACTCAGCTCATCGCCGAGTTCGGTGCTGAAACAACATTTGCCATCCTCAAGCACAACAACGCTTGCGGCGTAGCAACCCGTCCTACCGTAATGCAGGCATGGACCGACGCACTTGCCGGCGACCCCGTATCGGCATTTGGCGGCGTACTCATCTGCAATGCTGAAATCGACGAAAACGTTGCCGAGGAAATCAACAAAATCTTCTTTGAAGTAATCATCGCTCCGGCCTACACCGAGGGCGCGCTCGCAGTTCTCGAGCAGAAGAAAAACCGTATCATCCTCGTGCAGAAACAGGTAGCTCCCCGCAGCCGTCAGTTCCGTTCGGCGCTCAACGGCGCTCTCGTTCAGGACCGCGACACTGCAGTAGAGACTCCCGATATGCTCAAAACCGTGACCAAGAAAGCTCCCACCGCCGAACAGGTAGCAGACCTTCTCTTCGCCAACAAGATTGTGAAACAGTCGAAGAGCAACGCCATTGTGCTCGCCAAGAACGGTCAGCTCTACGCAAGCGGTATCGGCCAGACCTCACGCGTTGATGCTCTGCGCCAGGCTATTGCCAAGGCCCATTCATTCGGCTTTGACCTCCACGGAGCTGTTATGGCATCGGATGCATTCTTCCCCTTTGCTGACTGTGTGGAGATTGCCAACGAAGCAGGCATCACCGCAGTAATCCACCCCGGAGGTTCTATCCGTGACAATGACTCTGTAGAATATTGCGATGCCCACGACATGGCAATGGTGACTACCGGCATCCGCCACTTCAAGCACTAAGACAGAAACAACCACAACAACGTTATATATATAATGAGATTATTCAGCCTCACAAAAGAGATTGCCATTGACCTCGGCACGGCCAATACAATCATAATACACAACGATAAAATCGTTATCGACGAGCCCTCTATCGTTGCTCTCGACCGCCGCACCGACAAGCTCATAGCTGTCGGTAAGGAGGCCCAGCAGATGGAAGGCAAGGAGCCTGAGAACATCCGCACCGTGCGCCCTCTGCGCAAAGGTGTGATTGCCGACTTCAACGCCGCGGAACTCATGATACGCGGTCTCGTGAAGAAAGCAAGTTCCAAGAACAACTGGTTCTCACCCTCGCTGCGTATGGTCGTAGGTATCCCCTCCGGCTCTACCGAGGTGGAAATCCGCGCCGTGCGTGACTCCTCGGAGCATGCCAACGGCCGCGATGTCTACATGATATACGAGCCGATGGCAGCCGCCCTCGGTATCGGTCTTGACGTAGCTGCCCCCGAAGGCAACATGATTGTCGACATAGGCGGCGGTACTACCGAGATTGCCGTAATATCACTCGGCGGCATCGTGTCAAACAAGAGTATCCAGATTGCAGGTGACGACCTCACCGACGACATCCAGGGCCACATGCGTCGCGCCCACAATGTCAAGGTAGGCGTGCGCACAGCCGAGCAAATCAAGATGCACGTCGGCTCCGCTCTCACCGAACTCGAAAATCCGCCGGAGGACTTCATTGTACACGGTCCCAACCAGATGACAGCACTCCCGATGGAAATTCCCGTTTCGTATCAGGAGATTTCGCACTGCATCGAGAAGTCAATATCAAAAATCGAGGCTGCCGTGCTCAGCGCGCTTGAGCAGACTCCCCCCGAACTCTATGCCGACATCGTGCACAACGGTATCTGGCTGGCCGGCGGCGGTGCATTGCTCCGCGGTCTCGACAAGCGTCTGACCGACAAAATCGGTATCCAGTTCCACGTTGCCGACGAGCCTCTGCTCGCAGTGGCCAAGGGTACAGGCGTTGCGCTCAAGAACATCGACCACTTCTCATTCCTTATCCGATAAGCGCGCTCTTCACCGAAGAGAGACTTATCAGTTGAGGGAAAATTACGACCCCTACATGCAGGGACGTGCAGCGATTGCGCGCCCCTGTATGTGAAAGTCGTTGATATTTATTCATTTGTTAATCAAGCAGTCAACACGCTATTAAGTGCGCAATCTATTTGATTTCTTCGTAAGACACAGCACATGGTTTGTATTTCTCTTCTATGTGATTGTGAGTTGTATATTCCTGTTTGACAAGAATCCCTACCAGCATCATATCTACATGACGTCGGCGGGCCGGTTCTCGGCGGGCATATACGACATGTCGCATAATATCACGTCGTATTTCAATCTGCGTGAAACCAACGAAGAACTTCAGATACAGAACGCCCGACTCGAAGAGGAGGTGATAGGACTGAAAGCCGAGCTGCAGCTCTACAAGGAGAAATACTACTCCGACACCATGACGCTGCCGGAACCGCTTCTACCCTACCGATTTATCATCGCCTCGGTGATTAACAACAGCATCCACAAGCCCTATAACTATATCACCATCAACAAGGGCTCGAAGGACGGTATTCGTCCTGAAATGGGCGTAGTTGACCAGAACGGTATCGTGGGCGTGGTCAATATCGTGGGCGAACACTACTCGCGATTGATTTCGCTGCTCAACCCCAACTTCCGCCTCTCGTGCAAAGTGAAGGGCAACGATGCTTTCGGTTCGCTCGTATGGGACGGCAAAGACCCGCAGGCAGCACTGCTTGAGGAGCTGCCGCGCCACACTGTCTACCAGCCCGGTGACACCGTCATCACGAGCGGTTACTCGGCCATGTTCCCCGAAGGTATTCCAGTAGGCGTGGTTGTGGGTACTGAAAAGACCATTGACGACAACTTCTACACCCTGCGCGTGAAGTTGGTAACCAATTTCTCCCGACTCTCCACCGTAAGAGTAATCTCAAGCGACCTCGGAGAAGAGATAAAACAGGTCGAAGTTGAGAACGATGAAGAAACTGCCAAAACCAAATTTTAATACCCGATGGTAAAGACAGCGTTACAATTTGTAATATTATACGTATTGATGGTGTTGGCACAGGTAATTGTGTTCAACCACATCTGCCTGTTCGGCTATGCCGTGCCTCTGGTATTCATCTATCTCATCATCAAACTGCCCATGACGATGAGCACCAACTGGGTGCTGACCGTCTCGTTCCTGCTGGGCCTCACCATCGATATATTCTCCGACACTCAGGGCATGAACTCCCTGGCCTGCACGCTTCTCGGCGTGCTACGCCGACCGGTACTCAGACTCTACTTCCCCCGCGAAGAGGAGATGTCGATGCCTATGCCGTCGTTCCGGTCATTAGGCGTGGCGGTGTATCTGAAATACGTATTCTCCATTTCGCTGATATACTGCGCACTGTTCTTCATGATTGAGTCATTCTCACTGTTCAATCCCATGCGCCTGCTCATAAAGATAGCATCGAGCGCACTTCTGACTTTTATCATAATTATTGCGATAGACTCTTTAACATTCCGACGAAATGAGAAAAGACTATAAACTTGAAAAACGCAAATATGTCGTCGCATCGTTTATCATACTTATCGTAATCATATATATCGCAAGGCTTTATGCCATACAGCTCGATGACGACAAATACAAGGACTCGGCCGACAACAACGCATTCCTGAAAAAGACAGTCTACCCCTCGCGCGGACTTATCTATGACCGCAACGGCGAGCTCGTGGTGTACAACCAGCCGGCCTACGACGTGATGATGATACCACGCGACGTGCAGCCGTTTGACACCGTCGACCTCTGCAACACGCTGAACATTACCCGCGAACAATTCGACAAGCGCATGGCCGACATGAAGAAGTCGGCCGGCTATTCCTCATATACCCCGCAGACATTCCTCACTCAGCTCGGGGCGCAGGACTACGGACGACTGCAGGAGAAACTTTACCGTTTCCCCGGCTTCTTCATTCAGAAACGCATACTCCGTGAATACAACCACCGCTCGGCAGCCAACGTGCTCGGCAACATACGCGAGGTAAACCAAAACGACATCAAGAAAGACCCCTACTACGAGCGCGGCGACTACTGCGGTGACCTCGGCATCGAGAAGAGCTACGACCACCACCTGCGCGGATTCAAGGGCAAGGAGATACTTATACGCGACGCCCACGGCCGCATACAGGGCCGCTACAAGGATGGCGCCGAGGATATTCCCGGCATTGCGGGACGCAACCTTACACTGAGCCTCGACATCAAGCTTCAGGAATATGCCGAGAGCCTGATGGTCAACAAAATCGGCGCCGTAGTAGCCATCGAACCCTCTACGGGCGAGATACTTTGCATGGTATCAAGCCCCACCTACGACCCCACGATGCTCATAGGCCGACAGCGCGGCGAGAACTACAACCTGCTGAAGGATGACCCCTACAAACCGCTCTTCGACCGAGCGCTCATGGCGGCCTATCCTCCCGGCTCTACCTTCAAGCCCACGCAGGGCCTGATACTTCTCAACGAAGGAGTAATCAATCTGCAGACCACCTACCCCTGCTATCACGGCTATATCAACGGCGGACTGCGTGTAGGTTGCCACGGCCATCCGTCACCACTGCCGCTGAAACCGGCGTTGCAGACATCGTGCAACGGCTTCTTCTGCTGGGGTCTCAAAAACATGCTCGACAACCGACGCTCGAAATACGGTTCGGTTGCCAACGCATTTGAAGTGTGGAAAAAACACCTCGTAAGCATGGGCTACGGATATAAGCTCGGCGTGGACATGCCGAGCGAGAGCCGCGGCTTCCTCCCCAACGCACAGTTCTACAACGACCGATACGGCGAGAACCACTGGAGCGCCAACACCATCATTTCAATCGCCATAGGCCAGGGTGAGGTGCTCGCCACCCCGCTGCAGATAGCCAACCTCTGCGCCACGGTGGCCAACCGCGGATGGTTCATCACCCCCCACGTAGTCAAGGAGGTGCAGGACACACTTCTTGAAAGTCAGTACACCGAGAAGCGCTATCCCACCGTCGACCCGCAATATTACCCTGCTATTGCCGAAGGTATGCGCATGGCCGTCACCGGCGGTACGTGCCGACTCGCAGCGCTCCCCGACATAGAGGTGTGCGGCAAGACAGGTACCGCACAGAATCCCCACGGCAAGGACCACTCGGCATTTATCGGTTTCGCGCCCTACAACGATCCTAAAATCGCGATATGCGTGTATGTCGAGAATGCAGGTTTCGGTGCCACTTACGGTGTGCCTATCGGTTCGCTCGTGATGGAGAAGTATCTTACGGGCCAAATATCTCCTCAGCGCAAATATCTTGAGGAAAGAATGTTAACATCAAATACAATTATCAGCAGTGGAGTCAAGAAGCACTGAAAAATCATCAATACTCACCAGGGTTGACTGGAGCGTCATCCTGCTGTATCTGCTACTCGTAATCGGCGGTGCCATAAGTATTTATGCTGCAAGCTACGATTTCGACAACGCGAGCATATTCTCGTTTGACGAATTTTCGGGCAAGCAGATACGATGGATTGGCTTCTCTTTTGTGCTCGGCTTCGCGCTGCTGCTGATTGACAAACGCATGTATGAGACGTATGCCTACCCGATATATTTCGTCATAGTGGCATTGCTCATGGTGACGATAGCTATTGCGCCAAATATCAAGGGTTCACACTCATGGCTTGTGCTCGGACCTATGAGTCTGCAGCCCGCGGAGTTCGGTAAATTTGCCACGGCACTCGCGCTGGCCAAACTGTTCAGCGGCTACAATTTCAATCTCAACTCAAAGCGAATCAACTACATAAAGGCGGGAGCCATCATAGGCGTGCCTATCATGCTTATCCTGGCGCAGAACGAAACCGGGTCGGCACTTGTCTACCTCTCGCTCATGTTTGTGCTTTACCGCGAGGGAATGAGCGGGCTGGTGCTCTTCGGCTTTGTATTCTCCATTGTAATATTCGTAGTTACAGTCAAATACACTACGTCGGCCATACTCGGCATGCCATCGGGCGAGTTTACCGTATTCGTGCTGATTGACCTCGCCATGGTGGTGATAGCGGCCTTCTTCAGCAAGAGCGCCATAGCGGCCCGCAACCTGTCGATGTGGTTTATATTTACGGCAATTGTGATAACCGGAGTTGCCGTCATCGGTGGCATCGACCTGCCCGGCGTGCCTATAATGTTCGGTATCACGATTGTAGCGATGGTCTACTGCCTGTATGAACTGATAAAGAGCCATTGCCGCAGACTGATTATGCCGGTGATTGTGGCGGGAGCATCGCTCACGTTCATGATGTCGGTCAACTACGTGTTTAACAAAGCGTTGCAGCCTCACCAGCAGACCCGTATCAAGGTGTCGCTCGGCATCGAGGATGACCCGTTGAAGGCGGGTTACAACGTCAATCAGGCCAAGATTGCAATCGGTTCGGGCGGCTTGGCGGGCAAAGGCTTTCTTAACGGCACCCAGACCAAACTGAAATATGTGCCCGAGCAGCATACCGACTTCATCTTCTGCACCATAGGCGAGGAGGAAGGCTTTATCGGTTCCACCATCACGCTCCTGCTGTTCCTTATATTGATACTCAGAGTGATAGCTATAGCCGAACGACAGCCCACCCCATTCGGGCGCGTCTACTCCTACTGCGTGGCGAGCTATCTGATATTTCACCTGTGCATCAACATCGGCATGGTTATCGGGCTATGTCCCGTAATCGGTATTCCGCTCCCCTTCTTCAGCTACGGAGGTTCGTCGCTATGGGGATTTACTGTACTGATATTCATAATGTTGCGCATTGACGCATCGCGCAAGGAATTCCGCAACTATTGATTACGCTGCAGCCGTATCTCGATTTTAAACATTTCCCCCATTCCTACGGGCCAACACTCTGCGTACTTTATTTTTATAAAAAAAGCTAAAGGCTTGCATATGCGGAATATATTCTCTATCTTTGTATAGATAATGCCATTAAAAAAGGATTGGGTAAAAGACTTGCTTTTTTAACCTTAAAAATTTTTACAAAACTTACATTTCTTCGCTGCAATCGTCTTAATCCACAGTGCATTATCAGGATTAACCGCGACGGCACGCTATCATACTTATAAAACTAATTTATAACCATAAAATCACAATCACTTTAATCATGAAGAGAATCTTAACTTTGTTAACGGCATTCGTCCTGATGTCGGCTCTTAGTGTTAAGGCTGCTATGTTCACGCCTTCACCCGCGCCGCTGCAGGAGTCAAGCAAGAATGTCGTGATTACATTCGATGCAACGGAATCGGGTGTAGCCGGCCTGCAGGGTCTGTCTACCGACCTTTATGCCCACATCGGTGTGTACACCAATCTTTCGCCCGACAAATGGGCCTACACCTCCACTTGGGGTGACAACGCCGAGAAATACAAACTCAAAAGAACAGCAAGCAACCAATACCAGATTTCACTCGGTGACCTCCGCACATATTTCGGAATCACCAATGCCAACGAGCATATCAGCAAAATCTGTATCATTGCCCGCAATTCAGCCGGCTCGGTTCAGACTGCCGACCAGTTTATCGACGTTTATCCCGAAGGGCTTTACGTGTCGCTGACAGCCAGTCCGTCAAACACAACCATCACCAAGGCGACCAGCTTCACCTTTACGGCATCGAGCACCCAGGCAGCCACCCTCAAAATCTACGTAGATGACAAAGAGGTGAAATCGGCTTCCAACGCCACATCTCTCACCTATACTCAGAACTTCTCCACTCCCGGCGTACAGAACAACGTGAAGGCCGTAGCCACCAACAGCAATGGTACTAAAGAGGCTACCCTCCCCGTGTTATACGTGAAATCATCGGAGAGCGGCACTTATCCCGGCGGTGTTCCCAAGCAGGGCGCTGTCAAGAATGCTGACGGCAGCGTGACATTCTGTATCGCAGCTCCCGGCAAGTCATCGGTTATCATCGTAGGCTCGTGGGACAACTACGAAGCCCTCGCAAGCAACACTATGAAATATCAGGACTACAACGGTTTCCGCTACTTCTGGATTACCGTAAAGGGTCTTGACAACTCTACTTACTATCCCTACTACTACCTTGTGGACGGCCAGTACAAAGTAAGCGACCCCTATGCTCACCTCGTGCTCGACCACCTGAGCGACAAGTGGCTTGAAGATGACGTTTTCGCCGATCGTCCGGCTTACCCCTACAGCCAGTTTGACGATACCATGCTCGCTGTCTACAAAGGCGACATGCACGACACCTACAAGTGGAAAGTCAACAACTTCGAGCTCAAGAACAAGGATGCCCTCGTAATCTACGAACTCCTTATCCGCGACTTCACCGGCACCTCGGAGAAGGCTGACGGTACTATCCGTCTTGCCATCGACAAGATTCCCTACCTCTACGAACTCGGCGTATCGGCCGTTGAGCTGATGCCCGTGATGGAATTTGACGGCAACAACTCATGGGGTTACAACACCAACTCCTACATGGCCCTCGACAAGGCTTACGGTTCGCCCGACGACCTCAAGGAATTCGTTGACAAGTGCCACGAAAAAGGTATCGCCGTAATCCTTGACATCGTGTTCAACCACACTCCGGGTCTCCACCCCTGGTATGCGATGTATGACGCAGGCAAGAGCCCCTTCTACAATGCCACCTGTCCTCACGACTACGGCGTGTATGAGGATATCAAGCAGGAATACGGCCTCGTTGAGCAGCACTGGGTTGATGTTCTCACCCACTGGCTCACCAACTACAAGGTTGACGGTTTCCGTTTCGACCTCGTGAAAGGTCTCGGCGACACCAACAGCTACGGCGGCAACACCGAGAAGTACAACCAGAGCCGTATCGACCGCATGAAACGACTCCACGCCGCTATCCTCAAGGTCAACCCCAACGCTATCCACATCAACGAGAACCTCGCCGGCGTGGATGAAGAGATCCAGATGGGTAACGACGGCCAGTATCAGTGGAACAACCAGAACGGCAATGCAATCAGCTACGTGAAGCAGAACGGCGCCGACCTGCGTTACTTCAACTCCAAGGAGTGCAGCCGTCCCGTATGCTCAACCGTTGACTACGCACAGAGCCACGACGAGCAGTGGGTGGCAAGCCAGGCAACCGTCTCAACCTCCAACAAGATGAAACGCATGAGCTCCATCGCAGCTCAGTTGCTCATGTCACCCGGTCCCAAAATGATGTGGCAGTTTGACGAACTCGGCTACGACCGCGTGCTCGGCAGCAGCAACCGCACCGATCCCAAGTATATGCCCCCGACAGGCTGGTACACCAGCAACGACCGCGCAGCGCTCAAGCAGAACTATTCGGAACTCAACTGGCTCCGCCGCGCTAATCCCGAAATGTTCGCTAAGGATGTAACCCCAGTCTACAACGGTTTCGGCAACAATACCGGCGTGCGCAGCATCCGTCTGACCAAAGGCTCAAAGGAAATCATCGCCTTTATCAACCCCGGTACGGCCAACGCCACAGTATCAGCAACTTCAACAAGCCTCAATGCCAACAATTGTCAGCTTATATCGGCATCGCGCGGCTACAATGGCACGCTCAACGGAGCAGGTACTTCGGTATCGGTTACTGTTCCCGCCCACAGCTTCGTAGTCTACGCCACCAAAGCAGTATCAGGCGTTGAAGATGTAGTCACCGACGAGATCGGTGGTAACGATTACCGCGTTTACAGCTCCAACGGTGAAATCATCATCGAAGGCGAGTACACCAACGTAGCAGTCTACAACATGGCGGGCGTAATGATGCCCTCGCTCCACGTAGCTCCCGGCCTCTACATCGTCAATGTCGACGGCCAGGCTACCAAAGTCCTCGTGAAATAAACAGGTATTCCCGTCGGGAATATCCGCAATAACGCTTAAAGGCGACGCATCATATCCCGATGCGCCGCCTTTTTTGTTGCGTATTGTTAAAATAATCCCAAAAAATCGGGTAAACGATGTGTTCAATCAACTTGATTTGTTATCTTTGTAGTTGCATCTGCAAGGATGCAACGCTTTAGAGAAACAGAGAAAAGGACATGGAGTCGTTTGGTCAGATCATACTTAGCGGATTACTCATCGGAGTGCTGGTGTCGGCACCGATGGGCCCGGTCGGCATGCTCATCATCCAGCGCACTCTCAACAAGGGCCGGTGGCCGGCGTTCTTCACCGGAATCGGAGCTGCACTTTCCGACGTATTTTACTGCTTGCTGACGGGACTCGGACTGTCGTTTATCACCGACTTCATCGAGACCCACAACTATCTTCTTCAGATTATAGGCTCGGTAGTGCTTGTCGCTTTCGCCATATATCTCTTCCAGAAAAATCCCGCACGCGCGCTCCACAAGCGCCGCGAGAATAAAACTACGTTCTTCAAGGACCTCGGCACAGGATTTCTGTTTACGATCTCCAACCCGTTGATACTGTTTTTCATAATCGGTCTGTTCGGCCGCTTCAACTTCCTGCTCCCCGAGTTTCAGTATTACCACTACATCCTGGGATATGTGGCAATATTTGTCGGCGCACTGTTGTGGTGGTATCTGATAACATTCGGAGTCAATAAGATTCGCTCCCATTTCAACGTGCGCTCAATGTGGTTTCTCAACCGCATCATCGGCACTATCCTTATAATAATGGCTCTTGTAGGCATCTACAAAAGCGTCTCAGGTTATATCAAACGAAATAACGACAATGAACAAATCACTACTCATTCCGTATATTAAAGAGCTTGACAACAAGACTCTTGACGAGGCAATGCCCATACTTGAGGAACGCGGCGTGCGCTGCCCTATCGACTCGCTCAACTGGCCCCAGGAATATCCCTACCACCCGTTGACCGTAGTCAATGCCGCACACTCCGACGAGGCAATCTTCCTCGACTTTTTCGTGAGATGTAACTATCTTCGCGCGGTCAATGCCGAGAGCAATTCGCCCGTATGGGAGGACTCTTGCGTGTCGTTCTTCGTGCGTCCTCAGCCCGACGGTGAGTATTGGAGTTTCCACATCAACTGCATCGGCGCCATCAATGCGTCGCGACGCACCACTCGTCGCCCCGTGCATCGTCTCTCCACCGAGGAGATAGATACTATAGAGTGCTACGCTTCGTGCGGCTACCAACCGTTCCGCGAAGTCGAAGGTCTTTTCACGTGGAATGTAGTGGTACGTATTCCCCTATCGCTCATAGGCGTAGAATACAAAGGTTTGCCCGTATTGATGAAAGGCAATCTTTACAAATGCGCGTCGGGCACCTCTCAGCCCCACTTCCTATCATGGAATCCGGTGGGCACCCAGCATCCCGATTTCCATTCACCACAATCGTTCGGCGACATCATTCTCGAATAAGACGGCAACCTTTCTTACTTGAATAAGACTGCGGCATTCTCAGCCCGCAACCGCGTAGTTTTCGCCGGGAATCCTGCGATTAGTGCGGTCAACGAAGTTTATTTCTCTCCTGTTGTTCCTTCCCTATCAGGTAGTTGGCAACGGCACGTTGGCGTCGCGACTCTACAAGGTATGACCAGAACTCTAAGTCGCGGTAATATTTAGCTATGTCACGACGCGGTAAGAACGCGGAGTGGAGATACACCGGCACTTTCATTGAGTCAGTAGCTTTGCATCGTGATTGAGCCACGGTAATCTGCGCTACCGGAGTTGTGCCGTAGTCATAGGCGTCGACAATGACAAGGCGATGCTTGCGAGTATCGACGTAGGTATAGGTGTACATCTCCGACGGTTGACGGGTCCAGTCCTCCTCTGGGTCGTCATCATTTACCCACATAGTGTACTGATTATCCTCACCCATATTAACCGTTATAGATGATGGCCTGTACCCCGTCATGTCACCTTTGGGTATCACAAACATCGTCATCATCTCGGGAGTATAAAACAGTATCTCGGCACTGTCAAGATGCACCGTGTGGAGAATGTCGGCCATGAACTTATCCATTCCGGGGTATTTGGCAACAGAGTCGGCCGACGAGATGATAGCCGGTGAGCGAGGTATCAACCCGTTGCCCAGCGTCATTCGGAACGTTGTATCAGCATCAATAATCTGGCCGAAATAGTCGCTGATATGCCATTCGCGCTCGCCAAATACGAGCCATCGCGGCGATGAGCATGAGGACAGCGCACCCATCGCTATAGTCGCCCCAATCACAAACTTCGTTGCAAATCCTTTGATTCCAATAAATCTTTTTCTCATACGCAAGTCAATTATATTGATAAGACATAAATTACGAGTGACCTAATGCACACATAGCAACCGGTCACTAATGACATTATATTTGCCTCAAAAATACAATCGCCGCCCACAATAAAAAAACACATTTGTTGAAAAACGCGAGCTGACCCTGCACGTCTTCACTTCGCTTCGACCGGCAGAGTTATGGCTAAATCGGCGGTCGGCGGACGCTTTTATTAATTATGAGAGTTATCTATATATGGGAATCATTGCAATTAATCTTTACAGAAAGAGGGCCGAATTACGCCACTATATAAAGAAAGAAAATAGACTGTCGACAAGATAGCCTATTGACAAAATCAAGTGTAAATAAAAAAGAAAAAGAGACTGCCTCACGGTAGCCTCAATATTCTAAACCAATCATTATCACATTCTTGCAATGGAAAAAGTAATTCTGCTTTATATCTATAAAACGCTTCACCCCGCACAAAGTTCACCACCCCACTAATTTTAACTATCCTTAACAATTATCCACTCCTACCCACCACCTACGCCAGTCTCATCTTATCCATAACGAGGCGTCCGCAGGCCGCCGATTTACCAGTAACCGGGGGCGCCATCGCTTCGCTCGGCAACCCCGGTTACTGGTAAATCGGCATCCTCCGGATGCCCCGCCACCGTAGCTTATACTTTATCATGATGCCATCCATTTCGAATACCCTGACGCTATCCATTTCGAATCCCACGACGGTATGTTTATTCCCACTAATTTCCTACTGCCCCGGAAAAAGCCATAAAAAAAGAAAAAGCTTAATAAACAGAGCCGGGGGGCTTGCTGTGCATTAAGCTTTTTGTTTGTTTTGAGCCGCGAACGGGGCTCGAACCCGTGACCTTTTCGTTACGAATGAAATGCTCTACCAACTGAGCTATTGCGGCTTGTTGCCTCGCACTCTACACCGATTAAGGATTAAGAGCTTAGGCTTTTGCGATTGCAAAGATAGTAGTTTTGAATAACATTTGGAAGTGTTATATCATTTTTTTTACGCTTTGCTTCGCAATATTTTTTCTTTACTTGACTGACTGATTTGTAAATGTCAGCTGTATCTTGGCCTCGTCAAGTTTCAGACGCGCCATTGCGGGCTGCTGAACGTAGGGGACGATTGCCTTCACATATACAGTGCTTGTGCCGTAATAAGGATCGCTTATTGTCTCGGCATCAACGGCTACGGGGGTCAGAATGAAGGTGTAGTCGTCGGCGGTCAGTTCGTCTTCACGCTCCAGGGCATCAAGCAGATAATCACGCAGCGATGAGAAGTCGTAGGACTCGGTCGAGCGGGAGAATGTCGCATAGAACGATGTGATGCCGTCGGTTACTTTACCCTCCTCAAAGAATTTATCCTTATCCTTTTTCAGCACCATCAGCAACTGCGACGGGGGGCGGATACCGTAGGTATTGGCAATATTGACTGCGGGGATAGAGAGAGTCAGGTTATTGATAACCGAGAGGCGACCTGAGTTCTGTCGGAAATATTTCACGACATCGAGAAGGGGAAATTCCATCTCCACTTCCAGACCCGCGGGGGCTACAATCAGTTGCTCGCCGGCTTGCATGCGCTGATTGAGCTCCGGCGCGAGGGCGTATTCTATATTATTATTGGAGAGAACTTCGGGAGTCGCCGAGTAGAAACTGCCTACATAATTATATGTAGTGTCGCGTCCGGCGGAGTTCTTGGTGTCGAAGTGATAGTAGAGCTGCAGCTGGGTGGCACCAATCTGAGTGATGCGGCCGGAGCCGTAGCTGTTGCGCACGTAGATGCCGGGGAAATGCTTTGCGAAAGCGTCGGGACTCAGATAGGACTGCGGATCGGACTGATAGAGATTGTATAGTTCCACACCGAGGTCGAGGGGCAGGTCAACATATATGTCGCGATGGTCGAGCGCTTTGAGCGAGTCGGAGAGCTCGAAGTTGTTGGTGACATAAATTGCCGAGCCGATAGGCTTTGATGCATCGTAGTAGTCGGCGGGGTTGAAGTCGGAGAAAATCGGAGCTTTCAATCCCTGAGTAAGACGGTACACTTCAAGTCCCATGGGCATGATGGAGTCACCGACAAAGCTACCGGGAGCATACATGAGTTTGAGCTTGACCGAGTCGATGGCGGCAGCCGATGTCAGCGTGGTGTCAAGTTGCGCCACAGGCATGAACTGAGTGACGAAGTCCGACTCAAAGTGGCCGTAATCATCGGCATCAATGGAGCCGAGAAGGAGCATTGCCGTGCGTGACTGCACTTTGTCATTGATGACGGAATGACCTGTGAGTGTGAAGTTGTCCTCGATAACGATATTGTTATCGGACTGGATGAGAGAGGAGCCGATACCGTCGGTCTCGCCACAGCCTGCGAGGGTTGCGGCGGCACACACGGAAGCGGCTATTGTGATATATTTAAATCTCATAATTTATTGTAGAAGTCGAGATAGTTCTGAGCGAGATTTTCTTCGCCCTGATATTCCAGGAAGGGAACTCCGAGGCTCTTGGCGAACTCAACGAGTTCGGGGTCAGCATCGGGGAGCAGCTGCACGATACCGTCGGAGTATCTCATTGCCAGGCGATTGAGCGCCTTACAGTCGACAGGACCATCGGCTATCTCCTGCAGGTCCTCTTTTGAGAAACCGTCCATGAGGAGCTTTTCGACGAAACGGGGATCGAGAGTACCCTCGAAACTGTCGCCCACGAGCGAGTAGACAATCTTGGAAGAGCGGAATGAGGGGTCACCTTCATACATCTTTTTAAGATAGAGGGGCGCGAGCGCTGTAATCCATCCTATATTCTGTATGATAGAGGGCTCCCAGCGGAGTTTCTTTACAGTTTCAATCACACCTCTTACATAGAACATGATGCGCTCG
This sequence comes from Barnesiella sp., assembly GCA_014801075.1. Taxonomy (GTDB): domain Bacteria; phylum Bacteroidota; class Bacteroidia; order Bacteroidales; family Muribaculaceae; genus JAGBWK01. Next base: position 51,240 of record JAAVEW010000021.1, on the reverse strand, counting down.
TCGTTGTCCTGCGGAGTCTGTCGTATTTCGATATCTTTGACGCCATGATGCTGGAAATAGTCATCGTTGTCGATAAAGTAGACCTGCATGCGTGAAGGCTGCAAAGTGGCCACTTTGATGATGAGCTGATGGTCGGTGTCGTCGATAATGATATTCATGCCTGAGAGGCGAATCACTTCGTGAAGCTGATTGCGACGCTCATTGATGTTTCCGTATTTGGGCATGAACGACCTTACTTCGTATCCTTTTTCAAGTATGGCCTGAGGGAGAATGCGGGAGATGTCGGCGAGAGGAGACTCCGGAAGATAGGGAGAAATCTCCTGATCTATGTACAATATTTTATTGTTGTCCATCTATGTAAAGCAATTGATGAATATTTTCTGAAAAAGTTTCCTGCAAATTTACGATTTTTTTTTGATATTTTGATAGTTGCGCCATAGGTTTGTGAAAGGTTTTTGCAAAAAAAGGCTAAATATGAAGAGAAACTCTTAAATTTTGACTTAAGAAGCGAGTAAATGCCGATTTTGAGAATAAATTGTGGGGGAAATTTCTTAATTTTGCATATCATTCTATTTTAATAATATCATTCCATTTTAACATAACATACTATATGAAACGTATTATAACCGCACTGATTGTGCTCATAGCAGCAGTGACTGCAATGGCCCAGCTTCCGTCGCTCAAAGGACAGAAAGGGGCCGCGACATGGACGTCGAAGGTAGAAATGACCGGCAAAAAGACAGGCCGCGTGGTGCTTACGCTGTCTCCTGCCGCCGGCTGGCACATTTACGGTTTCGAGGTGGGCGAAGGCGGTCCTAAAGCCATGAACGCCGACTTCGCGAAGTCGACCGGCGTGAAGTTTAAAGGCGCATGGAAGCCTTCGGTTGCTCCCGTCAAGAAGTTCGACGATATTTTCGGCATCGAGGTTACCTACTGGACCGGCAAGGTAGAACTGTCGAGAGAATTTGATGTGACCGACGCGACCAACGCCAAGATTACAGGCACCGTCACCTATCAGGGCTGCAACGGTGAGACATGCAATCCGCCGCAGAAATATAACGTGGCGCTGACATTGCCCGCCAAATCAGCCGGCAACAAATAATATCTATCCAACTAATCACGAGCAACTTAAACTGACATTTCAATGAACTTACGAGCCATAAAGACACGTACATTCGCACTTATAGTCATGCTTCTCGGCATGGTGGCATTTACCGCCCATGCGGAGGATGGCGTGAAGTGGTCGGCAGAAATCAACGCTGACAATCCCGAATCGGGCGTCATAACCATAACCGCCGACGTCGCAGAGGGTTACCACTTCTACGCATTCGCACCCGACGGCGGCTACAACTCGTTGGAGATAACTCCAACAGGCAACTCAGCCGTGACGTCAATAGGCAACCCCGCATCGTCGGCCGCTCCTGTGGCACATTACGAAGAGAGCCAGGGCGCCGAACTGTCATCGTGGAGCGATGATGTAACTTTCACCATACCATTTACCTACGACTCGACCAAAGGGGTTAAGATAGCCGTTAAAATCCGCTATCAGGCGTGCGACGAAACCGCATGTCTCACCCCCCAGACCGTTAATTTCGACCTAACCGCCAACGGTTACGACGCAAGCGCCGATGAGGCTGACACAACCGCTGCGGTAGCTGACAGCACCGACGGAGCATTGACCACCAACGCCGCAATCAACACGCAGTGGTGGGAGCCGGTAAAAACAGTGACACCCACCTCCGACCAGTCACCCTGGGCTATCCTCGTAATCGGTTTCCTCGGCGGACTCGCCGCATTGCTCACTCCCTGCGTGTGGCCGCTTATACCCATGACACTCAGCTTCTTCCTGAAACAGAAGAAGAGCGGACGATTCAACTCCGGCGCGCTTACCTACGGCGTGGCCATCATCGTCATATACCTTGTGCTCGGCATAGCCATAACGCTGATATTCGGTGCCGGCAAGCTCAATGACCTGTCGACCAACGCGCTGTTCAACATCATCTTCTTCCTTCTGCTCGTAGTGTTCGCCATCTCATTCTTCGGCGCATTCGACATCAAGCTGCCGCAGAAGTGGTCAAACGCCATGGACAGCCGCGCCGAAAAGACATCGGGTGTCATCAGCATCTTCTTCATGGCCTTTACCCTCGTGCTTGTATCGTTCTCATGCACAGGCCCTATCATCGGCACACTCCTTGTAGAAGCTGCATCGCAAGGTAACATTCTCGGTCCGGCACTCGGCATGGGTGGCTTCGCGCTCGGCCTCGCTCTCCCCTTCACCCTCTTCGCTTTCTTCCCCGGCATGCTCAAAGAGATGCCCAAGTCGGGCGGATGGCTCAACTCGGTGAAAGTGGTGCTCGGTTTCTGCGAACTTATCCTCTCGCTCAAATTCCTATCGGTAGCCGACATGGCTTACGGCTGGCGATTGCTTGACCGCGAGGTGTTTATATCGCTTTGGATTGTTCTCTTCGTGCTGCTCGGCATGTATCTGCTCGGCAAACTCCGTTTCAGCCACGACGAGAAGAAGGAACATGTAGGCGTGGGCCGTTTCATCCTCGCCATCTTCCCGCTCGCCTTTGCCGTGTACCTGCTCCCGGGCCTTTGGGGCGCACCGCTCAAAGCGTGCAGCGCATTTGTTCCGCCGCTTGAGACGCAGGATTTCAACCTCTATACCCACGACACCACGTATCGCGAATTTTCCGACTACGACGAAGGTATGCGATATGCCGAGGATCATTCAATGCCCGTGCTGCTCGACTTCTCAGGCTACGGATGCATGAACTGCCGCAACATGGAGTCAGCGGTATTTGATACCGACGAGGTGCGCGGTCTGCTTGCCGACAACTTCGTGGTAATCAAACTCATGGTCGATGACAAAGCGTCGCTCCCACGCCCCATGCACGTGGCAGCCGAAGGTCAGGATTTCACTCTTGAAACCGTAGGCGAGAAGTGGGCGTTCCTGCAAAGCTACAAATTCGGAGCCAACTCTCAGCCCTACTACATCGTGCTTGACAACGAGGGACAGCCCCTCACCGACCCCGTTTACTACGATAACAGCGTGGAGCGATTCGTGCTCTGGCTCAACAACGGTCTTGAACGTTACAACACCGGCCGATAACGTAGCAGGTCAAGAGAGCGTTTTATATTCAAGCACTCTCTTGACCGCGCATTTCGGTCAAAATAAATCAGTTATTTATACAGATACATAAGAATATGTCACACAACCGTCAGGAAAAAATAGAGGCCCTCGGCCGGGTAATCGACGTGCTCGACGAACTCAGAGTAAAGTGCCCATGGGACCGCAAGCAGACCAACGCGTCGCTGCGTCCCAACACCATCGAGGAGGTGTATGAACTTAGCGACGCTCTCCTCGCCGAGGATAGCCCCAACATTAAGAAAGAGTTGGGCGACGTGCTCCTCCACGTACTGTTCTACAGCAAGATAGGCGAAGAGAAAGAGGCCTTCGACATAGCCGACGTGGCCGACACTCTCAGCAACAAACTGATATTCCGTCACCCTCACGTGTTCGGCGATACCAAGGCCGAGACCGCCCATCAGGTCGAACTCAACTGGGAGCAGATAAAGCTCAAGGAGAAAGATGGCAACAAGAGCGTGCTATCCGGCGTGCCCGCATCGCTCCCCCCGCTAATTAAGGCTTACCGCGTGCAGGAAAAAGCAGCCAATGTAGGTTTTGACTGGGAGAAGCCCGAAGAGGTCTGGGGCAAGGTGAAGGAGGAAATCAACGAGTTTGAGGCCGAAGTGGAGAAAGCCCGTACTACAGTGCCCGAGGGGGAGAAGTTTGTTCCTACCGCCGCCATGCAGGATGAATATGGCGACGTGCTTTTCGCACTCGTCAACGCCGGACGCCTTTACGGACTCCACCCCGATACCTCGCTCGAAATGACCAACAAGAAGTTTATCTCGCGGTTCAACTACATCGAGAATGCCGCGAAAGCCCAAGGTAAATCACTCAAGGAAATGACTCTTGGAGAAATGGAGGAATTATGGCAGGAAGCAAAATCAAAAGAGGTCTGACTATCGCACTGACAGCGGCAATACTCGCGTCGCTGACTCCGGCGGTCGCACAGCAGCACCGCGGCAAGATGCGCCGTGAGCGGACCACGGCCACTACGCCGGCCACAAATCCCTCGTTCTCATTCGGTATCACCAATATCGAGTACAAACAGGACGATGACCTCGTGCGAGTATGCGGTAACCTGTCAGGCACGCCTCACGCATCCAACCGTATTGACGGCGTGACGCTCAAAGCCGGCGACCGACAGGTCGACGCCAACGACATCGACGGCGTGGATTTCGAGCGCTATTTCATTTGGGAGGATGACGGCAACATATATCTTGAAATCGACTTTCCGGGATATACCCAATCAAAGGGATTGCTCGACAACAAGCGTGAATGTCAACTGATATTCCACACCATCAAGGGTGATGTCACAATACGGGCAACCGACAATAAACATAAAAAGAGGAAGTAACGGACGTGATAGTTTGCATAACAGAAAAGCCGAGTGTAGCCAAGGATATAGCGAATATCCTCGGTGCTTCAGTGCGTAGGGACGGGTACTTTGAAAACGAAAATTATCGGGTGACATGGACCTTCGGCCACCTTTGCACGCTGAAAGAACCGGCCGACTACACCCCGATGTGGAAACGATGGTCGCTCGGACAGCTCCCCATGCTCCCGCCGAAGTTCGGTATAAAACTGATACCGGTGGAGTCATACGAGAAGCAGTTCAAGGTCATAGAGTCGCTTATCAAGGATGCCGACGAGGTGATAAACTGCGGCGATGCCGGGCAGGAGGGTGAACTCATACAGCGCTGGGTGATGCAGAAAGCGTCAATCAAGTGCCCCGTAAAGCGATTGTGGATTTCGTCGCTGACCGACGAAGCCATACGCGAGGGATTCCGAAACCTGCGCCCGCAGTCGGAATTTGACTCACTCTACCACGCCGGACTCTCACGCGCTATCGGCGACTGGATTCTCGGCATGAACTCCACCCGCCTCTACACGCTCAAATATACGTCTGGCAACGGCAACGTGCTCTCCATAGGACGAGTGCAGACCCCTACGCTCGCCCTCATCGTACAGCGCCACAAGGAGATAGAAGCGTTCAAGTCAGAGGATTTCTGGGAACTCAAGACCAACTATCGCGGCGCTACTTTCAATGCCCGCACGGGACGATTCACCGACGAGAAGGCTGCCAACGCCACTCTCGAAAGCATCAAACCGCTCCCTCTCGTCATAACCAACATAGAGCAAAAGCAGGGCCGCGAATCGGCGCCGCGCCTCTTTGACCTCACCTCACTGCAGGTGGAGACCAACAAGAAGTGGGGTTGGACGGCCGACGAGACTCTGAGCCTTATCCAGGCGCTCTACGAGAAGAAAGTGACCACCTACCCGCGTGTCGACACCACTTACCTCTCGGAGGATATTCACGCCAAAGTCCCCGACATACTCCGCAGGATGACACCCTATGCTTCACTGACCGAGCCGGTGCTCGCGGCCCCCATAACCAAGTCAAAGAAGATATTTGACAACAGTAAGGTGACCGACCACCACGCCATCATACCTACGGGACAATCGCCGTCGTCGCTCGTCGGCAACGAGAAGCTGCTCTATCACCTTATAGCGCTGCGTTTTATCGCAGCGTTTTATCCCGACTGCCGCTTTGACTCGACCGTTGTCACCGCCACCGTCGGTGAGATAGAGTTTCGCGCTACCGGCAAGGTTATCACCGACGAAGGATGGCGCAAGGTGCTGACCCCGACAAAGGATGATAACGACAAAAACGCCGATGACTCGCAGGTGCTACCGCAGTTCACCCTCAACGAGAGCGGACCCCACGAAGCATTCCTGCAGAAGAAAGCCACGCAGGCGCCGAAACTTTACACCGAGGGTACGCTGCTGCGCGCTATGGAGTCGGCCGGAAAGAATGTCGACGACGAGGAGTTGCGCGAAGCCATGAAGGAGAACGGTATAGGCCGCCCGTCCACACGTTCGGCTATCATCGAAACCCTCTTCAAGCGCCACTACATCTACCGTCAGCGCAAAAGCATAGTCCCCTCTCCCGCAGGCATTCAGCTCATCGAGACCATCAACCAGGAACTGCTGAAGAGTCCCAAGCTGACAGGTATCTGGGAGAACAAGTTGCGCAAGATTGAGCGCAAGCAATACTCTGCTGCCGAGTTTATCGACGAACTGAAGTCGCAGATACGCGAGATTGTCTACAACGTGCTGAGCGACAATACGTCATCGCGCATCGATGTGGAGCAGGACAAGGGTAAAGGCAAAGGGAAAGGACCGAAAGCGGCATCGGCCGACGACAAGCCGAAGAAACCGCGCGCACCGCGTATCACCTCGTTTGAGCAGGTGAGCTGCCCCACATGCGGCAAAGGTCACATTATAAAAGGGCGCACGGCATTCGGTTGCAGCGAGTACAAGACAGGCTGCGCGCTGCGGTTGTCATTTGACACCTACCCTGCCGACCTCACTCCGTCGCGCCTCAAAAAAATGATTGAGAAACAAGCAAAAAAATAATCTCACCCTCCGCATCGCGGAGATGTTGGACTCTGTTAATCAGATGTTGAGAAAATGGAAGAAATCATACAATGGGCTACCGTTATCATTATACTGATTATCGTAGCCGCCAGAATAGTGAAACGAATCCGTCGCAAAGGCAACGGCGGCTGCAGCTGTTGCCAACTCAGCGATATTTGTAAAACCGGAAAATGCGACGACACGAAACCCCACAATACCGAAAAGAATCTCAAGCAGCAATGAATCAGTCAGTCAAAAGTAACCTGTGGAAAGGTTATCTGCTGGCAGCCATCGCCGAGATAACCTATGGAATGAACCCGCTTTTCGCCGTCCCGCTCTATGAGGACGACGGTATGAACCCCGACAGCGTGGTGCTGTTCCGCTACCTGTTGGCGTTGCCAATAATTGCAGTGATGGTGCTGATGCGCGGACGCCGTCTCACCCTGCCGCGCTATGCAGTCATCCCCTCCGTGGGCCTCGGCCTGCTCATGGCTGCATCGTCGCTGACTCTCTTCCTCAGCTACCTGTATATGAATGTGGGCATCGCTTCCACGTTGCTCTTCGTCTACCCTATCATCGTGGCGCTGATTATGGTGATATTCTTCAAGGAGCGCATATCCATGCGGCTCATCGGGTGTATCGTAGTATCGCTGTGCGGCATAGCGCTGCTCTATAAAGGTTCTGACGGCGATACCCTCGACCCCACCGGCACACTGTTTGTGGCCCTCTCGGCCCTCACCTATGCAATCTATCTCGTAGGCATGAACCATAAGCGCATACAGAACGTGCCCACGTTACAGCTCACATTCTACATGCTGCTGTTCGGCTCGCTGCTGTTCGTAGTGCGCCTGCTCTCGGGGGTGGAACTGACACTGCCGAAGGTGTGGTATCACTGGGGCAACCTTATCGGTCTGGCCGTATTCCCCACCGCCATCTCCTTTATATGCACCACGCGCGCGATACAGATTATCGGCCCGATGCCTACAGCCATTCTCGGGGCACTCGAACCCGCCTCGGCAATATTTTTCGGCGTCACTATCCTCGGCCAAAGCATCACACCGCGCGATTTCCTCGGGCTTATGCTTATCGTTGCAGCAGTTACGGTAGTAATCGCAGGATCGCATATCACGGGCACACTGATACGCGTGCGTAAAATGTTTCCCCGACTCCCCTTCCGCCCCAAGAAAAAATAGATAATTTTTAACACTCTCTTATGCCTCTGATTTTAAGACGCATAAAATTAAAGTTAAAAAATATTTCAAAAAGGGCGCCAAAAAAGTTGGTGATTTCAAACAAAAGTATTACCTTTGCAGAGCAAAACCAAAAGCAAGGTTCCTTGGCCGAGTGGTTAGGTACCGGTCTGCAAAACCGTTTACAGCAGTTCGAATCTGCTAGGAACCTCACTCAAAAGCCCCGACACCCGTCGGGGCTTTTACTTTATATCCCCACCCCGCCCGACAGCAGTATAATATTATTATATATTCTATTATTATTGTTATACTGAGGAACTTTTTATATTTTTGTATCGTTCATTTACGTATAGGGCTACCGATTATTTCGGCGGGTTCGTACAATGTTTTACAATATAATACGCGCGAATATGTTAGCAAAAGTTTCACAGGTAGGCACTTCGTTGGGAGTAATAATCCCCCGATATATTGCTGCCGAAGGTGGCTTCACCAAGGGTGCGCCCATCAATATTGAGTTTACCGACAACCGCATAATCATCTCAAAACCGAAGATGAAGCGCGAGGGCTGGGAGGAAGCCTTTGCCAAATATGCGCAGGAGGGTGCGGATGAAATGCTTCTCCCCGACCATCTCGACCAAGAAGCAATGGATTTGATTTAAAGCCGGCCTCATGAAGAAGTTCCACCTCCATCTTGTCAACCTTGACCCTACCATCGGGGCGGAAATGAAAAAGACACGCCCGTGCCTCATTGTGTCGCCCGATGAAATCAATACACACTTGCAAACCGTAATCATCGTACCCCTCACCTCAGTCTCCCGCGCACTCCCGACAAGAGTCCTTATCAAAGCGAGCGAGAAAAGTGGACTGAGCAACGACAGTTATGCTGTTCTCGACCAACTGAAGACGGTTGATAAATCAAGATTGTCGCGCCCTATCGGAGAAATATCAGAGAGCGAAAAGCGCACTATCTCCGACATTCTCCGCGAAATGTTTGATTATTGATTGAGCCGGCCCAAGCGTGGCCACCGCAAAGAGCTTTTTTCCCAATTTGATTATCTGTGCATTGAGAATTATTGCTATCTTTGAATAAGATATGAAGAGCGATTACACTGACTCACTATTGACTCCTGACATTGGAGATTCGGCCAACACCCCGGAGTGGTCCGACTTCCGGCTTATCCATGAAACGGAAGCCGGCTGGTGTGCAGTGTACACATCCTTATATCAGGGACGGCGCATCGTAATCAAGACTCTCAAAAAGGAATACCGCGACAGTGTCCTTCACCAACGCCTGCTGCATAAGGAGCTTGCAGTGTGGCAGATGATGATTCACGAAAATATCGCCATGGTGCTCTGGGGGATGGATGTACCCGGATTGGGATTCTCTATCCTGATGGAATACGTCGACGGGGTGAACCTTAAGGAATTCATTGCAGCGAACCCTCGCCTGTCGGTCAAGGAGATAGAGCGTATCGCCGGCCAGATATGTTCCGCCGTATCGTTTATCCATTCCCGCAATTTAATTCACTGCGACCTGAAGCCGTCAAATATCATGGTGAACGGTCCTCAGCACAATATCAAACTGATTGACTTCGGAATGTGTCGCGGAAGCGGGTTTGAGAAGCTCGACATCCCCGGAGGCACTGAAAACTACACCGGCCCGGAAAATATGCTGGCCGACAGTATTCCCACGCCACAGACCGACATCTATTCCATAGGGCGCCTTATTGAACAGATGGACCGGAAGGGATATTTCCGCAGCATTTCACGCCGCTGCCTGATGGACGACCCGGAGAAACGACCCGCTTCGGCCACCGAAATTCCACTGATGCTCCATCAATGCATTCGCCGCAGATCACTCCACACGATTGCAGCCGGCATCTTTGCCGCCTCACTTCTCATCGGGGGCATTGCGTGGAAATATACCGCCCAACACCACACCCCTGCAGTACCGACGGAAATTGCCGGACAACTCTCTACACCTGAGACGAGTATCTCCGACAGCACTGCGACCTACATGGATACCGTTCTCACGGCTACTCCTCCCGGCCTTCCTGCCTATATTGCCGATACTTTCCGGGCCGAACGCGAAGCTGCCGAAAACAATCATCAGTCCACCGAAGCCGCAACGCCTGCAACCACAGATGCCGACCCGCGACTTACCTTTGATGAAGAGCTGTACCGATTTACCATAGAGCGCGCCAAGATACGGTTCGCCCAACATCTGGCCATGATTGACACCATGACTTCCAGAAGGTCAAAGGACCTTGTCTGCGTCAAACACTGGCGATGGCTTGCCAAGCAGGACGTCAGACATTGGCTTGAGCAGTCATTGTCGCCCGGAAATCCACGCCTTGAAAACTACATGGATGACGTGGCGAAAGCCGTGGTTGAATATAGCGAACGGGAGGATATTGCATACGAGGAAAATAAACATCTTCGTGAATTTCACCCCGCCGGAATGTGGGAACCGTATGAATCAAGAATAGACTATAATACCAACCGCAGAATCACAAGGACCATGCTTGAGGACGGCACATGGGTCGAAACATCACAGAGCTTGACACCCATACCAAAATTTGACCAATACGGCAACCAAATCAACTAATCCCCCTTCCTCAGTTTTATATACAAACAGAGGGGACGCGACATACATCGCGTCCCCTCTATCGGACTACGTTGGTTATTTTATTCTGTAATAAGTAATAGCTCCAAATTCTTCATCTTCAGATTCAAAGCTATCAGTTATTTCACTGTTGATGGGGGTATTATCGATATAATCCTCTTTACGGAGTTCTTCCACGAAATTCTCTTCGAGTTCTTTTCGATCACTCTGGTCAAAAAAAGAAGTATTAACCTTGAATTCAATTGACTTTTTGTCATACTCAACGGTTATGAAATCTTTTGATGCGCTCCATGTACCCGAACCCGTTACTGTGAAAAGCCAGATTCCATCGCTTTTGCACTTCGTCACAAACGAGTAAGTCATATCCTCACAATACTCTTCAGTAGTGTGAAAGGCCCCCAGCTCACCATCTTCCATTTGGGTAGCAGACCATTCCCATTTGCCGATTAATTTTGCCTCAGTTTCGGCATCGTGTTCACGTGGTGCAGAATTAGAGCATCCGGTAAACGCTAACGATACCATCAACATAACAAGCGAAACTGTACATAAGAACTTTTTCTTCATACTATTTTATTTATTGAACCATTAAATGCAACAATCCTCGAAGTGAAGCTATACCACCGATTAACAGATTAAATAGAATGTCAAGCGGAGAGAAAGGCTGATACGACACGAGTGGTTTTTTCCCAAAACCTATTCCTACATCAGCACCTTCAGGGGCCATCGCACTGACGATGAGAGCAAGCATGAATCCTATGAATGCGCCTCCTATGGCAGCGTTACGGTTGTATGGTAATTTGATGGCTCCATATATTCCGTAGATTGGGAACATGAATGACAATAGCGCAACGGGGACGTTAATTTTACAAGCCGGCGTACTACTGGTAACATCCTGGTTAGGTTGACTTAATTTAAGCGAAAGTCCGGTGAATGCCGAAGCCCTTCCTTCAAGTCGTGCAGAGTAATCAGCCCCGGGAATAATCATAAAATTATGTTTGAAATAAAGGCCTTTTTTCTCCGAGCCTTTTTTCCCTATTCGTATTTCAATGTCTAAAGAGTCTCCGGAGATTGGCAAATCGACGGTGAGGTCATTCTTATAGTCTGCGCCACTTACCAACTCGTTACCATTGATTACAACACCGAGTTCGGCATCACTAATCCCTTTTACTCCTTTCTTGTCGCCTGCCCAAGAAAAATGTAATGTTGAATTTTGTTCCATTTTACTTACTTTATTTTAAGTTGTCAATTATTTGAATGAGGCTGTGCCGTAATTAATTAAGGCTTACGGTGCAGCCTCTTCCGAACATTTATAAAAGAATTTAGTTTATAAAGCTTTCTGATTATACTACCGACATTCTAATCATCTGCGTATTTAATTTCTCGATCACAACTGACCCACAATGTTCCTAATGGAATATTTTCGCCATCAATCGTACGGTAATCGACTATAGAATACGGCTCATATTCTATTTGGAAAAAAGATACTATCAGCCCGTTAGATTTAAAGTGAGGATTTTCTTTATCAATGGGGAAGTTGTCTCGAGGATCTTTGCTACCCTCATATTTCTCGAAGTCCATAAGATATTTGTGATCACGCTGATAAATCTCATCAATAATATCGGCGAGAATAGGATTGGAGATTTTATCCTTATTTCCGGTCAAATAGAGATTAAGGGAAGGTTGTATCTCGTTCACTCCTTCAACATACGCCTTGAAAATTTCAGGGTGTTGATTATAAAAATCTCTGTATCCACCATTCATTAAACTCCTGATATCCGCATCGGCCAATTCAGGTCTAGACTCCTCGGTTAATCTATTGAAATAGCGGAACCATTCGGTCTCTGTTTTATCTAGCAGGTATATGTACTCACACCACTCGGCATAATCTTTGTTTGCATCCCGACTAATGTACGAGCCGTCTTCATTCTTAAATACAATTGGCCCCGCACCCGGAAGACCGAAGTCAAAGTTTATAGGGTAATTCCATAAGAATTCCACTTCGGGGAAATCCTTGAGTTCAGTACCATCAATTGTATAGGCACTTTCTGAAGGCGTACATCCTACGAATAGCCTCAGGATGATGAAAATTAATAAACATTGTTTAATATGTCTCATATTTTTACATTTTTGTTCATTAGAGTCCACTAAAAAATCATAAGAGTGCTTTTAAAATTATTGAAATTCCGCTACTGTCCACTAAAAATGGACAGTACAGACTTTATTTTTTTAGTTAATATCAACATCTTCGGTTTCGCTGTCAGTGCTATGGTCCACTTCCATGCCAATCCTTTTTATGGTATCAAGTGCAAATCTTAACGGCCACGCTAAACAAAATGCCATTAAAAAACAAAGCGTTCCAATAAAATGTTTCCCATCTCCTGCAATAGCAACACCAACTAATACACACGCAATCAGAATGTTAATCAGAAAGGAAACATAGACAAGATAATTACCGAATTTCTTTACATTGTCATCACCAAAGCGAATACAGCGCACTCCGATACTGAAATAGAACACTATTCCGACCAGCTCTGCTAACCAACCGACCGACATTAACCAGTTCTGATGGGTGAGCAATGACAAAATAGTAATCACCTGGCCGATTAGCATCGGACGAAACACCCATTGTATTCTTTTTTTAATGACTTCATCCATCAACGAATCACTTATTTTAGTCATCATCCAGTACCAGGGCCACATCGATAAAATTTCGCAGGCAACAGATGCAAATTCTAATGTTGTGTCATCATCATTAAGAGAACTAAAAAAACTGAGAGAAAGAGAAAAACACGTCAGTAATAACATCCAAAAATATGGCATTTGAAACTTTTTCAGATATATGCCATTAAACGATAATGTACTCATTTGTTCACGATTTAAAGGTTGATAAAAAATTTTTTATGCTCTATACAGATTTATTTCTCCGAGAATCTTAAGATTCTGCGGGATGAAATCAAAAATAATAAGTAGATGTTGAAAATTTGTTATAATCCAAGCTCTCCCTTAGAGCCCGACAAACGGTAAGACGAAACCGACAGCACCTATCGAAGCGATTTTTGTATGGCCGCCTTGTCGCATTGTGGTCCACGATACAATGCCGAGAGAATGATACTTGATAGATGAAAGGGCTCTCAACGAACTGGGAGCAAGACTTACTGACGTTCCGTCAAGATAGCTCTCGGCTACAACCTCAGCCACAACGTTTTGGATTGCATTCATGTGTTTTTCCTCGGATGGATTGAAATGTATCAGGGCCCATACCGCAGCCACTATGACTACAAGTACGGCAATAGCTGCTCCCCATGAGAAATCATCATCCTCTTTTTTCTCCGTTGCGCCGGTGCTTACTCCATCAGTTACTTCAGCCTTTACTTCAGGAGTTTCATTGTTCTCGTCTTTGTTCTGTTCCATAATTGATAATGAGATAAAATGATTAGTAATATAATAAGTTATTTAACAACACATTAGATGCAGGTCACGACAGCTCGGCAAACAACGAGACAGGGGGTGAACCGCTGCCGGGTTATCGTTCGTTGAGGCTCTCGCATTGCCTTGAAGTCCGATAAAAACAGAGCGGTCCACCCCCTGTACAGAGGGATGGATCAGCCCGGCTTTGATATGAGACTTCAATTGGAATTTGCGAGATTTCAACGAATCAAATCATGCTGGTCTGAAACAATATGTCTTTATATTTTATTTTCCGTTTTCTATTTCTTTGTCTTTTGCTGTATTAATTAAACAATTTCTTTTGACAAAGATAGAAATTTTGAATAAAACTTAAAAACATTTTGCTCCGCTTTTTTTATCGTATGGCAAAATTAATAGCAATCCCCCGCCCGATTCGAGGCGGCCGTGATTCAAGTTGGTTCAAATTTATGTTTATTAACAATTTACGCGCCGTCCTCATTGATATATTCCGTAATTTCGCAACCAAAATCAACAATATGGACCGACCCAAAGAAACTGACATTAATGCTCTCAAAACAGAGGTGGAGAATATTTTCGGCGCTGTCCCGAAGTCGCCTTCCGACTTTGACCGCCTCTCGGCGACGATAAGCGCCGGCGGCAAAACCAACATCGCCGTCTCCACGCTCAAACGCATATGGGGATACGTGCCAAGCCCCCACACTCCCACCTATACCACCCTATCAGTGCTCGCCCGCTTCGTCGGATACCGCGACTGGGACTCCTTCCGCCTGCACCTCAACTGTGATGCCGACTCCGGTTTCACGCCCGACTGCATCATCGTGGCAGCCGACGAAAAAATCGGGGCCACCTTCCGCGCCGAGTGGACCGGGCGCAAATGGTGTGAGATTGAAAAAATAGCCGAGCCTACCCGATTCAGAGTCATCGAAACGATGAACATAAAGCTGCAACCGGGCGACGAAATAACAATAACCACCATCGCTATCGGCGACATGTTTGTAGCCACTGACTGCACTCGAGGCAGCAAACCGCTCGGCACCTATGCCGGCGCCCGCAAGGATGGCGTGACAGCAGTGCATCGCCTCGGGTCTCTCTGACTATCATGCCTCTGTGACAACTCCGCCCCATAAATCTTAAACGCAAAAAAGAGTGGACAACACTGTCAGTGCATTGTCCACTCTATATATTTTCAGTAAGTTATACGGTTATCGATGCTGTATCAGTCGAGGGCGATGTCGAGCGCCATGTAGTGCTGATAGGGATGGTCACAGGCGGGGCAAGTGGGTTCGGGAGGTGTAGTGCCTTCGTAGATATAGCCGCAGACGAGGCATTTCCACTTGATAGGTTTCTCACGTTTCCATACTGTGCCCTCCTCAACCTGCTTGAGGTAAAGTTCGAAGCGACGGCGGTGTGACTCCTCCACTTTGGCGATAGCGCGGAAGTGGTCGGCGATTTCGGGGAAGCCCTCTTCATCAGCAATCTTAGCCGATGCTAAATACTGCTCGTAACCCTCTGCGCGCTCTTCTTCGATAGAAATCTTGAGGTTGGTGGCAGTGTCACCGATGATACCGGAGTCGACATCGAGGTCAACATTTACCGAACCGCCCTGGAGGAATTTGAAGAAAATCTTCGCATGGTGAAGCTCGTTGTCGGCTGTCTCACGGAAAATCTGACCGATGGGGAAATACTGTTCCTTATCAGCCTTCTGGGCGTAGAATGTATAACGTGAATAGGCTGTTGATTCACTTACGTATGCTGCTACGAGGCAGCGTTCGGTTTTTGTACCGCGGATGTCTTTAGCTGTTGTTGCCATAGTTAAAACGATTTTAAACTATTAATTTGTTTGTTCTTTGCTATTATAACGCCCCCGCCTCAACATTGTTCAAAAAAATCATCGCGATTTTTGTACGGTACGTACAACCGGAAAAGCTCTAACAATTGCGTTCCTTAATATTTTTCAGTATCTTTGTCACACTTAACATTGACCGGAAATGATTAAAAAGATAATAGATAAGGTGCGCCGTATGCGTCGCGAACGTTCCGGCGAGGCATATCTCGCCTACCTCCGTTCGCTCGGCATGAAGATAGGCAAAGGCACTTATATCGTCGACCCGAAAGATGTGACAATCGACACTTCGCGACCCGAACTTATTGAAATCGGCGAGAAGGTGTCGCTCAACAAGGGTCTGACCATTCTGTCGCACGACTGGGCGTCGTTCCTGTTTGTCAACGCATTCGGCGATTTTATCCCCGCTCACGACAAGGTGACTCTCGGTTCCAATATATGGATCGGACGCAATGTGACGATACTCCGCGGTGTCACCATAGGCAACAACGTGCTGATAGGCAACGGTTCCATTGTCACAAAGGATATTCCCGACAACAGTGTGGCGGTAGGCTCTCCCGCGAAAGTGGTGATGACTCTGCGCGACTACTACGAGAAGCGCAAGAAGCAGTATGTGGCCGAGAGCGTGCGCTGCGCCATGGCTATCTATGCTGCCGGACGTGAACCCTCGGCAGCCGATTTCTATGACGATTACCCTGCTTTTGTCGATGCGCGCAACTATAAGGATTACCCCTACAACTACCGCCGCCAGTTCAAGAACGATGACGACTTCAAACGCTGGCTCGAAGTGCATGAAGCGCCGTTCAACGGCTTTGAGGAATTTATGGCGCACGTAAAAAAGGAGATGGAAAGCAACGGCGCCAAGGCGTGATACAGCACGATTACCGATTGATGATGCAGCAGAAATGATTTATGGAAAAGAAGTGCAACAGTAACAACTACATACTCTCCGACGCCGACACCCCGGCCGACTTCGTCAACGCCGTGGAAAGCGCCACTCACCGCGAGTGGAACGTCATAGAGCATATAGTGCCGATGTCAAAAGCCAAAATACGCCGCGTGCTCGGCTTCTATCTCACTCCGCTGAAGTTTCTGCTGCGGCATCCCAAAGCAAAGAATGTACTCGCGTGGCAGCAATTCTTCGGCATCCTGACTGCATTCTACAACCGCTATCTCTTCCACCGCCGGCTGTCAATCACCATCATGACATTCATCTACCGGCCCAAATCGGGTATTGCGGGAAAGATATTCTATCGACTTGTCAACAGCGCCATCAGTTCAAAATGCGTAAAGCGCATAATAGTGTTCGCCGAAAACGAGGTTGAGCATTACGAGAAACTGTTCCCTAAGGCAAAAGGCAAGTTCCAATTCGTCAGACTCGGAATACCGGTCGACGACAACGATTACCGCGACGACAGCCTCGCCTCGCAGGACTATTACTTTGCCACCGGCGTAAGTAACCGCGACTACGATTTCATCATTGATGTATTCACGGGATTGGACTCCCGGTTGAAAATAGCATGCCCCGACGTGGCCGCTCCATCTGCCGACAATATCGAGGTGATGAGCAACTGCTTCATGGCTGACATGAAACGTCATCTTTTCAACTGCAAGGGGGTGGTGATACCGCTGAAAAATCTTAACATATCGTCAGGTCAGCTTGTATTCATCCAGTCGATGCAGTTCGGCAAACCGATTATCATTACCGACAGCGGGTCGACACGCAGTTACCTTCAGGATGGCGTGGACGCAATCATTCTGCCCAACGATGTCAATGCATGGCGCGAAGCCATACAACGGCTCGACAGCGACAATACACTGCACGAAACGATGGCCGCCAACAACCGCCGCCGCGGTCGCAGCGACTTCTCCATCTATGGTCTGGGGGAAAAAATCGGCAATATGATAACCGACAGCCTGCTGTAAGGCCGTCGTCACGCATTGTAGCGGAATATGTCCCCGCTATGTTCAAAGTTGAAAAGACGTATATGCTTACTTGGTGACTTCAGGGAGTGTCCACCACTCTCCTATCTTCATGTCCCATTCGGCGGGCTTGAAAGGCACATTGCCCGAGAAGTGGGCGAATGTCAGTTCTCCGAAATATATCTTGCCGTTGACATTGTATAAGTCGACTCTGACCTGACTGAACCCTTTGGAGAGTCGGCGTGCTATCTCCACCATCTGCCCGAAGTTTTCAGGTTTCTCAATCGGGCGCTCGGCGTTGGGATGACCCTGCGTGAAAGGCAGATGATTGAAATCAATATCGAAGAAATCAAATCGCGTGTCAAACGGGCGGTCGGTGGCTATGAAAAGCATCTTGGGCTCGCCGTCGAAGCAAAAGAATTTGTAATCTTTCAGCTCGGTGCCGCTCTCGTCCACCATAAATTTCTCGGCAATGATGCGCGGCTTCACATCCTTGTAGGGCCATTCGCGATGCTCGAGATAGTAGTTGTTGGCAAGGCTCTTCTCCAGTTTCGCACGGGCTGCCTGCATATCGAGTTTCGGCTTGTCGGTGCATATTACGACGCCGCCACTGTCGTGGGTGGTTTTCAATACAAATTTATCGGGAAGCGAAGCGAAGTCTATGTCATCGAAACTGTCCCATACGCCCAACGTGGGAATGATAATGTCGTCATTGCCCATCACCGACGCAATGTATTCCTTTACGGCATACTTGTCGACGAGGCGAGTGTAGAGAGGATTGCGGTCATAGAGTTTTGACCACTGCAGTTTCTCATTATATGTACGGGGATTGTCAAGGTTTAGCTTCTTTTTCATTCCCAGAAAGTATTCCCACTTCAAATATCGGCGGTCATCCGAGATATGTTTCGAGAACTTTCTTCTCAGCACCACACCAAAAAGCCAGAAAGGGTCATGACAAAAATATTTGAATCGCCCCCATGTGCTGTGATCGAGAGCGAGCTGTCGGGTCTTATGTTCCATGCCTTTCATCTTTTATATTATGCCGGTGCTTGATACGTTACTGATTGATAAACCTCGTCCTTAAAGTTGACACGTTTAATTTTAATAACGCTTCAACAAACATTTTATTACCTTCTTGAGATTAAAAACCGGGAAAAGTATCTTTGACGATATGCCGTCAATCAATTCCTGATTATAGAACGGCGATTGCCGGTAATAGTTCACCCAGTCACACCATCGAGCCGTAAAGTCGCGCCACGGCTTGGCTCCGGCATAATGGATTATCACGGGATGCAGCTCGGCGTCGGCCACCTCGGCAGGTGTCGCGAGACCAAGTTCAATAAACTTCGCTTTCACCTCGGGACGCAGCAGGCCGATGAAGTTAAATTTCAGCGGCAGATAGCCTATGCGTCCGGCGCAGGTGATGTTCAGTATATCCTGGTCCTGAAAACTGTATTGCTTGTCGATGTGGGCGAGGAATTTGGGTTTGTAGTCCTCCTCGCGGAGCAGTCGGCTGTTGAATATCAGTATGCCGGCATTGATGTATCCTTTGCAGTCGAGTCCTTTGGCCTCTATCTCCTTACGTATCTTGTCGGAGGTGGAGAATCCGGGGGTACGCACGCCGCAAATGAGACAGGCAGGGTCGGCGGGATAGTCGTAGAGCTGCGCAATGTCGCCGGTCACCACTATGTCGCCGTCAAGATATATCACCTTGTCGCGGTCGGGAATAATCCACGGTATCAGCAACCGGAAGTAAGTGGCCTTGGTGATACCGCGCACACAGAAACTGTTGTCAAACACTGTGCCTACGGCAATGAATGTCAGCCCGGCGTCGTGGGCCGCAGCCAGCCGGTTTATGATTTCCTTATCGTCATCGGTGACATCCTCCGAGACCAACAGATATATCTCGCAACGGCGCGAAGCGTTGGCCAGCAACGACGACATTGCCACGTAGGTGGGCATTATGAAATTATGGTCGGTGGAAAATACTACCGGTATGTCCTGTCGGTTCATGGTATTACCCTTTCTTTATACTGATTGCACGGATAGTCAGAAAATTGAGGCGCACCATCTTGCGGCGGTGGAGCGAGTAAACAAATCGGATTATCCTGTATTTCAATCCCTTTTGAAACTTAAATTCATTCTTCGCCTGCAGCATGTCGGTGTAGCGGCGGTCACGCAGTATTTTGCGGAAAAACGCATATTTCTGCTTCAGTGGCAACCGCGCTTTCATCATAGGGAAACGCATCAGGAAGTACACCTGGCAGAACACATATGCGTTGCCGGCTCCGGCATATTCCGTTCCGGCATATATTTCATTGAGTTTTCCGGCAGTGGCCAGGATTCGCTCGTAAGTCTGCTCGCCGTAGTTGCGCGACAGGCTTTTGGCATTGTACATGTAGTGGTAAAGTGCCTTTGGAACGTAGGAAAAGCTCTTGCAACGGCGCAGGAACATGTGGGTGAACACAATATCCTCCGACACATATTCGCGCTCGCTGACAAACTTGAAATCAATCAGACTGCGACGGTACACTCCGTGCCACACACTGAAATGCAGGTGCTCATGACTGAAATTCATGAGAAATCGTCCGGCGAGGCGGTCTATATCCTTTCCCCAGACTGTCTCGTTGCCCATGTCGATGACGTCGACAAACTCAAGCGACGGCAATTGCTGGCGGAATCCGCAATACACGCAGTCGGCATCCTTTTCAAGAGCCTCCTCCATGAGCAGGCGGTACATATCCTTTTCGAGGTAGTCATCGGAATCGACAAAGGCTACGTAAGCGCCGGTAGCTGCCTCGAGACCTGAATTACGGGCATAGCCGAGGCCTCCGTTCTGCTTATGTATGACCTTGATACGGCTGTCGCGGAGCGCCCACTCGTCGCACATGCGCGGACAGTTATCGGGCGAACCGTCATCCACAAGTATTATCTCCAGGTCGGTGTAAGTCTGCTCGACCAGACTGTGCAGACAGCGGTCGAGATATTGCTCTACATTGTATATGGCTACAATGACACTCAGTTTCTTATTATCAGCTGTCACCATAATGCTTACGAAACTATATCCCACACAAATGCGCTGCCGAACAAGCCGGGCTTGCCCACCTGCATGAAGAATTTTACATAGTAGGTCAGTATGAACAGTCCCATAAGCGCATATTCAGTAATCGAATACTTCTTCGCCGGCTTGAACATGCCGCCTATAACAAACGGTTCGAGCGGCAACAGCCACCATGCCATACGTCCTATAAGCTCGATGCTGCCGCCAATCACACCGATGATTATCGCTACATAACTGCCGTAGTAGGCGAAATTAAATCGACGGTCCTCCTTGGTCACGGCGAAACCGAACCATATTATGGCGCAGTTACAGAGGAATTCCGTCAGCTTTCGGGCGGCACTCTCCTCCACACCCTTGGCCTTGTCAAGGTCACCCTCCTCGGTAAACCACTTGTCACTGTTATCGACATAGCCCTCGAAGTTGGTGCTTTCAAACGTGTCGGTCGACTGCAATATGTCGGAGAAGCCGTCAAGATTCGTTATATCCCACACTACAGTCAGCACAAGGAAGAAGCCGAGCAAGGGAATGGGGGTGCGTATATATTTGGTGAAGTCGATATTGGTGCAAATAAGGAACACGCCCACCACGAAGAGACCGCTGAGGTGTATAAACGGTATGACCAACAGCATTATATACATCATCTTCTTGTTATTATCCAGATAGTAGTAATAAGCGAAAAAGACGAATGCTATGGCTATATACTGGCGGATGAAGTTCTCTGAGGCATCGAGAGTGAGGAAGTAGAAAATGGGCACTATCCAGAATGCGTAGCGATAGAACTTCTTGACTACGAGCATCACACCCCATATAAGCAATCCGCTGTATACCATGAAACCGAAATAATAAGGTATCTTGAAGTTGCGGAAAGCCATGACAAACAGGTCGTAAAGGAACTCTCGCGTTATATGGAGCGAAGAATAGATATCATACTGAAGTTCCTCGGCATACTGCGGATAATCCACACCGCGATTGAAGCGCAATCCCTGTATCAGAGTGTAGAACACTATGATGGGAATCGCGTAGTACCAGAAATAGTTATTGTCCTTATTCTTGTAGGTGATACCCCAGCTGCAGAACACAATAACAGCTACAAGAAAAAGGCGCAATCCCCAGAAGGTAGAGACACTTTCCATTAATATCTCATTAAGTATCATCGCAGCAATTTTTTAATCGGTAATAAATTAATAATACGTTGCACGAAGGCCCGCATTTCAGGCATGACCGCCCACTGCAACGTGCCCTCGAAGAAGGCGAAGAGGCAGAATGTGACAACGGCATTGAGCGAGAACTTCGCGAAGTTGTCGGCATCGGGAAGTATCGCGTTGAGCGTGAGCGTAGTCGCGAAAGCCGCTACCGCAAACACCGCAATATGCTTCACATAGAGCAGCAGATATATGAACAGCGGCTCTTTCATGCCCCAGCGGAACAGGTAAATCGGTTTCCAGATACCCACAATGAGTATCAGCGAAATAAGCACACCCGACAGGATACCTGTGATTCCGAAGTAATAACCGAGAAGTATCGAGAGGGATATATTGAGCGCGGCCTCGATAATCGGCGCCCATATGTCGGCAAACATGCCGAAGCCCTGTATAAAGTTATCGACCACGGTGCGCATAAGTTGCATGTACATGATTGCGATTATCACAATCAATGTATTCCTGTCGAGCAGGTAACCGGGGCCAATCCAAAGATTCACAAACGGGTCGGCGAGCATATACACGCAGTAACAGAAGGTGGCGACAATCAGGAAGCGCGAGGTATATATCTCCTTGAACACCTTGAGAGTATTCTTCTTGTCACCGCGCGCTATAAGGTCGCCTATACCTGCTGCAACGCCGTTGAACACCGACTGGGTCAACATAGTGATGCCGGTAACAATCAGCATGTAGTTGCCATAAATGGCAACCAGTGTGAAGTTGGCATAAGCATAGATAATGAGCGGAGAGGTCTGCAACAACACGTAGGCAGCCACCTTGTGAAAGAAGAGCTGCTTTATCTTAGTGATGATAATGTAGTATTTCCTGCGCAGTTCCTTACTGACATTCGTCGATATATTGTTGAGATAGGGAAACGTGCGTCGCACCATACGCTGCAGGTTGATGGTGGCCAGGGTACCGAACACTACCTGCAGAATAAGCCACCACACATAGCCGTGGGGCAGGAACATCATAGCCAATATCTGCGCCGCTGAGCGCAGAAGCATTACCGACTTGTAGCTGTAAGTAATCTTGTACTGCTGCTGCGAGGCATTGAGTATTACCTGCTTGTAGTTGAAAAAATAGGTAAGCAGAGCGGTGTAGAGCAATACTCCGAACGACGCGTAGGCATACCACAGCGGCAACTCTGTCTTCTTGAAGAATATAGGGAAGAATGCCATCAGCACCAGTGCGCCGAGCGCTACAATGAGGGCTATGCGCCGGTAGAGCCAGCCCTGTATGCTGATGATTTCGGTGATAGCCTGACGGTCATCGTTGGCAAGCGGCTTGTAGAGCGAGAACGCAACTGCCGAACCGATACCCAGTTCGGCAAGGTTGAGAAACTGCAGGAGAGTGTTGGCCGTAGTGTTAAGGCCGAGTACATCTGCGCCTATGTAGTTGATAAAGACGGTACGCGACACGAATCCGAGTCCCATCTCCAATACGTAGAACAAAAGCGCTACCTTACTGTTTTTTAATCCCTGCGAGGTTCTTGACATTCCTATTCGCTGTTCTTTCCTTTAAAAAGACACGCCCTGTAAGCGTTCATTCCTATTTACTTATCGGCATTGTTTCCGTAGCCGTAACCATAGCCGTAGCCGTAACCATAGCCATAAGCAGCACGACCGTTACCCTCTTCGGTTGCATTGAGCACGGTGGTGAGGTTGGTGTAGCGCTTGGTCTCGTAGTATTCCTGGATAGTTTCAAGGAAGTCACGACGGAGGTGACCTACTCTCACTACGTAGACAGTGCGGTCAACTACGCGCGATATAATCAGTGAGTCGGTTACAGGCTCGGTAGGCGGACAGTCGAGTATGACCACGTCGTAACGTTCCTTCAGCTCATCAATAAGGTGAGCGAACTGCTCGCTGTCGATAAGTTCGGCAGGGTCGGGAGGAATGATACCTGCGGGTACCACATCGAGGTTGTTGACGCCCGTCGCATTCTTGATAATAATATCATCGAGAGTAGAGTGGCCCGACACGTAAGATGACACGCCGCGGTGGGGCGAACCGAAACTCTTGGAGAGGGTTGCCTTGCGGAGGTCGACGTCGACCAGAGCTACTTTTATCTTTTTCAGAGCATAAGCGGCAGCGATGTTGAGCGAGACGAATGTCTTACCCGAACCGGGGATTGCCGAAGTCACCATAGTGACTACGCTCTTGTCGCTGCGACCGGCGGCGAGACGTGAGTTCATCAGTTCGAGGTTGGAGCGTATCATACGGAACGCCTCATTGACAGCCGAACCGTTGCCGTGCTTCACCACAATTTCGCTCAAACCGTCCTCACTCTCTTTCTTGCGCGACTTGAAGAGGCGTTTGAAGCGCGAGGGCTTTTTGCCGCAGAAAGGCACGCTGCCGAGGAACGGTGCTTTGACACGCTTGTCCATATCGGCACGCGAGCGCACCATATTGTCGAGGTTGAATCGGATGAACACCAGTCCGGTGGGGATAACCATAGCGAAGACAAACGCGAACATCAGCAACTTCAATCCCTGAGGAGCAACCGGTTTTCCGGGGCCCATAGGGGGTGTGAGAATACGGGTGTTGTAGGCGGTAAAAGTCTTTGACAGGTCGTTCTCCTCTTTTTTCTGCAGGAGGTAGAGGTAGAGAGATTCCTTCACTTTCTGCTGACGTTCCACACCGAGCAGGTCGTTGGCCTGAGCAGGGCTGTTGGCGATGCGGTCGGTTGTGCGGTCACGCTCCGATATAAGGTCGTTGAGCGCTGTGCGGAGCTGCTGTGCCTGAGTGTTGAACGACTGGATAATAGCATTGCGCATGCCGTCAAGACGACGGTCAAAGTCCTTTACCAGCGGGTTATCGGTGGAGTTAGGCGACACCAGTCGGTTACGCTCCATCAATGTTGCGTTGTACTCATTGATTTCGGCGATTGAATTACCGCTTGTGGTAAGACCGGCGATTACCAGTGCAGGAAGCACCTTGGTATTGTTTTCGGGGTTGGAGATAAAATCCTGAAGGCTCTTGGCCATGGTGTACTGGCTCTGAAGTTCAAGAATCTTGCGTTCGGTATCCGACTGCTTGGCGAGGTCGACGGAAACGATTGCCTGAAGGTCGGGAAGAGCATTCTTCGATTTGTAATCCGATATTTCGGAATCGACGTCGAGGAGTTCCTGCTTGATAAGCTCGAGACGCTGGTCGATGAACTCGGCGGTAGCGTCGGTCATGCGGTTGTTATCCTCAATCCATTTACCGTTATAAACGTCGATAACGGTATTGATAATGTCGGTTGCGCGCTCGATAGAGTGGTCGGCATACGAGATATTTATCACCGATGACTTGCGGTTGGCCAGCACGGCATTAAGTGCGTTGGTGTAGCCCTGCACGCGCCAGTCAACGGGAGTATGATAGATATTTACCTTCATATCCTTCTTCAAAGGCTTGCCCTTGTAGGAAGGATTGATGCTTGCGGTAATGACACCGATGGGAGTCTCCACCGAGTCAACACCTTTCGTGAGATCAAAAGTAAAAGTATCTTTATATTTATCCTTGATAAGTCCGCGCTGCTCTATCTGGGTAATCACGAGTTTGTTGTCGACACCGAGCTTACCGTCGAGCGAGAACGACGAGAGTGTGTCGCATTGCTCAAACGACATCACG
Organism: Barnesiella sp.; assembly: GCA_014801075.1. Taxonomy (GTDB): domain Bacteria; phylum Bacteroidota; class Bacteroidia; order Bacteroidales; family Muribaculaceae; genus JAGBWK01. The sequence goes on along the minus strand of JAAVEW010000021.1, from coordinate 25,799 downwards.
AACGGCTGATTGCTGCCGTACAGTGTGTTATCACGAATAGAGGTTACGTCGGTATAGTCGGTATTAAGGTTGAGTTTCTTGATAACCTCGAGCATAACCGCGGGGGACTGAATAGCCTCCAGCTCGTTGTCAACATTTGACATAGGGGTAAAGCCACCTAAGTCGCCCAATGAGGCGGCAAGGTTGCCGAATGAACCGCCTTTCGTCTCCTCCTTGATGAGGATTGACGCGGTGCGGATATATGTAGGCTCGGTGCTGATAAGCTGATACACCGAAAAGCCCATTATAATCAGCAGCGAAATCACATACCATTTCCAGTGTGAAACGCACATTCTAAGCATTTCCAGGAAAGGAATACCTATCGAAGATTTCTTTGACTTGGATTCTGTTTCGTTGATCTCTGACATAACGATAATGTTGGTTGACTTGTCGTATCGATACTATTGTTGTCGTATATCGATAAAAATACTGTGATGGATTGAATTCGTTTGACGGAGAGAGACGCAGTAGCGGGTGCTGATTACTTGAATATCAGCACCGCCATCGACGTGAGCACCGATGCTATCGACACCCAGAACGATGTTGATATAAGGTTGTTGCCGTTGGTCGATGACATGCGGCCTCGTGTAGCGTTGGGTGTGACGTAGATAACGTCGTCCTGCTGAATGATATAGGCAGGCGACTCGGTCACTTTCTCGGCGTTGGTGAGGTCGATGTTGTAAGTTTTGAGAATACCCTCCTCACGGCGAAGCACCTTGACACCGAGACGGTCGCCATAGATGGTAAGGTCGCCGGCATTGGCAAGCGCATCAAGCACTGTCATGCGGTCACGGTCGAGCGGAAAACGACCGGGCTTGGTCACCTCACCTGTAACCGAATAGAATATATTCACGAAGCTGACCGAAACGACGGGGTCCTCAAGCAATCGGTTTGCCACGAGGTCACCCTTGATTTTATCGGAAATCTGTGTGCGGGTAAGGCCTTCAACCTTAATCGTTCCGAGCACGGGGAAGTTGATATTGCCGTCTTTATCTACAGTATATGTCGCCACCTGCTGATTATAAGCCTGCGACGTACCACGCCCGGCAAGAGTTGTGACAAGCGGGAGGTTGAATATGGCCGCAAGCTCGGGATTCTGGCAGGTCACCACAATCGAAAGCTCGTCGTTAGGCTTGGCCACGATACTGTTGTTGTAGTCGATTTCAAGCACCTTTTCCGTTTCAAGGTCCTGAAAATAAACTATATCCTTAGGCATTCCACATGAGGAAAGCAGCAAAAGTGACGGAACAAATATTTTAAGAAGACTCTTTTTTATCATGATTGATTTAAAATTATTCATAACCTAAACGGAGGCAGGCCGTGCTTTATTATATTTTATTAAGATTTTTTGAATAAAATATCAGCTACATTCCGAGAGTGTCGCTGTAACGGGAGAGTTCGGCGAGCACATTGTAATACTGTCTCTGCAGTTCGATGTACTTGACGTTGGCCTGCACGAAGTAGTTGATGTCGAGCACCAGTTCGGTGAGCGTGATAGCACCGGAATTATAGGCTCGCTCAAGCAAAGCGGCATTGTCGCTGACTGTAAGCGCCTCACCATAAGCCGAAAGCGTGCTTTTGAGGTTAAGCGCGCGCTTGTAGGCCGCCTCGATGCTCTTCTCAATGCGTATCTTCTCCACGCTCTCGCCGAACATTGCCGACACTTCGCCCGCTGCGGCAGCCTTACGCTCGGCCGAAGCGCGCCAGAACGGCAGACTGACGCCGAAAGTAAAACCGTTGTAGAGCGTACCGTCCTCATGCGACAGACGGTAACCGGCGCTGAATCCGGGCAATGTATTCTTATTGGCCACGTCGCGGCGGGCTTTTGCGGCAAGCGCCTCGTTGTGCGCCATGCGCAGCGAGGGCGCCATGTTGTTGGCCTCCTCCACATAGTGAGCCATCGGCATCAGTTCCACCAGGGGGAAGGATGACAGATTATCAAAGTCACTATCAGCATAACTTGCCGATGATGAGACAGTTGAGAGCAATTGAGAGGTCAAATCCTCCTTATTTCCGTATGCCTCAGAGAGTTGCAGCTTAAAATCGGCCACTTCGACACGCATCTTATTGAGTTCCAAGATAGTAACATTTCCGTTCTTATACTCCCTCTCCAAATTTTCGAGCAAACGGTTGCAACCATCCTCGGCGGCCGACAACTCTTTGATTACGAGGTTGGCGGCGATAATATCAATGAGCTGAGTGCGCAGAGCATGGCGCTGCTCGTTGACCTGCAACTCATTGCCGAGCTGCAGCCCCGTGCGCTCCAGTTCAATCTGACGCTTGCGGGCACCGTACACTCCGGGCCAGTCAAACGACTGAGACACTGAGAGATTGTATTTGCGGTCGTCATTCTTTCCTGACAGAAATTCAAACTCCACTTCGGGGTCATCAAGCAGGTTGGCAGTACCGAGTTCAGATGACGCGGCGGCATTCTGACGGCGCGCGAGCTCCAACTGAGTGTCATTATCGAGCAACTTTGCTACTACATTGTCTATGTCTGCGGCACCGGCCGGCAATACTGCAAGTCCGGTCATCAAGATTGCTGCGATATTCTTTCGGCAGCTTATTACATTGGAATCCAAGTGATAATGATTTTATATTTGTTAAAAATAGGGTTAACATGCAGTATGTCGTGCAACGACCTGCGACATGTCTCTTATTTCCGAGACAAAGTTAGAAAAAATGTCGGTATTGTCAAACACAATACCGACATTTACTATTGACTAAAAGCACACCTGATGCCGTTTAAAGCAGCATTTTCGGAAAAATATCAGTCTTTACTCTTACGGCGCGCATACAACATATATAATATGGGCACGACAAACAGGTTGAGGAACGTGGAGGAAATGAGGCCTCCGAGTATCACAGTTGCCAGCGGCGACTGTATCTCATTGCCCGGGTCACCACCCCGCAATGCGAGCGGTATGAGCGCGAGAGCCGAGGTCAACGCCGTCATAATAATGGGCATCAGTCGGTCGAGTGAACCGCTTACCGCAGCCTCATTCAACGATTTACCCTCGGCAATAAGAGCATTGTAGCGCGATATGAGCAGCATACCGTTGCGGGTGGCGATACCGAGCAGAGCGATGAAGCCGATGATGGCGGGAATATCGAGGTCGCCTCCTGTCAGTTGCAGTATTATCACACCACCAACCATTGCCAACGGTATGTTAATCAGTATGATGAGCGACTGACGCAGGTTCTTGAACTCGAAGTAGAGCAACGCCGTGATTACGAGCAGCGCGAGGGCCGAAGCGTAGAGCAGACGCATAGAGGCTTCCTTTGCCTTGACCGACTGGCCGGCATCCTCGATGGTATATCCTTCGGGCAGAGTGATTTCGGCATCATATCGGCTCTTTATTTCCTCAACCGCCGAGGTGACGTCGCGCCCCTCGATGTTGGCCGAGATAAGAATGCGGCGACGGCTGTTCTCGCGATTGATTGTATTGAGGCTCTCGGTGTATCTCACCTGAGCGATGTCGCCGAGCGATACCTTGCCACGCGGAGTATCTACCGTAACCGAAGCAAGTCGGTCGACAAGCTGCTCCTGCGGAATATCATAGCGCAGGGTAATGTCGCGCGGGAAACCGTCGATATAGGCCTGCGAAACCACTATACCCGACAGAGCCGCTTTCAGCGCCTCGTTGAGCATAGCCGGAGTCACACCGTAACGGGCCATAACCTGACGACGCGGAGTCACCGACAGCTCGGGGCGAGCCATCTGCTGCTCTATGGCAACGTCGCGCAACCCCTCGGTCTGCTCCATTATACCCTTCAACTGCTTGGCCAGCAGATTAAGGCGCTCGAAATCGTCGCCGTAAATTTTGAATACGATAGGCGATTCCGACCCTGAGAGCATGGCGTCGATACGATGCGATATAGGTTGGCCGATTTCGATATTCACACCGGGGATTACAGAGAGTCGTTTGCGCAGGTCGTCGGCAATCTCGCGGCGTGTGCGGCCACTGAGTTCGTAGGGTGCTTCAATCTCCGACACGTTGGTACCGAGCGAGTGCTCGTCAAGTTCGGCGCGGCCTGTCTTGCGGGCAACATTCTTTATCTCAGGCACTTCGAGAATAATCTGTTCGGCCATGCGCCCTATGCGGTCACTCTCGTCTAGCGAAATGCCGGGGAGAGCACTGATATTGATGGTGAACGAGCCTTCGTTGAACGACGGCAGGAAGCCTCGTCCCATGTCGGCGAAGAGTATGAACGCCACAACGAAGAGTGCGCCGGTAGCGCCGAGGAGCATCCACTTACGGTTCAACGCCCAGCGCAGCGAACGGCCATAGATGCCTTTGAGCACACGCATTGTCTTGGGTTCGCGCGTCAGAGCCTCCTGCGACTTCTTTGTGCCGAGCAGATAGCTGCACACAACCGGCGTAACAGTCAGTGCCACAATGGTTGACGCACCGAGCGCTATGATGAAAGCCACTCCGAGCGGCACAAGCATGCGGCCCTCGACACCCGAGAGGAAGAAGAGCGGCATGAAGCCGGCAATAATTATCAATGATGAGTTGAATATAGGCATACGCACCTCACGCGAGGCGTCAAACACTACTTTTATCATGCTTTTACGCTCGCCCTCAGGCAACTGACTGTTGGCACGCAGGCGACGGCTCACGTTTTCCACATCGACAATGGCATCGTCGACCAGCGAACCTATCGCAATGGCTATACCGCCGAGGGTCATGGTATTGACCGTGATACCCAGCGCGTGAAGTATCAGCACCGTTATAATAATCGACATAGGCAGCGCTATGAGCGACACGGCCGTGGCTCTCACGTTCATCATGAAGAAGAAGAGCACGATAATCACCATCAGCGCGCCCTCGAAGAGCGACGACGAGAGGTTGGAGATAGAACGGTCGATAAAGTCGCGCTGCGCGAAAATATCGGTATCGATATGTAGCTGCTCAGGCAATGACTTGCGAGCCTCGTCGATGGTCGAGAGCAGGTTTTCGGTCAGATTGATTGTGCCCACTCCGGGTTGCTTGGTGACCGTCATAATCACTGCGGGAACACCGCGGCTCGAAGCCACACCCACGCGGGGCGACTTGGCACCGGGAGCTATGTGCGCTATGTCATTGAGGGTGATTATCTCCGCACCGTCGGCACGGATTACGGTAGCTCCGAGGTCGGCGACATCGTCGGCTGCGACATCGGTTTTCACCACGTATTCATTGCCATAGCCTTCAATCACACCGCCTGCAGTGTTGGCATTGACATCGGCGAGTGCATCGGTGACCTCGGCGAGAGTGACGCTGCGGGTGCGCATCTTGCCCTCGTCGAGCGAAATCTGAAATTCCTCCTCCACTCCGCCTATCACCGACACTGATGACACGCCGGCCACTCCCTGAAGCAGCGGACGGAGGCGGCGGTCGGCTATCGTCCTTATCTCCGCGAGGTCGAGGCTGTCGGAACTCAGCGCCACGATAAGTATCTCACCGAGGATTGATGACTGTGGCCCGATAACGGGAGTTTCGGCCATAGGGGGAAGCTGACCCTCAACCCTGACAAGACACTCCGCTATAGCCTGACGGGCCACAAGCGGTTCCACTTTGTCAGAGAACTGAATATTAACTACGGAAAAACCGGTCGAAGAGGATGACCTGACCGTCTCCACGCCCTGTGCTCCCGCAACAGCCGTCTCTATCGGGTAAGTCACCATTTTCTCCACCTCCTCGGTAGCCATACCGGGGGCTTCGGTCATCACCACCACGGTGGGTGCATTGAGGTCGGGAAATATGTCGACCTCCGTGCGCAGCAGCGTCATCATGCCCGCCACCAGTATCACCACCGACAGCAGCAGGACTATCAGTCTGTTGCTGAGCGAAAAATGTATAATCTTGTTAAGCATCGCTATCTTTTATGATGGTGGATTAATGATTGTGGGTGTGGCCGGGAGGGGTTGCTCCGGCATTCTCGGCGAGGCGCACGAACGTAACGCCCTCGGTAACGACAAGGTCACCGGGATTAATACCTGTCACCTCTACAAGGCGTCCGTCGGTAGCACCGGTAGTCACGGGAACGCGCTGATAGTGGTCCTCGTCGGCTTCCTTTACATATACCATTTTCTGTCCCATACGGTCGGTTATGGCATCAACGGGCACTGCCAACACTTTGCGGCCATTATCCTGCGGCAGATATACTTCGGCGAAACTTCCGGCCACCACATTGTCGAGCGGAGGCAGAGCGAAGTAAAGGCTGACATATCCCGGAGCGGGCGAGGCCGTTCCTTTGCCGCTCATGGCGGTAGCCTCGACCACGGTGTCGATACCGGGGAATTTCACATTGGCTGTCCTGACTCCCGCCACTGCGGCACTCTCCTTTACGGGGACGTCGACTCTCAGCGTCAACGCGCCGTCACCGACAACCTCGCCTACGATGTCGCCGGCATTGACATATCCCCCCTCGCCTACTGCGAGCGACGATATGACGCCCGACACAGGGGCGGTAATAACACTGCCGGCACCTCCCGACAGACTGTTCTTGGCACGCTCAAGATTGGCTACGGCCTGATTGTACTCGCCGACGGTCACAAATCCTTCGGCGCGCAATGCCGCCAATCGGTCAACTTCCTTCTTGGCTGCGTCATATTCAATACGGGCTGCTTTCAACTGATCGCCGCCTGCCATACCGTCGGTGGTGATACGGCCTATGCGGCTGCCGCGTGTCACCTTTGCACCCGGCGCAATGCCGCGGTCAAAGCTGACTTTGCCCGACATCGGGGCGGAAATAAATCCTTGGCTCGACGGATTATAAATCACTTCGCCCGAAGCTGTCAACGGAGCGCCAAACTCTACCGGCACCATCTCGGTCACTTTTATACCGAGTTCTTCGGCCTGATGGTCATGTATTTCGATTACGCCGTCGTGATGCTCGTGGCCCTCCCCTTCATGTTCGTCGTGGCCATGCTCGTCGGCATGCATGTTGTGGTCATGGTCGTGGTCGAGACCCGAACCGTGGCCACATCCGGCAACAGTGAATGCTGCCGCGATGAAAATATAGCTCAGATATTTCATTGTAGTATAATACTTATGATATGATTGGAACAAAAATAATATAAGGTTTTTGCAACCTGTTGTCAAATCATATCATAAGGAGGTCCGCGCCGGGGAGTGACGCGTTTCATTACCTCAGTCGGATTTTCGGCCTCACGCCGTTCCGACATATATATAATAGGGGTATTTCCTGCCACAGAGAAGTCGAAGTCGTATAATGCAGCAGGGAGAGCAAAAGCAATTACGGTATAATCGCAGGAACTGTCAGAGGCATCATCATCGGTCAGCACTTCCGACAGATGCATACCGCAGGGAGCGGAACCGTCGTGACCGTCATGGTCGCAATCGTGGCTGTGACAATCGCCGGCATGCAATCCGCCGGTAATCTCATTATTGAAATAGGTAGTGAAGAAAGGATGGCCCACAGAGTCGTGGTGATGACACTGAAATACTGTCACACAGCCTATCAGCGCCATCAGAAACACAGCTATGATTCGGTTCACCCTTTCCATCACCACAAATATAGCAAAATCTCCCATCGCTACCAAAACTCGCCGCATTGAAACGCCATCATTTATGACGCATTTTTTGCAAATATATACATATTTGCAAAATTTAACATAATTTAGCAATTGGGGGGGGTAATTTGTTAAAAAAGTTGTAATTTTGTGCCATACCTACCATGAGTTGACTATTGAGTTGACTATTAGGTAAATATAAATTATAGTTTAATTAACAAAGTTTGTTTAAAATGAGAAAATTTTTACACCTTTTACTCTTCTTTCTCGCTTTAATTCCATTACGGACATACTCCCAATCAGCCGTAATCGACAATGTGACATATCTCCTTGACACATCAACTCACGAGGCAACGGCAAATGCCTACAACGGAACAGAAGAAACGCTTGATATTCCCGAAACGATTGAGTATGACGGTGAAGCATACGCCATTACCACTCTCGGAAATTTGTTATACAACGATACTATAGTCAAGCAGTTGACTTTACCGATTACTATTACCAAAATTAGGTTTGATACACCTTCTCAACGATGGCCATTCAAAAACTGTGTCCTTGAAGAAATTGACATGAGTCATTTAAATATTTCTACAATCGGTTCGTTTGACCAGTTCTTTTATGGATGTGCAAATCTCAAATCAATAAAAATGCCTCAGACGTCAAAACCGATAGGCAGTTATATGTGTCAAGGCTGTACAGCACTTGAGTCTATAACTTTTTCACCGGAAACAACTTCAATAGGTACTTATGCTTTTGATGGTTGCACTAAATTATACGAGGCAAATATCAATGAACTCACTAATTTAACTTCCATCGGTGAGTATGCTTTCCAAAATACTAACCTTTCATCTGAGTTAATTCTGCCGGAGTCATTGACCAGTCTGGGAAAGCATGCATTCTCAGGTAATGCCAATCTCCCCTCCGTCAAATTCAACAGCAAACTTACGAATTTAGCTGACCACGTTTTTAGCGGTTGTACATCTCTTAAGGAAATATATATCCCGGAAAACATAGTCTCAACCGGGATATCTGTATTTTCCGGCTGTACGGCGCTTCAATCCGTCACCTTACCTTCTGCGTTTACTACTATCGGCTTCAGTACGTTTAGCGGTTGTAGCGCTTTGGAAAGTATCAACTTCCCCGAAAGCCTGACTTCTATTGATACATATGCATTCAAGTCCTGCGAAGCCTTAACTTCTGTTGATATGTCTAATTGCAAGGTTAAATCTCTCAATTATACATTCGATGGTTGTTCTTCCCTTGAAACAGTTAGCCTTCCGGCAACACTTATCTCCATTGGGGAGAATGTATTCTACGGTTGTTCAGCACTTCCTTATATTGATATGTCGCAGACTAAAGTAGCTAATATCTCAAGTAATGCTTTTAGAAAGTGTACTTTACTGACAACCGTAGATATCCCCAATACTTTGGCATCGATAGGCCAATATACATTTCAAGGTTCAGGTATTACCTCTGTCACTTTCCCGGAATCGCTAAGAACGGTCGGAGCATACGCGTTCAGTGGTTGTCCTGCTCTCGAATATGTAGATATGTCGCAGTCTAAAGTTACTACACTTCCCTTATACGTATTTAATGAATGTAGCGCACTTAAAACTGTTCTGCTTCCGTCAACTCTGACTTCAATTAATGATCACGCTTTTTATAATACGCGCATTAAAAATCTTACCCTACCGGTATCACTGAAAACTCTGGGGGCTAATGTATTCCAAAACTGTACATCACTTGAGTCAATCGATATGTCCGAAACAAATGTGACCGAAATCCCTCAATACGCATTTTCGGGTTGCACAGCACTCTCTACTGTTGGCTTCCCGTCAGCTCTCGTTTCTTTGGGTGAAAAAGCATTTTATAATAGTAGAATTACTACCGTAGAGTTGCCCGCAACTGTCAAATCTATTGGTTCAAATGTGTTTGAAGGTTGTAAGTCACTAACTTCGGCTGATTTATCCAAAACTGCTATCACAAATATTGGCAATTATACTTTTTCTAATTGTTCAAAACTAACATCTGTATTATTACCAAAAAATATTACAACCATTGGTATTTATGCATTCCAGGGAACTGCCCTCCCCTCGTTCACGATGCCCGAGACTGTAACCACTCTCGGAAGTTATGCATTCTACAATTGTACTGCCCTTAAAACGGTTGATTTGTCCAATTCGAAACTTACGAGCATCCAGAACTCCATCTTCTCCGGCTGTACGGCCCTTACCGATATCGATTTCCCAAAAACTATAACAACTCTCGGAAAGACTATATTCTCCGGATGTAAGGCACTCAAAACGGTGGATATGTCCAAAACACAACTGACGAGTATCCCGGCTTCAACGTTCTCCGGACTGACAGCGCTCAATACTGTCAAGTTACCGGAAACAGTCACTACTCTTGGCGCAAGCTGCTTCGCGAGCTCGGGTATCACCGCCATCGTGTCCGGCGATAACAAGGCTGCCGACGGTTGTGTCAACCTCCCCTCCGGGCTCAAATCATTCCCGGCAACTGCCATCACCGGCTGCACAAAACTTACAACTCTTGATTTAGGCGGCCTTGCAACTGACCCAAAGTTCTCATACACCGTGCTCTCTTCCTTTACGGCCTTGACAAAATTCGTTTTCCCTAAAAATTCAGACCTTTCAGCATTAACAAGAAAAAGCACTTCAACAGCCTATCTCCCTTCGACCACCGCACCCCTCTCGGTCACTCTCCCCTCAGGCGAGTCTACTCCGACAATTCCCAACTACTTCTTCTATAATATTAACTTAGGGGAGGTAATATTCGATGATGTTCCTCCGACTGCAATCGGTAACTATGCGTTTGCCAACAACCCGTTGTGTGGTGTAGCAACGGAGGACGGCTCTACCGTGTTCCGCATTCCCGATGGAGTACAGACTATCGGGTCAAATACCTTCAGCGGTACTGCTGCCAAACATCTCGTTGCCGACTCAATCTGTCTTTCGGGCACATTGACTTCAATCGGTTCCTCAGCATTCACCAATAACCAGTGCAAGGTACTCGTGTTTGAGACGCCTGTCACCCCCGCAACCGCTGCGGATATGTCGCATGCCCCGGCGCGCGTCAGCAGTACCCCCTCGCTTGAAATCGGCAGTCAGGCTTTCTCAAGTACAACCGGCGGACCCGAAACAGTCATCTGTCATCACTCCGTTCCCCCGACTCTTCCCGATAACGGCTTCTCAATGGCCCAATATAGTGACGGAGAGCTCGTGGTCGGCTATCGCTCCGCCAATGCCTACCGCACGGCCACCGGCTGGAAGAACTTCAGCGACAACTTAGTGACGGGCATAGAAGAGGTAGGGATCGACACTGATATCGACAACGATAACAACCTCACCCGGAGCGATGACGGCCGCACCTATAACTTGATGGGTATGCCGGTATCTACTGACCGCCCTCTCGCTCCCGGTATCTATATCCGCAATGGAAAGAAAATATATATCAGATAAGAACGGAAAAACAAAAGTAGAAATATATATCCGCAGTAAAAGTAAATATCTAAACAGAAAATGAATCAATAGATAGAAAATGAATGCGTATCCTATAAAAATAAATTATTGATAACCATTAGCAAATACAAACACACATAATCAGCCGGACGTACTCGGGAGAGCACGTCCGGCTGTATTTTTCACCCTCCGCAGGTGGTTGCACGCTCCCCCCTGTGTTATCGTTACTATGTATCCATCCGAAAATGGCCGACTATAACATATCGTTTTTTCGGACGGATACGTTACTATTCCAACTATTATTCTGACGCTTGAGCGAACTTTTTATATGAGGGGACGTTTTAGTAATAAAACATTTAAACTTAACGATTATGACTTATACACAACCTCAACTCCCTTACTCCTCCGACTCTCTTGCTCCGGCAATTTCACAGGAGACAATCGACTTTCACTACGGAAAGCATGAGAAAGCCTACATCGACAATCTCAATAAACTGATTAAAGGAACTGAGTTTGAAGATGAGGCCCTCGAAGAAGTGATACGCCGGGCCGATGGCGCGCTCTACAACAACGCGGCGCAAGCCTGGAACCATATATTCTATTTCTTTTCGTTCTCGCCCGATGGCGGCGGCGAACCTTCCGGCGAACTTGGCGAAGCTATACGCCGCGATTTCGGTTCGTTTGAGAACTTCAAGGAGGAATTTGAGAAAGCAGGAGTATCATTGTTCGGCTCAGGCTGGGTGTGGCTGTCACGCGACGACGACGGCAAACTTTTCATCACCCAGGAGCCCAATGCCGGCAATCCCCTGCGCAAAGGACTGACCCCCATCCTGACATTTGATGTCTGGGAACACGCATACTATCTCGACTACCAGAACCGACGCGCCGACGCACTCAAGAGCCTTTGGGACATCGTCGACTGGGACATGGTCGAGGCAAGATATTAGAATAAATCATTTAAATTCAGACTTATTTTCAAACTAAGTATATTAGACTTACTGAAAAAAGAAATACTTAATTGTAAGCATAATGTGATGAATGGAGAGAGAGGCACGCGTGAGCGCCCCTCTTTTTCTTTTTATATATAAAGAAGCGACTTTATTGCGGCTTGATTTTGCAATAATCGTGCTGTATAGAGAGTGGAATTGCCGTTTTGACTAATTTTTTTTAAATTTTACTGTATTTTTAAAGATGTTGTTTACTTACTTTTATTATCTTTGTGAAGTAAAAACTTAATATAACCCACAAAACACAGTATATCATGAAAGAAAAGATTCAAGCAGAGTTTAACAAACATTTTGGCGGAGAAGGCACAGTGTATGCTTCAGCCGGTCGTATCAACCTCATCGGCGAGCACACTGACTATAATGGCGGCTACGTGTTCCCCGGCGCCATCGACAAAGTCATCATGGCTGAAATCCGTCCCAACGATACAGATAAAGTACGCGTGTATTCTATAGATATCGACGACACTGCCGAGTTCGGCCTCAACGAAGAGGACGCTCCCAAGCAGCAGTGGGCACGCTACATCTTCGGTATCTGCCGCGAAATTCTTAAACGCGGTGGTGTTGTCAAAGGCTTCGACGCAGTGTTCGCAGGCAATGTGCCCCTCGGCGCAGGTCTCAGCTCTTCAGCTGCTCTTGAAAGCTGCTTCGCTTTCGCCCTCAACGACCTCTTCAACGGCAACAATATCGACAAATTCGAACTCGCCCGCATCGGCCAGTCAACCGAGCACAACTACTGCGGCGTGAACTGCGGTATCATGGACCAGTTCGCATCAGTATTCGGCAAGAAGGGCAACCTCATGCGTCTCGACTGCCGCTCTATGGAATTTGAATACTTCCCCTTCAACCCCGAAGGCTACAAGCTCGTGCTCCTCGACTCAGTCGTTAAACACGAACTCGTTGACTCTCCCTACAACAAACGTCGTCAGTCATGCGAACGCGTGGCAAAACGTCTCGGCGTAGAGACTCTCCGCGACGCTACTAAAGAAGCTCTCGATGCTGCCAAGTCAGACATCTCGGCTGAAGACTACTTCCGTGCAAAATTCGTTATCGAGGAGAAAGAACGCGTGCTCGACGTATGCGACGCCCTCAACCGCGGTGACTACGAGACTGTAGGTCAGCTCATGTACGCTACTCACAACGGTCTTTCCAAGGACTACGAGGTAAGCTGCGAAGAACTCGACTTCCTCAACGACATCGCTAAAGAATGCGGCGTAACCGGTTCACGTATCATGGGTGGCGGTTTCGGCGGTTGCACCATCAACCTCGTTGCCGACGACAAGTATGACAACTTCATCGCCGAAGCCAAGAAACGCTTCAACGAGAAGTATGGCCACGAACCCAAAGTTTACGACGTTGTAATCAGCGACGGTGCTCACAAAGTATCTGAATAATAACTACATAAAATATTCCCATGAATATCTCAAAAGAGAGTGTAATGTCGCCCAAGGGTGACATTACACTCTATACTTTAACAAATAAATCGGGCGCGCAGGTAGTGCTCAGTTCACTTGGCGCAGGTATCAACAAAATAATAGTTCCCGATAAAGAGGGCAAGATGGCCGATGTAATCCTCGGCTACGAGAACCCCTGCGACTATGACAACGACGGTCCTTGCTCAGGCAAGACCCCCGGCCGCTACGCCAACCGTATCAAGCACGGCCACATCGTAGTGGAAGGTAAAGAATACTCACTCCCCATCAACAACGGTCCCAACCACTTGCACGGCGGTCCTGAAGGATTCCAGAACAAGATTTGGGACAGCGAGGTAAAGGGCAACAGCATCGTGTTCTCACGCGTAAGCCCCGACGGCGAAATGGGTTATCCCGGTAACCTCACCGCCAAGGTAACCTACACCTGGGATGATGACGACCGCCTGACTATCGACTACGAGGCTACCACCGATGCAGCCACCTACGTCAACCTCACCAACCACGCTTACTTCAACCTCGCCGGTCACAACAACGGCAATATCTACAACCACCTGCTGCANCTCAACTGCTCGCAGTATCTGCCNACCGACCCCTCNGAAGCTCCCCTCGGCAACATCGAACCCGTAGCCGGCACTCCCATGGACTTCACCACANCCAAGGCTATNGGCAAGGACATCAACGAGGACTTCGAAGCGCTCAAGATAGGCAAGGGCTACGACCACTGCTATGTTGTGGACAACTGGGTAAAAGGCGAACTCAAGGAAGTGGGCACNCTGACCGANCCCGTGAGCGGCCGCNGTCTCACCATCCTCTCCACTCAGCCCGGCGCACAGGTCTACACCGGCAACTGGCTGTCAGGTTCACCCAAAGGCAAGGACGGCAAGGAATATCAGGACTACGACCTCGTAGCCATNGAGTGCCAGGGATTTCCCGACGCTCCCAACCACGATAACTTCCCCTCGCAGCTCCTCCTCCCCGGCGAGACCTACAAGCAGACAATCATCTACAAGTTCGACGCCTGATTAACNTCCCGACGCCGAATCAACGAAACCGTTTTCATTCCTAACCAAATTAATTCATAAACTATTTGTAATGAAACCTACATTATTTGTACTTGCAGCAGGTATGGGCAGCCGTTACGGCGGCCTCAAGCAGCTCGATCCCCTCGGCCCCAACGGCGAAACCATCATGGACTANTCTATCTATGACGCTATCCGTGCCGGCTTCGGAAAAATCGTATTCGTTATCCGCAAAGACTTCGAGCAGGATTTCCGCGAAAAAGTCCTCGCTAAATATGAAGGNCACGTGCCCGTGGAAGTAGTATTCCAGTCAACCGACAAGCTTCCCGAAGGCTACACCTGCCCCGCTGACCGCACCAAACCCTGGGGTACCAACCACGCCCTCCTCATGGGTAAGGACGTAATCAACGAACCCTTCGCCGTAATCAACGCCGACGACTTCTACGGCCGCGACGCTTTTGCCGTTATCGCCAAAGAACTCATGCGCGAGCGTGANCGCAANGGCGACTACTGCATGGTTGGCTTCCGTGTAGGCAACACAATGACTGAAAACGGTTCAGTNGCCCGCGGTGTGTGCGCAACCAACGACAACGGTCTGCTGACCTCGGTTGTTGAGCGTACNGCCATNTCTTACGACAAGGACCANAACATCGTNTTCACCGACGAGAACGGNGTAGAGCAGACTCTCGAGCCCAACACTCCCGTTTCGATGAACCTCTGGGGNTTCACTCCCGACTACTTCGACTACTCAGAGCGCGAATTCAAGAAATTCCTCGACAAGGACCTCAACACTCCCAAGGCCGAGTTCTTCATTCCCCTCTGCATCGACACCCTCATCAACTCAGGCGAAGCTACNGTCAAGGTTCTCGACACTGACTCTCGCTGGTTTGGNGTAACTTANGCTGCCGACCGTCCCGGTGTAGTAGAGAAATTTGCCGCNCTCCACGCTTCAGGCGAATACCCCACTCCCCTCTTCGGTTAACGAGTAANTNAGTTAACGAGTAAATAANANGTAGAAGTTGANAGTTATTTNTCANCTTCTACTTATTTTATTCAGCATAAAAAANAACCCNCATAAAAANAGCCGCGTTGAACGCGGCTNTTTTTATGNGGGTTNAGTNGTTTCCTTTCCGGTCGTTATTTGATGGCTGAGACGAGGGCATCGAAGGCTGCGTTGAGATTGTCGGCATCCTTACCGCCTGCCTGGGCGAAGCCGGGCTGGCCACCGCCACCACCCTTGATGGCTTTGGCTGCCTCNCGTACCATAGCTGACGCGTTGAGACCNCGGGCTACGACGTCGTCNGTCAGCATGACGGTCAACAACGGTTTGCCTGCGATATCCTTGGTAGCTGCCACGAANGCTGCGTTTTCGGGAACCTGCGCNCGGATTGCAAACGCAACATTCTTCACNACGTCGGGGATGCGTACACCTGTCATTGTCATCAGCTTGATGCCGTTGACTTCGGTAGCCGAAGCGATGAGGTCCTTGCTGAGCATGTTGACACGCTCCTGCATGTGTTCCTGTGCCTGCTCNCGGAGCTGAGCGTTCTCTTCGATAGCCTTCTTGATNGCATTGAGCACGTTGGGAGCATTGTTGAAGAGAGCAGCCATCTGGCGAATCATGTCGGCTGTTTCGTCGATTGAAGCCTCTACACGAGCTCCGGTGATAGCCTCGATACGACGGATNCCGGCAGCGATAGAGCTTTCNGATATAATCTTAATCATACCGATNTTACCGGTGTTNTCGACGTGCGTACCACCGCAAAGCTCTACTGAGTCACCATAGCGAATCACACGCACTTCATCGCCATATTTCTCACCGAAGAGAGCCATAGCGCCCATGTTCATAGCCTCGGCGATGGGCACGTTGCGGTGCTCGTCGCGGGCGATTGCCTCACGCACTTTCTTGTTTGCGAGTTTCTCAACCTTTGAAATNTCNTCGGGGGTGAGTTTCTGGAAGTGTGAGAAGTCGAAACGGAGCACGTCGGGCGATACGAACGAACCCTTCTGCTCTACGTGAGTGCCGAGCACTTCGCGGAGCGCCTCGTGGAGGAGGTGGGTTGCGGTNTGGTTGCACGAAGTGGCGAGACGNGCCTCTTTGTCGATTGAGGCAGTGAATGTAGCTGCGGGATCGGCGGGAAGTGTCTTGGTGAGATGCACGCCGATACCGTTCTCGCGCTTGGTATCGTAGATTTCAATAGTNTCGTCGCCGCACACGAGTGTACCGCGGTCACCTACCTGACCACCCATTTCGGCGTAGAACGGGGTGACGTCGAGNATTATCTGATAGTATTCCTGATTCTTCTGTTTGATTTTGCGGTAACGGAGTATCTTGGACTGAGTCTCGGTGGCGTCGTAGCCCACAAACTCCTGCTCGCCCTCGTTTACTACCACCCAGTCGTCGGCCTCNACGGCTGCGGCGCTGCGGGCACGCTGCTTCTGAGCGGCCATNTCNTTGTCAAATTCAGNCTGATTGAGAGTCATGCCGTTCTCTTTGAGGATAAGCTGAGTGAGGTCGAGGGGGAANCCGTAAGTATCGTAAAGGATAAATGCCTCCTTGCCCGAGATTTCGGTTTCGCCTTTGGCCTTGGCCTGAGCGATGGCGGTGTCGAGCATGCGGATACCGTTCTCNAGAGTGCGCAGGAANGAGTCTTCCTCTTCCTTGATAACCTTCATGATAAGNTCGCGCTGCTTGGCGATTTCNGGNTAAGCCTCGCCCATTGANTCGATAAGAGTGTCGACAATGCGATACATGAAAGCTGANCGCTGACCGAGGAATGTGTAGGCGTAGCGGACGGCGCGGCGCAGGATGCGGCGTATCACGTAACCGGCNTTGGCNTTGGAGGGGAGCTGAGAGTCGGCAATCGAGAACGCGATNGTGCGCACGTGGTCGGCNATTACGCGCATTGCCACGTCAACNTTGGCATCCTCGCCATATTTCTTGCCGGANAGNTCGGCAATCTTGCCGATAAGGGGAGTGAATACGTCGGTATCGTAGTTNGATGTCTTGCCCTGGAGAGCCATGCANAGACGTTCGAAGCCCATACCGGTGTCGATAACCTTGGCGGGCAGCGGNTCGAGCGAACCGTCGGCCTTGCGGTTGAACTGCATGAACACGAGGTTCCAGATTTCGATTACCTGGGGATGGTCATGGTTGACGAGGTCACGGCCGGGGATGGCGGCACGCTCTTCGTCGCTGCGCAGGTCGATATGAATCTCNGAGCAGGGACCGCANGGACCTGTATCGCCCATTTCCCAGAAGTTGTCGTGCTTGTTGCCGTTGATGATATGGTCGGCGGGNAGATGTTTTTCCCAGTAGGCAGCCGCCTCGTTGTCGCGNTCGAGNCCTTCCTCTTTCGAGCCTTCAAACACTGTGGCATAGAGACGGGCGGGGTCGAGATGCAACACATCCACGAGATATTCCCAGGCCCAGTCGATAGCCTCGGCCTTGAAATAGTCGCCGAACGACCAGTTGCCGAGCATCTCGAACATAGTGTGATGGTAAGTGTCGTGGCCCACCTCTTCGAGGTCGTTGTGCTTACCCGACACGCGNAGACACTTCTGCGAGTCGGCAACGCGAGTATATTTCGCCGCCTTGTTTCCCAGAATAATATCTTTGAACTGGTTCATACCCGCGTTGGTGAACATCAACGTGGGGTCATCTTTTATTACCATAGGAGCCGAGGGCACAATCTGATGGCCCTTGGTGCGGAAAAAGTCTTTGAATGACTCGCGTATTTCTTTAGCTGTCAACATATTGAATATAGAATATATAATGTTGGGATATAAATTTACATTAATAATTAGCAAAATTACACGTTTTTTGTTAAATTCGCAAATTGTTGCGGGCAATACAACGGCTATTTTTATAAAAGAGCCTGCTGTTTTTTCACACCTTTGACCCCGCGCCTCCCCTGACAATGAGAAAAAAAGTATATTACCGATATAATCCCACCACCGAAAGCTACGAGAGGGTCTACCCTTCACGCGGNGAACGCNTGTGGGGACTTGCCCGAAATATCCTTCAGGGATTTGCCATCGGAGCAGCCATTCTCGCTCTGCTCTACATCTGCATNGACCTGCCCAAGGAGAAAGCGCTGCGNAAAGAGAACGAGGCGCTGCGCAACAAGGTGGAGCATCTCGACAACCGCCTCAACACCGCCATCACCGTGATGGACAATCTCGCCGAACGCGACAACAATCTCTACCGCGTCATCATGCAGATAGACCCGCTGACGGCCCGACAGCGGTTTGCNGGACTCACAATGTTCGGCACCTCCGACATCAGCAACCTGCCTGACGACGAAAANCTGGCCGAANTGACCCGCAANCTCGAANTGCTCGAACGCCAGGTCTACGTGCAGTCGCAATCCTACGACCGCCTCGCCGAGGCTATCAACCAGAACAGTGACCGCATAGCCCACATCCCCTCNATACAGCCNGTATCGGAGGAGGACATGACNCAGATGGCATCGGGCTACGGCTGGCGTGTCGACCCCATCTACGGCAACTCCAAGCATCACGACGGCATGGACTTNGCCGCGCCNAACGGNACTTCGGTCTACGCTACCGGCGANGGCACTGTCATAGAGGCCGGATGGAACAAGGGCTACGGCAACGCTATCGACATNAACCACGGNTACGGCTANACCACGCGCTTCGCCCACCTTAGCGAAATNCTCGTGAAGCCGGGACAGAAAGTAAAACGCGGCGACCTGATAGGCAAGGTNGGCAACACGGGCAAATCGACCGGCTCNCATCTNCACTACGAGGTGCGCCTNAAAGGTGTGCCCCAGAANCCCGTCAACTATTATTTCCAGGACCTTACGCCTGAGGANTATGCCCGCATGGTCAACGACTCGGAGAATGCCGGTCACGTAATGGACTAANGGTTGCTTNCGACATAAAAGACTATGGAAGATATATCAAAGAAATATTATAAAATAGGCGAAGTGGCCGACCTCATAGGGCTNCCGGCCACTACCCTGCGTTTCTGGGAACGGAGATTTACNATNCTNAAACCTCATCGCAACGACCGCGGCACNCGTTTCTACACTCCCTCCGACATTGAAAAGCTGCGCATGGTGGCTTACCTCGTCAAGGAAAAGGGGATGAAACTCGAAGCGGCCGAGCAGCAGATACGCCAGAACCAAAGCGGCATATCGCGCAAGGTGGAGGCGATAGAGCAACTGAAGCANATACGCCTCAAACTCAAGACTATGCTCGATGCCCTCAACGCCCGCCACACCAAACCGCGACANTNACCGNTAACAAAACACCGGTAACAAAATATCGAAAAACAAAACAGGGTGCGTCATTTAATTCTGACGCACCCTGTTTTGTTATTGATATAGCGGGATTATTCCATGCCGTCGAGTTCTACCTTAGCATCGGTAGCCTTGGTGTTAGGCTCTTCGAGGCCGTAGTGATGNTTCTTGTCGAGAGCTTTGAGCACGAGGCCGAAGAAGAGAGCAAGCACACCGAACGAAGCGAAGATGAGCATCGGGGCTGTNTAGTTGTAGCTCAGGGGNTTGAANACATCGGTATTGGTCGATGCGAGCACGCCGCCGATAATCATGGGCACTGCGTAGAGGCCGATGTTCTGTATCCAGAAGATTACAGCGTAGGCCGAACCAAGCAGTTTGCCGTCGACNAGCTTGGGCACTGAGGGCCAGAGCGACGCGGGCACGAGCGAGAATGAAATACCGAGCAACACGATTGCGAGGAACGCAACCACGATACCNAACACNCCCATAGGAGCCTGTATCTTATCAACTACGAGAGTGAAGTCACGGTCGAGCTGACGGGCATCNTTGAGTTCTACGTTGGTATCTTTGTCTTTNAGGAAACTTACAAGTTTCTGAGCNGCAGCCTCGTTNCGCTCTTCAACATCGGCAATCGAAGCATCNGTGAAAGCCTCGCGGGGATTGAATGTNACGGCATCGCCCACTTTCAGGCCCTCCATATTCTTGGCAACNTCGCCGTTGATGAAGTTCTTGGGGCTGAACACTACGTTGATTGCAACGCTGTTNCCCTCGGCATCAGCCTGAGAGTCAATGATTTTACCTGATACAATCGAGTTCTCGGCCACCACAGTGCTGTCGGCACCGCGGAGTGCGGGCAAACCGAGCGCGAAAGTGAGGTGACAGATAATCATTAGTAACGCACCGAATATGAGCATTGTAGCGCCTTTACCCTTCTTGTCGAGGTAACGGCCGAGGAAGGGGGTGATGGCGGCTGCACCGAGGGGGAACACGGTGAATATCAGCGCCGCTGACTCGTCGGAGATACCGAGATTGCACTGCAACATATTGGCGGCATACTTCTGGAAGGGGAAGATGGCCGAGTAGTAGAGCACGCAAAGGAGCGCCACAATCCAGAATACTTTTGACTTGAAGATGTATTTGAGGTCGGAAATCTTGAAGGGGTCATCCTTCTCGTCGGTGTTACCGATCTGACGTTCGAGTTTCTTATCCATCACCGAGTAGGCGATAAAGCTGATAAGACCGATGCAGAGGAGGATAACGGTGAAACCTACCGAGCGCGATACGTTGAGCGTGCCACCCAAGCGGGCTACCAGAGGCGACATTACAAACACTGCGGCCACGCCGACACGTGCGAGTGCCATCTCGATACCCATTGCAAGAGCCATCTCCTTGCCTGCAAACCATTTGACGATACCGCGCGAAACGGTGATACCGGCCATCTCCACACCGCAACCGAATATCATGAAACCGATAGCCGAAAGCTTGGCCGACGCGGGCATGCCTTCAAAGAAGGGGGTTACGTTCCACCAGGCATCCGGAAGATTGAGATTGTTGGTGAAGAATGTGGCGAGAGAGCTTGTCTCAAATGTATCGGTGAGTGCGAAGTAGTTGATAAACGCACCGATGAGCATCACCGAGCCTGACAGGATGGCGGTGAATCTCACACCCATCTTGTCGAGGATAATACCTGCAAAAATCAGGAAGAAAATAAACACGTTGAGGAATGTCTCCGAGCCGGCAAAGTGACCGTAAGTCTCGGGGTCCCAGCCCTTGGTGTCCTGCAGAGCTGTCTGCAAGGGGGAGAGTACGTCCATGAACATATAGCCGAAGAACATGGCCATAGCCAGGAGCACGAGGGCCGTCCAGCGCACTGCAGGACGGTCGCTCAGCAATTGTTTTGTTACTTTTTGTTGCATAATTATAATTGGTTTGGAATTATTTTCGGAAATCAGCGGTAACCATTGCGGTCGAGCGCGTCGCGGTATCTCTTGGCGTTGGCCTGATGCGCGGCGTAGTCGGAGGCGAAGTTATGATAACCAGAGAAATCCTCCTTGGCGCACATATAAATATAATTGTGTTGCGGCGCATTGAGCACGGCATCGAGCGTCGAGGCCTGCGGCAGGCGTATGGGGCCCGGGGGCAGACCCGCGTGGATATAAGTGTTGTAGGGGGAGTTGACCGAGAGGTGCTTGTTGAGGATGCGGGTCAGAGTGAAGTCGCCTACGGCAAATTTCACGGTTGGGTCGGCCTGCAGTTTCATCCCCTTGGCAAGTCGGTTGAGATATAGGCGGGCAACCTTGGGACGCTCGTCGGCTTTGTTGGTCTCCTCCTCCACTATCGAGGCCAGGGTCGATACCTGCGCGGGGGTGAGATGCAGCGCTTCGGCTTTCTTCAGCCGGTCGTCGGTCCAGAACGCAGTGTAGTGGTCGGTGATTTTCTTTATAACCTTATCGGGACTCTCGCTCCAATAAAACTCGTAAGTATCGGGAAGGAAACGGGTTGCGTAGTTGCGGGCATCAACCCCCTGCGACGACAGCATCGAGTCGATGGCGCAAGCTATTGAGGCGCTGTCGGCAAGCAGCTGACGGTTGAGGCGTGCCACGAGCTGGTCCATGGTGCGCAGATTGTTGAAGGTCACGTTGACGGGGTTTTGGCGGCGGTTCTTGATGCGGCGCGCAAGTTGCCACGCTTTCTCGCCCGGCTCCACGAGGTAGCTGCCCGATTGGAGTTCGGCGATGTCCGACATCTTGCCCCACACTTTGAACACACGCGAGGCATAGCTTTCGTCGAGATGCGCCGCGAGCGAATCGCGCAGTGCATCCTCTCCTTTCGAGGCGTCGACGTAGACTCGTGTCTTTGCGCCCTCGTAGGGCATTGACACATAATCATATATCAGCGCGCCGACTATGATACACACTATGGCTGTAAACAACAGGATAAGGAATGCTATCCTGCGCCCTTTTCTATTTTTCTTCTTCATAAAGAGTTGTTATGATATACCGCAACCGCCGGCACAGGGAGCCACGCAGCGTCACGGATTACCGACACGGAGCAAAAAAGTTTTGCTCCAATCCGCAAATTTACAAATTATTTTTATAACTTTATATCTTTAATTACGGTAACTAATTGAAAAAACATGTCACAGATAACGAAGAAATATGAGAATGTGGGTCGCGGCGCCCGTTATTTTCTCACAGCGCTTCATATACTGGTGCTCGCAGCATCGGTAGCCATGGTGGTGTGGGTGTCGAAAGAAACGCTTGAGAACAAGTCATTTCTCACCGACAGAAGCTATATGCACTTTCAGTTTCTCGTGTGCCTGCTGTTTCTCTTTGACATCGCGGCAGAGTGGATTATCACACCGAAGGGGAAATGGAAGTATCTGTGTACGCATCTGCTCTTTATCATCGTCAGCATCCCATATCTCAACATACTGCAATGGGCGGGCATCACACTGCCGGACCACATCATGTATCTCATCAAACTCGTTCCGCTGATACGCGCGGGATACGTGATGGTGATGGTGAGCGAGACCTTTACGTCGCGCAAGTCGCTGAGTATGTTGTGGGTATATATCACATGGGTAGCCGTGACGGTGTATTTCGCGGCAATGATGTTCTTCGTCGAGGAGCATTATGTCAACCCTCAGGTCGACACATTCTGGACATCGCTCTACTGGGCTTTCCTCGAAATGACTACCTGCGGGTCCAATATTTCCACCATCACCCCCGCGGGCAAAGTCATAGCATTTTTCCTCTCGGTCGAGGGGCTTACCCTGTTCCCGGTGTTTACCGTCTACATCACCAACGCGGTGCTTAAATTCAGCAAGTCGGACAACAACAAGGTGAGCAGTAGCGACGCTGCCGGTCAGGCTCAATAACCCGCAGCCGGGCGTCACAACCAATCAAACACACTTAACTTCACACATATTATATACACTTCACATATACTATATATGGTAATAGCAGTAATTATACTCAGCCTGCTACTCGTGACCGCTCTGGCCGTGGCAGGCATAGTCATTTCCCGCCAGATGGCTCTCAAAAGCGAACTCGCCACTCTCACCGAACGGGAGAAAGCGGCCAACGAACGCGCCGCGCTGACCGAGACAGCAGCCAATGAGCGCATTGCCCACATCGAGAACAACGCCTCTGAACGTATTCAGCAATCGGAGAACGCCACCGCCGAGCGTATCAGGCAGATTGAGAACGCTGCGGCTGAACGTATCCGTCAGGTAGAGGACGCTTCGGCCGAGCGAATAAAACAGATTGAAAACGCCGCTGCCGAACGCATCAAGCAGGCCGAAGCATCTACCGGCAAGGAGTTTGAGCGCATGCTCAGCGACAGCGAGAAGCACTTTCGCCTCATCGCCAACGAGGTGCTCGCCAACAGCACCGACCGCCTGCGTCAGCAGAGCGAACAACAGCTCAAGGATGTGCTGACCCCGCTGCGCGAGAATATAGACTCATTCCGCAAAAAGGTGGAGGACACTTACAACAATGAGGCGCGCGAACGTTTTTCGCTTCAACAGAGTCTGCGCGAAATGATGGAACTAAACCGCTCTATCGGCAAAGAGGCTAAAGACCTCGCCGAGGCTCTCCGCGGCAACAGCAAGGTGCAGGGCGACTGGGGCGAGATGATTCTCGAAACTATTCTTGAGAAGTCGGGCCTCAAACGAGATGTCCACTACCACGTGCAGCTCACCACCGACGAGAACGGCAATACACTGCGCGACGCCGCCGGCCACGGACTACGCCCCGACGTGGTGGTCGACTTCCCCGACGGCCGCTGCATAGTAATCGACTCAAAGGTGTCACTCTCGGCTTACGTCAACATGGTAAACGCCGGCGACAGTGTCGAAGCGCAGCAACACGCCAAAAACCACCTCGCTTCGGTCAAGGCCCACATCAAGGAATTGTCAGTCAAAAACTATCAGGACTATATCGGCAACAAGTCGACCGACTTCGTCATGATGTTCATACCCAACGAGGGCGCTTACCTCGCGGCCATGAATCTTGACCCGTCGCTCTGGCAGGAGGCCTACGACCGTCGCGTCATCATCATCTCCCCCACCCATCTCATCTCGGCCGTGCGCCTCATCGAGCAGCTGTGGCGACAGGACGATATGAAGCGCAACGTGATTGAGATTGCGACCGAGAGCGGCAAGATGTATGACAAGTTTGTAGGTTTTGTCGACGATCTCAACAAGATAGGACGCGGACTGGAATCCACTCAGAATGCCTACGACAACGCCTTCAAGAAACTACGCAGCGGTACTGGCAACCTCATAACGCGCGCCGAAAACCTCCGCAAACTCGGCGCCAAAGCAACTAAACGCCTTGCAGTCGCCCCCCTCGACGAGGAGACCGACAGCGACACCACTGAAGCGTTGCCCTCTTAACCAAGAGACGGGAGTAGTGCTGCGGACGGATACCTTCATGTGGAGGCAGTGCTGCGTGGCGGGGGTCTCCTGACCCGCGCTCCACAAATTGACGGTATTTGCATGGTAAGTATCAGGCTATAACTGTATTAGCGCGGGTCAGGAGCCCCCCGCCACATAGCCTCCTCCGCCACGAGGCGCTGCTGCGAAAATACTAAGCGCCGGTTTCCAACTTAGCGGAAACCGGCGCTTTATGATTTGCTCCTTTTTATAAATCAATTACAACTCAAGAATTTCAAATATATCTGGATATCAAAAAACGGGTTGAAAAAGGGTGTGACTTAATGCATGCTAACACAAAAAGGGGGAAGGAGTAAAACGGACCTCTGTCACTATTATGCTCATTAACGAACCTTGTAGTCTTTGAGCATCTCCTGGAGACGCTGACGGGCGAAGAAGATGCGGCTCTTTACGGTGCCGAGCGGCAGGTTCATCTTTTCAGCAATCTCGTTGTATTTGTAACCGGCTACGTGCATGGAGAACGGAACGCGGTATTCGTCAGAGAATGAATTGATAGCTGACGTGATTTCTTTAGCGGCAACCGAACCTTCGGGAGTTTCGAAGCCTGATTCCTGGGGAAGATTGAGGTGGTAGAG
>JAAVEW010000020.1 GCA_014801075.1 Barnesiella sp. | reverse complement strand
ATGGTCTTAGGAACTCTATCCACAGACTTAACAACATTGATGCAATAGTTTATCTTACGTCTTACTGCATCTGACTGAGCTACATAGAACTCTTTGAAGTAGTCCTTGTATAGCTTTATGGTTCGATTTGCCATGTTCGTCTAATACAACCGCAAAGTTAACTAAAAAGTTTACTTTGACAAAATTATTGGTGAATTTATTTGAGGGTGATTGAATTGGCGGCATCGCGTTTCTTTTGATTCACGACTTCGGCGTAAATCTGCGTGGTGGCAACATTTTTGTGCGTTAGCATTTTGCTGACGGTGTAGATGTCGGTGCCGTTACTAATCAAGAGAGTGGCGTATGTATGCCTCAGACCGTGAAAAGTAATTTTTTTCTTGATTCCGGCATCCTTTAGCCATTTCTTGAATGGCTCGCGTGTATGTGCCCGGCTGAGACCTTTGAATACCATTCCGCGCCCTTGTTCACCGCAGTAGGATAGTGCTTCATCACTCAGTGGCAAAGTGGCCTGTGTCTTGGTCTTTTGTGTACGGATTCGCATACAGTAGCCCCCGTCGGGTGATAGCTCAATATTCTCCCATCGCAGTTGCAGGATGTCACTGATTCGTAGTCCAGTCATACAGGCGAAAAGGGATGCCCGTTTCAAAACATCAACCTTGCAGGGTGTGGCTGCGAGACGTTTGACCTCCTCGATTTCAAGATAGTTGATTTTCGGTTCTTCCCAATCTATGCGGTCAAGATGGTCGTTGATGTTTTCTCTTAACCAGCCTTCCTTATGGGCAAGTTTCAACAATGCCCTAAATGTTGACCAATATCCGGCGGCAGAGTTGCGAGATATGATTTTGCCGGACTGTTTCACACGGATTTTCAGAATGTAAGTCCTGAAGTCATTGCACAGTCCGATTGTGACGTCTTTGACGAGACAACGCCCGTTGCAGAAGTCCTTGAAATGCTTATAGACGATTTCCCATTTCTGATATTTCACTTTGGTTTTATCGTAGAAATATTCAAGAAAGTCAGCTTGTTTCTTGGATCGGTCAAGAAAACCGTACTCCTCGTTGATGATAGCCAATTCTCGCTTGGCTCGGATGCCACGCGCTTTGAGCATGATTTCTTCATTGTAGTCTCGCTCAAATCGGTCTTTCGGTTCGCCATAGAGATACAGACCGAGGAACTCACGTCGGCTCATCTTCTTGATGTGCGGATTCCAGATAGGAGGGTAGTAGTCGAGGTAGAGCGACACTTTGCCGCTACGCAGTTTCTCCTGTCGGAGAGTAACTTTTACGATAGTTGCTGATTCCATACTTCTTTGTTTTTGATTTATAATGTTCTAAGGTAAAAGGTGGTTGCTTAGTGAGCAAAATCACCGGATTATAACTCTATCTTGGGGTTAAATAACGCCTCTAACTCCTTAGCATTCAGCTTGACATACTTTCCGCTTTTCAGCTTGGTTATTTTGTATGTCTTGACGTAGTGATACAACTGGTCGCGTGTGAGCGAGTATTTCTCCATAGCTTCTGCCACTGAAATAAACTCAACATCTTCGGCAGATTTGGCTCCTTTCGCCACGTCAAAGTGATATTTGGAGTAATAAACTTTTGACCCCTCTTTCCGTTTAGGAATACCGACTTTCGACACAAGGCAGTAGATGGCAGATAGTGTCATTCCATATTTTGCCTGAATATCCTCCACAGAGTACCATTCGGTTATTTCCGGATTTTCCTTTCTCGCCGAAAACAGACGGTCGATGTGCGATTTGCTGAAATATGCCTTACCCCTGATGATAGTCTTCGGCACATTATTCTCAGCAACCACCTTATAGATCCATGAATCTTTCACCCCATACTTCTCACGGATGTCGGCACGGGTATAGAAGTCGGCAAGAGATTTCGATTTCTTTTCAGCGGGTTCAGCTGATGTTTTCTCTTTCGGTGCCAGAAAATCGAACATCGCCTGAATATCGGCTTTGTTGATAAGGGTCTTTCGTGCAAACCTCACAACTTTAATCTTTCCATTTCGGATATAGCGATAGATGGTCATTCTACCTATACCCAATAATTCGGCTACTTGGGTCGGTGTAAGATATTCCTTATCGCGCCACTTAAAATTAGTCTGGGCAGTCTCTTGATTTGATAATGAGATTTTCTTTTGTCGCAGACGCTCCTTATAAGCGTGTTCTGAACATCGCTTCGAGCAGAATCGGGTGACGGTTGTTTGAGCGGTGAATTGCTTGCCACACCATTCACAGATTCTTTCAATTCTAATGTTGCTACTCATGTTATACGTGTTAATTTCGTTCATAATCGTATCGTGGCGTATCACTACGTATCATGACGTACCACTTTCTCCACCACCTTGCTGACGCGAGTGGTGAAATGAGTCGCTGTCGTACAGAATCCGTACAAAATGGTGCATAAAAACGCCTAACACTGACAGTTATCAGCATTAGGCGTTCTTGAATTGAAAATCGCCGAATACCTTTAGAATTAAGGCAATATGAGGCAATGTATTAAGTTTTATCGCTCAGTAACAGTCAATTATCGTCAAAATAAGTCATTAGTAACCAACTAATTACTTGCCGATGCAGAAACGAGTGAAGATGGAGGTGAGGATTTCGGTGGTGGTTACGGTGCCGGTTATGGTGCCAAGGTGGTGGAGGACTTCGCGGAGGTCCTGGGCTATGAAGTCGCCGGAGAGGTTGGTTTCGAGGCCGTTTATTACGCGGTGGAGCGGGGGAAGGGCGTCTGTCAGGGCCTGATGGTGACGGGCGTTGGTTACTATGATGTCGCCGGTGTCGCCTATCAGTGTGGCGGCTGTTTCGGTGAGGGCTTCTCGCAGGTTGTCGATGCCTGCCTGGGTCTTGGCCGACACTTCGATTATCTGTCCGGGGGCTGTTTCTTTGGACAGGAGTTCACGGGCGGCGGACGACGTGGCGGCGTCCGTTTTGTTGATTACTGTCAACAGATGCTGACCGTCAGCGAGTTCGTCGGCTATATCGATGCTTTGCGGGGCGGTGGCGTCGATTACGCGTAGTAGTATTGTGGCACGGCTTATGGCGCGGCGGCTGCGGTCGATGCCGAGCTGCTCTATGGTGTCGGTGGTGTCGCGCAGTCCGGCGGTGTCGATGAAACGGAATGTGTAGTCGCCTATGTTTACGGTGTCCTCGATGAGGTCGCGGGTGGTGCCGTGGATGTCGGACACTATGGCGAGGTCATCGCCTGCAAGGGCATTGAGCAACGATGATTTGCCCACGTTTGTCGGGCCTACGATGGCCACTGGGATACCCTCCTTGATGGCGTTGCCGCTACGGAACGATGCTGCCAACCGCTCTATCTCTCCACGCAGTTCCTGCGCCTGCTGCAGCAGTTTGAGGCGCGACGCAAACTCCACGTCCTCCTCGGAGAAGTCGAGTTCGAGTTCGAGCAGTGACGCCAGTTCGAGCAGACTGTCGTGAAGCGACGCCAATCGGCGCGAGAAGCCGCCTTTCATCTGTCGCACTGCAATATCGTGGGCCGCACGGCTGCGCGACGCTATGAGGTCGGCCACGCCTTCGGCCTGCGCGAGGTCCATCTTACCGGCTGCGAACGCACGACGGGTGAACTCTCCCCTCTCGGCCAGTCGGGCGCCGGCGGCAATGAGCGCGTTGACCGTCTCCTTCTGCACATACACCGAACCGTGGACCGACAGTTCTACCACGTCCTCGCCCGTAAACGATGCCGGAGCGCGGAACACTGCGGCCACGCAGTCGTCAATGACCCTTCCCTCGCCGTCGACAATCGTACCGTAGTGCACACTGCGCGGGGCAGCCGACGACAACGGTTTGCCGCGCCACAGACGGTCGGCAACGGCCACGGCGTCGGGGCCGCTCACTCTGATTACGGCAATACCCCCCACCCCGGCCGGAGTGGAGATGGCGCATATCGTATCCTTATCTTCAAGCATGGTCATAACTTTCAATGATTATTTCAGTCGGCTCCAGCGGGTGAAGTTGACTTTCGATTCCAGAGCATTCTCCAGCGAGTCAGGGAGTGCGGAGAAGAAATCGTGGCCCGTCAGAGCCTCTATCTCGTCGACGGTAACGGCCACCGCCTGCATGCCGCCCTTCACGGGACCGTTGTCCATAAGGAAACCGATGGCTTGCGGGGTCTCGGCCCAGGGTGACAGTATCACCTTGAACAATCGCTGCGGCACAGCCACACGACTGTTGCCGATATATTCGCGGGGAGCCTCGGTCAGCACCGGGCCGCACACTATGATTACCGCCGAGTCGCGGGCCGCACGCGCGCGGCACTTCTCCTCGATATTCTTCCACGTGCCCCGGTTGAGCGAACCGTCCTGCGGGAGTATGTTGGTAAGGCAGAAAGTCTCCTCCATGGCCCGTTTGTCCCACTTCATATCGCCCGCCGGAGCCATGTGTCCGCGGTCGTAGCCACTGTTGCGGTAATCCTCGGGATAGGGACAACCTTTCACCTCCGGGTCGTTGTAAAACTTGTCGGCGCGCGACTCCGTTCCGGCCGCCTCCTCGGCGGTGAGTTCCCACGCTACCCAGTTGGGTATATGCAGGTCGGGGTTAAACGACACCGTCATCCCCTTGTAATTGATTATCTCCTCGCTGAGGCCCGGCGCACTCTTCACGTAAGTGAGTTCGCCATACTCCTGATGTCCCTCGCCGTGACGGTTCTGGGCCAGCAGGTAGCGCGCGCCGACGAATATTGCCGCAACCACAATCAGCATCACCACTGCCGAACGCATCGAGCTGCGGCTGCGACGCTGCGAGGCACGCGAGGTCATGAATCTGTTCTTTCTATTTCGTTTTGCCATTTTATAATCAGTGTTTAAAGGTCAGTGAAAATAGGTCATGAAGCCGTCATACGGGCTTGGCCCACGTGTAGTTGGCCGAGCGGTGACGATGTCCCGCCAGTCGCATCCACAGCGTAGTCAGCGGGCGCACGAAAAGATACACCGGCATCATCCAGCCGCTGACCGGCACATGCAGCACCTTAGCCGCCGCACACCATGCCGCAGCCGTAACGCCAATCCACACAATTCCCGCCGCTACGAGCACACACAGCGGCAATACTGCCGGCCAAAGCATCACACCCGCCGCCACCGTAGCAGCGAGCCACAGCCACATGCAGAGCGACCCAAGGCCCATCAGCCTGCGCGAGCCCTTGCTCAATCTGCGGCCCGTAAACTCGTGGCGCACACGCTCGTTGCGGTAAGAGCCGCGGGCCGGAACGGTGTAGCCGGTCTGCGCCTGTCCTGAGAGCTCCACGCCGTAGTTGCCGTCGCGCACTATGCGGCTCAGGAATATATCATCAATGCCGTGATGCAGCCCCACCGATTCGGTGAAACCGTTGTTGTCGAAGAACAGCTGACGGCGGAAAGCCAGATTGCACTCCGAGCCGCGGTAAGCATTGCCCGCGATAGCACCCGACAAGTATGTCACCTTGTCGGCGAGCATGTTGAATCGCGTCATGCCACCCTCCTTACGGGCATCGACCGGATAGCTCGTGCCTATCACAACCTCCTTGCCCTCAGCAAAATGTCGGCCTATCAGGCGCAACCAGTCATACGACGACACCGTAGCATGGGCATCGGTCAGCACCACGTAGTCATAGCGCGCCGCCTTTACACCCAGCGTCACGGCCAACTTCTTGCGCGACAACGCGTGAGCCTCATCGGGCACGTAGGTCATGCGCAGATTTTTATGCTCCGCCGCAAGCAGTTTCACCACATCCTCCGCCTGATCGCTGCGGCCGTCAGTGGCGACAATCACCTCGAAGGGCACGTCAAGGTTCTGGTTAAGAATCTCGGGCAACAGTTTCTCAAGCGCTCTCGCGCTATCCTTGCAATAGACAATCACCGACATCGCCGGCACCATAAACGCCTTGCCGTCGGCACTCTGCAATCGCGACGCCTGCCTGTGATGGCGCACCACGCTGACAATCCTCCGGCGATACACCAGTATAAGATACAACGCCGCTATCAGCCCTACACCCGTCAAAACCTGCGCCAAAGGCACATAAAATATATCTGCG
Source organism: Barnesiella sp. (assembly GCA_014801075.1). Classification (GTDB taxonomy): domain Bacteria; phylum Bacteroidota; class Bacteroidia; order Bacteroidales; family Muribaculaceae; genus JAGBWK01. The sequence continues at coordinate 168,272 of JAAVEW010000020.1, read as the reverse complement.
TTAAAATCGAAATCCATGTCAATAAAATATCTTCAAATATCAGCATAACAGAATAAGTAACTTATGCTTCAAAATATTTCCACAAAAATACTAATTTTTTGCAACATAAGCGCCACCTCCCCGATAAATATACCCGCCGCAACATTATGCTCCCGCAACATAATGTTCCCGCGGCATAATAATTCTTACGCGCCTTTACATCCCGGCGGTCATTAATAAAAAATAGTTAAGCGGGGAAGAATGAGAATATTTTTTGCTATTTTTGCAGAATATATATAATTAGAAACTTATAATCATTAGAGTGCATGGAAGAGAACAAACCGAAGTCATCGTTTTCCGCATGGTGCCGACGCTACATCTCGCTGCTGTTCGTCGGGCTGGTGGCGCTCTACGTCTACGTGCTGTTTTTCAACGACAATTCTTACGGCCATCTGCGTGAACTTCACGGAGAAATCAAGCGTTTAGAGAAAGAGAAGCAGCAGAACCGCGACACTCTCAACAAATATTACGAACTCAACCGCCTGCTGCTATCCGACAAAGAGGAACTCGAGCGCGTGGCGCGCGAGAAATACGGCATGCAACGCCCAGGCGAAGATGTCTACATCATAGAAGATTAACTGTCACATGAAAGAAAAATCCACCAAGAAGTCAACCGTAAAGGTCAACCTCGACGACGTCACCGGGCCCAAGTCCCACCCGTTATGGAACGTAGCCGCCATCCTCGGCATGCTGCTTATCGCCGCCGGCGTTCTAATACCCATTCTGAGCGCACGCTACACCATCTACCGCGACATCCCCTCCACGTTCAAGTATATCTACGCAGCCGGAGCGCTCCTCCTGCTCGTGTCGCGTCTATTCAATGTCTACAAAGGCAAGATACTGCGTATCAAGCGGCTGCACCGCATCGAGACATGGAGCGCCATATTCTTCAGCGCCGGAGCGTTTTTCCTCTTCTACGAGCCCGACATCACCCGCAACTGGATTGCCTTCACCCTCGCCGGCGCAGCCATCCAGCTCTACGTATCGTTCATGATACCGCGCACAATCCGCAAAGCCCTCAACGGCGAGGTGGAATAACATCTTAATCACCAACTCCTCATCGACAACACATTATGAAACTACGACATATCCTCCCCGCCATCACCCTGGCCGTCAGCGCCACGGCTCTCGGAGCAGCCCCCAACAACAAGAAAGAGGTGGCACGCAATCTCGACATCTTCACCTCGATATACAAGACCCTCAACACCATGTACGTCGACTCGCTCGACGCCAACAAGTCAATCACCACGGCCATCAACGCCATGCTCGATCAGATTGACCCCTACACCGAGTACATCCCCGAGGAGATGCAGGAGCAGTTCATGACCATCACCACCGGCGAGTTCGGCGGCATCGGCGCCTACATAGGCCAGAACAAAGACAAGGAGACCTACGTCACCGAGCCGCAGGAGGGCACACCCTCCTTCAAGGCCGGCCTCAAGGCGGGCGACGTGTTCCTCACCATCGACGGCGACTCCGTGCGCACCCTCGGCAGCGATAAAGTGCGCGACCGTCTCCGCGGTCAGGCCGGTACTCCGCTCCGCGTCACCGTGCGCCGCCCCACTGCCAACGGCGACAGCGTGCTCGACATCGACATCACCCGCGCCAAAATCGACGTTGCCACCCTCCCCTACTACGGCGTAGTGCGCGACACCGTGGGCTACATTCAGCTCACCACCTTCAATGAGAAATCATATCCCGAGGTCAAGAAAGCCGTGACCGAACTCATAGCCGACCCGCGCGTCAAAGGACTCGTGCTCGACCTGCGCGGCAACGGCGGCGGACTGCTCGAAAGCGCCGTCAACATCGTGAGCCTATTCGTGCCCAAAGGCACTGAAGTGCTCCGCACCCGCGGCCGCGCCGTCACCAACGAAAAGACCTACCGCACCACCAACGCCCCCATCGCCACCGACATACCGCTTGCCGTGCTCATCGACGACGGTTCAGCCTCATCGGCCGAAATCGTCACCGGCGCATTGCAGGACCTCGACCGCGCCGTCATCATAGGCGAACGCTCCTACGGTAAAGGCCTCGTGCAGTCAACCTTCCCCCTCCCCTACAACGGCATGATAAAGGTGACCACGCAGCGCTACTACATACCCAGCGGACGCCTCATCCAGGCCATCGACTACTCCCACCGCAACCCCGACGGCTCCGTGGCCCGCACGCCCGACTCGCTGACCAACGTCTTCCACACCCGCGCCGGACGCGAAGTGCGCGACGGCGGCGGCATAACTCCCGACATCAAAATCGAGTACCCCGAACTCAGCCGCCTCACCTACAACATCGTATCCGGCAACCATCACTTCGACTTCGCCACCCGCTACGCCGCCACCCACCCCACCATCGAGTCGCCCGAGACATTCGTGCTCACCGACGAGCTCTACGACGAGTTTAAAAACTCCATCAATCCCGACGACATCGAGTACGACAAAGTGTGCGAAACCATAATCGACCAGCTCGAAAAAGCAGCCAAACGTGAGGGTTACCTCGACGAGAACGTAGAGCAGCAGATAGCGCAACTGCGCGAATCGCTCCACCACAACCTCGCCCACGACCTTGACACCCAGCGCGCCGCAATCAGCGACTTCCTCGTGCCCGAACTCCTGCGCCGCTACTACGCCAACCGCGGAGCCATAGCCTACACCGTGCGCTTCGACCCGGCCATAGCACGCAGCGCTCAGCTCTTCGGCAACCCCGACGAATACACCACAATCCTTGCCGCCCCGAAAAAATAACGGCAAGCCTCACAGCCTCCGGCTCTTACCCGCAGGCCGATAATTCTCCAACTTTCGGCCCGCAGTAACGACACGATATTGCACAAAACAAAAAAAAGCACTATCTTTGCACCATCAATAACACCAACGGCGGGGCGTAGCGCAGTCCGGTAGCGCACCTGGTTTGGGACCAGGTGGTCGCAGGTTCGAATCCTGTCACCCCGACCAAAAATCAATAAATGGGTGTAACTTAGAGAGTTACACCCATTTTACAAAATCTACCGGAACAAAAACGGAACAAGTCCATTTTAACCGGTGTATTATTAACCGACATTTTCAAGCCCGAAAATGTCAAAAAAAATGTATCCGGAAATTTCTTCCACGCCTAAAAAATCAGGCAACCACAACCCCAACATTACAAGTATGAGCGGCGTTCAAGCTGCTCGCCAGTTTGAACTCCCGGTTTATAAAGAAAACGGAGCCGGAGCGTATATCGAATTCCGGGCGTATGACCCCGAGAAAGGGAAGATGCGCCGAAAGACTATTAAACTAAATAGGACAAAGGGTGTCGCAAAACGTAGAGCTCATGCTCGACAAATCATTAAACGTCTGATTGACCAACTTAATCATGGTTGGAATCCATGGATAGCAGGCGATGCGACCGACCTTATGGTATTCGAAGATGCCGTAGAAAGGTATATTTCTCACATAGAGAAAATGCTTGCAAGCGGATATTTCCGCAAAGACACTTATGATGGCTACAAGTCTAACATAAAAATTATGCGGGAATATATCGAGAAGAGACAATCAATATACTATGTTTACCAATTCAACCGCCGATTTTGTGTAGACTTTCTGGACTACATATTCATCGAGCGCAACAACGGAGCTCAGACAAGGAACAATTATCTGAATTTCCTTCGGGTGTTCTCCGGATTCCTTGTTGACAAAGGGTTTCTTCAAAGTAAACCGACCGATGGGATTTCGCCCATCAGTAAGCGTGCTTATGCAAAAGAGAGAGAATGCATCCCGGTTGAAGTCGTGGGACATATCGCAGAATACTGCCGGGAGAAAGACCCCCATTTCCTTTTTGCCTGTTATCTGCTCTACTACTGCTTTATTCGACCGGTTGAGATGACGCGATTAAGAGTAGGCCATTTCAATATAAAGGCATGCACCTTGACAATCCCCGCAGAATTAAGCAAGAACAGAAAGACGCAGACCGTAACCCTACCCAAGAAAGTTATTTTATACGGCATCGAGATTGGCATATTCTCGGCCCCGATGGAAGATTTTATTTTCTCTGTCGGGTTGAAGCCCGGTGAAAATGAAATTAATCCCAAAATATTCAGGGACCATTGGAGCCGTGTCAGGCGAGCACTGAGACTGAAATCAGAATGGAAGTTCTACTCGCTCAAAGACACCGGCATCACGCAAATGCTGAAAGCAAACATGCCGGCCATCGATGTCCGGGACCAGGCCCGACACTCTTCGCTGGCCATTACCGAGATATACGCCGAACATAGCGACACTATCAATCCGGAGATATTCCGTCTTGATGGAGCGCTTTAATCATCCAAAAGGGGGTAAAATTCGCCTTTGAGTAACTGCGACAATCCGTCCTCGGTAAATGTCGCAGTTATTTTTTCACACAGATAACGACGCCCACGGATATTGAAGATTGCGCGGGGATTAGGAATAGAGTCGTCTATCCAAGAGAATTTGAATTTCTGCGTGGCATCAATAGCCGGCAGATTTACAGTATGGATATTCAATTGTCGCAAAGGCGAGCCGGCAAGGCGTAAAGAAGGTCCGTTAAAATGAAGGTCCTTCCATTCGCGCGACACTATAATAGGGTCAACAAACGGGCATGGAGACTTTCCTTTCTCGAGGATGTGGCCGGTCCAATAGGCTACGTAGACCACATCATAGAAAGCCACAGCTGCCTCTTTCTCCCCTCTTTCAATATACAGAGCCGGCGTAGGCTGTACGACCTGCGGTTCCCGGGCATCATCAATCGGCCGAGAACCGCCCATTGAGTAGTCTTCATCATTATCATCGAGTGAAAGGAACAACATATTACCCATATCATCGTGCTCATCAATATAGGTATCCATGATGCATGCCGGGACAAACTCAATCGCCTCGGTGTCTGTGCTGTCATCGTCAACCGATCCGCTGCCGAATACATTCACAGGCACGAGGATATATACCTGAGTATAACGATTGGAGGCATACCTGTCGGTATCTACAGAGTAGAATACAAAGTAAGTGTCTACGTCAGCAGCATAAAGCAGGTAGGGAACCGTCGACGCATTGTTGCGGCCTTCGACCGGTTCACCCCAGTACACTGCAGGTTGGCTTCCTGATACATCGCGTCGACGGTTCTTTTCCAGAAGTTCGGCCAGTGTATCGTAACGCATAACAAGTTCATACTTTTTGACAAACCAATCGCACGCGTAATATTTCGACATCGGGTGTGAGCACTCCTTATATGCTAAACGCTTGGCTGCGATGTAATCACATTTTATATCGTCATCAGCCGAGATTTCCACGTCGTAGCTATCGACAAGGGTATCTATCTTTACGGGCGCAATGTCGCCGACAACATTTCGAGAGAAGCGCATAGAAACAGACTTCACTCTATGGTCGAAATCGAACTCACACATAAGAAGCAGCTCCAGTTTCTCAAAAAACTCGGTCACCGTCCATTCGGGGAGAGCTTTGGCGAAGTCAAACATCTCCCATGATGCCGGCAATGTGTTACATATTATGAGAAAGCGGTCATCGCTCTCCCACCATTCAGTAAAGTCATATTCGTACCCTACAGCCCGGCAGATGCGTTCAGCAATGACAATTAGATAAGGCTGCCATGAGAGCCGACGATTATCTTTATTCCATGCGTAGGAATCAGTTCCGGCATCATAGGTGACCCAGTTATTGGGTGCGTCGGCGTACTTCTCGTTGACCCATGGCAAAGCAACTGCAATGCCACCCTCGTCAATACTTCGCCACGCATCGAGTGGACTGACATTACGGATGGATGTCTCAGGATAAGCTCCGAGGTCAAGATTACATACATATACATCCTCAAACGGGTCGGTCATTGTCTGTTCACATTTACCCTCTGCGAACTGACATTCCACCTCCGTTTCCGAGACTTTAACCACTGTAAGCACGCCGGCGAGAGAGGTTCGGCCAGCAATAATCTCGCATTGGTATGAAATACGGGCTTTAGCAACATCCGCGCGCGACAGATGCCCGAATATGGCGGTATTCTCCTGACAGTCTTTCAGGGGAAACACAATGTTCAAGGTGTAGCCGTCGCGTCCGAGGAACAGACGGTTCTCCGAGATATAATCAAAAGAGCTACCGCTCTTTATCGATGCTTTTCTTCCGTTAATAAATATATTCATTTACGTTTGGATTTAGGAGTTACGTTATTCAACAGGCGGTCATAATCATCTTGAGCCTGTTTGATACCCTTGTCACCTGTAACAGTATTCACAGTCACAAAGGGCTCATTAAGACGCTCACTAAGAGCTGAGGCCGAATTTGACAGGTGTATGGCCGCAGCAACCAGTCGGGACGAGCCGTCATCGCTTTCGGCGATTCTCACGAGCGAGTCATTGGCCCTGATGGAGCGAGAGACATCTTCGGCGCGAAGAGAACCGATTGTATTTGTACGCTGTGCCAGGTCAAGAGCATCAATCAACGGACGGGCCACGGGATTTGCCAGGAGCTTCTGAGAGGCAACCCATTCGCCGGCATGGACGACGCCGGCCGGTTCATCAACCGGGCCGGGTTTCGTGAAACCTCCCTTTGAATACCCCTGCGCAGCAGCCGCCTGTTGCTGTTTCTTAAGTAACGCAACCTGAACAGCGCCCTGAGCGAGAGCAATACCCATAGCGATAGGAGCCAAAGTAGGACCAACGATAGGGATTGCGGCCGTTGCTGAATAGGCGTTCAATCCCGCTTGTATAGATTGAGCGACAGCCTGAACGACCTGCATTACATACTGCTTTTTTGAGGCCTCATTCTTTACTTTAGCAGTTTCTTGCTCTTTTTTCTTTTCAGCTTTTGCTACCTTACAGGCATTACCTTGGGCCAACTTGACCTCACGGTCGTATCTATCCTCGATAGCTTTAATCTGAATTTCCGCCTCAGCCTTTGAAAATTCAGTTGCAATCTGCATGCCTGCTCCTACCGCGGAAGAAACAGCGCCTACGAGATTTGCAAGCCTACCCAATTTATTTTTACTATCGTTGACCAGAGCATCTAAAAAATCTTTGTAAGCCCCATAAATATTTGCTATTAGGCCGTTCCACTCGCCGCCGACAGACCGAATGCCCGAAATTATTTTATCCCGGCGGTCTTTTTCAATGTTTGCCAATCTTTGATAGTATTCAACCAAGCCGATGGTCCCATTTTCAAGAGCTTCAGACAATTCAGCCTTCTGCTCGTCGAATCTCTCTTGGTCTTCGTCCGACCAGATATGGCTATCTTTTGACGATTTACCTCCGGGCAGCTCTTTATCATACTTGGCTTTTAACTCTTTAATAATTTTTTCATACTCTTTGAGGGTCAACACACCCTCTTTGAGCAACAGGTCCAAGGTCTTTTTCTCGAGAGCGTAACGTTCGGCAGCTGACTTTTTTTCATACTCCCCACGGAGAGCTTCAACGGCTTTGAAGTATAATTTTTTCTGAGCCAACGTATTCTCATCAACGAGCGTTTCTATTTTATAAGCCAAGTCAGCATATTCCTTTGACCCCTCTTTATAAAGGGCCTGCTGTCGTTCAAGTGATGTTTTCCGTATGTTGAACAATTCGGCCTGCAGTTTAATTTCATCGGCTATGGTAGGGTTTGACTTGACGCTATACATATGTTGGGCGTCTCTCGTCTGAGCAGCTTCCCAACGCTTAACCGCCTCCAACTCTCGTGCTGTACGCTCGGCAAGGTAAGCTTCCTCAGCTTTCGTTTTTGCGAGTAATAGCGCCTGATAATCTTTATCGTCCTGAAGATACGTATCCTTTTGGTCGGCAAAAGTCTTTTCAAAAAGAGCGATGGAGTCATTGTAATAGTTCAATTCTGCATCATGACGACGACTCATCAATTCCTCATAGTCAATAGAATCGTTACGGTAAAGGGCCAAAGCTTCAGCATCGGCGGCCGTTTTTTGGGCTTTATAAGCATCAAGCTGTGCCTTGAATTCCTTTTTTGCCTTAGCAGCTTCACGCTTCGCCTCTGCCTCTTGCTTCTTTTTATCTTTATCCGAGACATAGGGTTTATATTTGCCATCGTCGTCATTATCCGAAGTCAGGTTAGTGATTACATCATTTGAAACTTTTTCAGAAAGCTTATCCAAAGCTGCCTGTTTTGCATCTATCTTTTCCTGGATGGCCAAAACAGTTGCAACATCATCAGACATGGCATCAGCATCTTCAATTCGAGCTAACCTTACAAAAGCGCCATATTTACGAAGTTTGGGGTCAGAGTATTTTGAGAACTCACCAACTGGACGGACATTATCATCTGATATACCCGAAATGAGCGGGTCAATCATCGCATCTCGGTCAGAAATCAGCGATTCGAGTTCAGTTGCCGTTTCGGTAAGGACACTTTTACGAGCCTCCGCTCGCGCGCTTGCAACAATATTTTTACGTAACCTATCATAAGCATCAGCCGCATCACCGGCTAAAATAGCTTCCTGTGATAGGTTTTTAAAATAATCGGGATATTGTTCTTGTAACTTTTTTACTGCTGCAACTCGATCTGCCATAGCGAGACTTTGATCCTGGGTAGCCTTATATAAGACGTCCAAAGTCGCAATTTCTACCACACAGTTAGCCTCCGCTTTTTTCTCTGCATCAGCTATTTTCTTCTGTGTTTCGGCCAAAATTTCACCCTGGACATTTACTTCTTTAGTTTTCTTAGTGAGCAGAACAATCGTTCCAACGAGGGCAGTAACAGCAGCAGTGGCCAACCCTAATGGACTTGCCTTAAGCATAGCAGAGAACGCGACCCATGAGGCTCGTGCCTTAACGATATTGCCCGTAAGAAGAGCTCCCGCAACTGCGGCCAGTTTCGTGGTTGCTGTCCAAGCTACCATCAACCCTTTCTGAGTTGCAATAGCCACAGAAAAGAGCTTTGTTTTAATAATAGCCAGATTAGCAGCGATATTATATGCTGCGATTGAAGCACATAATGTGATTATAGCGCCCTTGTGCTCCAGAAGGAAGTCAACAATGACAGCACCAGCTCTGATGAGAGCTGACGTTGACGTCATAATGTGGGCCATCAATGGCGCGAGGCGTTCGCCAAGTTCAACTTTAAGTTCATTTGCAGCCTTCCTGCATTTTTCGAGTCCTGCCTGAACGGTACTGTTCTGCACAGCGAACTCATCACCGACAGAAGTTCCATCGATAAATGCCTGGTTTGCGGCCTCCTGCTGGGCCTTTACTTCGTCAATATGTGTTGCGAGAGTTGACAACGCAGTGATGGCATGTGCACCATTTTCGCCCATATCCTTGAACATCGGAGAGAGGACGTCCATGCCTCCGGCCTTTTGCAGAGTTTCGAGGAAAAGTATAAGGGCGCCATTAGCGTCAGTCTTTAACATCTCAGTAAACCTTTGAACGTCGAGTCCCGCAACCTTAGCGTATTTGGCCGGGTCGGCCATCATGCGGACAAGCACCTGCGACACAGCAGTAGCCGATGCTTCAACCTGCTGGGCATTGCTATCAAGTACCGCTGCAAAGCCCATAATCTGCGGGATAGACATGTTTGCCTGAGCACCGACGCCTCCGAGTCGCGAAGCAAATTCGGCAAGATACGGCGCCGACGCGCTACAGTTCTGAGAGAGCTCGTTGATAACAGAACCGACCTTAAGGAGTGATTGCTCCGTGCCATAACGCGCCTCGTCGCCAAAGATACCTGTAAGTTTCGAGAGTGTCAAAGTGGCACCTTCGCCGAGGTCGTCGAGGGCGACATTGATTTGGTCGGCCGCACGCACAAATCCGAGTATATCTTCCTTTGAGCTTTTGCCAAGACGTCCCGCCTCCTGTGCGAGTTTATTAAGGTCCTCACGCGAGGTGCGTGTGTCCATTTTCTTAAATTCCTCGTTAAGGTCGGCCACTTGCTCGGCAGACATGCCCGTAAACTTACGCACGTTGGCCATCTCCTGGTCCATCGATGCGAAAGCGTCAACACAGTCGCGGGCAACACCCGTGATACTTCCACCCCACTGATTAATCAAATCAATGGCCGGCCATGCTCCTGTCGACCATGACTTAAATTTATCCCAAGCTGATTTCTGCTCTTTTACCTCCTCGTTAAGTTCCGCCAATCGACTTTTAAGGGTTTTAATCTGCTCGATATGGGAATTCCATACCTCCGTTCCCGGAGGCATGTCTTTCAACTGCTTATTAAGCGTTCTGAGAGCCTTTTCAAGTTGACGAGGGGTTGCAGTATCGAGACTACCGAGAGCTGATTTTACGCCCTCGGTAGCTGACTTCATTTCTTCAAGTTGTTTTTCGTATTTTTTTAGTTCCTTGCGAGTCTTTTCTATGGCTTTAGGGTCGGCCATGCTTTCCTGCATCGAAATGATTTTAGCCCTTGTCTCGAGAATCTTCTGAGACACTTCGCCCATCATCTGCTTTGCCTGCGCGCCATTGACATTTAAGGTTACGGTTGCGGTATCTTTTATGCCACTCATTTTTTGGAGAGATTGATTTAAGGCAAAGCTATCGCATGAGTAATCTTTATTAAAAGACACAAAAAAACGCCACGCTGAAATTAAATACAGCGTGGCGTCGATTTATTTTCTAATAAATACAATACCTATTTACGGTAGTTAGGGTCCATCCAAGGCAATCCCCGTGATTTGTGGCGGGGTCTCGTTCTACGTGAACGTCGTCGACAAGAGGGCGAGCCATCCGACACGTTCGTCGGGACTTTAATCCCTTTGAGAATAAGGACCACTACAAATACTAAAATCCATACTTCCATAGTCGTAAATTTATATTATGGTCAGTGTTATCTAATCTCTTTCATTATCCAGCCACTTAGCGCGTCATCAGGCTCGAAGTGGGCGCGGTAACCTTTTTCTGCGAGGTAGTCGGATAGCATGTTTTCATCGAAGAACCCCATTGTATTCATCTGAAATATCATCGTTTGCGTGTCGATGAGCACATGCATGTCGTGGTCGTAAGTTTCAGCGGGTTCATAATTCTCGAGATAGCCGTCTACGATGGCTTTTTGACCTATGGTCAATTGTCTTAATTCTTCCATTTTTGTGTTACATTTGGCGTTACAGGCAGTAGTAAAAGACGGCTGCCATCCTCCGTCGCCAAACGTAACACGAGCTTCGTCTCCGAAGAGCAAAAGTTGTGAGAGGACAGCAGCCGTAAATGACTGTAAGGGCATAAAAAATGCCCGAAGAATGTTCGAGCCGATGACCGTGGCTCTACGGGAACGACAAACGCTCATGTTACGTTGGCATTGCAAATATACAAAAAAATAATACGAAAACAAAGCAACAATGAATATTTTTTTGGAGAATTTACAGCACACGTAAATGTCTGGTTTGCAAGGGATATTTCCTTAGAGTTTTCCGTGAAATTTTACGATTATTTTAATTTTTCCAGGGGTTCAAAAATTAAAGTCGTAATTTCTAAGGATTTAAAGGGGTCAAAAGGGGAATTTTTCCCCTTTTTCCGTCAAACGACCCCCGCCCGCCCTACGGAGCGATGCCGCCTAAGCCTTTCAAAGAAGCGGAATATGCGAGTGGGGCAAGCGTGCAGATGGGAGCGAAACCGAGGCACGGCGACAGATGCACGGTAATGAGGCCAACGCCTACACCGCTGTCATCTGTAAGATGGTGCGGTGTAGGCATTGGCGACCGCTCTGCTCCGATGGAGCGGTATTCGGCTCGTTAGGGTCGTAAGTGAGTGCTTAGCGAATAAGGCGTAGTGATGATATAGAGGAGAGGAGTAAGTAGCCGGGGCATTGCTGCGTGTACACAGTACCGCCTCGCCGTCAGGCCTGCCCTTTTCCGCGCCTTGGACTGATGGAGGGTGCGGGTGGTGATTGGAACAACCACCATCGGCGCCCGGAATGAGTCAGCGGCAATGGGTGGGGCCGACGACGAATGCGAGCGCAATGCTTCGTGCCGATGTCCGAAGGACTACGGCAATACTTTATCCTCGACGAGATGAAGAAACTATGACTGATGAGCGATGTGCGAACTTAGCGCCCTAACGAGGGGCCTGGGGTGGGCTTCCGGCGCTCATGTTGTTGCTGCGCAAACTCCCATGGCGGGCACGGCCCAAACAAAGGACTGATTGAGTGAAAGGGAGTCAGGCGGGTTTAAGTGACTGACAATAGTATGGTGAATGAACGAAACGAAATGAGGAGATGAGAACTGACACCATGTCAGTCTCATCTCCTCATGTAGAGCAGAGAATTCAACATTCTATTTAAGGAACGCCCCGACTATCGACCGGGGCATGCCCCACTCGTTAAGTCCTTTGTTTGGGCCCTGTCTGCAGTGGGACAAGTCAAGGGCAACGACGTGCGCCGGATTAAGTTCTATACCTCACCTCCTTTCGTCTCCAACTCCTCTACCGCGCGGAGCTTGCAGTTGTCTACGTAGGCGTTGTAGGTGCGGAAGGCGGCGATGGCGGCGTCGGGGTCAACGGGCGCGGTGTGGCCGGCGCCGTCCTCGTCGTCGAGGGTCGCAAGGGCGGGGAGCATGACGCGCCACATCTCGCGCTGTATCTCAAACTCCTTGTTGATGTCGTAGCGCTCACGGATAAGCTCTACGACTTTTGCCTTGTACTGGTCGACGGTGTAGGCGGGGAAGTCGGCCACGGGGATTTCCTCCCAGTTGTCGATGTCGTCGGGGGCGACGCGGGTGTGGCGTATCTTGGGGTATTCCTGCGAGCCTATGCGGTGCAGGTAGTGGTCGTTGTCGCATGCTATGGCGTAGCGGTCTACGCTCTCGATGTATTCTTTTTTCATGTCGGTTGATATTGGTTGATGTTTTTTAAGCGGCTGCTAAAGTGATATTTCTCTCTTCGGCAAGCGTGAACAGTTCGTCTGTGACGCGTGCGTAGGCGTTGGGGTGCAGTAAGATGGTACACGGTTGGGACTTCTCGATTGAGTATCTGATGGAGTCAAGGCTGAGCAATGGGCTGCCAATGAATGACAATTGGCCTCCTGACACATTCATCCTCGCCGTCACAGAGACAAGCTTGGAGCACTGTTTGAACTCATTGCTCAGGCCAAATCTTATATCACCGATTATCGTATGCAGCTTTGAGCACATGTAGAAACAGTATAACCCGGTGATAGTAGTAGATGGCTCTGATAAATGGGCAACTTCGATAGTTGAGTTTGCAAAGAATGCCTCACCGCAACCCGAATTGATTGACTGCACCCAGGGGATGTTGGTACGGATATTCATGCGGGCATAAATCTGCAACGTATCGGCAGCATTCTTCGGTCTCCACGCCTGGTAAATAGCTATCGCCTGCTCGTAAGTTATATCGGTCAGGCCGTTAAGCTCAAAGTAACCGGTCGCTCTGTTATACCGTCCATATTTCCCGCAGGCGATGTCCCACATGTCGATGAACAGTTGCGGGGGTAGAACCCATTTAGCGGCCTCGGCCTCGATGGCGGCACGCTCGGCGGCTGTAACTTCCCGGTAGTTGTCGATGCTGTCACCATCGGTGAGTATCCTACGGGGCACGAACGTATGAAAGTTGGTCGGGTAACTTTCTGTAAGGTAGGTATTTACCCCCCCCTCACGTATATCTCTGTAAATGAATTATTTACGATTCTGCTTTCTATCATAGCTTTAAGGATTTAAACGGTTGCGATGGCTATGTTTTTTGAGACGGCGGTTGCCAGTAGGTCCTGCCACTGTGCGAGCTCTTCCTCGGTCAGCGCCGCAGCAGCTTCGTTGGTAGTGTCGCCTGTCAGCTTGGCATAGACGTCGGGGTGATAAATTAGCGTACATACTACAGCTGTATGCTCTATGGTGTATTTGACTGAGTCGTAGGACAGTTTGCGGTTATCCTTAAATTGGTATGAGATATTAGCCTTAGTACAATAAACCGTAACGTTTTCCAGATTCCATGTCTGGCTGGCAAACGTCTGCCCTGACAACTTCAAGACTCCTTTAATGGTATGGAGGCAGAAACACTGATAACATAAGCCGCTCGGGATTTCAGTATTGTCGGCAAGAGCGATAACCTCAATGCGATACTGGGCGAAAAATGGGCAATATTCGAGAGTGCCGGCACGCAGCCTCGGCACATTCGTGCGTATATCATAACCGGCAAACCACATGGCAGGGATTTTGGGCGTACCGGGGAGCGGGGTTCTTAGGATATTGACAGCTTGCTCGTGCGTTATGTTGTTCAATCCGTTACCCTCATAGAAGAGGGTAAACTCGTTGTAGCCGCCATTTTCAGTTACGTAGGGGCGCTGATAGTAATTCCACCCATAGAATTTAAACTTGTGGTTCCATTCCTCGATAAACCCGTTGCGCTCGTAGCGGACGATGGCTTCGGCGAGGGTCAGTTCTTTGCCCGCTGCTGTCTTGCGGTAGTTGCCGTTGTCGAGCTTGGTGCCGTCGATGGAGGCCCACATGTCGTCGAAGAGGGCAATTTTGGCCTTGGCGATGTCCTCAGCGACACGGTTAATTGCCTGTGTTATGGCTTCATGCTCTTTCTTGTTTGTATCGGGAGTGAGTTCACCGGTAGAGATGTCAGTCAGGCAGTAGGGATTTCGTATGGCGGCGACGGCTGCCCGCTGAGCTATGATGCGGTTCTCGGGAGTCATGCCGATTATGCCGGTGCCGAGGTGACGCCCGGGAACATTCATTGCTGTGATGGACGCCTCAGTGATGTCGGTAGTATCACCGAGGATGCCGGTCTTATCCACGCCGACGAGCTGCAATATTTTCATTGCATTGGCGAGAGCCGCGCCGTAGCAGCCTATGCCTTCCTGAAGATGGCCGTTATCGATAGTCAGGTTGTGGGCGGAACCGTCGCCGAGTGTCCGCAATTCGGTACGTCGCATATTCTGAACGGCCGTTCCGTAGGGAAATACGATGCAGCCGAGGGCATTTTCAGTTTTTTCGGCGTTGTCGGCGGTTCCTCTCCAGTATTTTTCAAATCCGGCATCGCTGGCACCGTAGGCGCCATGAGTGAGCAGCCATCCGCATTTAACGGGCTTGGTTACCTTCTCGGCGAGCAGCTTGACGAGTTCGCTTATAAAGGGCCAGATAACGTCCGTCCACTCGAGGTAAGACTGCGAACCGTTTTGCTGAAAGGTGACGACATCCCATTCTTTATCAGCGAGAATGTCGTCGAGGCTTTTATCGTATTGGGTAGCCCATGGCGTACCTTGCTGATTGAGATAGTAGGTGTAGCGTTTCGGTGTGTACTCAGTGCCGGCGTCGGTAAGAGCCCGGCCGCAGAAGTTGGCGAGGTGCTGCTGAAGGGAGCAGCCTCCGAGGTATGCGATACCGATAGTGACTTCAACTTCGGGGGCAATACGCTTCAATATCATGGGTACGTAGCCCATGGAGTCCTCAGTAAATGAGTTGCCGAAGCAAAGCAGATTCAGGGTCTTTTTCATAGCTGACCCGTTAAGGAACTCAAATGTGCCGTAGCTAATTGTAGCGTTCATGACGAGGTAACGGGCGCCGGCGGGGGCGACGAGCTCTTCGTCGATAGTCTCGAGGGATGACTGAGCGATGACGGATTTGTCAGCTGCGAGGAAGTTCCAGGCACGGCCGAGGAAGGTGCCACCCTTATAGTTGAGTTTGAAGCGGTCGCCCTCCTTGCATTTGATGATTCGATGACGGTAGGGCGATTGGATTACCGGTGTGAAGCTAACGTGCTCGACGGGCCGGGAGCCATCGGAGGTGGTACGTATGTAGCCATCGTTCCACTCCGAGGTGCGTTCTACCTTGGGCGCAATCCGGCGCTCGAGGTAGTCGATGTCATATTTACGGTCGTCGAGGTCGGAGATGTAGGAAGCGAACCGCTCGTCGTCCTTGACCCCATCGAGGAAAGCGATAATTTCGTTAAGATTGTCAATGGCTTCCGACACGTTACCATGCAACAAGGTATTGATGTCTTTTTCGTTGCTTACAGCCTTAGCAAGAGCGGAGGAGGCAGTTGTCAACGCAGAACGTATAGTCTCACGCTCAGAAGTCATGTCGATAGACTCCATAGTAAGGAGAATTTCTTCAAGTAAAGAGCCAAGAGATGAAGGAGTGATTGAGTCCCTGGCTATTTTAGCCTTCAGGGCATCAATCTTAAGAAAGAGAGAGGAATAATCAGTCATAGTTTAATATTTGCGGTGAAAATACAGACCTAAGGGTCAGTGTTGAAAGACAGTTATCGGTAGTTTCGTTTCTTATAGTAATCCGTATTGGCGCGGATGTTGTCGATATCAAGAGCCGCGCAGAACATTGATTTGAACTCATCGCCCAGCGAGTCGGCCATAAAATCGCGAAGATTCATTACTGAGGAGTAATACTTGGTCGAGAACCAAGGGCGAGGCTCTCGTTTTCGCCCATGTTTCTCAATATGATTTTGGTTGCGCTCATATTCTCCATGGCGAAGTTCGCGCCCGACTCCGAGATCTTGCCAGATTCCGTATTCCAAAAAGCTCTGCGTTAAAGTAATATCATAGAATCTGCCGTCAGCTCTTACGGGTAACTTTACAGGCGAGCGCCACAGAGTTCCGGTGTCGAATACTTTTAACTTACTTATACGTTCGGTCCAGATGTCAATCATGGTTTTATTCCAAGCTTCGACAAACTTTTGCCTCTTATCTATTGCATCAGTTCCGAGTTCAGCCATTCGTCAGGATTATAAGTTAGGTCAGTATAAGTGTCAATTGCAATCTGGAAGTAGGCACAAGCACATCCTGTAAAGAAATACCTGTCAATTTCCGTGAATGAGATACGAGGGTCGATAATGATATTGTGCTCTTCAAGCCGTATTTTCTCGAGGATAAGCACGGACATAAACTGGCGGAAGAGTTCACGCATATTATCCATGCACTCCTCACGGTCCGTCATGTTGTCGACGGCATGACGTTTGGCAAGAAATACCGTTTTCACTCTTCGGGTGTGAGGTGTGTTCTCGAGGTCGAGCCCCCCATTAGAGGTGTCACTGACAGCCACAATGGCTGTCGTTGTTGTCATGGAGTCCAACGCCCCATGAAATCCCTCGAGGGATGACACCTTCTCGAATACATAGCCATTTTCTTTGGCGAAGCGATTATTCTTGGTGAGGCGTTCAAAGAATGAGGAGGCGTCCCAATTGAAATTAGAGTCATTCATTATAGGGAGAGGTTAAGGTTAGTGGTTTGATGGGAACCGTCGCTGCAGGTCGTCATACTCACGAGCTTGTGCGTCAAGCTCAGTGAGGGCACGAATAGCATTGAGCGAGAGGATTTCACGTTCTTTGGTAACGTCACCTTTGGTGAGAGCCCTTATCTGAGCATCAATATTACGGCGCATATCATCGTAAGAAACAGATGTGCTGTCATCAGAGTTATCGCCGGAGGGTTTAAAGAAGTTTGGGAACATCTCGGATACGAGATGTTTAACACCGGCCCACCAGTAGAAAACGCCGAGAGTTTCGTCCTCTCTCAGTTTGATACCGGCTTTATTATATAGAATTTCGGCCATCTGATGAAGTAAGGCATCATCGGGGCTGAGCTGATATCGTAGCCAAAGGGTTTCGCAGGCAAGCCAGCCATCAAAAGAAAGGCCGGCAGAAATATCGGCAGGGATAGCCTCCGAGCCATCGACGACATCAAGTCTGACAGGTTCGTGAGGCAGTTCCGCAGTCCATGACAGGTGAGTAATAGCCGAGGCGATTATCTCTGCAGACAGTTCAAACTCCTTATCGGCAAATTTTACGAGGTATCCGTTACCGTAGGGACAAATAACGGTCATGCCCGACCATTTGAATAAACAGATTGTCTGCACCTGCGCCGCAGTCTGAGCAGCGTAGTCCTCCCGAGAGCGGAAACTGACATTACGGTTGGCGGCATTAACGGCCACCATAACAGACAGGAGGAACCGCAGCTGCTGCTGAGACAATTCTCCCCAAGTCTTGGGGAGAGATATATTAATAACGTCAGCCATTAGAAGTAAAAACCGCCCTTAACGGTATTTTTGAAAGGTTCAACATTGAATGTATCGCTCATTTCCTGCGACCATCTGTTTTTCAACTCCGGCCAATAATTGAGCTGAGCGATAATATGACGGACAAGATGCCAAATAAAATGAGAATCCGGCCCCATATTTTTTTTGTCAATGAGACGGGCGGAAATATATTTGAGTTCGGCCGACTGAATCATCTCATAGATTTCTCTCGCCCCGTTATCCGTGAAAGCCGGATAGGTATTACGAACGTATGCAAGGAACTCATGACCGAGATAGCGCTCGGCGACAAGCTGCTCAAAATGCTTGGCCGCTTCCCGCATGATACGATATGCTTGCAGGAGATTGCGGTCGCCGCGGAATCGGGATACGTGTGTAAAATCAGGAAGGAACGAATCTTGAAACCAAGAGCCTTCCGATGAATCGGCCCACTCTTTTTTCTTATGGAGTTCAAGGAGAAGAGCTGCGAGGTTAGCATCGACGAAAGAGTTGAGAGCATTGATAAGACGTTCGACACGCTCCTTAGAGGCCGGGGCACGTCCCTCGGTATCTATTACTGAGAATCCGGCAGGACTGAGCAATAAATCGAGAGAAGGAGCAGCGTCAGCAAACGCACGGTACACTACAATCTTTTCAGCCAATAAGGCAAGAGGGCCTTCGGGTTGATAGCTACCAAGAATATTCGATTCCAACCATGATTTAGCTGATGACAACCATGGTTGTAACTTGTCGTAAAGTGTTGTCTCATTAGTCACAGTATGGATGACATTCGGTATCAAGGCCAAAAGTCGGGAATTGTCTATGTTTAGTTCCATTATATTAATTTTTATTTTCTGTTGATACTTCTTTTGCATCGGAATGTTCGTCAAGAGTTGTCAGCTGAATGAAAGGACAATCGACATGTACGCCATTCCATTTATTGAACTTGATTATGATTTGATGTACGAGAAAGAGTATATCGTGATAGGGCTTCTGCAAAGCCTGGGCGATTGTGTACAGTTCGCGTTTATCTGAGCCGGAGTTGTTCGTCTGAGCTTTTCCGGGCACCGAGCCAACGAGGTTGGAATGAACACGCATTGTAAAGCATACCATGTTCACAGCTTCCGCAATATCGCTCTCCCAGTCACCTCCCTCTTTGGTCTTGCTATCGATGGATGTGACTGTAATGTCGGGAGATTCTCCTTTTCCATCGAGTGATATACTTTTAGGGGTGAACAAGACCGAACCGGTATTTTCAACGCTGGTAAGGAACTGCAGCATTTCCTGTTTTTTCTCATTAATCAGTTTCTGCCGTTCCTCCTGCGAGACAGTATGCCGACTGGCGAAAAGGTTATCCCAGTATCGCGGGGAGACCTCTATGACATATTTTATGGGAGCAGCATTCTTCAATTTTGACATCTTCGCTTCGCCGATAAGCCGCTTTATGTTATACCAGTGGCCTTTGAAGAGCGCTGCATAATGAGGAATAGGATAATACATTGAATCGACGCCCGGGAATCGCGATAATATTGCGAACTTACGAACTTTGGGTATATTGCCCTTATCGGGATTAGCTTTGGAGGCACGCAGGCCCATGCGCTGCTGAAGGTCTTTCCATGGAGAACGAGGGTCAAGCAAGTCAATAACCTCTACAGAGTCATTAGCGGTAAGGGAACGGAAAGGGGCAAAAATGACCTTGGTAATCTTGCCTGTTTTCTTGTCTGCCGGACAGAAACGGCAATAACATGCAGGTTTACGGTGTAGTTCAACAATTTTATCACCATCCTCATTGAGGATTATTACCGAGATAGAAAAATTAAAGTATTTCAAATCCTGGCAAACGCCGAGGAAGTAGTCGGGCATCGGATTGTCCATGAGGAAATCGTCGACTTCATTTTTCACTACGAGAGACGCGCCCTCAGTACAATACTTAAGGCCGCTTCCATAGCAAACTTCCGCGTTGAATATCTGACAAGTCGAGAGGGTTTCGTCTTCCTCAATAAGATTTATCAGCTTATATGGCAACTCGTCATCGGCGCCCCACGGAACATACGCGATATCGCCTTTGGGCGTTTTAAGGCATGATATGGTATTAGTCTCACGAAAGACGGATTCAGTTTTCGTGACAATAGCCGCCCTGACATTTGACATTGGTACATCATGAATGGACAATATATCGAGGGCGTTTGAGGGAGAATAGAAATACGGAGCTGTTTTTTTCTTTGGCATTTGGAGAGAGAGTTTAACAATTGACAAACGTAGGAGAGAAAATTAATCAGAGAAAGACCTCGAAATCATTTATACCCACAATACATACATCATGGATAGTGCGTATTTGTCCGGAGCGCACGAATTTGATAGACCGAGTACCCTTATAAGTATCGTAACTCAGCGATATGACATCGTCAAAGAACAGCAGTTTCCCTTTGGATGAGACAACAATAAGGTTGACGCGTTCACCATGATTGAGCATAGCGAGAGCTTGCGAAATATGTATAGCTTTTTTCATGCGAACTCAGGCGTAAATTGATTTGAGAATATATGAGAGTCAGAAGGCATCAACGCCTTTATCTCCGAAGAGACCAAAAGCGGGCGTTTATTTACGAATCGAAAGGTGAATTTCATCGCATTGAGGCCTTCATCGTTGTTGTCAATTTCCGCTGACAGGTCCGAAATCACAACATCATATTCGTAATCTCCGGCACACAATTTTATGCTTCGTGAGCAAACGAGCTGTTCGAGTTCTCTGACCTGGTCATCGGTCAGCGGTGCGGTTGACATTTCGTAGGTTCGGGTCACCGCTTGATTGTATTGAAGAATATTCCCGCCACAAAACGCAGACTCGGAGTCAACGGCCGTTTTACGTATCACAGTACCCACCACATCTACATATTCCGTGGCATTAAACATATTACGGAAGCAGAACGTAAGGAAAAACGGGTGTTCGACGAGGTGAAAGATTTTGCGCATCGACGCGTATGAAATGGCGAAGTAAGAGACTGTGTCAAGACAATCTCCATATTCCGCATCACAAGCCATTGCTATAATTTGGTTCACCGAGAAGGAGATTTCGTAAGAATTCTTCTTATGCCGAACGGTACGTTCAACCACAGCCGTTTTATGTTGACTGTCAAGGCCAACAATCTGGATACGGTATTCGTCGGTGTCATGGTCCCAGTGAGCAAGGGAGATGGCCGAATTGCGATGTACCTCAGAGACACCCGATGCGCATAGGAATGTTTCAGTTCCATCGAAATCGGGGTCAAGAATAAAATCACAATACAGCACGGTGAAAGCTATCGATGCTTCGTTAAAACGAATCTCGACAGTATCCCAGATAATGCCTTTCTCTCGAAAATGAGTCTCAATCAGGGAGCCTATATCGGAGAACTCGACAATATTGCCTGACGGGTACAGTTCCGTAGAGAACATCGCGTCGCTCTCCCCGGCGGGGTCACGTATCACCTCCACCCTCACTTTGGGGCTGTCAGTGGTAGCGCGAAGAGAGTAAAACGCCGAAGTAAGTACGGGGCGGTTATTTAGCGGAGCATTTATAAACGTAGTTGCCATAAGACAAAAGTATCAGATATAAAGGCGATAGAAAAAGACAAACAGGGCGAGTCCTCGCGACGCACCCTGTTTCCTGAAGTTGGTTAATGGCTCAAAATTATTTCTCAGCTGAAGGATATCTCTGCGTGCCGGTTGTCACCGAAAGCTATTTTCAGCGTTTTCTCGCCTTTGGTCTCGGCAGAATCGCACAGGAGCGCCATCATGCGGCGCAGCTGACGGCCGGAGGGATTGTTTTCGCGATAGAGCAGGTACTCCTCCTCAAGCATTTCGAGCTGCTGACGGTAGCAGACGCGGTTGTACTTGTGTGAGGTGCGCATTGCCTCGTAGAGGCGTTCTTTCTCAGCGCGTAGAGCTTCACGGACTTCCGGGTACTCGGACTGCGAGATGGCGTTGTTGATGTGTCCGATGTGGCGGTATGTGTCCTTGGTGATTTGGGCGCGCTCGGCTCTGTACTGGCGGCAAAGCGCATTCATTCGTTTTTCAAATTCGTTCATAGTGCTTGTTTTAGTTTGGCATTACAGGCAGAGAAAAAAACGGCTGCCATATCCCGTCGCCAAACTAAAACAAGACTTGTCTCCGAAGAGCAAAAATTGTAAGGATATGACAGCCGTAGCCGTTTATGTAAGGGCATAAAAAATGCCCGAAGGATGTTCGAGCCGTTAACCGTGGCTCATCGGTAGACTTGCGTCTCGTTTTAGTTGGCACTGCAAATATACTACAAAAAGAGTACATGGCCAAACTTTGAGGTTATTTTCTACCAGTCCGAATCTAATATCTGTTGATTTATACCCTCAATCATAGAGCAAGGTGCCGATGAATATCTCTTAATAATTTCGTTAATTCTATCCATACCTTCTGCATTTATATACCATGGCTGGGTTTCAACCTCTGTTTTTAATTGACCTCCATACCTTGCAAGTGTTTCGCTATAAAAAAGAATATTATCAATAGACCAGCGATATCTATTCTCTTTTATCTCAAAAACGACACGTGCGATATGTTCAAAACCCGTGGTAGGGATAAATCCTTCCA
The DNA here is from genome assembly GCA_014801075.1 of Barnesiella sp. Lineage (GTDB taxonomy): Bacteria > Bacteroidota > Bacteroidia > Bacteroidales > Muribaculaceae > JAGBWK01. The sequence goes on along the minus strand of JAAVEW010000020.1, from coordinate 145,733 downwards.
TGACTACCATTGACGGTAAGTCAGATTTTATAACTGACTGAGGGTTATTGTAATTTAATGAAATCCATTTAACGATTCCGTCATGAATATTTGAAATCGAGGCGGAATCGACCTTTACTATACCGTGTAAGACAATTCGATTGCCTTCCAGTGATACATTTTCAGAGGAAAGGCAGTTTTGAGCATGTGAGCCAAACGCCGACATGATGATTGTGAATAGAAGTAATATTTTTTTCATTGGGACTTAAAATTTCTGCAAAGATACGACAAATAAAACACTGAACAAAGAGGTCGGGAGGGACCGAGTCAGGGATTGAAGCCGAAGGGCCGAGACTACAGGCTCGGTTCACGAAAGCCCGACCCGAAGGGTGACTGTTAAAATATGTCAACCGCTACCAAAAAAGTCATTTTTGAGGGTAAAAACGATTCATCTTAGCGTTAAATGAGGTCCAATACTACCCTAAAAAGTCATTTTAGGATAAAAAAAGGTCGTCCCGAATATTACGGGGCGACCTGTAAGGAGCGAACCAAAGAGAGAGGAGAAAGAGGTTCAGCCATTAATGATTCCGGAAGAATTTTAAATAGACAAACACGCCAGCTATCAGAATGGCTGCCACAGTAAGGAGGAATATTGTCCATCCGGAAGGAGAGAAAGCCCGGATATCGGAACGCTGATTTTCCTTTTTTGAGGAAGAGGAGTCGGATTTGAGATTTTCAGTCCCTTTATCCGAGACGTTGGCAGTAGCAGCTGTGGCCCGTTCAGACAATTCGCTCACGCGTGCGCTATCGATATGTATCGACTTGGGAACGGCTCGGATGTCCGGATGGAGCGAATCAGGAGGAAAGAAGTCAATGGTAAGCCCGGAAAGGAGAATGTCGGAGGAAGAACGGAGAAGGTCAAAAATCAAAGAGACAGAGTCTCTGTCATTTTGGATCTGCCTTTCGACACGGACATCATCAACCGATTCGACCTGCAGCTCCTTATGGCTGCGACAGGATAAGAGCAGCAGCAAGAGAGAGAGGAATATTAAAAATCGCATAGTTTGAAAGAGGGGCAAGCTTTATTGGCAAATTCGTAGTGACAGTGAATTGAGGCGCCGGGGTATTTTTTCTGCAGCTCGGCGACGAGCTTATGCAGTGCTGACTTTTGCTCGGAAGTACGCGTATCTTTAGGTGTTTTACCATCAGCTGCGCAACCTCCTACGTAGGCAATACCTATTGAGCAAGAATTTTGCCCGGTGCAATGAGCTCCGGCCACGGCTTCGGGACGGCCGACGTTTACAGAGCCATCACGATATATAACATAATGATAGCCTATGTCCGAGAAACCTCGAGCCAGATGCCATTCCTTAATTCGGGCCACTGTGAAGTCGCGCCCTTCGGGAGTGGCGGTACAGTGAAGAATGATTTTTGATATGTTGCGACCCGGAGACTTGACACCAAGAGCGGCCCATGTCTTAGGACCCACGATGCCATCAACGGTCAGAGACTTTTCAGCCTGGAAGTATTTGACCGCCTCCTCGGTTAAAGGCCCGAAAATGCCATCGACATGTAAAGAGAGGGCTGACTGGAGAGTGCGGACATCCTGTCCGCGACTGCCTGTTTTGAGTGTCTGCATTATACGGGAATATTAAGTCTGCGTAAACGTTGCTCCAGAACATCATCAAGGCGTGCCATAAGAGCCTGTTGGGTCTGAATTAACTGTTGGTCCTCAGGAGCGAGTTTATTGAAGCGCTCGGGGTTCTCAATGAATGCGGTAAGATTTTTCAAATGCAGAGCATTGCGTCGATGCTGTTCTGCAAGGCGTATTTCAAATTTTTTCATAAGGAGAGACAGGAAATATTAGATGGAATCGTCGGAATTCTTCCTGAGATCTATGTTCATCAGCGAACCGGCGAGAGCAATTATCTTAGCGAAGAGTATCAGAGTTACATTACTAAGTTCGCCAACAGGCGGACTAAAGAAATCGTAAAGGATGAGAGCCATCGCCACAAGAATCAGAAAGATTCCGAGAAAATGGCGATGTGTTTGCATGCTGGACTTTTTCATTGGGAGGAGTGATATTGATTTTTGACAAAAGTATAAATGAGACAGAGCTTAAAGAAAGACAGAAAAAGCTACATGAGACCGGACACATCGACGAACGAACCGCCAAAATGCGGGAATTTCTCACAACCGATATACAGCGTGTCGAAGGCATCTGTGCCATCGGTACGCAGTTCAAGGCGATCGTCCTCGGTCTCGGCAAGTTTTTCTCCGGATTTATCCTTGTGAAAACCTTTACGACCGCGAGTCACACCGGCCGACTGAATAGCGAGGATAAGGTCATCGTTATTCTGTCGATTAAAATATGGAGTAAGGCGGTTTCTGCCGGCAAATCCATGATTGATTAGGTGATATTTTTCCTCATGATGCATCGGATTGCCCAAAGGGATTGCCACGACATACCAACCGTGCCGCTTAAACTCTTCGATGATGGTATATCGGAAGTCGACATTGTTGACGGCGTAGTTAGAGCCGAGAGCCGTGGTGTCATAATAGAACACCACCGTCTTACACCTATGATGGGCATAATATTGGCAGAAATCGGCTATAAGGGCAGGGAGTTTTCTCTCATACTTGACATAGAAGGATTTGAGGATGTTTAATCGGCCGATTGATTCATCGGGCTGTCCGGCTACAATCCAGTTGATATTAGCATTGTAGTCCATACCTATGCAAATAGGCCGGAAGCGATCGAGGTCGCGGTCAGCCCGGCAATCCATTGCCTCGGGAACAAAGTCATAACCGAGATTGTCAAGATATTCAAAATCACTGGCATTATATTTATGCCCTTCCTTCATAGAGGAGTAGAAACCATCGCGGGCAATACCGATTTTCTGACACATAATCGATGTTTGAAAGGTAAGCGGCGTCAGGTCACGTTTCATATCTCGCAGGTACTGTTCGCCAAGCAGCTCGACGTTCTCAACTGAAGAGTATTCACGATAATAAGTAGCGATAGAGCGCAACTTATTGATGTTAGCATCGAGGCGCCGCAGATAACCGCGGAGATAAGATGGAGGCTCGACACCTTTCTTTCTCAGTTCAACGATTTTCTGTTTCTGTCTCCATACTTCGTACACGCCTGCCTCGATAGCACGGATAATCTCGGGGTTCATCTTTTTCTCGTATTCGAGAAACCATGAGCCCTTTTTACTCTGCGGCATATCTGAAAGAATGAGGACTGCATGATTGAATGAATGGCGTGAGAAATGGGTCTTGATTCCACCATTGGCGGGGAAAGTTTCCTCATGCAGACGCACGGGGTCAATAAATTTAGCCTCGTCGATGAGCAGCCATGAGAGCGTGAGAGAGTTGGCGGCGCCGGTGCGGTCCTGAGAAAGGAGGATTGCAACCGACCCGTTATAGAAAGATATAACCTGCTCCCAGTCATGAGGCTCAGTTATAGGTTTGGCGAACGATTTAGGGGGACGGCGACCAACGACGTAATGGACGCCTCGTTTAAACCCCCAGCGCTCCCAAGCAGCAAAGAGTCCCGGAAGCGTATTGGTGAGGCCATGTTTGAACGTGGGCACAACGATTCCGCCTGTTGAGCCGGGCATGCGCTGCATCATTTTCAGCACGTAGGGAGCGGCAATAGAATCGGTTTTTCCGGTACGGCGCCCGGCCACAATTACGGTAGTACGGGCACCGATGAGCTGTGCCGTGAGCTGCGGGCGGTTGAAGTATGTAGGCTTAGCTTTCGGATTTATCATTTCCATCGGAGAGAGGTGCAAAAAGTAGTTGTTCTTCAAGGTCAGCATCTTCAAACTCCACGTCCTCGATGTCACGGAAATCGCGCGACAACTCTTTAGTAAGTTGAGCGATATAGTTGTATGCGTCGGGGATAGGTTCGAGGCCAAGCACACGGACATCAAGAGTAGCACAGAACGGCTGAATTACTATTTCGTCGTATGGCATTGTCATCTCGTCCTCCAGATCGACACGGTTGTATTTGGCATAAGAGGCCGCCGCGCGTTCCATCGACTTAGTGTCCTTCCGGGCCTTAGCCATTGCGTATGTTTCCAAGAGCATCTCATTGGCTCTGGCTCTGTGGAAATCACGAGATTTCTGAGAGAGCAGAGGCACGAGCTGATGAATTACGCTAATGTCGGAGTAGGCCGTTGACTGCGATACGCCATAACGAGACATTATGGCATCACGCAACTGACGGTCCTTCATGGATGGATTGGCGAGCCAATAATTGTACATCTCACGAATACGCATGACGCGCTCAGCGAGAGCGACAGGATATTTCTCGTGCAGTTCGGCCTCCGATGCAAAGAGGTCAACCTTACATGCTTCAAGGGGAGAGAGGAGTTTCGGCATGAGTCAGTGATTATTCGTCATCTTCCATATCGAGCAGAGCCCGCTCTGACATCTCCAGAGCTGCGGGAGAGCCGACACGGGCAAGCATAGCCATCTGCTTGCGAGTTTGAATTTTTTGAGAAAGCTTTCCTTTGAGGTATGCTTTCCTGGCCGGAGAGTCGGCCATCGCAATATCACTCTTGAATTCCTCTTCGGGAATATCGATGGTGACAGCGATTTCAGTTGGTGTGATATAAAGAGCTGCCAACTGATTAATTGTTGTCAACTGTTCGTCTGAATATATCATGGAAAGGCACGGATTGACGGGTTATAACGTAATTGAGTTGCTGATGGAGACGATTAAAGACATCGGCGTCGGTTGAAATGAAACCTGACTCGTACCGATTGCCTCTTGTGAGGTTCTGCGACATAACCACGCTCACCTTATGCGAGTCGTTTTCCACGAGCAGTATCTTCGAGTGATTGTCCGACAGGTAACAGTTCTCCACCGTCTGAGCAATGAAAGGCCATAATTTGAGGGTTTTATTAGTAGCTTTGAAATCGAGCAGAATATCAAGAGATCTGACGAGGCCCTCCTTCCTGATGAAGAATATCCGTCGGAGGAACTCTTCCGAGATAGAGAAGGAGGACATCATGACACTTGCCGGCCCGGTCTGCAGGAGAACCCATTTGAGAATATCGGCAACCTGGAGGGCATTACTTAGATAAGCCTGCGACTCTTTCTCGCAAAGAGGAGAGAGTGTGTCATCAACGGCAGTGCAGCGATTCATCATAACAACCCGGCTTCTGACATCTTCTTCCGTATTGCCACGGTAGGAGATGAAATTTTAGCATAAGTGTCACGAATGCGGGCCGCCAGAGCTTCGTCGGGATTGGCGGCATACTTGCCGAGGAGCAGATGAATGACCCTTGAAGCGTTGCGCGACTCGGAGCGAGCGTCAGTAACAAGCTTAACCGAGGCGGGAGCAGTTCCTTTCACGTAATGGTCGTATCTATTCCAGTTCTCCCGGTAAAGAGTATCAAGGGCGATGAGTTCTTTCGCCCAGGGGTAACGGTCGGAATCGGGGCATGTAGAATTTTCCGAAGAAATCATTCTCAGCCTTACATGACACTCACGCATTTTACGCAGCACGTCGGCGTTATCGACATAGAGCTGCTTGATTTCGTCGGGAAGCTCGTCATGGTCGGCGCGTTTACCGCGCTGCAGTTCTGTTTTTTTAGACGATCCTTCCGGATTACCGAGGCCACGAGCCTTGGCTATGGAATCGACAGTCACCATCATAGCCTTAACTTCGGCATGTGTTATATCGTTAAGGCGGCTTGAATAAATCTTCTTCAAGTGATATTCAATCGAGGAAGCTCGTTGCTCTATATTACGGGTGACATTGGCATAGAGGATTTTATTTTTTGTAACACGCAGCAGCAGGTCGGCGCCTTGCTGAAGGTCGCGTTGGGAAGGCTCTGTATCAAGCCATTTTTTTATAATTGGGGTGAGTTCTAAGTCAATCATAACTTATTATTTATACCGGCGACAAACAGGGTGTTTTTGCCATATTTAAGTAAGAGTTCATGCATCCCTTTGAGTGTGGAACCGGTGGTGACGAAGTCATCGAAAACTATGATATTAGGTTCTTCCGGCAGTAGGTTGAGAGTGAACACCGCACCTATACGCTGGCGAGAAGAGCAAAAAGCAACATCCTCATAAAAAGGAATCTGCAATCGTTCGTGAATAAGCTCGCAAATAAGCGATGCGAAATTCCGTTCTTTATGGCGCCGTTTAGGTGAGGTGCAGATGCACCAATGGCCCGAAGATATGGAAGGCCCGAGGTATTGAACAAGAAAGTCCGACACGGCATCAGCGAAATGCGGAATTTCAGCCGGGTCGGACTTAATCTCGGAGAGAGTTCTGCCCATGATAGACTTTTGCCACAGCGAAAGGAACCAAAGGCCGGCACGCGGAACTAACCTTGGCCGATAGTCAAAATTACAACGGGCCTCTGTGGATTTATCCCATGCCTTGCGGTTCGATCCGGCGAAGAGGTCCTTTCCTTCGGAGGGAAGATTATCGAGAGCCGGCGAGCCGTCCGTCACCTCAAAATCGGAAAGAATAGAGGTGACGTCGGCCAACAGGCTTCCGGCATTATCCCCGGCAGTATCAGGCAGCTTCATTGATGATACCGTCCACGGTGTCGATGGGTCCCGTATAGAAGGGAGTTTCCACGGGGTCATCAGCCTCGACAAGGATGGTGGTGCCCGCCGAACCGGTGGCACCCTGGCCGTTATCGCGGGATGGCGACACGAGTGCGCCGTCATACTGCTCGCAGCCAATCACACGGTATCGACCTTTCATGTCCTCGACAAGAACAACGATGCGCGTGTTGAGCAAGGCGGTCGAAGCTGTAGCGGCATCTTCATCAATTTTCGGGTGAAGGAATGAGCCGGTCACTTTAAAGGTGCGCGAGGGTTCGTCACCTTGCGTTTCGGACTTAAACTCGGCTTTACCGGGAAGATGGTCGAGGGGTCGCCATTTAATACCCTCGGCAAGGACGAAATTGCCCTCATAGATAGCCGAGGTGGGACGGCCGAGCTCATCGACGGGGATAACGGGCCACTTCAGGATGGAGTCGACGGACGTGTACCACGCACGGCGTTTGATACCGGGAGTGACGGGAGTACCCTGGCAATATTTCATATCGTGCAGGGTAGAAAAGCATTTATTTACATTGGTATCAGGCATAATTCAAATTTTAATGGTTATTCCCCGGCAAATTCGACGTAACGGAATACGCGAGGATCAATGGTGTGGAACTGGAATCCGAGCCAGATATCGGAAGCCATCGAGAGGTCATAGTGACCTTCACGGATGATATCAACCGACGTGAAATCGGTATCGTTGTAGACACCGCAGAGGAGGTTGGCCTTATTAGTGATAATAGCGCGGTTCTGGCCGGCAAGCTCGGGGAGAGAAACAAGAGTAAGGCGGTCATCCGAACCCTCCACAAAGGGCTGATTATACTGCTTATTGTAGTTAACAGAATGATGAGTGAGCAGGTAGGCCTCGTTATATTTATTCTTGAACTCAGGCGAGCAGAACATGAGAGAATGCTGTCGCTGCAGAAACGGGTTGTTTGTAAACACGATTTCTTTGGCGATATCCACAGCATTGTCGTTGGTTACCGCATCGGTAAACTTGATGTAATTACCTTTCTCGGCTGAGATGTTACCATCTTCGACTTCCTTATCGGCAATAGTGAGGAGACCATCGCAGATATCCTCAGTAGTGTCGCCATCAGCATTTCGTTTACCTGTAAAGGCGGTCTGGGCGATGCCGGCACCGCGGGCGATGGCAAGCAGGGCAAGGACCTTGAAGGTAATACCTGCTTTCTTGATGGCTTCACCTATAACGGGGTCATCGTAGACAAACGGAAGATCGATAAAATCCACGGGCGAGAAGGGGTCGATAACATTACCGTGGAAAGTTTCAATCTCGCGGAAGTCGAAGTTGACCTCGGATTTTGAATCGCGGGTCTTCTTGAAGGGAGCATACTGTGATTTGCCGTTGATGTAGCCTAAGCGTTTTTTACCGCGGAGCTTCGTTACCTTGGTAAAATACTTCAGGACATCGTCAGCGGCACGCATGGGGAGCTGCTGAAATACTTTATCCCACTTAATGCAGGTGTCCTTGTATTGCTGCAGCACTTCATCTGTGATGAGAGGTTTGATTTCCATTGGAGAGAGATTTGAATTGGATTAGAAGTTGGAGAGAATGGCATCGCACATCTTATCGATGTCGATAGAGTCCTGCGTCACCTCACCGGGAGTCTGATTTATGGTTTTGGTGTCGTCGGCAGGCTCTTTGACGAGGTCAGCGATTTTAGCATTGAGTTCGGCAATTTTACTGTCCTTCTCTGCGATTTTAGAATTGAGGTCATTGACGGTGGTGTCATGAGCTGCGACAGCGGCCTCCAGAGTGTCGGCCTGCTGTTCGGTAATAGTGAGCTTACCATCGGAGACCGAGACGGCAGTACCCAGAAGGGCACCAACAGCTGTGAATTTTTTCGGCATTTGAACAGTTGATTTTGCAGCTTCTGGCTTTTTAGCCTCGTCTGCGGATTGGAAACTTGGCGAAAACGCCTTGAACAGGCGTTCTAAAAAAGAGCCCTTTTTAACGTCAATCGGTGGCATCGGGATGCCTGCATCTGCAATAACAGAAGCAACGGAGTCAGTGAGCACAGGAGCGGGGTCCTCGGCTTCGTTGGTGATTTCATCGACGAAGCCCCATTCGAGGGCTTGCCCGGCTGTAAGCCATGCACCTTCTTTCATCAGATCGAGGAGTTCCTCCTTGGTCTTCTTGCATCGCTTTGCATACATTCCGGCAATACAACCGTCTATGGTCTCATTATCTTTCTTCGTTTTTTTCAGTTCCTCGATATGAGCGTCGAGTTCATCAGCGTTCATGTAGTCCCATTCAAATACGGGCGCCATACATTTGTGAACGAGGAAAAGGGCATCGGCATCAATGGAGATATGCTTAGCTCCCATTGAAGCGATTGTAGCAGCCGACGCGTTCATACCTACATAGTGGCAGTGAACATCGCCATGCAAACGGAAGAGAGAGGAGATAGATAGAGCGGTAGCTGTATCGCCACCGAGTGAGTCAATCAGGACATCTACCCTGGAGTTCTTGTGCTTGTCAAGAACAACAGAGACCATGTCGGCATTGAAGTTCCAATAGCCGACAGTGCCTTTGAGAAAGAGATTGTAATATTTAGGCATAGTTCTGAATTGAATATGCCTCAAAAATAGGTAGTACGGAAGCCGCGTTAAAAGACTATAAAACGCATGGGAGCACGGATTTCCGGGCTATATGTGTGATTTTATAGGTTCGGACGGCGGCGTCGCCGTTAGGTGAGCCGGTAGTTTCGGAGTAGGCGACAATAGGGAAACGTCCCTCACGGGTGCCGATAAGATATTGCTTTCCTCCGGCCCCGGTTACGACGAAAGCCAGATTCTCGCCCTCAGGCAGAGGCTCGGCGGTAGTGAATTCCAACGTGGATTTTTCCTGCCGCCCCCCGTTAACCATTGTTCCCTCCCAGGTAAGCAACGGCCTGCCGTTGAAAGCCACAGAATGAGATGGCAGCGAGAGTGCGACCATACAACCGCATATCGAATGCAGCATCAGGCCGGGTGGAAGCTGATTGCAACGAATGACCTGGATTTTTTTGATGCCGGGGAGTGATAAGTGCGTCATGGCAGTGTTTTGCTTGTGTCGTTTGTGCGTATTGTGTTAATTGTGCGGCTTGGTAATTATGCGCGTTGAAGTCAACGCGCATTTAACATAATTTAACCTTAGGCGATTTGTTCCTTTTGCGCACTCTATAATACATCTGTCGGATGGCTTCCCAGTTCTGTTCGGTTCGTTCGATACCGTGCCGGTCCATGAAGTCATAAATAATATCGGTGATTTTAATATCATGGAAAAAGAGCTCATGCAACTCATCGACGAGAGTTGCCTGAAACAAATCTCTGCAAGCGGAGATAAGAGCTTTCTTTCCTGTTGGCGACAGGTAGTTGAATGACGCGGGGTTGAGCCCCTTGAATGAGGGGACTTCAACAGGAATCATTTCCTCGCGGCCACATTCTACATATGTAGCCGGAGCTTTACGCAGCAATGATTTGAGGATGGCACGCGGAGCAGAACCGCGCGGAAAAGAAACTCTGCCTTTCTCGGTATCCCAGTAGTCATGGCGCAACCACTGGCCGAGGTATTCGGGCGGATTGATGTAAACGGAAAATTGAGACATGAGAGAGAGGAGAATGAGATGATTGATTTATAGGTTGGCCGGGTATAGGTAAAGTCACGTTACCGTCTCCCGCGATTTGATGTGTGATTATAGTGCAAAGATAATAAAATTCTGCAATAGATTAACCACTTCTCAATTCAATTAATACAAAAAAAAGAATCCTCGACATAAAAAAATTCTGCGATGGAGGTCAACTTTGTACACTTTTAGTGGACATTCGTGCACATAGCTATAAAACGCTATGTATAAGGACATTAAGGGCGCACACAATTCGTGCGCGAAAGGGCCGAAAACAGTACGTTCTACGGTCAGATTTGGACATCGGGACATTTGTGCGCAATAGTGCAAAATTCGTGCAGGCGTAACCCATTGATTTACAATTGTAAATTGCCATTCTGTCCAAATGTACTCTTTTTTTCTTATTTATTACGCAGGAGATAAAAAAATATATTAAGAGTTGTTGCATTTTACTTTTACGCTATATATCAACAACTTACCTCCGATACGTAATATCGAGCCGGGAGGGAGGCAGCGATGGCCTCCCCTCCTCCCCTCCCGTTTGCTCGTACCGGGCAGAGTGCATCCGGCCATCGCACGCAGGCACAAGCGTCCAATTCTCATGCAATGGAGGGGGCGCGGGGGAGCCGCCAACGATACCGAAAACGGTGTCACTAACTCGATTGCAGAATGTTTGTTAATCTGATAAAGAATGTGTAGCTTTGCGTTATATTGGGCGCACATTATCGTCATGTGTAAGGCAGAAACGTATATGTGTGCGTATATAAAGATACCAACCAAATCCAAATATTGTATAGGTTTGCGATACCACCGACTACTGGATTCATTATTCAAACCGGAGCGGCACCACGTTGTGAAACGTGGTGCCGCTTGCCTTTTATAAGAATGATACCAACTACGGGCGGCGCTCGAGGAGCCACCCGACACTGTCATCATACACTATGGTACGATAGCCCAGGAATAGCATCGCCTCAGCCACATCGTTAAGCTCCATGTCGACCATGTCGGCCAGCTGTAGAACGATGTCCTGTGACGACAGAATCCTGAATCGATGTCTGTCATCAGGATTAAACCCTCTCGTGGGCCTCCACTCAGCGTTAATCACACCCTCGATTACATCGAGGAACCTCGGCCGGCTTTCACTCTCAGTGTCGGCGGCCGCACTCTTTTTGTCTTCTTCTGTATTCATATGATTCGTATTAGGAATGTTATGCAATTTAATATACTTATCGATGGCACGTCGGAGGATGTGAAGGTCCTCGGGCTCATCGAGCACGACGAAGCCGTTTGATATTTCCGGGGTTGCCTGCACATCGATAACGATGTTAACGACCTTGCACCCTTCTTCGCTGTCAGCTGCTACGGTAGGGGTGATTACAACGTTGGGAATCGGAGTTGCACGGTTCATTGCTCACCTCCTTCATGAGATTTAGCGGTTAGACGATCTGCAATAATGGAGTCTGCCCGTTTGATAGTGCAGACTGATATGCCATAACACCACACAGGCTCTTGGCCTATTATTTCGAGTTTAGAATTTAACCACACACGGTAGATGTAAGGGAACTTGTGAGCCTTCTTCGCTACTTTGAGAGTCTTGCATAACGTAGAAGTCTTTTCTTCCCAATAGGCTCTAAGATATTCATTCATGACTCACCTCCTTCCTCGATAGGATTTACGATGTGGTCGAATACGGTGATAACGCACACGGGGGCAACATGCTTACGCTCGAAAAGGTAGTCGGCCAGGTCGGCGGTTGAGAGGCCGGATTTACGTACTCTGTCGGCACAATATTCGACATTTCCTTCTGATAACTCCCAGTCCTCGACGACGCACCGGGCAACTACATTGAGAAGGTCTTCCTTAAATCCGTGCATAGCTACCTCCTTTCCTGATTGAGCGTATAAGCCGGGCGAGGGCCCAGGGCGCAGCGCAGAGACAGTCAGTGGCGAGGGCACGCTGCATCGCGATGGTGTCGACTATGGTAATGAAGTGGAAATACATCATCGCGGCCACTAAGCCGGCGACGATAATGAAAGCCTTCGACGAGAAGGCGGCGCTGATGGCACGCATAGCCATAGCGCGGAGGTTTGGAACTTGCGCCAGTGTAGCCGGCGCGGTAAGAGCTGTTGTTTGCATATTGCATCGTGATTTGTAGCAGGCAGACAAAAAAACGGCTGCCGATTCCGTTGCTACAAATCACGATGCAATCCCGTTGCCGAGTGCAAGATTATCGGAATGGCAGCCGTAAGGCTGGGTATGTAAACTTAACGAAGCAAACTTCGTTAAGTAAGGGCATAAAAAAAGCCCGAGGAACATGTCGAGCATTAACCGAGCCCGGCGGGATAGACTTACTATCGTGATTTGTAGCACTGCAAATATACGACAATATACTAACAGTGCCAAATTTTCGTGGAAGAAAAATCAATAGTCTACTAACTTCGTGATTTTATCCTTGTCATATTCGTAGACACTGCCGTACTGAATAGCCATGTAGTCATCGTCTTCAGGATTGGGTGAAATGCTGAATTGAACGATTTCATAGTCAGTTTTCAACTGGTTATATACTGCGAGGACGTCGTCTCGATTAAGACGTTTCTCAGTATATACACGGACGTAATTTGGAGCGTTTCGCTTGATGATAGTAAAATCTACGCCGCCGGCTGAAGATGATTCTTGACGGGTCATATTTTGACGTTCCATATCCTTCATGCGGCCATCAGTTGTGAGGACGTTTCCTCCTCCAACTCGATCAATAGCAAGATTTCCAAATTCCCAACCTGTAGAAAATTTCTGTACCCATATCCTATAAACGAATTTATGTCCATAGTGAGAGTCGCTGTCAAAACGCTGTAGAATCTTATATCGGTCGGCGACAGAAGTTGGTTCAATAACAGTTCCGTCTTGTATAAAGTCTGCGTCAGGAGCATATTCAGACTGGACGAATTGTTGTGCTGCGGATAGGGCCTGTTCTTCAATGTCGCTGAATGAACTTGAATGGGAGCACGCTATCATCATGCAGAATGCTAACATGAGAATGGGGATAAATAACTTTTGCATTGTTGTAGTATTTGGTTAAACTGCCGACAAATATACGATAAAAAGGCAACAATGCAAAACACCCCCGCCGTGATGGGCGAGGGTGTGGCCACTCTTGAAATGAAATGGAGTGCTAAATCAAACAAGACGAAGAGCGGCAAGTTCTGAGCCGAGGCGGTGGATACCTGCCTCAATCTTTTCGAGCTGCTTGTCGGAAATCTGAGCGACGCCGGAGCGGTATTGACGCATGAGGCTGTCATTGATTCCGAGATAGCGAGCGAGTGCGCTGACGTTGAACATCGAGTAATACTCGAACAGAGATGTGATGTCAAAGCGAAATTCTATATCTTCATTCAAGAATTCGGGAATATCATCACCGATTTCATTGTACGTCTGAAGGATTTCGTCAAGTGAATTAAAGAAATCCTCTTTTGCTTCCTTGACGGTGTTGCCGGTGCCGATGAGCTGCACCTTTTCGCCGGTGGTGTTGTAGGCTATATACGAGCCGTCAGATTGTTTTTCTATGCTTACTTTCATATCGAGTGGGTGTTATGGGTTAATACTCTATTTTTTAGAGAGGGAGGGGAGCGCCCTCCCCCCTCTTTGATTAGAAGCCGATTTGCTTTTTTAGAGCGTTCATCAGGCCTTTTCGGATTTCCTGCGAGCCGTGTCTTTCGACTATCAGACGGTCGCCGTTGTCATTGACGTAGATGTCGTGTTTCTTACCGTGGGCGTAAAATCTGTAGCCCTTTTCGGTGGCGATTTTAATTAACTCTTTCCATTTCATTGTGTCAAATATCTCGTTTGATTTAGCACTACAAAGGTATAACATTTTCGTTATACTACCAAATTTTTGGGCGTAAAAATAACGAAAATGTTATATTTTTTTATTTTGGGCACCCTTTTCGGATATACGGGAGGCTGTCAAACTCTATGCCAACAGGGTCAACGGCACAATATATCGACAACCCCACAGTCCAGATTTCGCCCTCTTGATGCGGTTCTTTTGAAACTATATAAGGTTTCAAAACCTTATTCTCAAGAAGTAAGTCAAGTAATGAGTTACCCATCATCTCGACATGGGTAGTAGCAGCGAGTTCAAGGGTCTCAACGTCCCAAGACCGCCGGACGAGCAGCTTTCTTGAACACTGGTATCGTTTAAACTTTGAACGATACTCAAAAAGGAATGCCTCGTTTTGTCGATTTTTCGCTCGAAGCCCTCGTTCAAAGCCTGAGGCTTCGCCGATTCGACGGCCACGGCGCTCGCCAAGTGAATCGCCTAAGACAAGGCCAATAAGGAGTGCGCCAGTGCACCCCATAATAAATCCAATACTAATCATTTTAGGATATGTTTTAATTTAGTAAATAGTAGTATTTTCGGAATATCTGACGGAGAATTTCTCGCCTTAAACGGAGAAATTCAAGCCGGAGACGAACTGATTCGGTACAATACGAATCAGGCACTTCACGACAGCATGAGCGCTCCCATTCGCGGACAAGGTGGTTAAACTTCTTCATAATTAAGTGGGGGGATAGGTAGCCAGTGAGTAACTTTTAACTCTAATTGACGATGTATGCGTTCCTCAATCTTAAAGCCATAGTCCTCGAAATAATAGAAAACCGCATAATCGGTGCGGAATTTTCCCGTCTTTGCGCTTCTATAATATTCGCGTATAATAACGACCTGACCATTTTCAGGAAGGCGTTCAGATGGTTTATACCACTTTATTGGGATATGGTTAGTCATTATCGTCGATTGAATTTTGAGGAATATTTCTTACAAGAGAATTGATTAGGGGAGATGGCTCGTTTTGAAAGCTGACATCGGGGTGGGTGGGACTGATAATGACAGCAAGCGTCACAAGTAGGACGCCTTACGGTTTCAAACTCCTGCAAACATTGATAATAGTTAAGTTGGAGATTGTGAATTGGAAATTTAGAGTTGGGAAGGATGGTAGGCGGCATACAAGGTGGCGAACCGATACGTTTCAGAACAGCCTCAGCCTCAGCTACGCTAACGGCCATTAAGCGGAATTCATCAACTATCACTGCAAAGGCTTGTTGTATGTCATTCCGACTGTTTGCGTTAATAGAAAGTGCAATCTGACAGTAGCGCCGTGCAAGTAATGATTTGGAGAAACGCCGAGTCATGGAATTGTGTGACGTACTTTTGAGACCATTGTGAGGAATATGACGCAGAAGGCCACTGTGCCGACTGCAAGGATAGCGAGGACAGGTATGCCAAGGATTGGCACGAGCAGCCACCACCAAGACCAGGAGAGAACTCCGAGGCATTTGAGCACGATGAAGGCTGCTGTTGAAAGAAGCCATGCCACGAGGAACACGGCGACGAAAATGGGTGATTTACTTTTACTCATAGGGAAGGTGTTATTGTTTAGGATTGGAGTATGAGCGCACACCACAAAGGGCGTGCGCTCGATTTCTTAGATGGTTGGGCAGGTGTTTCGATGGCCCATTGGGCGCCCTCAGCGAACATAGTATGATGCAGCATAACGATGAATGCATCAGCTTTCTTTGCAGTTGGGATTTCGTTTAACATGTCGCTGACTATGCCGGCGTCACAGCTCAAACTTAATTGGTCTGACTTTTACTTCTCGAAACTCGCCTGAAAGCTTAACATCGAAGCCTTGTTTAGATAGCCATGCTTTGGCCCGTGCCATCATGGTTATCACTTCTTGCGGCGACTTGCCGTCAAATTCGGGGAACGTCATTCCCTCAATAGCGGCACGGCGCTTGTTTCGAGTTTGAGCTGACTTTGAAGCTCGACATGCATTACAAACCGTTGCAAGCCTTCCCATCCTGGTTTTGCAGAAGGCTGTCAGTGGCAGCGCGCGATTGCAGGTTGTGCAAACACGTAAGTTTTTATCTTCCATATCATCTGTCAGTTTTAGAATTTGAATCGGAGGACTGCGTTGGTGCCGGGTGTTCATCAGCCCAATATATACCGTCAAAAAATAGTGCATAAAGGAGTAGTGCAAATGGAGGGGGAGTGTCTCTTGGTATGGCTTGAGTTAGAATGAGATATACTTCATCTTTCGCAGCCAATAGACGGGCCGACTTTGAGTCGAATTCTGTTACGGGATGCTCATCGGCCCACTCCGCGCCCCCGGCAAATAACCTCGACATCAGAAGTGTTCCTTTAGGGTCATTAGGCATTAGAACCCGGTAACGAATGTATGCCTCAGCTATAATTTGTTCCGTTCGGAACGCTTTGTCAATAGAAGGCATCTCGGGCTCCGGCTTGACTTCTTCAAAGTCAACATCTTCTACATTGTTGTTACGACTGTTACCGGAATAAAGGCGGTCATCTAAACGTGGCTTGCTGCCACCGAAAAATTTAAAATTCATAATGATTATTATTATGGTTAATTAAGTTTTTTGATTAATCCTTATATGAGTATAGACTGAAAATGTCCTCTCCCTTGGAGTAGTTTCGTAGGTATTCGAGAACACAGTGGAACATGAGATTGTCGAACGCATGCCATTGTGAAATATTCCAATCAGTGAACATATTGTGACCGAGGAAATCTCCTACTGTGTTGGATTCACTGAAAAATGAGGAGAATTCCAAGGTTCTGAAACGTCGACGAAAGCCACCATCGCTGCGGAGATTAGCAATAGCGATATTTGAGACTAACAGCATGTGAGGACTACTTTTGAAGGGAATAATCAGTGGTTTTAAGCCCTTGCGATTTATTATCCAATCATCAGAGCAAAGAGGGTATATTTGTTGAATATCAAACCTGTTACTGACGCCTTCAACAATAAGAAGTTGAGTCTGATTTGTTACATTTGACAGCCCCAAATGAGAGCGGAAAGCACGTCCTTCAATTTGAACTGTATTACAGTAATGAGCAATAGCATTACAAAAAAGAGATTTGCCGTTACAGATAGCCGTTTTATCCTCATTTACACAGATAAAAGAACGAAAGCGCATAGGCATGTGCTTTGGCAATTTATTACAAAGCAAGTATCCTATTGTCAGAAGCTTCTTAACGAGAGAAAGACTTGTGGTGCTTGTTCCATCAAGGAAACGATAAAAATCAGATTGCCCACCAATGAATTCCGAAGAAGAGCTTGCCGGGGAGAAATCGCGGTCGAAGACTACGTCTCCGATGTCGGGCTTCAGATTATACGATATTTGCATTTCGCCGGGTTGATATATCGATACAGTACAGTTCCGGAAAAAGAATCGGGCAGCCAAAGTTTTATTTTCGTTCATTTTGAAGTAGAATTAAGTGAGTAGATTGTATCATTGTCATAGTCGAATACCTTGTTACCGATAATCGAAGCGTATTCATCTCCGCGCTCATGGGCGTCATCAAGGCAAAGATCGATACGGTCAAAGCGACCGTCAAAGGCCCGGCAGAGTGAGTGGATAGCGCCCGAGGTAACTCGTTCGGGCGAGGAGATTCTGATAAAATATCCGGCAGGAGATTGCTCGACGACAGTAAACCCTGTCGGGATTGTTTCACGCGCGGCTGCAGGCGAAACCTGTTCAGCCACTTCTTCGCGCTCTTCATAGGCCGTGCAGCTTGTAAGAGCAAGGATAAAAAGAATAGATAGTTTGCGATACATTTTGATATGATTTAAAATAATTCGGGTTGCATTAAGGTTGCCTCTGCGCTCATGATATCCTCACGAGTTTCGGCCAGGAAATAGTCAAGATACAGGAGCATGAAGCCGATGGCGTATAACGAAGCCTCGCGCTGTGAGCGGAATTTACCCGGAGCAGCAGTGGGGCGTTGCTCGGAAACTTTACCGGAGGCCCAATAGACTTGATATCCATAAACCCACAAGCCGTCATCAAGCTGTGTTGTGTAGATAGCGATTGTCTCTTTTCGACCGTGAGTCACGTACCACGTAGACTGAGGAGGAACCGAGGTGACATCTTCGAGGCAGTCAATTTTAAGATGCTCGTAGCGATTTTTGCAGCTCATAGGCTTCTTTGATTTTATTGTACTTGTCTCGAAAAAGTTTCGATAACCTGATAGCATCGTTGGCGTTATGTCTTGATTTAAGCACTGCGCCACGTCCTCGATTCAGAGTCCAGGCGATGAGCTCATCAGTTGCGCCGTCATGCGAGAGTAACAGAATGATAAACTGCCGGGCTTCCACTGCCGGCCACACACGAGTTTTCGACAGAATTTTTGTCCTTGAAACACCGGTGATTTTACTGACTACGGTAATTGCAATTTCTTTGTTGTCCATAATGATATAATTTAAAATGGTTTACCTTCTTTTTCTTTAGCCGGCGAGTAAACTTTGAAATATTCTGCGCCGCCGGATTTATCGTCAGAGCCGAGAAATGATTCATCCGGATGCAACGGTTTCCAATCGGAGTAATAAGCTTTGTCTCTATTAGGGCGATCGATATTAAAATCGTAGCCTTTAAACTTGCAATATGCTTGGATTTTGAGCTTGAAATTGGTTCGAGTAACGCCGTGCCCGGCAGGGCCACCGGCATAATCGAAGAACGCGGCCACGAGGTCAGCACGTTTAATTCGCTCGTTGAGATGGGTTCCTGATGGGTCGAAGTATTCCTCGGCCCATTGATAAAGCACTTCGGACATTTCCTGTCGGAGAGTACGCAGCTCGATATTCTTCATGGGAGGAGCCACAGCCCCGACGCCCTCTCTCTCCCAGCAGTTCTCAAATGAGCGAAAATAATACATCACACATTCTGCCATGAAATTATCAAAGAGATTCCATTGCTCCTCGTCCCAATCGTCGAAGAACATGTGGTGAAAATCGTCGACGAGAGTATGGCCTGGATTATACCAGGTTGAAAACTCCATGTATATGATTCGACGTTTCGTCGCGGCTTCATTAGCTTTATTAATAGCATGATTGGTTGTAATCAGTATTTTCGGGGAGTCCTCAAGAGGGATGCAATAACGGTCTTTGCCTTTTGGGTTGACATACATTGGCCCTGTAACCATAGCGAAAAGGTTCTCAAAGGCAAAGTTCGTTTTAACGTCATCGATGAATATATTACGTGTTACCTTGGTGACACCGGACAGGAGGAACTCATCATCTCGCTTCATCTGCTTACCATCAATGAAGAACTGCGAAACGACATGCCCGATTGCATTTCCGACAATCGACTTACCGGCTCCTCCGTGGCTCTGGCCCACCTCCGACATGAGGTGGTCCTGAATGACGACAGCTTTACGTTCGGCAGCATATTTATAATCACACAGTAAGTAGCCGATTGTCGTGATTTTATTAACTATGTGATGAATCCATTCGAATGCTTCTGATTCTAAAAGGTCGCGCGGAGCATAGTGTGAGTAAAAGTTGTTTGAAGTGTTGACGATAAACGATAGGAACTCACATTTAGCAGC
The DNA here is from genome assembly GCA_014801075.1 of Barnesiella sp. Taxonomy (GTDB): domain Bacteria; phylum Bacteroidota; class Bacteroidia; order Bacteroidales; family Muribaculaceae; genus JAGBWK01. Next base: position 126,136 of record JAAVEW010000020.1, on the reverse strand, counting down.
TTCCTGAGTGTACTCTATGTAAAAATTGTCACCAATCTTTTGAATATCCTTTATGATAGGGACACGACGAAAACGACGCGGCACAATTCGATTTCGCCACACCTGATTGATAGGCTTGTTTGGTGTGATTGTATTTGCGGTAATCTCTACCTGACCGTTATTGTAATAAGTCCTTTGCACGCCCGATGAAAAATTATTGAAATCATCAGTTATAATGTCGAGATTTTCGAGCTGCTTATCCGCCATCAAGGTAGACAGTCGCTTTGAAAAGAACAGCAGGACAAGATCGGACTTGCAGTTCTTGTTGATATAGTCGCGTATAAAATCGCGCACTTCATAAGACGCCACACGGTCGATGATACCGTCATCAATGCGAATAAGCTCGTATCCGGTGGCCGCCTCGTCACTGTTTCGCAGACGACGAAAGCCATTGGCTGTAAGAAAGCGGAAAGCTTCATGGTCGTTAAACTCAACCTTGTCCTCACCTTTCGAGGTCTGAGTGACAGTGTAAATATCCGTAGACGAAGAGTATCGGCTCATCGGAATGAGTTTTCCGTTCTCAACCCTATAGCGGATATTGCCTATTTTGAAGGTATCGACTCCGGTCAAGCGTTCTTTGTGGACTTCATAGAATGCTTGAACATCATTCAATGACCAAAAATCACGAATTTTTGTATCTGATTCCTCAGTGATTTTGTGGATATTGAGCCACGTTCCACGCCCGTCGTGAGAGTTCATCGTTCGCTCAATGTCCTCGACAAGTTCAGACTCACGCCCAAGCAGAGAACCGCAAAGGAGGTCATCGACACCTTTGTCGCCATGCTCGTTCTCGTTCACATGGCCCCACCAGATATTTACGGAGAGGCCAATGGTGTTGAAAGTCTTCATGTATTGCCGATACTTGATGACAGCCTTTGAGAAAGAATTAGGCCGTTTATCAGCGCTGTCGCCGACGATTATTTCCCGATGCAAATCGTTCCAGTCCGAGTCCATAACAAGCACTATATTTGCAATAGAGCAAACTTTGGCAATATCCTGGATGTCTTGCAAAAGACCCTCCTGCTGAGAGCCAAAGTTGTTAATCCCCTGTATTCCGATTGAAAGCATGCCGTGTTTACATGCTTTCTCCGCTTTTTTCTCACCTTCTTGAAGGAATAGAGTATCGATGTGAGTTTTACTTTTATAGAGACGGCGTATTTTCTCCGGGATATATACGCGGCATGGAGCTCCGGCAGGAGTCTGATATTTCATTTCTTTACCATCTCGGCTGAGATGCAATGCCGGATTAGACCAGCGAACGCGTAAGTATTGACGAGGTTTAGACGACCCTCTGGGCGTATACATCATAGGGCGCCCGTTGAGATCGTAGTAATATATCAGCATTTCATCGCCTGTTTCATCCGGGACGAACGATTCGTTAACTCGACCCTTGCGGAAGGGAGAACGCATCAATTCCTGTCCCCCCTCGATGATATTAGCCATTATGTCCGCCTCGCATAGTCCCGACCCATCGAGTTGTTTCCGAATAAAGGACGATTGATTGGTCTTGACCTCGGCTGCTAACAGGTCATTACGACGTTGTTCCTCGGGAACCAGGACTATTCCGCCTTGTCGTGCAGTTTCTTCAAGAGCATGCAGCCAATCGGAATCGAGATTAATCTTGGAATAGTAAGCCACAGCCTCGATAGGGCCACTGAAGCCTTCATTGCAAGCCCAACACTTGGCACAGTTGTAACCTTTCTTATGGGTAACGCTGAATTTCATCTTCCCACAGAAAGGGCATTCTACATTCTGGGATGCTTTGCTTGGATTACACCCGGGAATGAATTGTCTAATATCGAGGTCACGCACGCGCTGCACCTCAAAACGGCTATATTTAAGATTGGATGATTTCATGTGAACAAGTTGTGTTGAGAGGCATATCTGACAAATTCACTTTTAGTGTGGATATTGAGCCGTTGATACGCATGGCGAATGTGATTATGAATAGTATGGGGAGAGAGACACAGCTGCGCTGCGATTTCATCGACAGAAAGTCCATTGTACCATAACTTAAGGACCGGTATCTCGGCCACTGATAATTTATGGTCGAACTCGGGGCGACAGATAATTCTCTCGTGCCGGCACTCACCACGAAGAGGGCAAGGCACATATTCGAAAGAGCACTGGCACCCGTCCGCGACATCCGGGATATTATCCAATTGTGCAAAGTTGCACCGAATAAATCGACAGGCTATACGGAAGCGATAATACGACCGATTAAGCGCGCAGCCTTTATATTCTGCACACAACGCTTCATAAGCTTTGGGGTAGAAAGTCGAGATAGTATCCATGAGCGCGTCAAGGATATTGGTGTCAGCTTCACGAAGGAGGTTAAGAGTAGAATCCCGGTGTCGATACCAAACTTCTCCTTCGTATGAAAAAAATTCTATATCCGTTAATGGCCTGTTCATGTCAATTTAATCAATTTGCGACATTTTCAAATATATTTATTCCAACTGCTTCAATAATTTTGTCGCGATATACACTGGGAATAGGAGTTCTCCCCTTCTTCCAGTCGTATAGAACGCTACTCGTTTTCTGGCATAAGTAGCGTATATCACGCGATTTGATAGCTCGCTCCTTAGATTCAAGCGATTTTAGGTATTGGTCAAGAGCCTCATTTGCTGTCATATGCTTGGAAAAGTAAAATTGTTGTCGTATATTTACGAAAGCAAAGTAACAACAAATAGTTGAAAGTTTAACTATTTGAGAATGTTATTCTCGATTAGTTTAATCTTATTTAACATTTTGAGACATGAAACATCTTGGAAAATTACTCAAAAAACACATTGAATCCCAAAACATAAAAAAACGAGAGGTCGCAGAGGCCGCACATATATCCTACAACTACTTATCGACCATATTTGCCAAGCCCACAATGGATTGCGAGTTATGGGAGAAACTATGTTTAGCATCAGGGCTGAACCCGGCCGACGCATTTGAGGTACCACATGGCACAATCAAGAAATACTCCGACATCAGTGCTCATACTACCGTCGGTTCAGCTACTGTAACCATAGGAGCAGAGCACCAAATTAAAGAAAAGCAAGCGCTCCTTGACCTGCTTGCGGAAAAGGAACGCTTAATCCAGGTATTACTGGCTGCATCGGGACTTAGAATCGGAACGGAATCGGAACAGAATACCTGAGAAACTCACATAAAATCAATTCAAAAACAAGCTCGAAAATGCCACCAAAACGGGGCGAACTATCCTGTCACCCCGACCAAAAGCATCAGGAGGGTGTAACTCAACAAGTTACACCCTCCTGATGCTTTTTTTTACCGCAACAAAAACGGAGTTGGTTTTGCACACTCCGCTCTTAGAGCATGTTTACGTTAAGAACTTATTAGAGTTGCGCATCCTCTCTTTTTGTTTCATAGCTTTCTTGTAATTGGGGTCCATCCACGGCAATCCATGTGCTCTTGAGCCCGTTGCACGTCGGCGCGAACGTAGCCTGCGCATCGTTGTCCCACCCGAACTTTTCGTCGGAATTTTAATTGCCTTTAAAACAATGACAACCACAAATACCAGAATCCATATCTCCATACCAGTCCATCAATATCGTCATACCGACAAATATACTGAAATCCTCGCCATAATCATAACTTTTCGGCGCTATTTTCCTAAAACAGAAGCATCCCGAAAGCCTTGGCCGGCTTTCGGGATGCGTTTTCCGCTGACGCATGTCAGCGATATGGGGAACAGTTCCGAAGATTAGTTGGAGGGGGTTGACTGCTGAACGCGGTATGAGAGGCTCGCGGTCACAAGGTTGTTGGCAGTCTGAATGCGTATCTGGGTCGATGCGTCATACTTTGAATCCATGCTGAGGGCTTTGGCCACGAAGGGTTCGCCGTTAGAGGCGAGCTGCTTGGCGGTCACATCGTCCTCTATGTTGATACTGATACCGGCGGGGGTCAGAGTGTAGGGGAGATTTTCAAAGCTGAGTGACGCGTAAGTCACGCCTTCGACGCGCAGACCGTAGGCGGTAAGCGTAGCCGTTTTCTTTTCGGAATCAAGCACGTAGGAGTAGTACGGACGCGAAGTGGTCTCGAGGATGTTACCGTCGTTATTGGCCACGATGGTGGTGCCGGGCAGCACAGCGGCGGTCTGCACAGCCGTAACGGTGTACTGATTGTCAAGCAGGAAAGAGATGGAGTAGTAGGTCACTTCGCCGCCGAGGGCATTGAGATAGGCAACTGTCTGCGACAGCTTGAAGTTGGAGATGGTGTGAGTCTCGCCACCAACCACCGACACTGCGTTGGGAAGAGTGATGATGGTAGAACCTGTCTCGCCGCTGTAGCCGAACGATGCGTTCTGTATCAGGAGATTCATGGGCGTGGCGTTTTCGCTGAGACGGAGGTCTTTGATTTCAACCTTAGCCTTGGCGCTTACGAAGTCATATTCCACCACGTAGGTTGCGGCATCGGTCGCAACCGATGTATTGTTAGCCACGTCATTGACATAGGTGACATTGTTGCGGTAGGTGTACTGCCTGGTTTCCTTGCCGCCGTCCGAGTCACATGATGAGAGAGCGAAGGCCGCAGCCAGTGCCACTAATGAAGTCTTGAGGATTTTCATGAAAACAAAAAAATTTATGTATTAAATTAAAATTTTTGAAATTACGCATGACGGGTACATGCAATATAGATAACGGCGTCGGTCGGCAAATATTGTATCGACAGGGAGTTATACCCCGTTTCACGATATTTTATTGACGCCGTGGCTTCCATTGTTTCATTGACGCCCGGCCTACATTGCGAAATCCATGCGGAACGTAACGCCGAAACGTCGGGGATTGCCGCGCTGCACGAACCGGTTGCCTATTGACTCGAAGTAGAATGTCGAATACTTGGTGCGGGTGATATTCTCGCCCCACAGCTCCATGTCAACCACGGGCAGGCGGAAGTTGACCGAGAGGCCCATCAGCGCGTAGAAGGGCTGGCTGACGGTGTTCTCCTCGTCCCAGTAGATGCGGCCCACACCGCGGCAGTTGGCGTTGACCTCCACGCGACGGAGCCACGACGTGTTGACGTCAGTGCCGTAGGTCACCGACCCGAAGAGCGTATTGACAGGCGCATAGGGCACGTGGTTGCCCTTGCAGTCAACGAGGCCGTTGTTGAAGCGGCGGAAGCGCGCGTCGGCATGCCCGTAGGAAGCGTTGACCGTGAAATGGTTGTCGGGACGCCACGTCGCCGACACCTCCACACCCTTGGAGTGGGTGCGGCCTGCATTGGCCATCACGCGGCCGGTGGTGCTTCCGGCGGGAAACATCGTCATCTGCTGGTCGCGGCAGTCGATAAAGAAGAGAGCCGCGTCGAGGTCGAGCGTATGGTCGAAGAGCGATGTAGTGGCATTGAGTTCATAGTTCCAGCTCATCTCGGGCTTGTAGGAGATGATTTCGTCAACATCATATTTCTGCTCGCCGCCCATCATGCCCATAAGGCTCTGCTGCAGGATGTCGGAGAACATCTGGGTGTTGTAGCCTCCCGCCTTGTAGCCCTTTGAAATCACGAAGCCTACAGCTGTGGAGGGGGTGAAGTTATATGACAGTTTCAATTCGGGGAGCAGCTGAAGCGACGTCTGGTGCAGTCGGTCGGCGAGGTCGAGGTCCACGTCAATCTGTCGCAGCGGTATCATCACCGGGCCCTGCTGCATGAAGAGCGTAAGCCCCGTGTTGACATAGCTGTGGTAGTCGATGGCGCTGCGCTCGAAGGCCAGACGCAGGCCGAGCGACGCCTTCCACCCCTTCCACTCATATTCGCTCTGGTGGTAGAGGGCCACGCCCCAGTTGGGCATCATGAAATCTGACGCAAGCAGCATGCTGCGTTCGTTCCAGCGTATCTGCATCGGCGAGCCGGGGGTGTTGGCATTGTCCTCGATAAGTGTCTTGATACCGTAGTCCTTGAACGTCACGGGTGCCGACATGTTGCCGCGCTTGTAGAATCCGAAGAGACCGCCGAGGTAACGGTATGACCCGGCCGCGCCCTTGACGATGAAGTCCTGCGAGAGGGTCCACTCGTGGCGCTTCTGGGTAAGGGTGAAGTAATCCTGCGGCAGGAAGTCCTGGTCGAGGGTCATGTTGTCGTTGATATACTGGAACGAGGTTATCGACGACATCGATATATTGTCGCCGAAATAGCGTGCCGTCAGGCCATCAACCACCGTAGTGCGGTCGTAATAACATGTATCGTTGTGGTTTATCTCACCCGTTGCGAGCGACTGATAGGGGTAACCGCCCTGGCGGGTGGAGCTTACCCAGGCGCTGTTCTCAAGCAGGAAACGCGACGACGGGCGCCACGCCACTTTGGTGCGGCCGAGCCACGTGCGGTCAGTGTCGACCTTCTTGCCTGTGTAGAGATTGCGGAAGAAACCGTCAGTGGAGTTGAACGCTCCGCCTATAGCGACACCCAGCCGGGATGACAGCTTGCGGTAGGCCGAGAGTGAGGCGCGCCACGAGTTGCCCGAGCCATATTCGGCCAGCGCCTTGATGCCCTGATACTTGAGCGGTGACAGGGTGGACATGTTGATGACACCGCCTATCGAGTTGCGTCCGTAAAGGATACTCTGCGGACCACGCACCACCTCTATTCTGTCGAGATCGGCCATCGTGAAGTCGTAGCTGTCCTTATTGAGCATGGGCACGTTGTCGACATTGAGCGCGACCACGGGCTGGTCGATACGCGTGCCGAGACCGCGCACGTAGATTGATGATGTCATGCGCGAGCCATACTGAGGCATGTAGAAGTTGGGCGCAATCTCGCTGACCCCCTTCACACCGTCAATATCGAAGCGTTCTATCATCTCCGGTCCTACGGTAGTCACCGTAGAGGGGAACGCGGCCCCCGATGTCGACTTTATCACCGACACCGACACCTCGTCAAGTCCTACAACCGAATCGATATACTCCGATGCCGCCCCCGACGGAGCAGGCACGGCTGCGGCCTTCGCGGTTATCACAACCGCCAATGCAAGGCCCGTGCATATTGCAATCTTTTTCACACGCAAAAACAGTTACAGCCCGGTTCACCCGTCCAAGCCATTTTTTAAGTTGATTATTCGACTTACAAAATTAGTTATTATTGCGTAATAAAAAAAATTTGATTAACTTTACACTCCACAAAAAACAATCCCACGATGTCAAAACAACCGGTAAAAGACTCTCCCGAGCTCATCGAGCGTCTGCGCGACGCCTCGACAGCCCGCGACGCATTCACCGAAGTGATTGCCGCATACACCGAGCCGCTATACTGGCAGATAAGGCGCATGATCGAGAGCCACGACGACGCCAACGACATTCTTCAGGAAACATTCATCAAAGCCTGGACATCGCTCTCCAACTTCCGCGGCGATGCCAAGCTCTCGACATGGCTCTACAAGATAGCCATCAACGAGAGCCTTACATTCCTTGCCCGCGAACGCCGCCGCAACAACATCTCCATCGACGACGAAGCCTCCCTGCTCATCAACGCCATCGAGGCCGACACCAACATCGACGGCGACTCCCTCGCCCTGGAGCTGCGCAAAGCCATCGCGTCGCTCCCCGAGAAGCAGCGCCTCGTATTCAACATGCGCTACTACGACGAGATGAAATACGAGCAGATGTCGGAGATACTCGGCACCTCGGTAGGCGCTCTCAAAAGCTCCTACCACCTCGCGGTAAAAAAAATAGAGCAACATTTTGCCGACATCGATTAAACTTTTTTCACACCCCGCAGTCTAAACGTAACAACAATAATAAAACAGGCACCCCCCGGCAGCGCTCTGCGCCAAGCAGCCGATGCGTGCCACAGCTTCAAAAACAAAACACAATCTCTCTATGAAAGAAACCAACGACATACTCGATAAAATCGGACGCCGCGACGGCATGACGGTACCCGAGGGGTATTTCGACAGCTTCATTTCACGCATGTCGGAATCGCTGCCCGAGGCCGCTCCCGCCGACATCCTCGCCCCCGAGCCCCGGCGCTCATTCTGGCACAAAGTGCGCCCCTATGCCTACATGGCCGCCATGTTTGCCGGCATATGGTGCATGATGAAGATGTTCGGCATCCTTTCCGGACCCGGCCCCGACCTCACCGACATCCGCAACTACCCCGGTGTGATGACAGCGCTCAACGACGCTGCCTTTGTCGATGATTACCTCTATCCCGGAGTCGACCAGTACGACCTTATCGAAGAGCTCCATTTCGGCGACGATGACAGCGATGAAGCGTTCACCCTCGACGACGACGCATTTGACTACAGCGTTGACTTCGACCTCAACGACGACTCCATCTGACGATAACAAAAAAACAATACCGGCTTCAAAAAACAACTATCCGATGAAACGCATTTCAACCATACTGCTGCTCCTCGCAGCCATATGCTTCTGCTCGCTCCCGGCTTCGGCCCAGAAGAACAACCTGAAGCAGTATCGCGACGACATACGCGAGTACAAGCACAACTTCTTCCGCAAGCGCCTTGACCTCTCGCGCGAGCAAGCGGCATCATTCTTCGACGTCTACGACAATATGGACGACGCCGTCACCGCTCTCAACGACGAAGCCCGCGCCGTCGAAACCAAAATCTACGACGCACCCGCAGGGTCAATCACCGACATAGAGTACGAGATGGCTACCCGCACCCTCCTCGAAGTCAAAAGCAAGGAAGCAGCCATCGAGCAGGAATACTACGAGAAGCTCAACGACATCCTTTCAAAGAAACAACTCTTTGAACTGCGCAAGGTAGAGCGCGACTTCAACATGCAGCTGCTCCGCTACCACCATAACAAGCGCGCCCCCAAGAAATAACGCGCCCCCAAGAAACAATCTGTGTAACACCCATACACGACAGCGCCGCAAGCCTGATGGCTTGCGGCGCTGTCGCTGTTAATAATCCCGTTTTAACGGTTGCCGGACTGAGGTGTCTCGATGACGATTTCACCCTCATTTTCCATACCGTGACCACGGCGCACAGCCAACTCTTCGGCATAGCGCACATCGTCGCTATCGATCACAATCTGATCCTTTACGGTTTCAACCTTAACGGCTGTGTGTTTGTCAGTTTTCATAGTTACACAAATCTCCTTTTAATTCTTTAATCCTGCGAAGAGGCCTCTCAGGCACTCTTCCCCAATAAAACGCCCCCACCCCCGCCATTGTTCACGCTCTCCCGCAAAAAAGCCAAATACATCCCACCCGGCAGTACGGCCGCGACACCCCGCCACTGCAAAAGAGTTATTGCTGTCCGATAAAAAAATGAACGCGGGCCGTTGACGGTCCGCGCTCGGTATAATATACTGTGGCAGTATCTTATTCTTCTATTTTGCCGCTAAGGAACATCTCAAACTGGTCAGCATCCATGAAGCCGACATTCTGATTTACAACATTACCATTGCTATCGAGAAGCACTACCATAGGGATAGCCTCAACGCCGAAATGCTCGGCGAGCTCGGGATAGTTGTCAATATCAACTTCAACGAAGTCAATCTTTCCGGCATACTTCTCGGCGGCAGCCTCGAAGATGGGTGCAAACTGCTTGCAGGGACCACACCACACGGCGTTGAAGTCAACAACCGTAAGGTCAGCCTTCAGATTGTCGAGATCAAGGGGAGCCTTGTCGGTCGAAGTCTCTTCGGCCTGAGCTTCGGTCTTAGCCTCGGCATTATCCTTGCTGTCGGCATTGCCGCCGCACGAAGCCATCGAGAGGCCGGCTACGGCAACCATCGCCATGAGCAATGATTTGAGCATCTTCATAATCTATGACTGATTAGAGAGCGCCTGCGAGGGCAGCGTTGGTTTTGTGAACAGCTTCTGCGCTCTTCTTGAAGAGGTCTTTCTCAGCGTCGTTGAGGTCAAATTCAACGATTTTCTCGATACCGTTCTTGCCGATGATACAGGGAACACCGATGCAGAGGTCGCTTTCGCCGTACTCGCCGTCGAGAAGTGCAGAGCAAGAGATGAGTTTCTTCTGGTCGTGGAGCACTGCGCCTACTACCTGAGCCGATGCAGCACCGGGAGCATACCATGCCGAAGTGCCGAGGAGCTTGGTAAGGGTAGCACCGCCTACCATAGTGTTGGCAGCTACTTCGCCGAGTTTCTCCTCAGAGAGATACTCTGAAGCGGGCACACCGCGGTAAGCAGCGTAGCGGGTCAAAGGAATCATGGTAGTGTCACCGTGGCCGCCGATTACGATACCTTCTACTTCAGTAGCGTTGGCACCGAGGGCGTTGCTCAGGAAATATTTGAAACGGGCTGAGTCGAGCGCGCCACCCATACCGATGATACGGTTTTTGGGCAGACCTGAAGTCTTGTGGATAAGATAGGTCATGGTGTCCATGGGGTTGGAAACGCAGAGGATAACGGCGTTGGGAGAGTATTTGAGTACGTTCTCTGTTACTGACTTAACGATACCTGCGTTCACACCGATGAGTTCTTCGCGGGTCATACCGGGCTTGCGGGGAATACCTGAAGTGATAACCACTACGTCGCTGTCGGCTGTCTTTTCGTAGTCGTTGGTCACACCGCTGAGACGGCTCTGCAGACCGAGGATATTTGCTGTCTGCATGATATCCATAGCCTTACCTTCCGATACACCTTCCTTGATGTCGAGAAGAACTACTTCGTCGGCGATCTGACAAGTCACCAACACGTTTGCACAAGTTGCGCCTACATTACCGGCGCCTACAACTGTTACCTTTGACATAATTGTAATATATTAAGTATGTTTATATATTCGTTCGGTCCGCGACCCTCGGTCGCGTTCACCTGATTATTAACATTGCAAATTTACAGATTTATTTCCAAAAATAACATCTTTAACTAAATTAATTAACACACCGTTCCCCAATATTTGTTAACGCTGTGGGGGTTAAGCATTAACAAATATCGGGGGAACGGAGTCTGACAGCAGCCTGCGGCAATTGACGACGGTTGCCCTCACTGATTGAATCGGAAATAGAGCATATCACCCACCGAGGCATCCTGCTCCGGGGAGCTGACGCGGAAATAGAGGGGCATCTTACCATGCAGGCGGTCAATCTTATCGAGCGGCACGCGCAGCGTGGTCTCCGCGTCGCCGGCCGCGTCGCCGAGCGCTGTCTCGCCGAGCTTCACGGGGTCGCGGTATATGTCGCCGGCAAGGATTTCAATCGTGCCTTTCACTCCCGTGGGGCGCATGGTAAGCAGCAGTTCGGCGGGGCGCGAAGAGTCGAGCAGGTCGAAGTTGAAATACTTGTAGCCGGTCACGGCGCCGTCAACGTTATTGACCACGGGGTTGACCCTCAGATTGACATCGGCGGGCACCGAGGCGGGGTCGCCGTCGTGTCGTCCCGGCTGTATGTAAGAGCCGTAGAATCGCTTGTGGGGCCATCCGGTCTCTATGGCGGGCTGGTGGCCGGTGTAGTGACACGCTATGCCTGCGGGATAGGTGTTGAGCGGATTGAGACCGTTGATTTCAAATCCCTCCGACGTGTACTCGGCCTCGCTGATAGTGACCTTTCCGCCGGGACCGGACTCCACTGTCACCTCCACCGGGGCCACCATGGCCTGACGCGAGAACTCGTCGAGGCCGCACTGTCGGTGATAGAATATGTACCACTGTCCGCCGAGCTGACAGAGACCACCGTGGGTGTTGCCGTTGGGATGGGCGGTGTAGATGGTGGTGCCGTCGGGCAGCACGGTGCGGCCGCGGCCGTCGATGATTGTACCCCCGTAGGTCCACGGGCCGAGCGGCGTGTCACCGTAGGCGTAGGCCAGCGTGTAGTTGCTTGAACCGAGACCGAAATCACCGTCGGCCGTCGAGCGGCTGTACACAAATACATATTTGTCGCCTATTTTACGCATCGACGAGGCCTCGAAGAAACGGGCCACATCATCCTGCGAGAATCCCGGCACGGCGCGTACCTTCAGCTCGGTGCCCGGCTTCACGGTCGACATCGTGGCGGGGTCGAGCTCGGCCATGAAACTCTCCTCGAAGCCCCAGTAGCCATATATGCGGCCATCGTCATCGACCAGCACCGAGGGGTCGAAGCCGAATACGCCATACGTTTCCTTGGGATTATCCTCGCTCCAGTTGCACACCTCAAACGGGCCGTCGGGACGGCTGCTTCGGGCGATAAGTCCCTTGCGGCCGTCAGCCTGGTCGTTGGGGAAGAGGTAGTATGTGGGCACTCCCGCCTCGTCATGCACCACGGCCACATCGGGGGCGTAGAGTATGTCGCCGAGACCATCGTCGTTGAGCTGATTGCCGTCGCGGTCAGTGACGGCGGCAAATATCACCCCGTCGTAGCGCCAGCGGTCGAGACTGTCGACCGGCGCCGACCACACCACCTGCTCGCGGCCGCAGAAATCGGTCACGCGCGAGTCGTGCGACCCGTAGATATAGACCCTCTTCTCTCCCGGCACATCAGGGTCGTCGAACACGTGCGGCTCCCCGTCAGGTATATATTCCCACAAAGGCAGATACGGATTGGCAGCATTCGCTACCGCAATACTGCCCACAGCAAAAACTAAAGATACAGCAATTTTTTTCATGATACTATTAAGTATTATATCTCAAGATTGACAACCTCAAATTTGACAAGATTGTCACCCAAAATAATTGACAAGTTTAACACCCGCAAATAAACCAAAAAATTCCATAACCCAAAGCAACTCCCGTTGCAATTAATATAAAAAAGGGAGGAAACCACGCAGCAACGCCCCGTGTCACCTCGTGGGCCTCGTGGTGGGGCCGTCCTCGGCCGCACTACACCACCCTACGCAATTTGACGCCTCGTAACGCCTCGTGGCGGGGGTCTCCTGACCCGCGCTCACCCACTTACACAATTCGACACTCACCCACTCCTTGTATAATTCCAAAAGTGGCAGAGCGCGGGTCAGGAGACCCCCGCCACGAAGCGCCACGAAGCGCGGCCGAGGACGGCCCCGCCACGCCCCCACCCCCAAATACACGAAGCGCGGGCTCCGCATCGGAGTCCGCGCTTGGTATTGCTGAGGTCAGTTATTACTGGATAGTCAGAGTGTAGGGATACTGAGAGAGGTTGAGGACAACGTGTTTCACGCCGGCACCGGGGGTGGGCATGTTGGGAGCGTTATCCCAGCCGAGGTTGTCCATGTCGCCGCCGAGGCTGATATCCCAGGCGTCGTTGGCACGAATCTTGAACTCGCCGGTAGCGCCGAACTCGATGTCACCTTCCCATACGAGACCGTCGGCCGAGGGAGTGAGAGCTGTTGAAGCGTCCCAACCTGCGGGGGTACAGTCGCCGATTACACCGAGTGTAGAGATGTAGAACGACTGGAAGTCGAACGTAGCGAGGTTAACGTGGTTCCAGTAGAGACCGGTCTCCTCGGGCATAACGTTGTTGTTACCGCCGTTGACGAGCTTGCCACTGATATTGTTGTCAGTGATTTCGGGAGTACCGTCAATACCGAGATTGAAGGTTGCTGACCAATCCTTTTCCGAGGTGAACTTGTAACCGCCTACCGACAGACGTGCGAACGCGTAGTAGTTGGTGTAGTCAGAAGTCTGCATCTCGGCCACGAGGGGTGAGTTCCAGTCCCAGCCTGCAGCGTCGCCCATGATATAAAGATGGGGAACTGCGAGTGAGAACTTGTAAGTACCCTCAACCATGTTGATTGTCAGCATGTAAGTACCGTAGTCGTAGAGACAGCCGGCCTGTGAGTCAACATATTCGCCATCTTCCATCTTTGACGCGAAGAGCATGCCTTCCATATCCTCGCTGCCGTTCTCTTCAGGACCGAATGACGAGTTGGCTGCACTTACCCAAGTGCCGGCCTCGTAGGTTGACTGGGGAACAATCTTCCACCACCAGCCATTGGCGGCCTGATCCTGAGTGATATCAACTACGATAGTGAAGATAGGATCATCGTAGGGGCTTGCACCCGAGTGGTCAAATTTGAGAGCTGTAGCTACGTCCCAACCGTTGACTGTACCTACGAGGTAGTAGTTCTGCTCGAGCACGAGGTCAGAGGGATAGGGAGTAACGTTGAGGAAGTAACCGCCGAGGTAGCTGTTTTCAGTACCGATACGGTATTCATAATTGCCGTTCACTGCATATACGGCGAAACGCACATACACGTCCTTGGCTGCGGGGCTCTTGCTGATAGCTGCGATGTAAGCGTTCTCGAAGTCATCGGGAGTGACGAACACGGTGTTGTCGGTGAGAGTAGCCTCTACTTCACGAGCACCGGCAAATGTCTCATCCTTTGCTATATAGGTCACGACCTTCATATCGCATCCTGCGGGAAAATCGCTCACGAGGAAGTGTCCCACGGGAATATTGCGTTCAGCATCGGCATAGTCCTGCAGGTCTATAGTAATCTCAGAGGGCTCTTCAACAGTGACGCCTTCTATCTCATACACCGGACCCTGGGGGTTGGACTGAATGGGGGGCACTGAAGGGCCGTCCTCACACGAAGTGGCGGCAAAGGCCAATGCGCCAAGCAAAAATATGCTTAATTTTTTCATATCTGATTAATCTGATTTTTGTATTGGATTATCGGAAACCGTTCCCCTCCCGCGGCGGGGAGGGGCCGGTGTCCTTGATATTCAGTGTTGATTAGAGGGCAATCAAAGTGAGTTTGTAAGCACCACCCTGTATTTTCAGCTCTACGTCACCGGTGAATGCCTCGGGACAGGTGATGTTCTCACCGCCTGAAGCGAGGGTGAACGCCTTGCCAATTGCGAGGACCTCACCTGCGGCACCGCCGAGGTTGATGGGACCCCAGTCGGCATCAGCCACTTTGAAGCCGTCGCCGGCACCGATGGTAACGCCCTGTACGAGCCATACGTTCTTGACCTCGGTAGTGATGAATTCCCACGCACCTTCGTTGGCCCAGCCGTTCATGTCGCCTTTGAGGTAGATACCTGACTGCAGACCGGGAGTTTCGGGCTCGGCAGGCTCAAAGAGGAGGGTGTATGTACCGGCTTTGACAGTGAGCTGGATACGACCTGTGAACTTCTGGGGCATTGTGAGGTTACCGGGGTTGTCGGGACCGGCGAGTTCATAGCTCTTGTTGAACTCGATGTCGGTACCGTTGTAACCGTAGTTGATAGCGGCCCAGTTGGCATCAGCGACCTTGAATTCAACACCTTCTTCGATAGTAGCGTCGTCGATAGCGTAAACGCCTGCCACGTCAGTGGTGAGGAATTCCCATTCAGCGGGAGCGCCCCAATCGTTCATACCGCCACGGAGGTAGATACCGGTAGGTTCGCCGGGTACAATAACCGCGAGATAGGTACAGTTGGCGCGGGTGAGTTTCACTACATTTGACATGTAGGTAGTGTTGGGATAGAGGTTGGCACCGCCTGCGATTTCCACGTTGGCTACGAGACGGGCATAGAGGTCGCGGTAGCCGGTGGGCACTTCCTTCTCGCTCTTAAGTCCGAGAAGGTCGCACATTGCGGTAGCGAGTTCACCATAAGTGGGGTTTACTTCGCTACAGTCGTAGAACGGAGTGTCGAGTGTTGCGTAGGCGGGAAGACCTTCAACAGTGGGAGTAGTGAAGTCCTCGCTGTATGATACTTCCACATTGTAGCGCACGGT
The DNA here is from genome assembly GCA_014801075.1 of Barnesiella sp. GTDB lineage: Bacteria > Bacteroidota > Bacteroidia > Bacteroidales > Muribaculaceae > JAGBWK01. The sequence continues at coordinate 110,546 of JAAVEW010000020.1, read as the reverse complement.
GGCTGCATAGCCGTAGGAGGGCTGAGAGCAAGTCATGTGCACAACGTTGGCTGCATTGTCGGGGGTAAATTCTACCGACATGTTGCTCATCTCCGGGGTGTTGAGGAAGTTTTCCACAATCACTCCATCGTTGGGGTAGAGTGTAGGATGGTCATCCTTTGACTCGTCACAGCTTGTGAAAGCCATTGTGGACGCCAAAGCGGCGAATAATAATATTTTTTTCATTTGAGATAATTTCAACATTTGTTACTAAAAACTTTTGTTAAAAGCCGTCAGGCGTCCCGATTAATAACCGGGGTTCTGACCTACAGTGCTTACGTACTGGTAGGGGATTGCAAACAGATTGCGGTAAGAGTCGATTGACTTGCCTTCGTAGATACCGCCCTTCCATGACCAGTTGTAAGTACCGCCGGTGTACTTGCCGAAGCGGATAAGGTCGCTGCGACGGTGGCCTTCCCAGTAGAGCTCACGCTGGCGCTCGTTGAGAATTTCGTCGAGTGTGGGGTTGGTAATCGGGGCAAGACCTGCGCGGTCACGCACCTTGTTGAAGTAAGTGAAGCCGGGGTCGGCATCGTTTACACCACGTTTCTGGCACTCTCCGAGCATCAGATAAGTGTCGGCGAGGCGGAACAAGGGATAGTCAGTGTTACATACCTGGTTGGTAAGAGCTATGTTGGCTTCGTTGGTGTAGTCGGTTGAGTTGGTGTAAGTGTACTTGACACACATGAAACCGTCAGAAGTCTCAGAGATGTCATCGAGGTTCTCTACACCTTCCTGGAACTCACCCTCGTAGAAGAGGTAGCGCTTGTCGCTTGTGCGGCTGCTGCCGTCCTTGTCAAACACCTGGGGAAGTTCGGGGCGAACTTTAAGACCTGTCCAGGGAGTCTGACCGAGAGCGCCGAGGCGGTTGAGCACTTCATCGGGAACTGATTCAATGTAAGCACCTGCGGTGAGGTAGGTGGTACCGCCCCAGGTAGTCATGTAGTTGGCATCCTGCTCGATAGCCCAGATGATTTCCTGGCCTTTACCTACGTACCGGTCGTTGTCGGCGCAGAAGAGGTAGCGGTAATCATCGGCAAGAGTGTTGGTGGTCTTGAGGATTTCCTTACAGTGAGCTGCACACTTGTCGTACATCGGAGTGCCGGCGTAAACCTCGGCATTGAGGTAAAGCTTGGCAAGAAGCATGTGGGCAGCCTCTTTGGAGAGTCGGCCATAAGTCTGGCTGGTGCTGACTACGAGATTGCCGTTAGCGATGACATCCTCAAGCTCTGCGGTAACGGCATTGAAGAGGTCGGCACGCTCAAGCACGGGAGCGTTGACACCTACAGCCTCGTTAGTAATCCAGGGGCCTTTACCGAAGAGGTCAATCATATAGTAGTAGCTGTAAGCGCGGAGCACGCGGGCTTCTGACTTCATCTGCGCGATAAGGTCGGCATCAACGCCGGCAGCGGCAGCGCCGTCAATTTTCGAGATGAACTCCGAGCAGAGTTTTGCCGAAGTAGCTTCACGCTGGTAGGCCATGAACATCCAGGTGTTGTCGGTCATCCAGGTGTTGAACTTGAGGTCGTTGTAACCGGGGTCGTTCCATTTGGAGAGGATGATTGCCTCGTCGGCAGTGATGGTCTGGAGGTTCCAGTGGCAACGCATCCATGTACCGGCACCGCCGTCGACACCGTTGGGTGTCAGTCCGCCTTCATAGCGGAGGTTGCCGTAAAGCGAGCTGAAGTAGCCATACCACTCTTCGGGTGTGGTAAGCTCGGTCTTTTTGTCGGGGTCATCGGGGGTGACATCAAGGTCATCGACGCATGATGAAGCGCCCACGCCAAGCGACAAAGCCATTGAACCGAGTGCTATATATTTGAAAAATTTCATATTATCGTTTTATGAATTGATTGAACAATTATTTTTAGAATGTAGCCACAAGACCGAAGGTGAAAGTGACAGGCTTGGGATATACGTTAGAGTCGATACCACCGAACACTTCCGGGTCGATACCTTTGTACTTGGTGATTACGAAGGGATTCTGAACGGCTGCGAAGAGGCGCAGACGGAGGGCGTTGTTCAGGAGGTTGTCAAATGTGTAACCGGCTGTGATGTTGTCGCAGCGCAGGAACGATGCGTTCTGGACCCAGTAGTCGCTGGCGAGCAGTGAAGTCGAGCGGGTTGAGGTGAACAGATAGGTATCGTTCATAAGGTTGCTCAAGGGGAGGGCGTCGGTTACTGAAGTGAACGAGTTGTCCTGCTGGGTCTTGTTGAACACCCAGTTGCCGAAGTTGGCGCGCAGGCTGATACCGAAGTCCCAGTTCTTCACGTTGAAGGTGTTCTGCCAGTTGAGAGTCCACTTGGGATCGGGGCTGTGGAACATGTACTTGTCGGCATCAGTGAGCTGGCCGTCGCCGTTGCGGTCAACGTAAACGCCTTCAGCGGGAGTGCCGTCGGGGTTGTACACCTGCTCGTAAACGAAGAATGAGTTGGCTGCGTAGCCTTCGCGCTGGAGCTGCACGTTGAGCGAGTTGCCGATGTCACCGGTGGGGATGTCGGCACCCTGCGCGAGGTGAGTGATTTCGTTCTTGTTGTAAGAGACGTTGAGGCTTGAGTTCCATGTGAAGTCACGGGTCACGATAGGACGGGTGATCAAGTTGAACTCGATACCTTTGTTGGTAAGGTCACCGATATTCATGGGACCGTCAGGGCCGAGGTTAGAACCTGCAGCGTAAGTGGTGCTGGTAAGGAGGTCCTTGGTCTTGCGGTAGTAAGCATCGATGCTACCGTTGATGCGGTTGTTGAGGAAACCGAAGTCAACACCGAGGTTCCATGTAGTTGTTTCCTCCCATTTGAGGTCGGCGTTATAGCTGCTGGGAGCTACGATGGGGAGGTAAGCGCCGGTAATGGGGTTGAAGCCCATGTTTTCCGAACCGGTCCACACGTTGTAGATGGGGAGGTAGGGGAAGAGGCGTGAGAAGTCGTCACCGAGGTTCTGCTGACCGGTGATACCCCATGTACCGCGAATCTTAAGGTCAGAGAGCCAGCCGCGGGCGCCTTCCATGAACGACTCGTCGATCATGCGCCATGCGAGAGCCACTGAGGGGAATGTGCCCCAACGGTTGTCCTTGCTGAAGCGTGACGAACCGTCGCGACGTACAGTTACTGTCAACAGATATTTGTCCATGAAGCCATACTGCAGACGACCGAAGAACGATACGAGCTGATAGGGCTTGCTGTAGTCAGTGCGGGGATTGTAGAGGTAGCCGTCAAATTCCTGGCCGGGAGCGTAAACGGGGCTCCAGTTGCAACCCTTGTTGTAGAATTTCTGCCAAGAGTAACCGGCGGTCACGTCGATTGATGACTGGATGGCTGCGAGGTCCTTGTTGTAGTTGAGGTAGAACTCGAGAAGGAGGTTGTAGATACGCTGTTTCTCGTAGTTGATGGTTGAGTAACCGTCCTTCACTGCATCCTCTACGCCGGGTGAGCGGTGGCCCGCTTTCCATGCCTCGGGTGAGAAGGGATAGTTGTAGCTTGTTACCGAACCGTGGCTGTAGTCGTAGCCGAGGTTGAGGTTGGCACGCAGGTCGCGGAGGAAGGGCATGCGCAGGTCAAGCTGGAGGTTACCTACCGACTGGTACACGTCAGATTTTGACTCGTAGTCCTGCAGACGTGAGATGGGGTTGATGGCCTCGATGGTGTTGATGGCCGATCCGGGGGTGTCGGGGCCTGCTGTCTGGCCTGACGAGGTGTAAGTAGTCCAGTTGTTGAACACGTTGCCGTCAGGGTTCTTGACGGGGAGAGTCGGGTTGAAGCTGATAGCTCCGCCGAGCACACCCTGCTCATATTCGTTGCGCACGTAAGCGCCCTTGACGTTGGCGTTGACCTGAAGGAGACCGTCGAAGAACTTGGGCGACAGGTTGATGCTGGCAGTCGCGCGGTCCATACCGGTCTTTTTGATGATACCTTCGTTAGAAGTATAGCTTACTGCTACGCGGTAGGGAAGGATACCTACGGTACCGCCTACCGAGAGGTTATAGTCTGAAGAAACGGATGTGCGGAGCACTTCGTCCTGCCAGTTGGTGTTGTAGGTACCGAGACCTGTAGCCTGGCTTGACTCTTCGCCGTAGTGGTCGAGAACGTAGGCACGGAACTGGTTGCCGTCCATCATATCAACTTTCTTGCGTGAAGTGGCTACGTAAAGGTTGGCCGAGAAGTTAACCTGGGGCTTGCCTGCCTGACCTTTCTTGGTAGTAACGATGATGACACCGTTTGATGCGCGCGAACCGTAGATAGCGGTTGCCGATGCATCCTTGAGCACGGTCATTGACTCGATGTTCTCGGGCGAGATGAGCGCCAGAGGGTTGGAAGAACCTTTCACCGAACCGCCGTCCATGGGCACACCGTCGACAATAATCAACGGGTCATTGGATGCTGACAGTGAGGAGCCGCCACGGATACGGATTGTACCGCCTTCCGAGGGGTTACCGGTAGTGGTTACAACAACACCGGGGGTTGCGCCCACGAGCATGTCCTGGGCCGAAGTGGCAAGACCGGCTTCGATTTCGTCGGGCTTGATTACGGCTACCGATCCTGTGGCATCGGATTTCTTCACCGTACCGTAACCGATGGCTACGACCTCGTTGAGGACTACCGCATTGGATTTAAGGGTTACATCTATATGAGTGCGGCCGTCAACGGGAATACGTTGAGTCTCGCAACCCACATAAGATACTACGAGGACGGCGTTGGGGGCAACGTCGATGCTGTAGTTACCATCGAAGTCAGTGGCAACGCCGTTGCTTGTACCTTCAGCGATGACACTTGCACCGATGGCGGGTTCGCCCTCGTAATCAACTACAGTACCTGTGACTGTAGTTTTCTGCGCTAAAGCAGGGAAAGAAAGGCACAACACCATTACGATGGTAAGCCACGCTTTCCGAGTCATTTGAAAACAAATGTTCTTCATGCAAGAAAATTTTTAGTTAATTTGGGTTTTACAATAAATATATATAATCTCAATTTTCTGTTTCGGGATGTCGGTCGTAACAACTATTCGCTGAATAATCACTGCGAAACGACATTCTGTTAAATTATGTAATCAATGGGGCATCTCGGCATAAGAGTACATCTTCCCGCACGCAATTCCCGCAAATAGCCGGGAACTATGGCCAGTTTACACTTTAATCCTTTAATAGCTAACTCTTTACGCTCGTATTACAGTTTCATGGTGCGTTAAGGTCAGATATACATCTTAGTTAATTTGCTCCTTTGACTTAATTTACTTCTCCCTATCCTTTTAGGGATTATTCTACAAATTAAAGTAAAATTTTTCATATTTTAAACATTTTTCTAAAAAATATTTCACAATCGCCCCGATAAAGTTGCGCCCTCTTGCTCCCCGTTGGCCCGAAATTGCAAATAAAATGTCGGAAAAATAGAGCAGTTCCCACATTTTTGTTAACTTTGCATCATTATATAACTCATTTTACTAATAATTCCATGAATACCTCTGTCGTTGATAGATTTCTGAAATACGTGAAGTTCGACACCCAGAGTGACGAACTCACCAACCTCACCCCCTCCACTCCGGGGCAGATGATATTCGCGCAGCACCTCGAGCAGGAGCTCCGCGACATGAACCTCGCCGACATTTACCTCGACGATAACGGCTACCTGATGGCCCGCCTCCCCTCCAACTCCTCCAAGAAGCTCCCCACCGTCGGCTTCATCGCCCACCTCGACACGTCGCCCGACATGTCGGGCCACAACGTCAACCCCCGCATAGTAAGCAACTATGACGGCAAGGACATCGTGCTCAACGCCGACAAGAATATCATCCTCTCCCCCTCCGACTTCCCCGAGCTCGACCACTACGAAGGTCAGGACCTCATCGTCACCGACGGCAACACACTGCTCGGCGCCGACGACAAAGCCGGCGTAGCCGAAATCATCACCGCCATCGCCTGGCTGCAGGCCCACCCCGAAGTGGAGCACGGCGACATAGCCATCGCCTTCAACCCCGACGAGGAGATAGGCCAGGGCGCTCATAAATTTGACGTTGAACGATTTGGCGCCGACTGGGCCTACACTATGGACGGCGGAGAGATAGGCGAACTTGAGTTCGAAAACTTCAACGCCGCCGTTGCCAAGGTCACCTTCCACGGCCGCAACGTTCACCCCGGATACGCCTACCACAAGATGATCAACTCTATCCGCATCGCCAACCAGTTCGTCATCATGCTCCCCCGATGGGAGACTCCCGAACACACCGAAGGCTACGAAGGCTTCTACCACCTCATCTCCTTCGAAGGCTCTGTGGAGAAAACCGTGCTCACCTACATCATCCGCGACCACGACCGCGACCGCTTCGAGCGCCGCAAGAAGGAACTGCAGCACCTCGCCCGCAAAATCAACAACGAGTTCCCCGGCGTGTGCGACATCGAAATCAAGGACCAGTATTTCAACATGCGCGAGAAGATAGAGCCCGTTATGCACATCATCGACATTGCTCAGGAAGCGATGCGCGAAAGCGGCGTAGTGCCCAAGGTAGTGCCCATACGCGGCGGCACTGACGGCGCCCAGCTCTCATTCAAAGGCCTCCCCTGCCCCAACATCTTTGCAGGCGGTCTCAACTTCCACGGCCGCTACGAGTACGTGCCCGTCCGCTCCATGGAAAAGGCCGTAGAGGTTATCGTCAACATCGCCCGCCTCGTAGCTCAGAAAGCATAATCAAGCATCCCACCCCCTGCTGCCATCTGACTGTAGCAGCAGGGACGCGATACATCGCGTCCGCATCGCCGGTCGCCGTCCTCCCCGACGGTATAACGTACCCCACATGCGGACGCGATTTCATTACCACAAAACCACGTCTCCCCACTATGCGCAATCGGCTGATAGTCATAACGGGCCCCACCGGCTCGGGCAAAAGCGAGCTCGCCATGCAACTGGCCGAGCGCTACGGCTGCGACATCATCTCGGCCGACTCCCGGCAGATGTTCCGCGAAATACCCGTCGGCACCGCTGCCCCCACGGCCGACGACCTCGCCCGCGTCAACCACCACTTCATAGGCAACCTCTCGCTCGGCGACTACTACTCGGCCGCCCAATACGAGGAGGATGTCATGGCGCTGCTCCCCTCGCTATGGGAGAAATCGCCCGTGCAGATACTTTGCGGCGGCTCAATGATGTATATCGACGCCGTGACCCGCGGCATCGACGAGCTACCCACCATCTCCGACGAGATTCGCGCCGAAGCGTGGGCACTCTACGAGCGTGGCGGCCTGCAGCAACTGCGCCTCACGCTGCTCGAACTCGACCCCGTCTACTACCGTCAGGTCGACCTCAACAACCACAAACGCCTCGTCCACGCCATCGAGATATGCCGTCAGGCGGGCGTCCCCTACTCCTCGCTGCGCACCGGCCGCATCAAGCCCCGCGATTTCGACATCGAGATGCACGCTATCGACATGCCGCGCCCCGAGCTCTTCGACCGCATCAACCGCCGCGTCAACGTAATGATTGACAACGGCCTCGTGGAGGAAGCGCGCGCCGTAAGCCACCTGCGCCACCTCAACTCACTCAACACCGTAGGATACAAGGAATTATGGCCCTACATCGACGGTCTCACAACCCTCGACGAAGCCATAGCCAAAATAGCACGCAACACCCGCGTCTACGCAAAAAAACAGCTGACATGGCTCAAAAACCGCCCCGTCAGCTATGCTACTATACCGTAATCACCAGTTGACCGCGCTGATACACGAGATTGACCACCGACGAAGCGGCCAGCCTACCGATAAGCTCTATCGCAGTGGGCGTCGACAAGTGGGACTGCCGCACAAACTCCTCAAGCGTGGTGAAGCCCGCGGCGTTAATCATATCAATCAGCAAACGGTGGTTCTCGTCAAAAGCCACCAGCGCACCCTCATCCGACGCATAATGCCTCCACGCACTCAGCAACAGCGGGTGGGCCACGATATTCTCGTCATTCACACGGTAATAGGCGCGCAGCATGTCGCCCTTCTCCACCACATGCACAGGCGGATGCAACGCCTTCGGTATCTCGGCGCGTATCACCACCGTGCCCGGGTCAACCTTAAACGCCGTCATCGTCACCTCCACTGCCGGACGGCAATACATCTCGGCCGCCGTCTCTATCATGTAGACATCCTCCTCGTTGCGCACGCCCGCCACCACGCCGTTGTCCTTCACCCCGATGAGCAGACGGCCCCCCGAATGGTTGGCAAACGCCGATATCGAACGCGCTATCTTACGCGCGTCCGTGATGGCAAACTTAAAGTCCTGCTGCTCGTGCTCACCCTCTTCGATGAGCGAATGAATGTAGTAACGGCCTTTGATGGCTGTCAGATCTTTCATAGCTAAAGTATGGTAGGTCAGTTGTGTAGGTCATTATTAAATAGTCAGCGCCCGTAGCGGGCGCTCGTGACGGATTGCTGCAGCGGGGCGCACGGCCACGGGCTGCGGCGCAATCAGTCGGGATAGTTAAGATTGTCGGCCGACGGCGAGGCGAGCGTCTCGTCGAGGAATCGGCGTGCCACGCGGCGTGCCTCCGGCAGGTTGTTGTAGGTCCAGTTGCCGCAGTCGCGCGCCGTAGCTCCGGGTATATCCCCCTCGAAGTCAGCGATAAAGGCAAATGTCTCGCGCACGAGAGGCAATATATCCTCCGAGGTGAGTTCGCCCGACAGCAACAGGTAGCTGCCCGTGAGGCAACCCATAGGGCCCCAGTAGATTACGCGGTCGGCCCACTGCGCGTGGTTGCGCAGGAAGGTGGCGGCAAGGTGTTCTATCGTGTGGAGCGCAGCGCCATCGACCGCAGACTCGCGGTTGGGGCGCGTAAGGCGTATGTCAAATGTAGAGATAACGTCGCCCAAGGGGGTGGTGTCGCGGCGCGAAAGGAATATGCCCGGCTCAAGGCGCGTGTGGTCGATGGTAAAACTTGCAATCTTTTTCATCGTGGCTCAGAGTGTTTTGATTCGGATTAAACTATTAAGCACACCCTTAGAGCGCATTGAGTATCGATGAGATGATTTCAAACGACTGTCGCGGAGCAGCCTCCCAGAAGTCGTCATACTGCGCCACGTTGTCGGCCGCCCCGGGGGTGTCGCTGACCACGCGGATGCAGAAGAACGGCGTGTTGAGCAGGAAGCAGGTGTGGGCTATCGCCGCCGACTCCATGTCCACGGCAAGCACATCGGGATAGAGCTCCTTGATACGGGCCACGACCGCAGGGTCGGCCACGAAGATATCGCCCGACGCTATAAGTCCGTGACGCACACGGGGATTGTCGCGCAGCACGGGGAGCGACGCCACCTTGCCGTCCGACTCAAAGAAGCGGGGACAGCGTGCCGCCTGACCCTCAACGGTGTCAGGACCGCACCACACGTCGTGATACGCTATACGCTCGCCCACAACGATGTCGAGAATACGGGCATCGGAACCCGTGCCGCCGGCCACACCCGTATTTATCACAAGGTCAGGCGCAAACTGGCGTATCATCTGCATCGTGGCAAGCGCGGCATTCACCTTGCCTATGCCCGATTTCATTATCACAAGCGAGTTGTTACCGGCATCGCCCAGATAGAACGTAATGCCGTCAATCACAGTGGTGCGCGGCTCCGACAGCAGCGGCAGCAAAAGCTGCAACTCCTTGTCCATCGCCACAATTATTGCTATTGTCATGGTAATATCAAATTATCAAAAAAACGGTTTATAACGCGAATATAGCAAATATCTTCGACAATACGCCACCCCGCCCCCGTTTTTTATTCACGTTTACGCCACCCACCCCGATTTTTTTACACATTGAAAAAGAAAAAGAGGGCAGTGTCGTAATTAATGTTTACAGCGCACTCTCACTTTTATACCACATAGCAGGGATAACACCATGTGGCGGGGGTCTCCTGACCCGCGCTCCAACACCACCGCTTAACTATCTTATATACAGCCTAATAATTAACTTATAGTGAAAACAGTATAATACATACACTTGTTCTCCCACGTATCCCATAGTTCTATGCGATAAGCCCCTGCGGGGAATTTAGTGAAGCCCATGCTGAACGACGGCGTACTGACAGACCCGCTACTGCTGGAAGAGATATTAAGTGTAAAACCGTATACCCCTTTCAGAACATAATCCAATGAACCTGAAGAATACGGTTTGTAATAACATCTCAAAGCAAGATACAATTGTTTAGGTCGAGAGCAATCTGCAGACTCAGCTTCTGCCTGTATTTCCGGCTGCTCTTCTTCAATAAGATTGGCATTTGCTTCCTGCTCCTTAAGGTCATACCGGGCCGGACGGTAGAGTTCCACCGAAGGGTATTTCGAAATATCGACTCCCTTGAATCGGCTGACCTTGTATTTGACATCAAAACTGATGGCGCTTACCTGATCCTTGACCGGCGTCCCTCCGGAATAAGAATAACCGTCACAAATATAAATCAACCTCATTGAAGTCACCTCAACCGGCATTTTTGACTCCAGATATGATATCCTGTCAATGGCCGTAATATAGTCCGATTTCAATGACTTTATTTCATTACTGTATATTTCGGAGACATTATACAGTTTATCCACGTCGGAGATTAAAACAGCTTTCTCCACCGACAGGCTGTCGATAGCTGTATGTGCTTCGCTCAGATTTGACTGCGTACGTTTCAGATTCTTGTTCACGGCAAACAGCACCACACCGCCGGCCACCATGCACAAACCGAGGATTATCACCCATTTCATCCTCTTCTTCTGATTACTGAGTCTGGTATATTTCTCCGTCAGTTCATCATACTGTTTTTCCCACGAGAGGTTGGTATCGTGCAGCGAGTGTATCACGTCCGCCACGTGGAAATCGACTTTCGGCAGCCGCATCTCCACAACCTCCACCTGACGGTGGCTCTGCGGTATGGCAGGCAGCTCTTGTGAATTCCAACAATTCATAACAACGTGCTTGGTCTCAGCACCATAGTCGAGCAGAGGGAGCGCGATTGCCTTGTTGAACACCGACACGTTGCGTATCTCTTCAAGACGCATCAACACCTGACTCGCCTCGTCGCTACACTTCACGAATCGAGAGTCGGTAAAGCACAGCTGACCCGCCGACGACCATTTCAGAAGCAAGTGTCGGGCGGCTATCGTGCCTATCATATCGCTGCAGAAGCGACTCAACGAATCCACATGCGCAAGATAGGCATTATTCACTATAAATATAAACCCGAATATATCATCGTCAACATTGACTGCATAGATATAATACATCAGATTGCCATTGCGCCTCACCACGAGGGCGGCGTTCCTCTCGCCCTCGATTCTGATATCGCCGACAACCTTCTGCGTCCCCTTGTCAAGAGCGGTCGGGAAGGATTCCACTTTAGCTCCCGTTTCCCTCCCGACCTTCTTAAATACATATACTGAAATATTCATACAATCTACGGTGTCAGGGGATAAAGGTGGTCTCATTATTCTTACGCTCGAATGTTCCGAAGTCATAAATCATTCTCACCTGATAATCATTATAGGTGCCTCCATGGGAATGACTCATTAACCCTTCAGGTTTAAAATCACACTGAAATTCATATCCCCGGATATCTTCCGAATAAACAGCCGTGCCATCAGGATATGACACTACAACTTCGCATCTCTTATTAGGCAAAGCCTCCTTAATCAGCTCCTGAATGGAGGCCTTTCTTAAAGAGATTTTTCTATTTCCACCGTAAAGTTTGTCACTGATGGTAATTTTTATTTCATTCAGCATCTCAATGGGCAACGGATATGCACCGTCATACAGACTTCCCGGGTCCTCCAACGCCTCATATCCATTGCTTCCATCCTGGTCAACCGGCAACTGATCCTGCGAATTGCCCCAAATGTTACCTAAGTCGCCGGTACTGCCGCCTTTGTCGTCCTTGTCGTCTTTGTCTATTTTACCGCCATTATCGACTTTACGGTTGTCGTCCGAGGGCTTGATTTGCTCTTGTTCAGCGGGATTCTCATTCGAGTTGTCAGATGACTCGCCACTTGCGAAAATCACAATAAGAGCTATCAGTATCACCAGTATGACGCCTCCAAGAATCAGATATAGTTTCTTACTGTCGCCGCCGCGGTGAGGATTGGGTTTAGGGACCGGGGGCTGTCCGCCTCCGTCGACGGGAGCAGCTGTAGTGCGGCCCACGCCCTTTGTCTCGAGCGTTGCAATTCTTTCGCTAAGGCCGCTGTAACCGTCGGCAAGGCGTTTCATCTCTGAGCCGTAGCCCTTATAGCCGTCAGCCTGATGGTCGGCGATACGTTTGTTGAGCTGCTCAATGGATGTGGCCAATTTCACGTACTCGTCATTGTAGCTGCGTATTACGTCATCCTTCTTGGCCAATTGGTCACGAAGGTCAGCGATTTCAGCGCCAAACCTGTTTTCTACGGCACGCACTTTCTCGCGGCTCTCACGCGTGATGCGGTCGGCCGTAGCCTTTACCTCATCGGTCAATTGCTTTGCCTGCCGCGCGGCGCGTTCGCGTTCCTCGGCCAGTCGCTTCTCGGCGAGGGCTTTCTGCCGCTCCATTTCGGCATGGGCAGCCTCAGCATCCTGCTGTCGCTTGCGACGCTCCTCGTCAAGCAGTTTCTTCTGCGCCTGCATGGGATATTCGTTTGACAGCTTGATACCTCCGTCTCTTTTTATAATCTTGTTGACATCGCTGTCGGTCAGGTCGGCGGGATTCCAGTCCGACAGATTGCCCGAACTCAGGTGATAGGTACTGTCAATCGGTGCATGCGAAGTCTTCAATGTGTTCTGTATCTGGCCGAAGAGCTTCTCTACAGCAGTATTAATAATATCGGCGGCCGCGGCAAAGCTACCCACCTTGTAGCGGTAGCCGCTCCCCTGCTTTTCGAGCACCGTGCCCACTATGGAGTTACTGAATGTCGATAACAAAGCACTGTAGAGTGCCTTGACATCGAGACAAGCATTGTTGTCGATTATCACCGATATACCGAAGTATGAACCGGCGCGGTTGCTATAATTTGACACATTGTTCGACATATAGAGCGTGTAGCAACTTTTCACTCCCGTTGCATCGCGCAGTATCTCGGCTATGAAGTATGACTCACCGTTCGGTCGGTTATAGAAACTCTGAATGAATGGCGGGTAATTACTCTCGTTGGTGTCAAACCCGGTGGTAACGCCGTGGACTATAATATTTATTGCCATACTTAACCCTTTATTGATTTGGTAATTATGCCCCAAAGATTGCGGGGATAGTTGTCATGCCCGATCTGGAAAGACCTGCCTCCACTCTGGAGGTCGGTGAAGTAACCGTTCATATAGGGCACGAACGCCGCACGCGTAGGTTTGAAAAACTTCGTGATGGGGTTCTCGTTGGCAAAAAGCTTGAACAGGCCGGGATAGGTGTAGTTGGCGAGCTGAAAGGCCAGCGAGTTGTTGGCCGTACCGATGTTGAGTACAGTGTTGGTCTGGTCAATCTTGTTGAAAATGACGGCCACTCTGTCGCGCGGATGCATGTAGGACTTGAAACGACCTATGCGGTTCACATAGTTGAGTCGATCAGAGTTCTCCAGCTGGCTGTTGGTGTGGTCAGGCTCGATGAAAAATCCCCACAGCTTGCGGTTGGACGACGAGCTGATAGTATTTATATAAGCGGGGAAGGGTGCATTGGGATTGCTCGGTTTGAAATAATGCTCGCCGGGCGCTTCAAGTATCTGACAGAGCGGACGGCCATTGTATGACACCTCCACGAGCATGAAGCTGATGAAGTTGGTACCCTCCTGCGCTATATTACTGTTTATCATAATATTGAAGTCGTCGCACATTTTCTTATAATGCTCATCGTAACCGGGGCGGAACGAGCGCACGGGTGTCACGGAGTAGCCGTTCTGCAACAGATAGCGCGACAGGCGTATCAGTGTCATGGTCTTGCCGCAGGTAGGCGGTCCGAAAAACACCACAATGGGTATATCGGGATTCTGCAACACTATCTGTATTGCGTTGGGGTCGTTAAGTTCATTCTGGGTGAGACCCTGTATGGAAGTGTTGGGGGCAGGCTGAGCGGATGCCGAAGGCTGCGCGGGCTCGCTTACGGGGGCGGAAGTGGTATTATCGTCAGGACGATTCATTTCGTCAAATTCAAATTTTGCCATAATATATTATTGATTAATGATTTGCGATTAAAATAAGATTGGTTTTATCAATTCTGCTAATTGAAAAATTTTTACGCTATATATAACTTAATGTATCAGTTGATGTATCAGTAGCTCTTTTTAAATGCTATATCAAAGAATATGAAGGCGGCGATGTCTATGAGAACTGCGAGCAGTATCCACCAGAAGAAACCGTGACCGTTGAACTTGCCGGCCATGTAGTCGCCCCACACTTCAAAAATACTTGTCATACGCTGGGTTTCGGTAACCACGGGGTCGGCTCTGTACTTGGCTTCATCGCCTGAACGGAATCTTACCAGTCCATGATTGCTGCTGACTGCCTGATAACCGGTGTTGATACGGGGTATCACTATGTCATGCATATCCTCGGCACTGTTAAGGCTGATGGCGTTACCCTTTGCCGAACCCTTTGCCTTTCTTCCTGCCTCAATCTTATCTTTCAGGTCAGCAAGCCCTTCGTAAGCTGCCATAGCCTGATCGAGATTCGTTTCGTTAGGTCTTACCATCTTCTCCTGATAATAGTTGGGGATGATATTGTTGATAAGGTTATTGAACTGAGCATTATAGAAGTCGATAGCCTGATTGACTTCGCGCAGTCCCTCATTCTTTCCGCCGGGACGATAACGCTCTATGCGGTAGCCGTATTTCGTTTCGAGTTCTTTGAGGATATTTTCGGCGCGGGGTCCGCTTCCGGGGTCGTTGGGCTGGTTCACTTCCGTCATCAGTCGGTTCTGATACCCTTTGACTATAGCTACACGTTCGGCAATCATGGCCGCGCAGTTTTCCTCATTAACAGTGTTTTTAACCACATCTTCGAGGTAGCCCATCGTCACGTCCACGTCATTGTTGACGCGCTCCGATATGACATTGCGGTAGATAAAGGTATGTGTATTGGTGGGCATCGAAGTGGCAAGCCAGAATATCAGCACCAGTATGATGCCGCCGATAAGTTTGCCGGTGCGCCCCTCGATATAGATTTTCTGATTGAGCGAGTCAACAATAAGTTTCGTGCCGATTGAGGCCACTACAAAGAAACCTATCGCAACGAGGTAACAGAAAATTTTAGGCCACGAGGCCAAAAGCATGTGAAGTGACTCGGCAGTAGCCCAGCAACTTACGCCACCGAAAAGCAAGAATGCAAGAAAAGAGAAAATCTTTACGTAATTGGTCTGTCTCATATCCCTTGGACAATAAAAGCGCCCCCGCAGTTCCCCTGTGCGGACGCATGGATTATTAATTCAGGAATACAAAAAGACGTGGGAAACTCTATCTATTGCTCGCCCACTGCGATTCATGGCCTTCGCATTGCCGTTTCCGATTAGTGAACGAGCAACGCAGAAGCCCACGCCCGAATATGATAATTCTTTGTATAGAACAAAGAACTGACCATCATAGCGTGGTAGTATGAATCGGTCCGCATCCTGTTTCCGGGATACGCACGATTACGCAACATGCCACCCCCGCTGTGGGAGTGTACCATTACGTAAACTACCGGCTATGATTACGATAATCATATCCACGGGACATCTATCGTTGCTATGTCCTTCAATCGGATACATGAAGTTGCGAAGTTCTGAATCGCGAAGAACGTAGCGTTGGATAAACGCCTTTTACATAAAATTTCAATGCATCCCGTCCGCATTCCCACCTCTAAAGGGCTTCCGCGTACATAGATGCGCCACAAAATTAAAAGCAATTCCCCAAAAAAACAAAAATATTCCCACAATAATTCACCCCTCCCCCCCCAAACAATCTTCACAACAATTCACCAATTCCCGAAAAACCCCACGACAAACCCTCACCCCACACCAAAACTCACCCTCACTGATTTCTATAATAGCAGACCCATCCTCGCCAACAGCTCACCATACCCAACAGGCCTGACCAACTTCCTCACACCGAAACCGCACGAAAAACCATCGACTCAGCTGCGAGTTTATCAATCAGCGAGTGCTCTTTTGATTCTCTCTTCTATATCTTTGGGGGTTATATCATAGATCGGCTCCAGGGCCGCAAAATTACTATCGGGCTGGAATCTTTCTGATCGCGTCAGCATAGCCAATAAATTCTTGGACTTCAACTTATGACCGGAATACTTCAGCGCGAGATTTACCATATCCGATATATTTATTCCGGCCTCTATAAGAGAATATATATCATAGTAGTCCCTGAATTTACTTCTGCGCAGCATTACTTCCATCTTCATTGCACCAATCGACAGCATATCTGCCAATCTGATATTATTCATATATTGAACTACCTGCTGCACAGGCGAATGATTGGGGTTGGCATAGAATGATACTTTGACGCCGTTGACGATAAATTCCACATGGTCAAAATCAAGAATTTCATATCGTTCCACTTCTCCAATTGTCTCGAGTTCACGCTTTATTAACGGCCAGTCGACTTCTCGCTTTTCGCCTTTACTGCCTCGCCATGACATAAAGTCAAGGTCCTCACTGAGTCTCGTGCCCAATTGAATAGACAATGCAGTTCCGCCAACCAGACAGTAGGGCTTTATACATTCGAGTCGCGACAACGGCTCGATAATTGTTGAGGTTTGTGGGGCGATACCTTTCATTTTTTTGCTTTAATAGTTAGAGTTGGGCCATGCGGTTGATGTGCCTCGTTTCAAGCGATTTGAGATAGGCATCGGGATTCTTGGCCTTGAAATAATACCAGGCGAAGAATCTGTTGAGAGTGTACAGATAGCTACCCTCCGGAACAAGGATATTTTTCCAGGCGTCTTTAATTTTCTTATAGGGAAAGATTGCGAATAGTTGCTTGATTTCAGGCAGGTCGAGATAACGCATAGTCATGGCTATGAGGTCGGCATCGTTGATAGTAGCCAGACTCACTGACTGCCGGTCATACGACCAGAAAGCATTCTCCTCTTTCAATTTATCCATGAGCTCGCTCTTGACTTCGAGTATCTTGTCTTTATCTCTGGTTATCATCTGTTTTCGCATGTATCTATTGCAAATATAATAAAATTCCGGAATAAATAAAAACATACCAAATTGAACCCGTCAAAAAAAGTTTTGGATATATTGGAAAGTTTTGGTAGATTTGCAAAAAGTTTTCTGTATAGCGAAAACTTTTTCAATTTTTACTAAAAGTTTTCTGTATGGAAGAAACTCAAAAGATAATCGAACGCCCTCTATATATGGACAGGCTGCGTCCGTTTATCGGAAAAAACATAATAAAGGTATTGACCGGTCAGCGACGTGTGGGCAAAAGCTATATTCTGAAAAGCGTTGCCCGGCATGTACAGGAAACAGACCCGGAGGCAAATATCATATCTATCGACCTTGAAAACTTCGCTTTTTCCCATATAAAGGACGCACAAGGGCTTTATGATGAAATTGCTACACGCCTTAAAGAGGGGGTAAAAAACTATATCCTCATCGACGAGGTGCAGGAAATTGCGGAATTTGAGCGCGTGGTCCGTTCCCTCAATCAGGACGCGGCCAACGACATCTACGTAACGGGCAGCAACTCCGCTATGCTCTCGTCGGAGATAGCCTCGAAGCTCGCCGGTAGAAGTTTCGAGATGCAGATACACCCTCTCTCCTATGATGAATACCTCACCTTTCACAACACGGAGGACTCCGACTCGGCGCTGATCGACTACCTCACATACGGAGGACTTCCCTACCTCGTCAATCTCCCACTGCATAGCACTTGGAACGAATATATCGCGGGGGTCACCGACGCCGTGGTATATCGCGACATCGTGACACGCCACTCGCTGCGCAACAACGACTTTCTGCAGCGACTGCTCCTGTTTCTGGCCTACAATATCGGGCAGATATTCACCGCCAAGAAGATTGCCGACTACCTGAAATCTCAGCGGATTTCATCGAGCGTAGGCAGCGTACAGACCTATGCCGGATATGTAGAAGAGGCTTTCATTGTCAATAAATCAAGAAGATGGGAAATCGAAGGTAAGAGATTTTTTGAAATCGGTGAGAAATATTTCTTCGAGGACCTCGGTATTCGCAACTCGATTGTCGGCTTCCGCCCTCACGACCTTTCAGGGCTGATGGAAAACGCAGTCTACAATCATCTGCGCAGCCGTGGCTACAAGGTTATGACCGGAGTGCTTTCCGGTGGACGGGAAATAGACTTCGTCGCCGAAAAAGATGGCGAGAATCTCTATGTGCAGGTAGCTATGACGGTGGCCGATAAGTCGACGGCCGAACGCGAATACGGCAATCTCACACTAATTCCCGATAACTACGAAAAAATAGTGGTGACATACCGAGACAGTTTCCCGAACACTATGCAGGGAATACGGACAATGACCCTGCGGGAGTTCCTTAAGTAACACTTTATTTCCGGAACAGATATGGAAGAACTACACGATAAAGAATTATTACAAGACAATAACATCAAGGATATTAAGGAGTTGCTTGACGCGGAGGCGGCGAGGATTAATTCGCCGGCTTTTATCGGTGATGACCCGGTGCAGTTTCCGCGACGCTTTGAGCGTCAGCAGGATATTGAGATTGTGGCACTGCTGTCGGCCACTATTGCGTGGGGCAACCGCAAGATGATATGCCGCGATTGCGAGAAGCTGATACGCATTTTTGAAGGACGTCCCTACGACTATGTGATGGACGGCGCATATGAGACGCTGCCCGACGGCAATATCCACCGCACTTTCTTTGTCAACAACCTGAAGCATTATCTCCGCGGACTCCACGCTATCTACTCGCGCTTCTCTACTCTTGAGGAGATGGCTGTGGCTGAGGGTGTTCCCGCTGCCGAACTCCCGGCATGGCACCTCGTCGACGCCATGAACCGCCGTTTTGCTGAGGCCAACGGCGGGGTCAACGACAGCCGCTGCCTCCCGGGCAATCTCCGCACCACGGCGCTCAAACGCATCAACATGGCACTCCGTTGGCTCGTGCGCGACGACGGCATCGTGGACATGGGTATATGGAAAGCCCTCCGCCCGTCGCAACTCTTCATCCCGATGGACGTTCACGTAGGTAACACTTCGCGCAACCTCGGCCTGCTCCAACGCCGCTCCAACGACCGCGAGGCCGTAATCCAACTGACCGACACTCTCCGCCAATTCCGCCCCGACGACCCCGTCCTCTACGACTACGCACTCTTTGGCATCGGAATAGGCATCGAATAACTTCTCAATGCAATTCATAATTCATAATGCATAATTCATAATTACAAACTGCTGATACACAATTGCATAATTCATAATCTTACGTAGCATCGAAGAGGCGCAAAATTATGAATTGCATAATCAACAACAGGCGCAAATTATGAATTATGCATTATGAATTATGAATTGACCTAAATGTTGTTTTGACTATTGAGGTAAGAATTTTTATTAACTCTCTACAATCGTGGTGAATACTTTCAAATTCTTGTTTCGTTATAATCTCTGATTCGCCCAATAATTCTATCCAATATTCCGATTCACTCGCCTCTTTTAATGCTATACTTAATTTTGCTGCGAAGTCGGCTTTACTCTGACCTCGCAACGCTTCTTTTACATTGGCACCAATACTCGTACCGCTACGTAACAACTGCTTTGACAGAACGTACTCCGAACGTTCTTTGACCAACACCTGGTACATGCGGATACACCTGAGAGCAAAGCTCTTGCTCTTACCCACGACTATATTATCCTCTATACTCCTCATAAAACAACAGCCTCAAAATAATACTCCACCAATTATAAAAAACTATAAATTCTGGATTACATCAACAGCCTCAAAATTATGAATTGTGCATTATGAATTATGAATTGAATTTAGTGGGCTTCGAGCCAGTTGGCACCGGTGCCTGAGGCTACTTCGAGGGACACTTTGCCGGAGTAGGCTTGTTGCATGAGGTTGGTGACGAGCTGCTGGAGTTGGGGCAGTTCGTCGGGCACTACGTTGAATATCAATTCATCATGCACCTGCATTATCATGCGCGACTTCATCGAGCGCGCTTTCATTTCGCGCGCAATATCAATCATTGCTTTCTTTATGATGTCGGCGGCACTGCCCTGCAGCGGCGCGTTGACGGCGTTGCGTTCGGCATAGGAACGCACTACGGCGTTGCGCGAATTAATGTCGGCGAGGTAACGTTTGCGCCCCATCACGGTGGTGACATAACCGCGGGTACGCGCCCCCTCGATAGCCGCATTGATATAATCCTTCACGCCCGGATAAGTAGCGAAATATCCGTCGATGAGCATTTTAGCCTCGGCGCGCGGTATGTCGAGACGTTCGGCCAACCCGAAAGCCGAGATGCCGTAAATGATACCGAAATTGGCCGTCTTGGCATTGCGGCGCTGACGGTCGGTCACCTTGTCGAGAGGCTCCTTGTAGATTTTGGCCGCCGTAGCACGGTGAATATCCTCGCCGGCACGGAAGGCAGCCACCATGTCGGGGTCGCCCGACATATCAGCCATCAGTCGCAACTCAATCTGCGAGTAGTCGGCCGACATGAACACATCGCCGGGGTCGGGGATAAACGCGCGGCGTATCTCGCGCCCGTCATCAGTGCGAATAGGTATGTTCTGCAGGTTGGGATTGGTGGAGGAGATACGACCCGTAGCGGTAAGAGTCTGATTATAAGTGGTGTGAATCTTACCGGTCGCAGGGTTAATCAGTTCGGGCAGAGCATTTATATAGGTAGCCAACAGCTTGTTGAGACCGCGTATCTGCAATATGACATCAACAATCTCGTGGGAGTGGCGATACTTTTCAAGAATCTCCTCGGCAGTGGAGTAAGCGCCTGTCTTAGTGCGTTTTGCCGAGGTATCTATCTTCAGTTTGTCGAAGAGGATATCACCCACCTGACGCGGCGAACCAATGTTAAAGCTCTCGCCTGCAAGCTCGTAGCAACGTTGTTCGAGAGCATTGACGCGGGCGGTCAGTTGCTCGGAGAGTAGTGCGAGTTCGGCCGTGTCAATCCTGACGCCCGTCCATTCCATTTCGGCAAGCACGGTTACAAACGGCAACTCAATATCGCGGAACAGCGGCATCAGCCCACCCTCCTCAAGCATCCTGTCGAACACATCGCGCAGGCGAAGCACCATGCGGGCAGCCTCGGCCGAACGCATCGCCGCCTCGGCAATGGCAAGGTCGGCATAAGGCTTACGTCGCGCATTCTCGTCGAGCGCACCGCGCATCGTCACGTTCAGATAACTCATAGTCAGGTCAGAAAGACGATGACGCATCTCAGGCTGCAACAGGTAATGCGCAACCGAAGTATCGTAATAAGCGGCGCGCAGTTCCACGCCGTTGTTCTTCAATATCACATAATCGCGTTTCACATCGTGGCTCACGACAATGGCGCTTCCCGTGCTTCCCGTCTCAAACAGCGGACGGAGCGCGTCAAACCACTCCCCTCTCGCCGCCTCATCGTCAGGCACAGCGAAGAAGCGGCTCTCCGATTCCGAAGCAGCCAGAGCGATACCGCGGAGGCGAGCAGTCATGGCCTCCTCGCCGACAGCAAACAGGCTGACACCCACGCATTTGGCCGAAGCTAACGACTCAACATAGCTGCGCATCGCCGCCACGTCGGTCTCTACTTCCACCGCAACCTCCTCAACAGCAGATTCTTGCTCCGGCAGGTCGAAGAGCGAACCCATAGCCTGCGGAGCGGGCGCCACGGGCGTCTCCGGCTCCAGGCGCGCAAGGAATGTCTTAAATTCCAGTTCCTTATATATAGAGCCGAGCTTGGCCTTGTCGGTGTCGCGGCGCTTAAGAGACTCAATATCAACGTCGACGGGCACGTTGGTGCGTATCGTGACAAGGTCCTTGGCAAGAAGTATGCCGGCAGCATTCTCGGTAACTTTCTTCTTAAGACCGGGCTTCAGCGACTCGGCGTTGGCAATCAGGTTTTCCACCGAACCATACTCGCGAATGAGCAGCGGGGCGGTCTTTTTACCTATACCGGGACAACCGGGTATATTGTCGCTCGCATCGCCTTCAAGTGCAAGTAAGTCTATCACTTGCAGTGTATTTTCAATGTCGTAGCGCTCACACACCTCCTTGACACCGCGCACCTCGAAGTCATTGCCGCGCAGGGCCGGCCGATACATGAATATATGTTCGCTCACGAGCTGACCGTAATCCTTGTCGGGGGTCATCATGTAGGTGTCAAAACCTTCGCGCTCAGCACGTTTGGCAAGCGTACCTATAATGTCGTCGGCCTCATATCCGGCCATCTCAATCACCGGTATATTGTAGGCCGCGATAATATCCTTGATATATGGTACTGAGAGAGTTATATCCTCGGGCTGCGCATCGCGCTGCGCCTTGTACTCGGGGTAAATATCGTGGCGGAAAGTGTGTCCCCCTTTCGGGTCGAAGCACACCGCAATGTGGGTGGGATTCTCCTTGCGCAACACCTCGTCGAGAGTGTTGCAGAAACCGAATATGGCCGAGGTGTTAAACCCCTTTGACGTGACGCGCGGCGAGCGTATCAGCGCATAGTAAGCTCTGTAAATCAGTGCGTAGGCATCGAGCAGGAACAGTTTTTTCTCCATATCAGCGCGTGTGTGTTATTTCGTTAGCAGAATTACAATAAGAGCAATGATAAGGAAGAGCATCAGACCGCCCGACACGAGCATGCCTATAACCGACATACCGAAAGCGCGGCGACGACCGAAGAAACTCAGCAGGAACGCCACCAGCGTGATGCCGAACATGGCGTAGAGCTGCTTGTCGAGGTTGGCAAATCCCGGCTTGGGCAGAGCGAATAGCGCTATCCATGAGAGCACTCCCAAGAGCAGTCCCACCATCGAGAGCCAGGGGCGCCTCTCCTCCCGGTCAAACATTGCGGCGCGCTCCTCGCTGGCTTCCCAGCGCTTAAACTTTTCTTCATTGGCAGCATCGTCGTCCAGACTGTCAATCAGACTGTTAATCGACTTTTTATCTTTTTCGGGGAGACGGTCAATCTCCTCTTCGTATTTATTTTTTTTCATGTTTGAGTGATTTTCTACAAATTTATAACAAATTTTGGTATCTTTGTAGTAGGAAGTCGAAAATAAGTAGTTGTTGAATGTTAGTTCGGCTTCACGATTAAGACTATGAAACAAATAATATACACCCTTACAATCTTACTTGCAGCCATGATGCTCCCGGCCGGCTGCGGCAGCCGGGTCAACCCCGACCAGAATATCGAGATTGCCCGCACAGCAATAGCCGAAGGCGATTACACCTCGGCCCTCAGCGCGCTCGACGAAGCCAACTCAGTGCTCCGCGACAGCACCGCCTCACCCAAGGCGCTTGCCCAGATTGCCGTGCTCTACTGCATCATCGACGAGAACAACCACACGGAGAACAACCAGTACAAAGCTATCGAATGCTACGAACTGGCCATGAAGATAAGCCCCGACAGCGTGAAGGAATGTTTCGGCCTCCTCTCCGACAACGAGCAGATGGCGCTCGACCTCCTGGGCAAACTCCATAACGCCAGCCGCGACATATCGGAATTCGCCGAACCGCTCGACGGCACCGAATATGGCGACAGCTTGCAGATAATCAACGACATCGACATAATGGAATAACCACCGCTCACTATGGACGACTGGAAAGCAAAACTCTCGGGACTGCTCGCCGACAATCCCGACCTCCCCGCAGGCGACGACCTCCCCGCACAGGACACCCCCGCTGAGAAACCGGCCAAACTGCCACGCCTCGACATAATCCTCGACCGCAAACGCGCCGGAAAGACGGCTACAATCATAGCCGGATTCCCCGACGATGCCGACCTCAAGGAGATAGCCCAACGCCTCAAGCAGCGCCTCGGCGCAGGCGGCTCGGCCCGCGGCGGCGAGATACTCATACAAGGCGACCGTCGCAACGATGCCGCACGCATCCTCGCCGACATGGGTTACAAATCGCGTCTCATATAATATAAACGTAACAATCCCTTCCCCGCCATGCTCCATATATATAAAGCATCGGCAGGCTCGGGCAAAACCTTCGCCCTGACCCGCCAGTACCTGTCCCTGCTCCTGGGCGAACGCAATCCCGACACGGGCAAATGGCGCCTGCGCTCGGCCCGCGAGGACGCCCACCGCCACATCCTCGCCATCACTTTCACCAACAAAGCCACGCAGGAGATGACACGACGCATCATCTCCCAGCTCGCCATCCTTGCCGGACGCGACCCCGACGAGGGTCCCGACGCCAAGTCGCCCTACCTCAGTTATTTCATCGGCCTCTTCAACACCGATGCCGACACACTCGCCCGCGTGGCCTCCGACGTGCTCGACGAACTGCTCGCCGACTTCGCCTACTTCCACGTGTCGACCATCGACGCCTTCTTCCAGAACGTGCTCCGCATATTTGCCCGCGAGGTTGAGATGCCCGACAATTTCCGTCTGGAGCTCGACAACAACGCCACCATATCGCTCGGTATCAACGAGATGTTCACCTCGCTCAACTATGCCCGACCGGCCGACCCGCTGCGACGTCGCGAGCGGCAGTGGCTCACCGACTGGCTGACGCGCCTGATGATGCGCAGTTTCGACGCCGGCAACAGTGTCAACATCCTGGCACGCACCTCTTCGCTCTACACCAACCTCGTCAACACTTTCACCCAGTTGCTCGACGAGCAGTTCAATATCAACGCGCGCGAAATCACCGCCTACCTCGATCGCGTGGAGGCCATCGCCGCCTTCGAGAAAGGGGTCACCGACATGGCCCTCCGCCGCGAGCAGGACCTCACGGCCCACTCCATAGCCATAATGCAATACGGTGACTACAAAAAAATTAACCGCTACATACGCCAGCGCATCGAGCAATGGGCGGCCGGCGACATGAAGGACCCGAGCCAGACGGTCATCGACGCCGTCACCATCCCCTCCAAACGCTTTGAAAAGAGCTACAAGAACCCTGCGCCCGACCTCGACGCGCAGGTGGAGCTGCTATGCTCCGAGGCCGCGGCCATGCAGCAGACGCGCGCCCTCACCGACGTGCTTATCAAGGCCATCACCCCCCTGGGACTCCTCGGCTGCCTGCTGCGCCACATCACCACTTTCTGCAAGGACAACAACGTCATTCTCCTCTCCGACACCAACACCCTGTTGCGCGAGATTATCAACGACGACGAGACACCCTTCGTCTACGAACGTCTCGGCTACTACCTGCGCCATTTCCTCATCGACGAGGTGCAGGATACCTCCACCCTGCAGTGGGCCAACCTGCGCCCGCTCATCATGGAAAGCCTCGGCTACAACCACGAGAACCTTGTCATAGGCGACGAGAAGCAATGTATCTACCGCTTCCGCAACTCCGACCCGCAGCTGCTCGGCCACATCATCTCCGACGAGGTGACCGAGGTGTTTCACGACGACGCCGTATCAATCGAGGGTGCCACCATCGCCGAGAACAACAACTGGCGTTCGTCGCGCGAGGTGGTCACATTCAACAACTCCATTTTCCACGCCATCGCGCGCCAATACGGCGTCACCGACTCTTATTCCAACGTCATTCAGCAGATTAACCCCAACCGCAAGGAGATTCCCGGCCACGTGAAGATGATATTCGAGCCGGAGGAAATTGAGGGAGAAGCATCGGAAACCGAGGAGGAGGAAACCGCCGTTCCGTTCGCCCTGCAGGCAACGGTCAACGAAGTGGACCGCCTGCTCTCGGCCGGCTACCGCAAGTCGCAGATAGCTATACTCGTGCGCAAGCACAGCGAGGGTGAGGCTGTCATAAAGCAACTGCTCCGATGCCACGAGGCTGAGGGCTGGAGTCACGGCCAGCTCGAGGTCAAATCGACCGACGCCGTTGCCATCGGTTCGTCGGCCGCAGTGAAAATGATAATAGAGATACTGCGCATCACTCAGTTGCCGCAGAATGTCACCACCATCATAGAGCGCGGCGACACCGTCGTGACCGAGAGCAAGGAGAACCCCGCGCGCCGTCGCGCCCGTCTGCTCTATTGCTTTCAGTATTACCTCCACACCACCGTTACCGATGCCGACGGCACCCGCCGCAACCCCACCAACTCCGAGGCGCTCGCCCTCGCCGTCGATGCNATACGCCGTGCCGAAAGCGACGACCCNGCGCCCGNAGCTCCCGGCGACATCACTCCGCCNCAGGCCTCGCTCAAAGATATTCTCGACTTCGCCGCCACCTCCACGTCGGGCACCGACGATGCCGCGCCNGGCGCCGACNCCNCGTCNAAACCCACCGTNACCTGNCTGACTCTCACAGCGATAGTCGACAAGATTATAAGCCGCTACGTCATCAAGGACGTGCTGCCCGAGGAGACCGCTTTCCTCACCTCGTTTCAGGACCTCGTCTACGACTTCTGCTCGCAAGGCACGTCCGACATCCGCTCATTCCTCGCCTGGTGGGACCGCGGAGGCTGCAACTCCTCCCTATCCTCCACCTCCGAGAGCGATGCCATCAACGTGATGACCATCCACCAGTCAAAGGGTCTCGAATACCCCTGCGTCATCATCCCCTTCTGCAATATACCCATGGTGACCTACTCCACTCCCATGAGGTTGAGCTACCACTGGTTGCCGCTCCACGCCAAGGATTTCCCCGGCATAGCGCCCGAGGTCATTCCGCCGCTTATACCCGTCGACTTCACTTCGGCCATTCCCCGCATCGACATCTTCGCCGAGGAGTCGCGCCGCATCATCGCCGAGCAGGTGATTGACAACCTCAATATATGCTACGTGGCGTTCACCCGCGCCGTCAACGAGCTTGTGGTCATAGCCCCCGCGCCCAAGAAGAAAGCCTCGGCGTCAGGCGAGTTTGACGTGCCCACATTCGACGTCATGCTGCGCGAAGCGGTCAGCAGTCTGACGCCCGACGACATCTCCTCCGACCCGTTGCTCGACGACGAGAGCCGCCGCTGGGTGCTACCGCTTGCCGACATGATGGAGGGTGACACCCTCGAAGTAGGCGCTCCCACCCGACCTGCGCCCGCACGAGAAGCACAACCGACTGCCGGCCAGCGCGTAATCGACCTCCCCGCCTACGACCCCGAGGTCAACGACCGCCTTGTCACTCTCACCGAGGCCGACATCGACCTCTTCGACTTCGACGACCCGCGCCACCGGGGCAAGTTCCTCCACGGCGTGCTGAGTAAAGTGCGCCGTCGCGACGACCTGCACCGAGCCTTGCGCCGCGCGGCTGCCCGTGCCCGCCTCACCCCGGCCCAAACGGCTGAATGTGAGGAACTGCTGACCCGCGCTCTCAACGACCCGCAGGCCGCACGCTGGTTTGAGGGCTACGCCCGCCTCTACCGCGAGCAGTCAATAGCGACACCCGGCACCGACCGCCGCCCCGACCGCATCGTAGTGCTCGACGACGGCACCGTGGAAATCATCGACTACAAGTTCGGCGAATTTGAGCGCCAATACCTCAGTCAGATACGCCGCTACATGACCCTAATGCGCCGCGCCGGCTACCAAAAAGTCAAAGGCTACCTCTGGTTCGTAACCGAAGGCACCGTCCGCGAAGTAAAATAAGGGTTATAAATATTCATATTATAAAAAAAATTAGTAAATTTGCGGTCAGTTATGCCGTCGATAAAAGATATACAACAGCTCATCACTCCCGAATTGCAGGCGCTTAATAAATTAATCGCCGAGACCCTCGACTCCCCCAACGAGTTGATGAACCGTATTGTCGACAATTATCTGCGCACAAAGGGGAAGCAGATTCGTCCTATAATGGTGATACTCAGCGCAAAGCTGCTCGGCACGGTCAATGAGAACGTGATTCGCGCCGCCGCCGCCGTAGAACTGCTCCACAACGCATCGCTCATACATGACGACGTGGTCGACGAGACCAAGATACGCCGCAACATGCCTACTATCAACGGCGTGTGGGACAACCACATCGCAGTGCTCGTAGGCGACTTCTTCGTGTCGTCATCGCTCCAGCTCGCAATGCAGACGGGCGACATACGCATCATCGACGCCATAGCCAAGCTCGGCAAACTGCTCTCTATCGGCGAGCTCGACCAGATATACTGCGCCCGCTTCCACAACATTACCGAACCGGCCTACATGCGCAACATCGAGCGCAAGACGGCCTCGCTCTTCATGGCCTGCGTGGAGATGGGAGGATATGCCGTAGGCGCTTCCGACACCGACATAGCCAACATACGCGAGTTTGCCCGACTGCTCGGTCTCTGCTTCCAGATAAAGGATGACATCTTTGACTACTACGAGGACAAAAACATAGGCAAGCCCACCGGCAACGACCTGCGCGAAGGCAAAATAACCCTGCCGCTGCTCCACGTGCTCGACACCGACGACTCCGAGATGAAAGCCGCGATGAAGCATCTGTCGCAGCAGGAAGAGCTGTCGACCGAAGAGATAAACCGACTCATCGAATATGCCAAAGCCAACGGCGGTATCGACTACGCATACGCCACTATGGAACGGCTCAAATCGCAAGCCGCTCCCATACTTGACGGCTTCAGCAACAAAGAGATAACCCGATATTTCAGCGATCTGATTGACTACACCATCCACCGCGAAGCGTAAGCATTGCGGGCGCGGCACATGCACCCCGACGCCGTCAATTNCCACACCCGTTACAGCGGCGGCAATTATCCCGCACAATTNCAATATAACGAACTATTAATCCGATATTTTCTATGGTAACTATCGAACGNAACGGCGACCTTCGCAGCGCATTTCTCAAAATCGGCTGGNCACCGTTGATTACAATCTGCGGNGTCATCATACTCTGCATCGTGGCCGTAGTGATGGCATTCTCCTCCATCCCGCTCGAGGATGACAGCCTGTCAGCGTTAAACCACAGTCTCGCCACAATTAAAATAATCATTGTAGGAAGNTCGCTNCTCTCGCTTATAGGATATTTCCTTACCTACGCAGGTTTCTCTCAGGCAAGCAAAGCCTTACGAGNCACNCCCGCAGGCTCGGCATTATCGACAATACGTGTCATCTTTATGATATTCACCATCACGAGCGCCATCTCATTCNTCTTCATACTGNTTCTGCCCGACACNATGTCATATTACATGCGTTTCGACGCTGANGCAGCCGAGTCACTGCCCGCGCTGAGAANGGGCGNCATTCTGATGATTGTCTACTCCATATTTATGGTAATATTCTCAATNGCAGCGCTTTTCATACTGCGAAACAAGATGAGAACGGNCTACCNGACTACCAANATCAAGTCGCTCC
The DNA here is from genome assembly GCA_014801075.1 of Barnesiella sp. Lineage (GTDB taxonomy): Bacteria > Bacteroidota > Bacteroidia > Bacteroidales > Muribaculaceae > JAGBWK01. Next base: position 81,223 of record JAAVEW010000020.1, on the reverse strand, counting down.
ACGGTGCATACGTCGGCGCCAATATGGCTGTCTACACCTTCTTTGCATCAGTNCTCAGNGGCTTTATCAGCGGATTGNCCGGCNCATCGNACAACGGNAATTTGCTTACCACGGTCGCCGAACTCATCACAATCGGCCTCGCCATCTANGCCCTCGTGAGATGGATAGGTGGATGGCTCGGCGCTGCAGGCGAAGTGATGCACCACNCCGTTGAAGCCGAGGAATACCCTCAGCAGTACAACTAANCGANATCCCTGACNACTGAANAATACGCTCTAAAATATACATATTTCCCACTGATGGCCGCTACATCTCATCTTAAAGGTCTGACCGAAGCCGAAGTAATNAAAAGCCGCGAGCAATANGGCGTAAACGTNCTGACTCCGGCCAAAAAGAAATCGCTCTTCCGATGCTTTCTCGATAAATTCCGTGACCCGCTGATTATCATCCTGCTCGTGGCAGGATTTCTGTCGATAGGTATTTCGCTCTACGAATACTATTGCCTCGGACAGGACGCCGGGGTGTTCTTCGAACCGGCAGGTATTTTCATAGCCATCATTCTCGCCACNGGNCTCGGCTTCATATTTGAAGTGAAGGCCGACCGCGAGTTTGCCATACTCAACCGTGTCAACGACGACGAGTCAGTGCGTGTAATCCGCGACGGCAACACCATCGAGATACCCCGCCGCGACGTCGTAGTGGGCGACATNGTGATACTCAGCACGGGCGACGGCGTCCCCGCCGACGGNCAACTNATTGAAGCCGTGACGCTTACCCTCGACGAGTCGACTCTCACCGGCGANCCCTCATGNCACAAGACCGTCAACCCCGACGACTTCGANNCCGANGCCACCTACCGCAGCGACTACGTGTTGCGCGGCACCAAGGTGATGGAGGGGCACGGTATNTTCCGCGTGGAGAAGGTNGGCGATGCCACCGAAAACGGCAAGGTGTTCCACGACGCGCAGATTGANAACTCGGTCAAAACGCCTCTCAANGAGCAGCTTGACCGCCTCGGCACNCTGATTTCGCGCATGAGCTACATCGTTGGTGCGCTCGTCATCGCCGGCCGNTGNCTCATGTATATTCTCAGTCCCGAATTCCACGGCGTTCTCACTATGGAGTTTGCAACCTATATGTTGCAGACACTNATGCTNGCCGTGACCCTCGTAGTGGTATCGGTNCCCGAGGGNTTGCCTATGGCCGTGACCCTCTCGCTCGCCTACTCTATGCGCCGCATGCTCCGNACCAACAACCTCGTGCGCAAGATGCACGCCTGCGAAACGATGGGCGCCACTACCNTGATATGCACCGACAAGACCGGCACACTGACGCAGAACCGCATGCAGGTGGCCGAAATGATGTTTGGCAACGACGTAGCTCCCGCCGTTATCAACGAGGGCATCGCCGTCAACTCCACCGCCACNCTCGACCTCTCAGGCGACACCCCCAAAGCGCTCGGCAACCCTACCGAGGGCGCCCTGCTGCTCTATCTCCACGGCCTCGGCATTGACTACCGCTCGCTNTCCGACNGCGCCGTAAGGCTCGAAGAACTCCCCTTCTCCACCGAGCGCAAGTTCATGGCTACGGTNGTGAANTCGGGCGTCACCGGTTCACGCNTGCTNTACNTAAAGGGCGCGCCGGAGATAGTGATGTCGATGTGCTCCTCGATGGCNGACGGCCTTACTGCNGACACAATCAACGCGCAGCTGCTTGACTATCAGCGNAAAGGAATGCGCACACTTGGATTTGCCTGCGCAGCNNTGCCCGACAACNCCCCGCTNCCCGANCTCAACTCNCTGAAAGCCAACACAAAGGATNCGGCCCTCANNCTCCGCTTCATAGGCATTGCGGCAATCTCCGACCCCGTGCGCGACGACGTGCCCGAGGCCGTGAAGGAATGTCTCGACGCCGGCATCGCCATCAAAATAGTCACCGGCGACACCCCCGCCACAGCNCGTGAGATAGGCCGACAGATNGGACTTGTCAACGACTCNGACCCGGCCGACACNGTCATTACNGGCCCTGAGCTTGAAGCACTTACCGACCAACAGCTCTACGACCGNGTGNNCTCGNTCAAAGTAATAGCCCGCGCCCGCCCNGGCGACAAGAAACNCCTNGTAGAAACNCTCCAGCGNCGCAACGAGGTAGTGGCCGTGACNGGCGACGGCACCAACGACGCGCCCGCATTGAAAGCCGCCCACGTGGGACTCTCGATGGGCGACGGCACCTCGGTAGCCAANGAAGCCTCCGACATNACNATCATCGACAACTCGTTCTCNTCGATAGGACGNGCCGTNATGTGGGGTCGTTCGCTNTATCAGAACATACAGCGCTTCGTGCTNTTCCAGNTGACAGTCAACGTTGTGGCCTGCCTNATAGTGCTTGCNGGCGCCTTNATGGGAACCGACGCGCCNCTCACCGTCACACAGATGCTCTGGGTCAACCTCATCATGGACACATTCGCNGCTATGGCACTCGCNTCGCTNCCCCCCTCGCGCTCGGTGATGCACTCCGCACCGCGCGACCGCAAGGCATTCATCATCACCGGCAGCATGTGGCGCTTCATNCTCGGCGTTGGCGGCCTGTTCTTCCTCCTGCTCTTCGTGCTGCTCTACGTGTTTGAGCATGCNGACATCNCTTCGCCGTCNCAACTGCTCCACCCNGTACTCGGAGCTTACCGCGGACTTACCCCCTACGAACTCAGCGTNTTCTTCACCATCTTCGTGTTCCTGCAATTCTGGAANATGTTCAATGCCCGCGCNTTCATGACGGGCCGCAGCGCGTTCCACCTCAAAGGCTGCGGCGAATTTGAATTCATCGTCCTCGCCATCTTCATAGGCCAGATAGTGATACTGCAGTTCGGCGGCAACTTCTTCAACGTAGTGCCCCTCACCCTGCGCGACTGGCTCCTCATCATCATAGGCACCTCCCCCGTCCTCCTCATAGGCGAAGCACTACGCCTCCTCCACCACCGCCAGTAACCGGCGCTACCACCAATACCGGCCCATCATCGTATAGGCAATACAGGACCAGGCACTAGGAACGCGGAATAGTCTCAGAGGTGGCATCAGCGTAGCCGTTATGTCGCATACAGATTGTAGCTGTTGCATATTCAAAATAGAATCACTATCTTTGTAACAGCGGTTACAGTAACAGCCGTTACTATAATATGAAATTCTACGACAGAGAGATAGAAACTGAGACATTACGACGCATCGAATCCACCTCCAAGGAGTACGCCCAGATGACTGTCATTACCGGACGAAGACGCATCGGTAAGACAACGCTTATAAAACACGCTTACGAAGGCAAAAAGATGATATATTTCTTTGTGGCGCGTAAGAGTGAGGCTCTGTTGTGTCAGGAACTTTCCGACACAATTCGTGATGTGATTGGCGAAGACTTGGGAGACTTTTCAAGTATGGCCCGACTGTTCGCGTCGATTATGCAGATAGCAAAGCGACGGCACTTCACACTCGTTTTTGACGAATTCCAGAATTTCAAATATGTCAATGAAGCATTTTTCAGCGAGATGCAGAATATCTGGGACAGCAACAAGAATGAGGCGCGGATAAATCTGGTGGTATGTGGCTCGCTTTATTCAATGATGACCAAGATATTTGATGACAAAAAGGAACCCCTTTATGGTCGTGCCACTTCCAGAATTCGCCTTCGCGAATTTCCACTGGCTACACTTCGTGAAATAATGCGGGACAACAACCCCGATTACACCCCCGATGATCTGCTTGCCATGTATATGATTACTGGCGGAGTCGCAAAATATGTGGAACAGCTCCACATGCAAAAGGCATTCACAAAAGACAGGATAATCGAGGCAGTACTGTCATTCGGCTCTTATTTCATCGATGAGGGAAAGGAACTTTTGTCTGATGAGTTCGGTAAAGATTATGGGAATTACTTTTCCATTCTGTCGGCAATCGCAGGAGGCTACAATGAACGCGGAGAAATCAAATCCTACACCGGAATAGAAGCGGGAGGCTATCTTGACAAGCTGGAGAACACCTATGATCTTGTGTATCGCTACCGTCCCTATCTTGCGAGTGAGAATAGCCGCAATGTAAGATACGGCATCAAAGACAACTTCCTCAATTTCTGGTTCAGATTCATCTATAAATACCGGAGTGCGGTGGAACTTGGAAATCTTGCCTATGTCAAGGAAAAGGTTCTTGCCGACTACTCTACATTCTCCGGCTGGATTCTTGAACGCTATTTCAGGCAGATGTACCGCGAGACGGGGCTCTATAATATTGTGACAAACTATTGGGAGAAAGACGGCAGCAATGAGATTGACCTTATCGCCGTCAACGAGGCCGACCGTGAAATAGTAATCGGCGAAGTCAAGCGTAATCCACGACGTATCGACCTGCATGGGCTGGAGCAAAAGTCGCAGAATATCGTATCAAAGCGCAAAGGGTGGCACATCGGATATGCCGCTCTGTCTCTTGACGACATGGGGCACTGAAAACAAGATGTTCCAATAATAATAAGTACCCCGTTAATAATAAATACCCCGTCCGGAGGTGGACGCGATATATCGCGTTCATTCTGCCGGACGGGGTTTTGCTATACCCTCTTTTGCTTATATCAGAGGTTGCTTATAGCGGATGTCCCTTTGATTACATCTGGCCTTGGCCGGTGGAGGGGGCTGCGTTGCCTCCCTGCACGTCGTCGTTGACGATTGAGGTGGCGGCTTTCTTTACGTTGGCGTTGACCGAGCCGAAGCGGTAGCTGATGGAGATGCGCACGCCGCGGGCACGGAGCATGCCGGTGTTTTGCCAGCCGGTGTAGTCACCGCGGTCGGTGATATTGCGCCAGCCCATGCTGTGGAACGAGAAGGGGTTGATGTACGATGCCTTGACTGTCAGGCGGTCCTCCTTGAGGAAGTTGCGCTGCAGCGAGAATCCGTGGAACATCGACTTGATGGTGTTGGCACCATAGGTGTAGACGCTTTCAAGGCGACCGCGGTCGTAGTAGAGGAAGCCTTCGGCACGGAGTTTCCATGGCAACTGCTGGCTGAGGCGGAAGAAAGTGTTGGCACCCCAGCGGCCGTTGCTTACATCGGGGATGCGCAGATGATTGTAATATACTGCTCCATTGACCATTACCGACGTTTTGGGAGTGATGGACCACTGCGCGAAGAGGGCGAGCTCGACGTTGCGGCTGCGGCCTATGTTGGCGAATGTCGTGGTGGAGAAGTCGTTGTCATCGACCGAAGTGAGCGAGGTGATGGTGTTGTTGGCGAAGTCGTAGGAGAGGGTCGCGTCGATATTGTAGGTCTGCTTTATCAGCGAGTAGTTGAGCGACAGGGTGTTGTAGTGTACGCTCTCGAGGTCGGGGTTACCGTAGGAGAGCGACGAGGGGGTGACGGTTTCGGCGGGATTGAGGAATCCGATGCCGGGGCGGTTGATACGGGTGGCGTAGCTGAGTTTGAGGGTCGACCAGTCGTTGACGGTGTACATCATCGAGGCGTTAGGCACCCAGTCGTTGAGCGACGAACCGAAGTCGTCGGCGCTGCCATCCTTAAACTTGGCCGAGAGGCGTGAATACTCGTAGCGCAATCCGGCGCGGGCGCTGAACTTGTTGAGCGAGTAGCGGTAGTCGAGGTAACCGGCGCCCACTGTGGTGTTGTGGTCGAAGTCGGTGTGATCGGTTCCGGCACCCACGTATTCGTTATCGACCACCGAACCGTTGCGGCGTGCAATCACTTTGGCACCGACCGACAGTTTGTTGTGCTCGCCGAAGGGGCGCGTCCAGTCAATCTGGCCGGTGTTTTCGAGGAATGTGAGACGCGAGTCGGCGTTGATGCCGGAGTAGGGTGCGGGGAAGTTGTAGAGGTCGTAATACTCGGTTTCGCTGAGCGACTTGTTATTGTTGTGCGACACCTGGTAGGAGAGAGTGATGAGTTCGCCTTTGAGACGTGTGGAGCGCTGATAGTTGAAACTGCCGTGGAAGTCGAGATAGCGGGTGCGGGGATTGCGCATGTCGGTACGGTAGCTGTAGATGGGCGAACCGGCGGCGTCGAACATCGCGGTGGAGATGTCGCCGAAGTTCTTGCCTGCGTGGTAGAAGCCGCCAAACTCAAGGGTGAAGAGATTGAGCGAGTCGAGTTCGTAAGAACCGTCGACACCCCAGTAGCACATGTTGCCCTGCGACTTGGTTTCGGAGCTGTCAATCTGACGGTTGCCCGTCGCGGTGTAGGTGCGTTCCGACTCGGCCACATTGCGGAAGTCGCTGAAGCTCTGGTGGTGGTAGCCGGCATACATCGAGAGTACCACCTTATTGATATTGGCTGAGAGCCAGAGGTTGGGGAGCGGTGTCGGGTTGCGCGACGAGAGATTGAGCGAGGCGTTACCCATGACGCCGTTGATGGAAGTGTTGTCGTTGGTGACGATATTGAGTATCGCGCCCACGCCCTCGGCATCCTCTTTCGAGCCGGGGTCGGTAATCACTTCGATGCGCTTTATCATCGAGGCGGGGATGGCGGCGAATATATCCTTGGCGTTGTTGGTGAACGCGTTGTTGGGTCGGCCGTCCTTGTAGATTTTAAAGTTGGTGGAACCTTTGATCTTGATTGTGCCGTCGGCGTCGACAGTCACCATAGGCACCTTGCGGAGCACGTCCTGCACGGTCGAGGTCTTTGAGTCCTCGTCGGCCTGCACGTCATATCCTATGCGGTCAATCTCCTTGACCACGAGCGGTTTGCTGGCCACAACCTCTATCTCGCCAAGCTCGGCGGCATTGTCGAGGATGGTAAGAGTGCCGAGGTCGGCGTCGGGGGCCTTTGCGGTGAGCGACACGGGAAGACGGAGTGTCTTTTTGCCTACCGATGAGATTATTACATTGTAATCGCCTGCTTTTTTGACGGGGAGATTGAAGTCGCCATCGTCGCCGGTGACGCCGAGAGCGGCGGCATGGACAGTGTCGGCGGCGCTGAATATGCGTACGGTAGCATAGGCTTCGGGGATGTTATCCGTGTCGACGAGACGACCGAGGATGGAGAATGCCGAGGCGGCGACTACGCAGTGGAGAGAGACCAGTGTGATGATAGCGCGTAAAACTTTCATTGCGTTGAAATGATTGCTGATTGTGGGGATAATTACTGTTGAAATTGTGAAACGTGATTGTCGGTTCCTTATGTTTAACGCACAGACCGGCCGTTTGTGACAACAAAGGTATAGGAAATTGCGTTATTTATATTAACAAAGTTGTAATTTTAATACACGAAACGTTAATACTCACGATATTTTAACTATTTTTGTGTCATTATACACCGTTTAAGTAAGTTATCCACTTGCTTTCGGTTAAATTTGAACACTTACTTATCATTTATAACAGAAAATGGAAACCCTGAAAGTCAAGATAATCAACCGCTCGCACCACCCGCTGCCGGCCTACGCCACTCCCGGATCGTCGGGCATGGACGTGCGCGCCTTCCTCTCCCACCCCATCGTGTTGCAACCGCTCGAACGTGTGCTCGTGCCCACGGGTCTCTACCTGCAGCTGCCGCGCGGCTACGAGTGCCAGATACGTCCGCGCTCGGGCCTCTCGCTCAAGCATGGCATCACCATTGTCAACACCCCCGGCACTGTCGATTCCGACTACCGCGGCGAGATAGGCGTTGTGGTTATCAATCTGTCGAAGGAGCCTTTCGTAATCAACGACGGCGAGCGCATATGCCAGATGGTAATAGCTCAGTATGACCGCGTTGACTGGGAGCCGGTGGAGCGCATCGACGAGACGGTGCGCGGCGACGGCGGTTTCGGACACTCAGGCACCAACTAAGACCCCGCTCCGGCTCTAAACAATAACAGAATGAAGAAACGATTACGCACTATAACCGCGGTGGTGGCAGCCATGACGGTGTGCCTCTCCCTGATGGCCCGCGAGAAAGGGAAATGGGAGGATGAGTCGCAGCGCCGCAAGGCTGAATATGTCTACGGCGAGGCGCAGCGTCAGGCCGCGCTCGGCAACGAGGGCGCTACCTTCCAGCTCTATCAGCGAGCCTACGACCTCGACTCCACCAACACCGACTATTACTCCGACCTCGCCCTCGGTTATCTCAGAATGATACAGAGGGACGAGCCGCTGGTGTTCAAGGCCATGGACCTGCTCGGCAAAAAGTTTGACGCCGACCCCACCGACTATACCAACGCCTACTTCTACAGCCAGGTGCTCGCCAGCATGCAGAACACCGGCCGCCAGATAGAGGTACTGCAGGTGGTCGACTCGCTCAACCCGGCCCGTCCCGACCTTGCAATGACCTACATCGACGCGCTGCTCTCAACCCGCGACACCACCAACATGCTCAAGGCCATCGACCGCCTCAACCGACTCGAGGTCACGGCCGGACGCGACATGAACTTCACCCGACGCAAGACCGCCGTCTACTCTTTCCTCAATGACTCGGTCAGCGCCCTCAACGAGATACACAACGCCATCGCCTACTCACCGCTCAATCCCGAGTGCTACAGCTTCGCGGGGCGTTACTTCGAGATTGACGGCAAGAGCGACTCGGCCCTCGTCTACTATCAGCGCGCCTGCGAGGTCGACCCTGAGAGCGGTGAGGCTGCCTACAGCCTGGCGCAGTTCTACAAGAACGCGGGCGACACGCTCAACTACTCCCGCGAGATTGACCGCGTGCTCACCGAGACCGACCTCGACATCGACGACAAGCACGAGATACTTCTCAACTACACCCGCGACCTGCTCGGCGACTCCACCTACCGCCATCACGTCGACGCCATCTTCAACCGCGTCATCGAGAAGAACCCGCAGGAGGGGTCGATACGCGCCCTGTTTGCCGACTACCTCGTGGCCAACGGCGAGTATGAACCCGCCGCCGAGGAGATGGAGTATGTAACCGACCTGCAACCCGACGATGCCGAAAACTGGTTGCGCACAGCCGCTTACTACAATTATGCCGAAAACTTCCCAAAGGCCATATCAACTCTGGAACGCTCGCTGCGCTATCACGACAACGACCGCGACCTGCACGCGCTGCTCGGCGCCACGATGTTCCTGCAGGACAACGACAGCGTTGACCGCGCCATCGCCGAGACTCAACGCGCCATCGAGCTGAGTGACTCCACCGACGTGCGCGCCATCTCCGACTACCTCTCGCGCATAGGCGATTACTACTATGCCGCCGAGCGCAACGACAGTTCCGAAGTATTCTACACCCGCGCAATCGAGCTTTACCCCGACAATATCATGGCCAAGAACAATCTTGCCTACCACATATCGGAACATTCCACCGACGCCGGACAACTGGCCCGCGCCGAGCAACTCAGCTACGACGCCATGACTTCGGAGCCTGACAATCCCGTGTATCTCGACACCTACGCGTGGATTCTCTTCCGACAGCAGGACTACAAGCGCGCCAAGGATTATATCGACCGCACGCTCACCCACATGCAGGAGCGGGGCGAAGAGCCGGGCGCCGAATATTATATCCACGCCGGCGACATTTATTACTGGAACCAACTCCCCGCCGAGGCCCTGAAATATTGGGAGAAAGCGCTCGAACTCGAGCCTGACAACGAGCTGCTGGCCCGCAAAGTGAAATTCAAAACCTATTTCCACGAATGAAAATGATGATGAAGCGCCTGAGCGTGCTCGCCGTAGCCGCGGCGGCTGTCATGACGCTGACCCTCACGGGTTGCCGCTCCTCGCGCACCGTTGCCTCCGGCTCGAAACCGGTGGCTGAAATGACTCTCGACGAGAAGGTAGTCGACGTGGCGGCCCACAACCTGCCCTGGACGCAGCTCAACATGCCGGTGAAAGTGGCGGTGAAGTCGCCGCAGAAACTATCGGTGAGCGGCCGCATATACATGCGTCGCGACCGCGACATCTATATCACTCTGCGCGTGCTCGGCATGGAGGTCGCCAACCTCTATATCGACTCCGACTCGGTGTTTGCCGCCGACAAGATACATAAATATTATATAGCCGAACCTATCCGTGATATATTCGCGGGAGCAACGCTGACCATCGGCGATATTCAGGACGCGCTGCTCGGCCGCCCGTTTATCAACAACGCGGGAGAGTTTACCGTCGACAACATCCGCGACGTTACCGCCGCACTGCTCCCCGACGGGTCGTGGTCGCTGACACCGCGTTCGCTCATCAACGGCCGCATAGGCTACAGCTTTGAGTTTGTCGGCAACGACAACTCGCTCAAGGCCCTCAGCATTGACGTCAACGGCAAGCAATACGGCTGCACCTACGCCGACCCCGCCACTCTCGACGGCTCGCGCTTCATGCAGCAACTCACCATCAAAGCCAACGCTGGCAAAACCGCCGTCGACGCCACCCTTACCTACGACTTAGGCAAAGCCAACCCCGAAATCCCCGCCTCAGCCACCTGGCGCACCCCCAAAAACTACAAACGCATCTCCCCCCGCTCCCTCCTCAAAGCCCTCGACTAACCCAAGCACGGCAATCACCCCGCTGTAGGGACGCGATAAATATAATTTAAAGTGCTACTTTAATTTTTTTAAAGTAGCACTTTAAATTTAGCAAAATATTTGTATCTTTGCGTTTTACAACGCTATAAAAAGAAGTTACTTATGAGCATGATAATACCCCGAGCCGTTGCGCCGCATATTGAGGAGGCCCATAAATATTACCCCGTAATCGTGGTCACCGGACCGCGTCAATCGGGCAAAACCTTTATGTGCCGGCACATTTTCGAGGATTACAAGTATGTCAATCTCGAAGATATAACATCGCGCGTAGCCGCTACCGCCGACCCCGGGGCTTTCCTCGAATCGCTCGGTGACCGTACCATAATAGACGAGGTGCAGAATGTCCCTGACCTCCTTTCAATGATACAGGTAAGCGTTGACAACAACCCTGATAAGCGTTACATTCTTACCGGCAGCAGCAATTTTGCATTGTTGCAGTCAATAACGCAATCACTTGCAGGGCGAGCGGCCACATTCACGCTACTGCCATTCTCGCTGATTGAAGCGCATGAGGCAATCGAAGATAAATCTATCGACAGCGTCATGCAGAGCGGACTTTACCCCGGACTAATAGCCAAGGGGATTCCCTCCGAGATGTTTTACCGAAATTACTATAATACCTATGTGGAACGCGACCTGCGCAACCTCCTGAAAATACAAAATCTGCTTGCGTTTGACACCTTTATCCGACTTATTGCATCACGAGCCGGCTCGGAGTTCAACGCATCGGCTTTGGCCCGCGAGGCAGGCGTGTCATCAGTCACTATAAAAGAATGGCTGTCATTGCTCACCGCCTCCTACATCGTGTTCCCGCTGCGCCCCTACTTCGCAAATATATCAAAGCAACTTACCAAGATGCCGAAAATCTATTTCTACGACACCGGGCTGCTTTGCTTCCTCCTTGGCATCAACTCCGCCGAGCAACTTGAAAAGAGTCCTTTCCGCGGCGCCGTGTTCGAGAATCTTGCGATATGCGAACTGATAAAACGGGAATACAATTCCGGCAAAGACCCTCTGATATATTTCTATCGCGAAAAATCGGGCGCGGAAATAGATGCTCTCGTCAGCCGCAACGGCCGACTGACGCTCTACGAAATAAAAAGTAGCGAGACATTGCGCCCCGATTTCATTCAAAACATGAAAGCCACGGCCACACTCCTGCCCGAAGTCGACACAACTACCGTAATCTACAACGGCACCTCAATCCCACCCGTAGCTATAAACATCCGCGATATTTAACGCGATATTTAAAAGGTAAACCACGGTAACCGGCCGGCGCATTGTTTTTGCAATAAACACAATTCAAAGTGCTACTTTAAATATTTTAAAGTGGCACTTTAAATTTGATGTGGGGCGGGATGTTATGTGTGGATTTTTTAATAAGTTGTTGGATTAGTCAGATTTTTTGTGTTACTTTGCATGTTTTTATAATATAAAATTTAAAGTTTGTATTTTTAAATGATGTTTCCTTAGGTAATTGGTCATGGAGAGGTGGCGAAAATCCTCCCTACCGTATATCCCTAATTTTTTAAATTTTCATTATATCCAATCAATATCTCATTTTTACATGAAAAAGAAATCTACTATTTTAGGTTTGTTGTTCAGTGTAATTGCTTCATTCTCAGCTTCGGCCCTTCCTGTTGCACAGAAATCGGTCAATGAATTGCTGGGTGTGCGCAAAGGCACTGTGTTCAACACCTCAGCTGTGACCCCTCAGGCAGCGGTACGACGCGCCGGGGCACAACAAGTTTCAAGCGATGGCCCTGTCATCAACGCCAGTGTCATCTTCCCGAGCAACGCACAGGGTATGTGGGGCTACAACACCTCATCATGGAATCCCACCCGTCTGTCACTCGACCCCGCAATCTTCGCATCGGGCGGCGGTATCGAAGCCGGCGGCAAATACTACTTCACCCGTTACATCGAGATGATGGGTCTTGAGGAAATCAAAACCGTAGCTTACTACACATCCGACTGGACCGAGTATGACTCTTACACCGGCAAAATCAATTACGTTGCCACCACTATGGCCTACTCACCCATGCGCGACGAGGTGTATGGCTGCTTCATCAACGAGGACCGCACCGGCTACAATTTCATGAGCTGGAACTACGACCGTTTTGCTCCCGTCAGAGTAATCACTCCTCTCGAACGTCCCTGGAGCGGCTCGGCATTCGCAGCCGACGGCACTCTCTACGCCATCGAGCGCAACGGTGACCTCTACAAGGTTGACATCCACGACGGTGAAATGACTCTTGTGGGCAGCACCGGCGTTACATCGGACTACCTCGGCGACGCAACAATCGATACCGACACCGACATCATGTACTGGTCAGTATGCACCGACACCGAGTTTGCCCTCTACACCGTGGACATCACCACTGCCAAGGCAACCAAACTCTACGACCTGGCCAACGAGGAGCAGCTCTGCGGTATGTACATCGTGCCCAAGGCTGAAGTCATCAACCCCGACGCCCCCGCTAAGGTGTCATCGGTTTCGCCCACGTTCTCAGGCACATCGCTCACCGGTTCGGTAGCGTTCTACGCCCCTAACTACACTCAGGGTCAGGATCGTCTCGATGCTGAGACAGAACTTACCTACGTACTCAAAGCCAACGGCAAAGAGATTGCGACAGGAACATGTCTGCCCAACAAGCGCGTCTCAGTACCCGTCACTATGACTGTCAAGGACAACTACTATTTCACCGTCACCACCTCAAATGAGGCCGGCACATCAGCTGCCGCAGGTGCCCACAAATTCGTAGGTCCCGACATGCCCAAAGCGCCCACCACTTTCCAGACTACACTCAAGGATAACACTGTCAGCCTGCAATGGAGCTCACCCTCATCGTCAGGCGTCAACGGCGGTAATGTCAACTACTCGGCAGCCACCTACACCGTGGTACGTTACCCCGACATGAAAGTCATTGCCGACGAGATAACCACCCGCTCAGCTACCGACGAACTTCCTTCGCCCGAAGTGCGCACCGACTATTATTACGTGCTCACTACAACAGTCGAGGGCGAAACCGCTCCCGACGTGAAGTCCTCAACCATTGCGCTCGGTCCTATCGTACCTCCCTACACCGCCGAGTTCCAGACCTCTACATCGGTAGCCGGCTGGACTATCATCGACTCCAACGCCGACTCCAACCTCTGGAAATACTACAGCTCCGACAAGGTGCTTCAGCTCTACGGCTCAAAAGGTTTTGACGACTGGGCAATCACTCCCGCAGTGAAGGTAAAGGCCGGCACCTCTTACCCCGTCACTATCACTTTCACCACATCAAACTATTATGACGAGACCGTGGAAGTGAAATGGGGCACCGCACCCACAGCCGAGGCCATGACCAACACTCTCATCGAGGCCACCACCGTACGCAACAGCACCAATCCCATCGTGCTGTCAGGCGAATTCTCGGTTGAAGAGGCAGGCACCGTCTACATCGGTATCCACGGCTGCACAGCTGACAAGTCATACTATATCAACCTGAAGAGCGTGACAATCGAAAGCGGTATGACCGCAGCAGCACCCGCCGCTGTTGACAACCTCAACGTCTCTTCACCCGTCGACGGCACTATCGAGGCCAATATCTCGTTCAACGTTCCCTCGGTAGCCCTCTCAGGCGCTCCCCTCGAAGGTGAAAGCGCTCTCACCAAGATTGAAATCCTCCGTGACGGCAATGTAATTGCCGAATTTACCGACGACCTCACCGCCGGAAAACTCATTGAATACACCGACAAGGATGAGAACCTCACCACCGGTAACCACGTTTACTCCGTCATTGCCTACAACGCATTCGGCGAAGGTGTGGCAGCCGAGAAGGAAATCCTCGTAGGCGCACGCCGCCCTATGGCTCCCGCATCGGCCAAATTCATCGAAGAGGGCAACACCGGTAAGGTGACCATCTCATGGGAACCCGTGACCACCGACTTCGAGGGCAACACCATCAACGCCGACGCCGTTACCTACCGCGTCATCAACCGTCAGTATGAGACCATCGCCGACGGTGTTACCGGCAACTCGGTGACCGTGCAGGCCGTTCCCGAAGGTGAGCAGGCTTTCTGCCAGTTTGCAGTATATGCAGTGACCGCAGGCGGCGAGTCTGACAAGATGGCCGCCACAGCCTACAAACCCGCAGGCGCGGCTTACGAAACTCCCTGGGCCGAATCATTTGCCGGCGGCAGCGTGTCACACATCTTCGGCTACAACTTTATCTCAGGCAACGAGCCCTGGCAGTTCGTGTCATCACAGGATTGGATTCCCGCTCCGCAGGACGACGACAACGGCTTCGCTTTCCTCGAAAGCTACAATGACCTTACCGCTCTCGTGACCGGTAAAATCAACCTCGAAGGCACCAACAACCCCGCCCTCACCTACTACACCTACAACTACGGTACCTCAGCTTACAGGAATGTAATGGAGGTACAGGTCGACAACGGCGACGGCAACGGTTTCGTAACCGTGCAGTCAAACGTTGTTGCGGAGACCGGTCCCCGCAACCAGTGGAACAAGGTTGTCGTTGACCTCGCCGAGTATGACGGTCAGACTGTCATCCTGCGCTTCGAGCCCAAGAACTGCGACTTCGCAGCCTACTCGCTCGACAACCTCCGCGTCGGCAGCTATGTTGACTACAACCTTGCAGTCACCAACATCTCCGCTCCCGCCGTTGCCGATGTCAACAAGACCTACGAAGTGTCGGTATCTGTTTCCAACATCGGTGTCGAGCCCGTCTCGCAGTACACCATCGAACTCTTCAAGGGTGATGAATTCGTTACATTCATGGAATGCTCACGCATAGAACCCGCCGACACCAAGACCGTGACCTTCGAGGTTGAAGCCTCGATTGTCGACGGCGATTACGCTGCACTCCATGCCGAAATCGTATGTGATGTCGACGAAGTGGAGGGCGACAACAAGTCAGACGAAGTGCTGGTAGGCATCGCCGCTCCCGTAGTGCCCGTGGTTACTGACCTCGAAGGAAGCACTGACGGCACCAAGGTAGAACTCAACTGGTCGGAACCCGACCTCGCCAACGCTGCTCCCGCAGCCGTAACCGAAGACTTTGAAAGCGCCGAAAGCTGGGCCTACGCCGTTGAAGGCTGGAAAATGGTCGACGATGATAAAGCGCCCTTCGGCGGTATCAACACTCCCAACTTCCCCGCAACCGGTATGTTTGCCTGGACTGTAGCTGACCACGCTTGGCCCTTCCCCGAAAATGGTGTTGCTCGATGGATAGCTCACTCAGGCGAGAAGTTCCTCGCTTCGGGTTATGTAGAACGTGGCGGCGAATCGGTACAGAGCGATGACTGGGCAATCTCACCCCGCCTCTTCGGCGCTGCTCAGGCTATTTCATTCTATGCCAAGTCATTTGATGCCGCTTACCTCGAATCATTCGAAGTGCTCGCCTCATCGGCTACCACCAACACCGACGACTTCCGCAGCATAGGTAACGTATCTGACGTGCCCAACTCATGGACCCGCTACCGCTTCATGCTTCCCGAAGGCACACGCTACGTGGCTATACGCAGCCGCTCTTACAATAAGTTCTTCCTCTTCATCGACGATGTCACCTACATCCCCGCCGAAGGCGAAGCAGCCAACCTTAATGTCAAGGGCTACCACGTTTACCGCAACAACATGCGCCTCACCCAGTCGCTCGTCGAAACTGCCAAGTACACCGACAACAACGTGCGCGCTGACCGTGAATACTCCTACTTCGTGACCACAGTCTACGACAATGGCGAGTCACGCCCCTCAAATATCGTGACCACCAAGGTTGAAAGCGGCATTGACGGCATCTACGGCAACGACGTGGTAATCGAAGCAGTCAACGGCGGCGTTATCGTCAAAAACCTTACCGAGGGCAAGGTGACTGTCAACACCGTTGACGGCCGCACAGTGGCAGTAGCCGATGCAGCTCCCGCAGTACGCATCAACCTCGCTTGCGGTATCTACATCGTTTCAGCCGGCAACAATGTTGCCAAAGTGGCAGTGAAGTAATCATTCCACATACTCAATAACGCGGACACCGTGTCGACATCAGCCGGCACGGTGTCTCTATTTTACACCCCGTTCTCCTATTTGTTTTTACAATATTAACGGCTTTTGGGTGGAATTACTGTAAAAGTTAGTTATCTTTGCATTTAATCCACGCTGACTATCCCGCTATAAGTCAACGCTGACATATCGACACTGACAAATCAATACTAACAACCCGATACTAAAAATCAACAGCTGATGAAAACAGATATTACAGCGCGATTGGAGGCGCTTCGCTCCAAAATGAAAGCTGACGGCATCTATGCCACCGTCATTCCCCAGATTGACCCCCACCAGAGTGAGTATCTTGCCGACCACTGGCAGGCCCGCCACTTCATGTCGGGATTCACCGGTTCGGCCGGCGACCTCGTTGTCACCCTCGACAAGGCGTTGCTCTGGACCGACTCCCGCTACTTCCTGCAGGCTGCCGCGCAGCTTGAGGGCACAGGCATTGTGCTGATGAAGGATGGCCTGGCCGAGACTCCGTCGATGAATCAATGGCTTGGTGACAATGTCCCCGCCGGAGAGAGCGTAGGCATTGACGGCATGCTCTTCTCCCACTCTGCAGTGGGCCGTATGGCCGAAAGTCTCGCTGCCAACGACATCACACTCCGCACCGATTTCGACCCCGTGGAGGGTATATGGAACGACCGTCCGGCCCTGCCGCAGGACAAAATCTTCGTGCATGAACTGAAGTATGCCGGAGTGTCGGCCAAAGAGAAGATTGCCAAGATTGTGGAATCGCTCAAAGCAAAGAAGCTCGACTCGATGCTCGTGTCAGCTCTCGACGAGATAGCGTGGACTCTCAATATCCGCGGCACTGACGTGAGCTGCAACCCCGTGGCTACCTCGTTCCTCTTCATTTCGCCCGAAGGCTCTACACTGTTCATCGACCCGGCCAAGACCGACGATGCCGTGACAGCTTACCTCAAGGAGGCAGGCGTGGCTACTGCGCCCTACACCTCTATCCTCGATTTCCTCGCTGCTCTGCCTGCGCAGAAAGTGCTCGTGGAGCAGGGTCGCACTGCCGAACGCATCTGCAACGCTCTCGGTGCAAATACTAAATATGGCAATGGCGTTGACCCGATTCCCATGCTCAAAGGCTGCAAGAACAAGACCCAGATTGAGGGCACCCGCTCGGCTATGGAACGCGACGGCGCGGCGCTCGTGAGAGCTTTCATGGAGATAGAGCGCATCATGGCTGCCGGCGAGCCGCTTACCGAAATCGGCGTTGCCGACATTCTCGTGAAATATCGTTCGGCCCAGCCTCTCTACTTCGACCTCAGTTTCGACACTATCGCCGGCTACGGCGCTCACGGTGCTATCGTCCACTACTCGGCCAACAAGGAGAGCAACGCCACGCTCAAACCCGAAGGCCTGCTGCTCGTTGACTCGGGCGCGCAATATTTCGACGGCACTACCGACATCACCCGCACCATCGCTATCGGCACACCCACCGCACAGGAGAAGAGCGACTTCACCCTCGTGATGAAAGGCCACATTGCACTCGGCACTGCCATCTTCCCCGCCGGAACACGCGGCGCTCAGCTCGACGCGCTTGCCCGTCAGTTCCTCTGGAAACATGGTCTGAGCTACCTCCACGGCACAGGTCACGGCGTAGGCCACTTCCTCAACGTGCATGAAGGCCCGCAGAGCATCCGCCTCAACGAGAATCCCACCCCGCTCACTCCCGGCATGATTACCTCCAACGAGCCGGGTGTATATCGCGAAGGCGTCCACGGTATCCGCTGCGAGAACCTGGTGCTGACCGTTCCCGCGTTCACTACTGAGTTCGGCCAGTTCCTTAAGTTCGAGACCCTTACCCTCTTCCCCTTCGACCGCAATCTCTTCGACCTGTCGCTCATGACTGCTGACGAAATCAACTGGGTCAACGAATACCACGCTACCGTCTACTCCCACCTCACTCCGCTCCTCGCCCCCGAAGAGCAGGAATGGCTCCGCGAAAAAACCAAACCGCTCGAATGCAATGCATAATTCATAATGCATAATTCATAATTGGCGCTGCACCAGTCAGTTGCCAATTATGAAATTGTGCATAAATTCCACATGAAAAGTCCGCGCGAAAATGGACTTACAGCAGTAATGGATAATTGCAAATCCGATAAGAGTAAATTGCAAATGCGGAAAGGAGATAATTGCGGAAGGGAGATAATTATGAATTGTGAATTAAGAATTATGAATTAAATTAACTATGGCATTAATAGTACCTGTAAGAGGATTCACGCCCAAGATGGGTGAGAACTGCTTCCTTGCTGAAAACGCCACGATAGTTGGCGACGTAGTAATGGGCAACGACTGCTCCGTATGGTTCAACACGGTAATCCGTGGCGACGTAAACTCAATACGCATAGGCGATTGCGTCAACATACAGGATGGATCGGTGCTTCACACGCTTTATCAGAAATCAACAATCGAAATCGGCAACCACGTGTCGATAGGCCACAACGTGGTGATACACGGCGCTAAGATTCACGACTACGCTCTCATAGGCATGGGCGCGGTAGTGATGGACGACGCCGAAGTGGGCGAAGGCGCTCTCGTGGCCGCCGGCTCGGTGGTGCTGTCACGCACCAAGATTGGCCCTAACGAACTCTGGGGCGGCGCTCCCGCCAAGTTCATCAAGATGGTTGAACCGGAGAAAGCACGCGAAATGAACGTCAAGATAGCCCACAACTATCTGATGTACTCGTCGTGGTACTCCACCCCCGACATCGACCCCACCACCACAGTGTAACTGACACACGCCGGGTAAAGAGTGTTTTCTGTTCATGCTTTACAAGGCGTAATCAACTCATAATCTGCAAAGTGCGGCCGGGGACGGCCCCACCACGACGGTACATCCGGCAACTTCGTGGTGGGGCCGTCCCCGGCCGCACTTTAACTTTATTTGATATTATCGACTTAATTTTTCGCCTTTATAGTTGAGTGTCAACACTTTGTCAGCGACGAGCACACGGTATTCACCCGGTTCGAGAATACGACGGCCGGTACCGTCGACCATCGCGAGGTCACGCATCGGATCGATGCGGAAGGTATATTCAGCCGTTTCGCCGGGCGATAAATGCTTCTTTTCAAAGTATTTCAACTCCTTGACGGGGCGCGTAATGGAGCTGTAAGGGTCATTGATGAACCACAGCACCGTCTCGTCGCCTGTCAGGTCGCCCGTATTGGTTACGGGGATGGTGATTTCGATGGTGTCGTCGGCGACGAAGTCGATCCTGTCGGCCTTCGGCGTGCCATACTCAAAGGTGGTGTAGCTCAAGCCATGGCCGAACGGGTAGAGCGGTTCGCTCGTAATATCCTGATACAGACCCTGTCGGTCAAAGGGACGGGCCGTGGGGCGGCGGTTGTAGTAAATAGGTATCTGGCCGGTGGAGTACGGGAACGTGATGGCCAGTTTGCCCGACGGGTTGATGCGTCCGGAGAGGATTCCGGCCATCGCATCGCCGCCGTTGACTCCCGGCTGCCACGCTTCGAGGATAGCGTTGGCGTGGGGTTCGAGGCGAGAGAGGTCGAGCGGACGTCCGTTGCTGAGAACAAGCACCACAGGCTTACCTGTCCCTGCGACAGCCTCGGCAAGTTTCTCCTGAATGGCGGGCAGAGCTATTGTGGAGCGCGAAGCGTTCTCGCCACCCCAGCGGTAATCCTCGCCGAGATGCAGTATCACGACGTCGGCCCATGCAGCAGCTTCGACAGCCTCGGCAATGCCCGAAGTATCGTCACCGTCCTTATCCACACCGAGAGCGTAGCGCACCTCGGCACCGTTGCCGTATTCATTCATAATCCCCTCATAGAGAGTGGTTACATCGTCGGGATTGCCGTGGCAATGCCATGAGCCGAGCATGTCGGCTTTGCTCTTGGCGAGCGGACCGATGACGGCAATCTTGCTTACCTCCTTGAGCGGGAGAGTGGCGGTGGAATCGTTCTTCAACAGCACCATCGACTCGGCGGCAAGTCGTCCGGCGGTAACGCGCGACGCGGGGCGCAGGAAGCGGTCGGGCACTTCGGGGGTGTAGGGATTTTCAAAGAGTCCGAGGCGCATCTTGATGCGGAGCACGCGGCGCACGGCGTCGTCGAGTCGCTGCGGCGACACTTTCCCCTCGGCGATAAGTTCCTCAAGGTGATGGTCGTAGGCGTAGCTCATCATGTCCATCTCCACTCCGGCGTTGAATGCGTGCAGCGCCGCTTCCTTCATGTCGGCGGCATTGCCCTGCGCCACGAGTTGCTTCACGGCGTCCCAGTCGCTTACCACGAAGCCGTCGTGGCCCCACATATCCTTAAGTACCTCGGTGAGAGTGTAATGGTTGGCAGTGCCGGGGGTGCCGCTGATGTCGTTGAACGAACTCATGAGCGTCTGCGCTCCGGCCTCGACACACATCTGATAGGGAAGCAGATAGGTGTCCCAGAGGGTCTGGGGCGACACCTCGGTGTAGACGTAGTCACGGCCTGCTTCCGAGGCGCCGTAGGCTACGTAATGCTTCAGGCAGGCGGCTACTTTGAGGGAGTCGGCGATGTTGTCGCCCTGATAGCCGCGCACCGATGCCGCGCCAAACACGCCGTTGACATACGGGTCCTCGCCATATCCCTCGACCACGCGACCCCAGCGGGGATCACGGGCTACATCAATCATCGGGGAGAATGTCCAGTCGACGCCCGACTGTCGCGCTTCCTGCGCGGCAACGGCGCATGCCTCGCTCACGAGAGCGGGATTCCACGAACAGGCCTGGGCCAGCGACGTCGGGTAAACGGTACGGAAACCGTGGATTACGTCGTAGCCGAACAGTATCGGAATGCCGAGGCGCGATTCCTCGACGGCGCGTCGCTGCATGGCGTTGCGCAACGCCGGGTCACCGTCAAAGTAGATAAGTGACCCCACTTCGGCCGGGATGCCGTTGACTACCTCGCCTATGTTGTTGACGTTATTGTTGGTTCCGATATAGAACTGGTTGAGTTGCAGCACTTTCTCGCGTGTGGTCATGCGCGACAGCAGGTCATCGATTCGCTCCTCGACGGGCACAGCCGCGTTGCGATAAACGGGCACCGGCTCGGCAGCCGCCACACTCACTGAGCCTGCAACCGGCGCAACGCAGGCCATCACGCACATAATCAATCCTTTTCTCATGATATCAAACTAAAAAACTAAAAAAAATCGCACTAATGCACTTACCCGCAAAGATAACCATTATTCGCGATTATCGGAAGCATTCTCTCTATTATACTGCTCCTCATAGATAACGATAATACGTTCTATATCTTTTTTAAGTTCCGGTATATGTCGTATTACAAGACTCCACAAAAATTCGGGTTGCACATTGTCATAAGCGTGAATGATACGATTTCGAGTGTCAATTATGGCTCTTGCGTTTGGTATCTCCACTGATGCATCGCTTTTTCTAATGCGGTTAATGGCCTCGCCCATTATCTCCACCTTGCGCTCGACAACACATCTGCGCATTATATCATTCTCAAACAAGTCATATCTGTTTGGAAAGTCAACAAAGCAACTTTGCATATCGTTTATCGCGTCCAGAATATCCTGAAGATATGTAAGAACCTCCTCGTTAGCCATATATCAGCTGTTTTGTGCGATTTACATTTGCAATGAAATACTTATTGCGCAGACCTTTCTCCTCTATGAGGTCGACTTTTCGGTCAAACAACCGCTCCAGCGCGTCGCGCAGTCCGAAATAATTGCCGACATAGTCAAACGTATTATGGTCAACAGGCTCGAAATCCACAAGCAGGTCAACGTCGCTCCCGTCATTGAACCTATCGGTGAGGATAGAGCCAAAGACTGACAATGTTTTCACCTTATGCTTGCGGCAAAGGTCGAAAATACGTTGCAGATTAATTTCGATTAACTTCATAGTCGGTTGTATTACAATTGCAAATATAACGAACGGCAGTTGAAATGACATCATATTTAACTTACTTTAA
Organism: Barnesiella sp.; assembly: GCA_014801075.1. Taxonomy (GTDB): domain Bacteria; phylum Bacteroidota; class Bacteroidia; order Bacteroidales; family Muribaculaceae; genus JAGBWK01. The sequence continues at coordinate 58,732 of JAAVEW010000020.1, read as the reverse complement.
TACATTGTCAATGAGGGCGGAGTTTTTGGTTCATTCGCGGTTATTTTGTATCTTTGCAGGTATATGGGACGACTGCTATCAATTGACTACGGACGGCGTCGCTGCGGCATCGCGGTGACCGACCCGCTGCGCATTGTCGCTTCGGGACTTACTACCGTCGACACTTCAAAACTGATAGAATATATCAGGAACTACGTGGCCACCGAACAGGTCGATGCCATCATCGTGGGCTATCCCACCACCATGCGCGGCCAGGAGTCCGACTCCATGCGCTACATACGTCCCGGCATAGGACAGCTGCGCAAAGCGCTGCCACAGATGGAGATAATATTTTTCGACGAGCGTTTCACCTCGGCGATAGCCCACCGTGCCATGCTCGACGGCGGCATGAAGAAATCGGCTCGCCGCGACAAAGCCATCGTCGACGAGATTTCCGCCACCATCATCCTCAACGACTACCTCGAAAGCCAACAATACAATCAATAAAAAAACTATATATACGACATGAATCTCCCTGTATATCTTTACGGCCACCCGGTGCTCCGTCAGGTAGCTGACGACGTGGAGCCCGACTACCCCGGCCTCAAGACCCTTATCGCCGACATGTTCGAGACGATGTACACCTCGGAAGGGGTGGGCCTCGCAGCTCCGCAGATAGGCAAGAGCATACGCCTCGTTGTCATCGACGCCGACCCCGTGGCCGAAGCATTTCCTGGCTGCGCCGGCAAGAAAATGGTACTCATCAACCCTGAAATAGAGGTGCTTGACGGCGACAGCGTGTCGCGTTCGGAAGGCTGTCTCAGTCTGCCCGGACTCTCGGAGGACGTGAAGCGCGTGGAGAACATACGCCTCAACTGGCTCGACGAGAACTTCGAGGAGCATGAAGAGGTAATCACCGGCTTCCTCGCCCGCATCGTGCAGCATGAGTGCGACCACCTCGAGGGCAAGGTCTACATCGACCACATCTCCCCCATACGCAAGCAGATGATACGCCGCAAACTCAGCAACATAGTGGAAGGCCGCGTAAGCTGCGAATACCCGGTGCGCTACGCTCCCCGCAAACGTAAATAATTCACAATTCATAATTTATAATTCATAATTCGCATAAAAACTCATAATTATTCGCAAACAATCCGCCGCCGAAGCTTCAATATATCATCGCTTCCGCTCTCTCCCGTGGCAATAATTATGAATCATGAATTGTGAATTATGAATTTAAAAAACCAACGCTATGGCCGACGATAAAAAGATAATATTCTCAATGGTAGGCGTCTCAAAGACCTACCCTCCTCAAAAACAAGTTCTTAAAAACATATACCTGTCGTTTTTCTACGGTGCCAAAATCGGTATCATAGGTCTTAACGGCTCGGGTAAGTCATCACTGCTCAAAATCATTGCCGGCATCGACAAGGATTTTCAGGGCGAAGTGGTGTTCTCGCCGGGCTACTCGGTGGGTTACCTCGAACAGGACCCGAAGCTCGACCCGTCAAAGACGGTAATCGAGGTGGTGCGCGAAGGCGTGCAGCCTATCATGGACCTTCTGGCCGAATATGACAGTGTCAACGCTGCCTTCGGCGACCCCGACGTGCTTGAGGACCCCGACAAGATGGAGGCCCTGCTCGCCCGTCAGGCCGAACTTCAGGACAAACTCGACGCCGCCGACGCCTGGAACATCGATTCCAAACTCGAACGCGCCATGGACGCGCTACAGTGTCCGCCCGACGACCAGCCCGTCAGCACCCTCTCCGGAGGTGAACGCCGCCGCGTGGCCCTCATACGCCTGTTGCTCCAGCAGCCCGACGTGCTCCTGCTCGACGAGCCTACCAACCACCTCGACGCCGAGTCAATCGACTGGCTCGAACAGCACCTGCGCCAATATCCCGGCACCGTAATCGCCATCACCCACGACCGCTACTTCCTCGACCACGTGGCAGGCTGGATTCTCGAACTCGACCGCGGCGAAGGTATTCCCTGGAAAGGCAATTACTCGTCATGGCTCGACCAGAAAACCAAGCGCATGGCCCAGGAGGAGAAGCAGGCATCGAAGCGCCGCAAGACTCTCGAACGCGAGCTCGAATGGGTGCGCATGGCTCCCAAAGCGCGTCAGGCCAAGGGTAAGGCGCGTCTTAACTCCTACGACCGACTCCTCAACGAGGACCAGAAACAGAAGGAGGAGAAACTCGAGATATTCATCCCCAACGGTCCCCGTCTCGGCAACAAGGTTATCGAGGTGAGCAACCTCAGCAAGGCTTTCGGCCGCAAGCAGCTCTTCAACGACCTGTCGTTCTCGCTGCCCCCCAACGGTATCGTGGGCGTCATCGGTCCGAACGGCGCGGGCAAGACCACTCTCTTCCGCCTCATCATGAAGCAGGAGCAGCCCGACGCGGGCACATTTGAAGTGGGCGAAACCGTAAAGATTGCATACGTCGACCAGACTCACCACGACCTGCTCCCCGACAAGAGCGTCTACGAGGTTATATCTCAAGGTGTTGAATCATTCCGCATGGGCGGTCGAGACGTCAACGCACGCGCCTACCTGTCGAAGTTCAACTTCACCGGCGCCGACCAGGAGAAGAAAATCGGTGTGCTGTCAGGAGGCGAACGCAACCGCCTCCATCTCGCGATGGCACTCAAAGAGGAGGGCAACGTGCTCCTGCTCGACGAACCTACCAACGACATCGACGTCAACACCTTGCGCGCGCTCGAGGAGGGTCTCGACGACTTCGCCGGCTGCGCCGTAGTTGTAAGCCACGACCGCTGGTTCCTCGACCGCATCTGCACCCACATCCTCTCCTTCGAGGGCGACGGCAACGTAGTGTGGTACGAAGGCTCATACAGCGACTACGAAGAATACAAACGCCGCCTCAACGACGGCAAAGAACCCCCACGCCGCCGCTACCGCAAACTCATGGACTAAAACCCTCCAAAACAGACATATAAAACAAATTGCCGGGAATTTCCGAAAAAAGCGGAAACTTCCGGCAATTTATTTCCGAAAATTTCGGAAATAACAATATAAATTAAGGCACCTCAAGCAGAAGCCGGGTGCCTTGACATCCTTATTATAGTGCAGATATAGCGACATTCTCAAAAAGAAGCCTATACGGGCACTGTTTCGGGTGTAAATTTAATACTTTTATATGAACTGAAAAAATTTCACATGGAAAACAAACTATTATATATTGATTTTGGGACGGGCTGGGGGGAGTTTAATGCGAGGATTTTTATAAAATTTTAAATCTTCTTTTGATAATTGATAAAAAAGTGTTAACTTCGCGGCTACAGACCGCACATAACGCAGAAGCCCGGTCTTGGGTAAGCGGGCGGGACTGAGAGACATTATTGGAAAGCGTTTACTTGACGCTCTTTCTTGACTCATCGAAATCTGGTAAATTTCAATCTCTGTCAAGAATGTAGCAAACGGTAGATGCCTAAGTGGATATGTATATTCGTCCGACAGCCGGCGCGCGAGCGCAGGCAGTCGGTTTATAAGCATATTCTGCGTGAGGCTTCTGCAAGTTTGCTCGTTCAACAGAGATGGGCAATACCAGAGCCTCGATGAGTGGAACGAGCAACGGTACGGCTCTCACGCATTCTTTTTTTATAATTTCATAAGCAATTTGTCCAAATAGAGAGACGCACGGACACACCATCAATCATGAATCCCAACGCGCTATAATATGCCGGTTGCCCCGAGAGTATCAATCCCGGGGCACGACCGCGCTGTATCCGCCACTCCGCCATGTGCTTAACTTAATTAATTTATAATCTTTTATTTATCCCTTTTTTATTAATTAACTAAATTATTATCCCAATGAAAAAACAAGTTCTTTTCGCAGCAGCCGCTGCAGTAATGATGCTCAGTTCGTGCTCAACCATCACTCACACCGCAACCACTGAGGGTGTTGACACCGAAATCTACAACCGCTCCAACGCTGCACTCGACGTAGCGTCAAAGAAAATCACCTACACCTATCAGCCCGACGCTTCTCACCGCCGTGCCGGCAAGAAGGCCGTGCTCCGCGCAGCCGTAGCCAAAGCGCTCGAAGCCAACGGCGATGGCGACGTGCTCGTTGCACCCCAGTTTGAGGTTAAGGAAACCCGCGGTCTCTTCACCACCAAAATCAAATACGTGACCGTAAAGGGCTACCCCGCCAACTACAAGAATGTTCACGCCACTTCAGCCGAAGAAGCTCAGGTAGTAAATATCCTTGATGGCGGACAGGTGATTATCAATAAATAACAATCGGTATGATAACACGTAAAATACTGGCAACCGGCATAGCCGCGCTGGCATTAAGTTCGTGTTCGACAATAACCCACACATCGCAGACTGCCGCTGTTGACACTCAGGTCTACAATCTTACCGTCGCCGACATGAAAGTGGCCTCGAAGAAGGACTCCGTGACCGTCGACTGGAAGTGGAATCCGCTGTCAACCGTTTCACTCAAGGCCCAGAAGGAATCAGCTACGCATACCCTTCTCGGCAAGAGCGACGCCGATGTGCTTGTCGAACCGCAATACATTGTGAACCGTCGCGGCATATTCCGCGGAGGTTCGGTAACAGTGACAGGTTATCCCGCCACTTACTCCGACTTCCGTCCGATGACAGCCGATGACGCTGAGAAAATCGCTACTGTCAATGGCGATTATAATACCGTGATTGTCAACCCCGTGATTTCAACCACGGCCGGTAAAGTGGTGAAACCTGCGCGCCGACCCGCCTCCCCGATTATGCGCTCCCGTAGAGCTATGAACAACTATCAGTTTGTCAACGTGCTCGGCGGCGTCGTTTTCGACATTGATGACCAGGTTGAAGCCGGTTATCAGTTCGGTGCCATGTATGGCAAAGTCGGACAAAACTGGGGCTGGTACGGCAAATTCACCCTTTCAACCGCTATGTGTTGGCGTGAGACGTACGGTTACCATCATGAATCCAACGAAGAAAGGAAGTGGACTCCCAGCGTGACCATAGGTGGTATCAAGACCCTTGGACATGGTTTCAGCGGATTTGCCGGCGTCGGTCTCGGTGGCTACTTTGTAAATGAATATGATAACTACATCGACAAGGATGTCACAAAGTTTTCAATCCCCGTTGAAATCGGATTCATGAAAAGATTCCACAGAGTCAACGTAATGTTGGGTGCTACCTACGCCACTCCCCTCTCCTCGGGCAGCGGCAACGTCGACTTCTTCCTCGGCCTCGGCTACGCCTTCTGACGCAACACCTTAACCTCCTTTCAATCTACAGTTTTAAAACTCTATTGTACAATTGTTTAAACAGCCGTACAAGAACTCTGACAGTAGCACAGGAGAGTAAAGGTCCATTAATATGAACAGGAGAACAATAGCGCAACAATCAACGCTACTGTTCTCCTGTTTCAGCTACTGTACTAATCAGTTTATATAACGAGAAATAGTGTCGTTTAGGCTACCGCAAACTCATGGACAAACCCTTTGTACCATAGTCTAAACTACAGAAAGGGCATCCGCAGGATGCCGATTTACCAGTAACCGGGGTTGCCGAGCGAAGCGACGGCGCCCCCGGATTACAAATAGAAAGGAAGAAGGCGCTCGAAGACCGCCGATTTACAGCAATAAACCATGTAAATCGGCGGTCTTCGAGCGCCTTCTCTTTACTGATACTGACTCCCCCGCACGTCTTCGCTAAACTTCGACTGGCGGGGTTACTACTAAATCGGCGGCCTGCGGACGCCTCGTTATGGATTGACGGGACTGTGATTATTGGTAGAACCGATGTTTAATCAATGCAATGGTATTTTCAAGACCACAGGGCGGTAAAAATTATGCGCTAAAAGAGCCTGAATTTTTTGAAAAGTCTTGCAGTATTCCAGGCGGGTCTATTTTGCGTTGAGCGGTCAGCCCTACCTTTGCAACAGTGAAATATCATCTACGCTCAGGTGCTTTATATCAGTTAATTCTACCTGAAACGTCCCGTCGAAATCTGACCTATACGTTACATCTTCGGCGGTTCTCCCAACCGCTAACCAAATGCGTATCAAACACCGTGTAAACACTCACGGCAAGAGCGTAAGTCCTATGTATTGAAGCCCGGCAGACGAGGTGCAGAAAAAGAAAATCGCCCCGATGAGAGGCGATGCAACAACAGGTTCAAGGTCGTAGAGTTTCAAAATCCCTCAAAGGGCATAATGAACGGTAAAGTCCTTGTTGAGCGAGTGATTGCCACTCCCGAAGCGAAGTACCGATAAAGAAAGCAAGCCTCGGACCCACCGACAAGGTGGTGCCGAAGCTCGCTGTATGAGTTAGCGATTGAAGCCTTTTGGTCGAGACCTCAGGCTCGATTTACGAAAGCGCGGCGGCGGTGCCGCAACTCTATTTTTTAGGAATAATGATATATGGCATTAGTAAGGATTTGGTTTCATCATCTTTACAACTTTCTATAATGCCATTTATTTGCTCTTGCATAGATTTTTGGAAATCATCGTTTTTCATTTTGTCTCGACTTTCTCTATCATTTCTTGCATCAGGAATAACAGGAATACTTAACCCGCTGCGAGCGATAAATTTTAGACATTTAATAGGAGTTTTATCTCCTACAAGTTTAGTTAATAGTTCGAATTCTACGGTATCAGTATCAGTAACATAAATACAAGATATAGCGCTTGATATATCAAGTGCTTCATCAGAATTTGAAACGATGCGATACTCATTCTCGCCTTTCCATGTAAACTGTTTAGTGAAGAACAGTTTTGATTTATTCTTTAAGATAAATTTACTAATATCTTTGGCTGTTGATATTTTAGGGTCAAGGGTAACCTCATTAGTGACATTCCTATATTTGACCGGTCCATGTATACAATTTTCGGGAAAATTCAACTTGCTAAAATCAAGTTCTATACATACTCCTTGACTTTTATCAGCATAGTAAGCCCACATCTGAGTAGACATACAGCCCCATATGTATGAATCATAGTCCATACATAGACTTATTTGTTTGTATTTCAATCGCAATTCACGGAACTTTTGCATAACTGCCCAGTGTTGCATATTACCAGTGCTAACGGGGAAAGCGGCTTCTTGCAAATCGTTTACTTTTTGCACATTGCCAAATAACAGTTTCCCTGAGAGCCAAATCTTCATAAAGGTATCAAACGAAGTGAAGTGATAAAGTCGTTTGTAACGCTCATCTTGCTTTAACTTCGTTCCGGGGTATATCCCGTGAGTAGTATGAATTTTCTTCATAAATCCCAGTAATTTAATTTGTATATGAATTCGTCACAAACAGTATATTCTCATATGCCTTAATAATATCAAAAAATTTGTGCGGCAATATCTTTTATTACACAAATGGTGTCATCGTTTGCATTTATAACTTTGGAAAACTTCAAAAGTCCATCAACGAAATCTCTTACAGTAACAGTTTTTAAGTCCGATATGCGTAACTTAGCATAGTTCAGAATAGAAATGAGACAGCAGTAATGACCTTCTCGACCTATCGCTTTCAGAGTATGGTAAACATCGTCTTCATTAAAAGTTACGTTTTTACCATATACAAACAAACTTGAGGCAAGATTGGCTTGTCTAAATTTTGAAATTGCATGAAGAACATCTTGAACTGAGAATGACTTATCTTTAACTTCAATAGCGTTTACCAATGTTCCTTCAGTATCAAACACATCAATATCCCCCACTTCTTTGGATGATGAGCCACTTTCATTGACTTTGTGAGGAACAACTTTGAAATCTTTACCGAGATATAATTGCTCCAATTCTGCTACAATAAGAGGACAAACTTCGCCCTCCATAGAATGAACAGTAATTTTATAAATATAGTCCAAAACGAGTTGGGAGAACTCACTAACATCAATTAATGCATCTCCAATTGCAAATTTTTTAAGGTAATCGTCGTGGTTAGATATAAGAACTACCATTGCAGACTTCAAGTAATTATATGCATCTTCGCTCGTAGTAATATGCGAAAGAACCTTGATGAGATTCTCAAGGGTTTCTCTATCTTTACCGGCTCTAACCGCATTGCTCATTGAAAGAGAAACAAACCGAGCAGGTTTATTTAGGAATGGTTCATTGGAATCGCCTAAACATCCAGGCAATTTTAACTTTTCGAAAGGAACCAGAACTTTATGGCAGAGACTTCGCGCATCGAACTTGCCACCTTTACCATCTCCTTTTTGCAGACTTAGAGCATCAACCTCTTGGTTTGTTGCTTTAGCAAGTAAGGCATTAACAAGTATATAACGATATGTCTTATGAGTACCCTTAAGAACTGTCGTAATGATTGAAGCAATCTCATCTTCGATGGGAGTTGCTTCAATAAGAGCTCGGTCAAGAATGAGAGCTGCCGTTTTTACATCTACAGTTGCCATATTGAAGGTAATTAAAAAAGTCCAGAATATTGAATTGGGGTTTTGCCACGCAGAACGTCAACTACCATTGAACACACTGCTTTGGAAAGATTACAAGGCACAGCATTACCTATTTGAGTATATTGAGCAGATTGAGACCCGCAAAAAATATAGTCAAGGGGAAATGTTTGAATTACTCTTGCCTCGTCAACGGTCATACGACGAAGGAATGATGGAACAGTTTCTCTCTGCGCAACAGAAACATCTTTTTCTACACGATCTCGATAACCCTCTACCCATGGGGTCATACCATCGTAAAGAGCTTTTTCATCAATTATAGGTGTCTTATTACCTCCCATAGAAGCCGGTAATGTTGCGCTGTACCCATCTAATTTAAGCGGACGACCAAGTCCATTAAAAAGCATACCTGCATAAGCAGATTTGCGTAGAACTGGCTGTGGTGTCAAAGTTATCCTTGCGTTACAAATAGAAGTATTATTCCCTGAACCTGCTCGGTCAAGAACAGCGAGAGCTTGCCGAACAGTTTTAGATTTTACTTTGTACGGCATAAGCATGGTACCTAAATCGGGAGGAGAAATAGTGCCGTTCTTGAAACCGATAAAGAATACTCTCTCTCTTGCCTGAGGCACATCAAAATCTGAGGCATTTAAAACTATGAAATTGACAGAATACCCCATTTCTATGAATTTTTTCATCAGTGAAGACCGAACTGAAGCCCATCTGTCGAGCACAGCAAGAGCTTTTACGTTTTCCATAATAAAAGCTTTGGGCTTGACCGTTTCAACTACTTTGGCATAACTCCAGATAAGTTTACTTCGCTCATCGTTTTCATCCATTTTACCTGCTATAGAGAAACCTTGACAAGGTGGCCCCCCAATTACTAAATCTATACCAGCATATGCTGAAAGCGAAGGGATAAATGAATTTATATCTCCCTGATGAATATGTTTCCCTATGTTTAAAGCATAAGACTCGCACGCCTCTTTCTTCATGTCATTAGCCCAAATAATTTGGGCACCCGCATAGATAGCGCCAATATCCAAACCACCTGCGCCTGAAAAAAGCGATATGGTACGGATAGTATTAGAGGCTAATTTATCCTTCAACTCTTTCATAAAAACAAAGAACTTCCGGGTAGTGCTGACAGGCGACCAAACCTTTATGCGACTACACGGAAGTTCCGTAATATGTTGTATAAGAAATGTTTCTTACATAATTGGTCTTTGTCAGCGCGTGCGCGATTAGGTTTCAAAGTTACGAAAAAAATCCGAGATTTGGAACCCGGATGCAAAATTAGTGTGCAGGGGTATAAAAATAATGCACACTAAAGTTAAATATTGTTTGCAATGTCAATAATTCTCGATGGCTTCGATGAACGGCAGGTCGGCTTCCTCACACGAGCGAAGCGGATAGCGTTTAGGAGTAGCGCTTTCATTTACGCCATAGCCTAAACCGGCGCAGAAAGCGAGAGCCAGTTGTTCGGTCCCGAACACTTCGGGCGTTCCGAAGTCGAGATATTCGTCGGAGTCAAGGTATTCCTTGAAGCCGTCGATGTCGTCGTTAACGAGAAAATTTATTGCGAGAGGGTCGCAAATTACATATACTTTTACTGCCATATTCAGAGAATTTTGAAGTCGTTTTTATACATACAATGGTACGAAAATTCTCTGAGAATTGCGACAAATTCAGCAAACTATTTGCCTGAATTTGAGCAATTTTATAGGCGCGTATACTTGGGTTATACCACGCCTGACATTGACAGGGCAAAAGTATCGTGGTACGGGAATTTCTCGCAACCGATGTAGAGAGTATCGAAAGCGTCGGTGCGGTGTTCGAGTAGGTATTCTTTCTCCGCTATACTACGAAAGCGGCAAGCCGATAACTTCGGATACGCGAGTTTTTCGCCGGACTTGTCTTTGCTGAAGCCGTTGCGCCCTCGACTGACCCCTGCCGACTGTATGGCGAGAATCAAGTCCTCGTTGTTGGAGCGGTTGAAGAATGACACAAGGCGTTGCTTACCTGCTAAGCCCTGATTGATGAGCAGGTATTTTTCATCGTGTCGCTTCGGGTTTCCGAGGTACACGGCTTCAATGCGCCAACCCCTGCGCTCTATCTCGTGGATTACCCACCAGCGGTAATCCTGTTCGTTGACGGCATAGTTGGAGCCGAGGGCGGTTGCATCGAAGTAATAGAGCACAGGAGAGTAAAGGTCCATTAATATGGACAGGAGAACAATAGCGCAACAAACAACGCTACTGTTCTCCTGTTTCAGGTATTGTACTACTGTTTTTAAAGGACTCTATTGTGTCACAACTTTATTGTTGCTGTAAAGTCTTGTAAGCAGTAGGGGTCAGGCTTTGTTGCGGCGGTTGCGCCAGTAGCCTGACATCTGTTCGAGGGTCTTGCCCTTGGTTTCGGGGACGAGCTTGAGCACGAACCATGCTGCGATGAGGCAGATGAAGCCGTAGAGGGCGTAGGTGAACACGTGGCCGAAGCTGTCGCCCATCGAACCGAGCTTCATGTTGTACATCGGGATGAATGTCGACGACACGATGAAGTTGAATATCCACTGGAAGGCAACGGCTATTGCGACTGCGGTGCTTCGGATAGTGTTGGGGAAGATTTCGGAGATGAGCACCCAGCAGATAGGACCCCATGAGAACATGAAGCATGCCGAGTAAATCATGATAGCTGCAACGGGAACAACGGGGGGAAGTGCCACGATATTGGGAAGCGCCACGCCGAACGCGCCGATTGCCATACCGATAGAACCGGTGATGAGCAACGGTTTGCGGCCCCAACGCTCCACGGTGAAGATGGCAAGGACGGTGAACGCGATGTTGATGACACCCATGATGACGGTCTGCACCATGGGATTACCCATGCCCATCGACTCGAATATGCGCGGTGCGTAATAGAGCACGGCGTTGATACCGATAGCCTGCTGGAACACTGAGAGCATGATGCCCACGAACACTACCATTATACCGAACGAGAAGAGACGCTCGCTGCGCTCGCTTGTTGTAGCTTTGATGTCGGTCAGAATCTCGCGTGCCTTTGCCTCACCGTTGATGCGGGCAAGCACGTAGAGAGCCTGAGCGTCGCGGCCTTTCATGACGAGGAAGCGGGGCGACATGGGCACGAAGCATACGAGGACGATGAAGAGTCCGGCTACGATTGCCTCGCTGCCAAACATGTAGCGCCAGCCTGTCTCGACGGTCCACTGTGCCTCAGCCGGATAGATATGCTGGGCTATCTGCTCCACGGTGGGCTGCAGGTGGTCACCGAGTATGAGGGTATTGACCACATAGACGACGAGCTGACCGAAGATGATGGCAAACTGGTTCCACGACACGAGCGCACCACGCTTGTTGGCCGGTGCGACCTCGGCGATATACATAGGGCAGACAGCCGAAGCGAGACCTACGCCTACGCCTCCAACGATGCGGTAGAAATTGAACATCCAAAGGAGATTGAGCGACGGCTTGCCGTACTCAAACAGCAGGAACTCCGGGCAATAGCTGCCGAGAGCCGATACAAAGAAGAACACTGCCGCGATAAGCAGCGAACGCTTGCGGCCGAAGCGCGAGGCGCAAATGCCTGACAGCGCCGAGCCGATAATGCAGCCTATAAGCGCACTCGACGAGGTGATGCCGTGCAAGGTATCGGTATAAGTGAAGTCGTCGGCTCCCGAGAAGAATGCCTGCAACCCCTTTTCCGCTCCCGATATAACAGCGGTGTCGTAGCCGAAAAGCAATCCGCCGAGCACTGCGACTGCCACAATGCCATAGAGATAGCCCATCGACCCGTTTTTAGGTAAATTCTGATATTTGCTCATGGTATAAGGATATAAGAGGGACGCGATGCATCGCGTCCCTCAGGTGATTGACTTAATTAAACGTACATGTTGACGATAGCTTCGTAGAGCTCCTGCTTGCCTGAAGTCTGCTTGGGCTCACCTGCCTTCTTGGCGTAAGATACAACATCCTCAAGCGAGAGTTTGCCCTCTTCGAAAGCCTTGCCTTCGCCGCCGTCGAACGAAGCGTAGCGGTCAGCAAGCATCTTCTTGTAGGGTGATTTCTCAAGCACGTCGGCAGCTGAGAGGAGAGCGCGGGCCATTGCGTCCATACCTGCGATGTGTGCGATGAAGAGATCCTCGGGATCGGTAGAGTTGCGACGGGTCTTGGCGTCGAAGTTGGTACCGCCGTTGCCGAGACCGCCGTTGCGGATAATCTGCATCATAGCCTGAGTGAGCTCGTAGTTGTCGATGGGGAACTGGTCGGTATCCCAGCCGTTCTGGTAGTCACCGCGGTTGGCGTCGATTGAGCCGAGCATGCCGTTGTCAACAGCCACAGCGAGTTCGTGCTCGAAAGTGTGGCCGGCGAGAGTAGCGTGGTTCACCTCGATGTTCACCTTGAAGTCCTTGTCAAGACCGTGGGCTTTGAGGAAGCCGATAACGGTTTCGGTGTCAACGTCATACTGGTGTTTTGAGGGTTCCATGGGCTTGGGCTCGATGAGGAATGTGCCGGTGAAACCTTTAGAGCGGGCGTAGTCGCGGGCCATGGTGAGCATGGTAGCGAGGTGCTCTTTTTCGCGCTTCTGGTCGGTGTTGAGCAGGCTCATGTAGCCTTCGCGACCGCCCCAGAACACGTAGTTCTGACCGCCGAGCTCGATAGTGGCGTCGATAGCGTTCTTAATCTGCACGCATGCGCGGGCTACGACGTCGAAGTCGGGGTTGGTAGCCGCACCGTTCATGTAGCGGGCGTGGCTGAATACGTTGGCAGTGCCCCAGAGGTTCTTGATGCCGGTAGCGGCCATCTTCTCCTTGATGTAAGCGACTACAGCCTTGAGGTTGGCTTCATATTCCTCGATTGAAGCGCCCTCGCTCACGAGGTCAACATCGTGGAAACAGAAGTATTCGATACCCATTTTGGTCATGAATTCGAAGCCTGCGTCAACTTTCTGTTTTGCAAGTTCTACGGCGTCGGTAGTGCCCTGATTCCAGGGGAAGTTCTTAGTGCCGCCGCCAAACTGGTCAGCACCCTCTGCGCAGAGTGTGTGCCACCAGGCCATGGCAAATTTAAGCCATTCTTTCATAGGTTTGCCAAGCACTACGCGCTCTGCGTCATAGTAGCGGTAGGCCATAGGATTGTAGGACTCAGTTCCTTCAAATTTAATTTTTCCAATACCGGGAAAATACTCTTTTGTTGCCATAATTGAAATGTGTTTATGTTGTTGATTTTAAATTTATTTCTTCGATAATATTTTTTTTAAACAGGAGAACAGGAGTCTTGACAGTAGAACAGGAGGGCTGCGCCTCTTCGTTTCTGTTATTATTTACTGTACTACTGTTAAAGCTACTGTACTACTGTTTTCAAAAGCTCTACTGTACTACTATTTGGTGGAGAGGACAGTTTCGAGGGTTGATTTCCAGCGGGCGTAGGCTTCGAGGTAGGGAGCGCGGTCGGCTGCGGGAGCAATCTCGCTGATGAGCTGCAACGAGTCGAAAGCCTCGGCGGCATTCTTATAGATACCTGCGCCGATACCTGCGCCGCGGGCAGCGCCAACCGAGCCGTCAGTCTCGTAAAGCTTGATGGTAGCACCTGATACTGAGGCAAGCGTGTCGCGGAAGATGGGCGACAGGAACATATTGGCATTACCGGCCGAGATGCAATCAATCTTCATGCCGATGCTCTGCATGATTTCCATACCGTACATGAACGAGAACACGATACCCTCCTGAGCGGCGCGCATGATGTGGCGACGGTCGTGCACATTGAAGTTGATACCGTGGAACGAGCAACCGATTTCACGGTTGCGGAGCACGCGCTCGGCACCGTTGCCGAAGGGTAGCACGGTCACACCCGCACTACCCGCAGGAACTTCCGCAGCGAGATTATTCATTTCGGCATAGCTGCAATCGGTAGGCGCAACGTTGCGCTTAATCCATGAGTTGAGAATGCCGGTGCCGTTGATGCAGGTCATGACACCTACACGGGTATTGTCGGCTGAATGGTTGACGTGGGCGAAGTTGTTGACGCGCGACAACGGGTCGTGGTCCACAGTGCCGTTGATACCGTAAACCACACCTGACGTTCCGGCAGTCGAAGCCACCTGTCCCGGCTCAAGCACGCCGAGCGACAGCGCGTTGTTGGGCTGGTCGCCGGCACGATAGGTCACGGGCGTACCCTCGGCGAGGCCGAGCTCGGCAGCCACGGCGGCGGTCACATAGCCCTGCACGCCGAAAGTGGCTTTCACGTCAGGAAGTATGTCGGGATTATAGCCGAAGTAGTCGAGCAGGAAGCGCGCGGGGGCATTCTCCTTGAAGTCCCAGAGCATATACTCCGAGAGGCCCTCGGGGTTGGTGCATATCTCGCCGGTCAATCGATAAGCGATATAGTCGCCGGGGAGCATCACCTTATATATTTTATCAAAAATTTCGGGTTCGTTCTGCTTCACCCACTGCAGTTTGGCGGCGGTAAAGTTGCCCGGCGAGTTGAGCAGACGATCGAGGCACACGCCGGCGCCGGTTTCGGCAAAAGCTTTTTCGCCGTAAGGCACACCGCGCGAGTCACACCATATAATAGCATCGCGGAGCTCGTGGCCCTCGCGGTCTATGGCCACAAGACCGTGCATCTGATACGAGATACCGATGGCTTTGATGTCGGCGGCATTGACGCCCGACTGCGACATAATGGAGGCTGTTACCTCTTTGAGGTAAGCCCACCAGTCGGCGGGACGCTGTTCGGCCCATCCGGGGCGCAGTGCCTTGATAGGGGCTTCGGAGCGGGGATAGAAATCTCCGGCAACGGTNCGACCTGTTTCCACTTCCACTAATGAGGCTTTTACTGACGACGAGCCTATGTCATATCCGAGAAGATACATGGTGATATAAGGATTTTAATTGTTAGGTTAGGTTAAGTTACTACTTGCTGACGGCAGTTTCGGGCGTCAAACCCGAAATTGACTTTAGCAAATTTACTTAAAATATCGNGACCGCCTATACAATTAATACACCTATTTATGGTTAATTTGCCGATAAAAAGGATGAAAAATAGCTCATTTGTAGCAAAAACGCGCCCGAATGANGCATTTGTAGCTAAATTACCGGGCACTACCAGTCGAGCGTCACCGCNGAGCCTGCAAGCTCCACGCCCCCTACGGGAGGCTTCGGCTTGGTCACTTTGATGCTGCCAGCACGTATTGCCGACGGGTAGGCTTCGGCAAGCGCGCGATATATCCCGTAGGCCACGGTTTCGATAAGACGTACCGGCTTGTCGTTGACTTTACGTATTATCTCTATCACCTCAGCGTAATTGATTGTGCGCTCCACGTCGTCAATAATTGCGGCGTCGAGCCAATCGACTTTGAGCGTAACGTCATACACAAATACGTTTCCCACTCTCGCCTCTTGCTCCATGACTCCGTGAAAGCCNCGNAAACGCAGTCCTTCTACCTTTATTTTAGTTGTAATGTTAACTGACATTTTTCCCTTTAAGTATATAATTGATAGTCCTTATTAGCTNATATGTGAATAGCGGTGTCTGCGAGGGTGCCGACCGCTCATTTCCGGCGCGCGGCAAGCATGGAGCGGATGACACGCAGNGCTGCTACCGACGACACAGCGGCCACCGCGGCAGGNAGCACNCGCAANCCGTATGTACGTGCCACGGCACAACCCACTGTCANCCCTATGACCGCTACCGAGAGCNGCACCACGCGACGGTTGAGCCGCATGCGGTACACCCCGAAATAGACTACGCCTACAATTACGGTGTACAATCCGTACCACGCGCTGTAAGCTACGCCGAGGCCGTCAAGACCGCCAANANGATAGCCGAAATAGCTGAATACCAGGAATGCAAGCCCGCTCATGGTCTCAGTGACGAGATAGATACGGCCATCGCCGCGGGCAAGAATCGTATAGGCCATGCACCAGGAGATGGCGCGCAGCGCAGTGCCGGCAAGNGCGTAGTTGACATACCCGACNGCGGGCATGAAATCGCTGCTATACAGCATCTTTACTATCACATCATCGAGTGTCATCATAATCGTGGCACCGGGGAGAATTACNACGAGCGCCACCATTATCTCGTGGCTCACGAAGGTGGAGACTCGGCTGACCGACGCCTGCACCTTGCTTATGCGGGGGAAGAACTCGAAGCCGATGGCTGTGAAAATCAGTCCGAGATACTTATTGACGATGGTGTAACCGGCCTGATACTCACCCACTTCNTCGAGNCCNGCCTCACTGTTGAGATAGGCCATGAAGAGNTAGTTGACGGCCATTGCTATGAACACTGACACGGTCATGTAGATACCGAGCGTGACAAACTCTCGTCCTTCGGCCACGAGCTGACGCCGTGTAAGNCGCTCGGCTGCAATGCGCTGCNCCTTGTCGNCGCGCCGTTCGCGACAGGCGTACACCGCTACAGCCTGACAGAGGAAATAGGCCAGAATCGACCATACGATACTTGCCTCACGGAAGAAATAGTAGAGCGGCACCGACACGGCNAGACCGCCGAGAGTGCCCCACACCGTGGCGCGGGCAAGTCGGTTCAGNCGGTCAAGTCCCTGCATGATAGCGAGTTCGCCATTGGTGACGGCCGACATCATCACGGCCGCCGAAAGGATNATGAATCCAACGGTATGGTCGGGCGTACCGAAGGTCAGTTCGCTAAGCAGCGGAGAGAAAACAAGGGTAAGAAATGCGCCGGCAATACCGAGAATCCATGACCAGCAGCGCACTGCGGCCACAATNCGGCTGAGACGGCTATCGTCGGCGGCCGCGGCGATGTTGCGCACGGGGCTCTGCCTGATGCCGAGCTGAGTGAGGGTGGTGATGGAGTCGAGGGCGGTGTTGAAAAGACCGAAAAGGCCNATNCCGACAGTACCNATCCATAGGGCNACGAGCTTGGTACGCACCACACTNCACACTATTCCCGCGAGCTGCACCCATGAGAAAAGCCACATCGTGCGCACTACTTTGCCCGATGTGCCGGGCCGACCTGCGTTTCTCACCGCAGCCATAATTCGGGATTTTCTTTTGTTATGGTTTNGGGATTGCTCGCGTTACGTATCTCAAAATGAAGTATCGAGCGGTTGTTNTCGCCCGCATCGACGTAGACGTTGCCGAGCTGCTGACCGGTCTTNACCTTGTCGCCGGTGTGGACGGANAGCGTGCCGAGATTGGCNTAGACGGTCAGATAGGTGCCGTGGCGCACGAGCACCACGTTATTNTANCCGTCGGGGCAGATNATNGCCGACACCTCGCCGTCGNAGACGCAACGCACCGGAGCGCCGCTCGACGTCTCCATGTCNAGTCCGGCATTCTCGGTCATGACATGTTTGTGGAGAGGATGTTGCTGACGGCCAAAGCGTTTTACGATGGTNTGGGGGTTGACGGGATAGCTCANGCGGCCCTTGTTGGCAGCGAANCCACCCGACAGGGGTGCNGGCTGCGGNTGCGCAGGCGCAGATGCCTTGGGCTGCGGTGCAGCAGGAGTNGTTTTCTCCACNNTGGGNTGCTGTTTTTCGGGNACGGAGGGNTTGGCCGGAGTAGCCGGCTTCTCGGTATTCTTCGGCTTATCAGCCGGTTTTGNGGCNTCGGCGTTCTTGGCCTGCTCGGCTGCTTTNCGCTGCTCTTCAGCCTTGCGCTTCTCCTCGGCCTTACGTTGTTCCTCCGCTTTACGCTGCTCTTCGGCGCGACGGCGNTCCTCGGCCTTGCGCTGCTCCTCTTCGCGCTGCTTGCGCTTCTGCTCCTCAATCAGAGCNTTGCGCTGCTCTTCCTGGATAATCTTATCGAGTTCGCGCTCGAGCGCGGCGGCCTGACTCTGCTGCTCGCGAAGCACCTTGCGCAGGTCGGAGTCCTTGCCTTTGAGGGAGTTGACCAAGGCATCGGTTTCGCCGGCGCGAAGCGACAGCTCGGTGCGGCGCGAAGCCATCGTGCGGGCCAGTTCCTTGTTCTGCACCATCAGTGAGTCGACGTAGCGCTGACGTTCGTCGAGCTGCGCCTTTACTTCCTTTATCTGGTCGACCTTGTGGGCGCGCCACCGCGAGAATTGCTTCAGGGCGTTGGCGCGGCGGAAAGCCTGGGTGAACGATTCGGAGGAGAATATGAAAGCGAGGTTGCCCATCGCCGAGCGTGAGCGGCGGGTGCTACGTAGCACCTCGGCATAAACATCCTTTAGGTCAGTGAGTTTGCCATCGAGCACGGCGGCTGAGTCGCGCGCGCCCTGCGCCACTACGTTGAGCGAGTCGATGGTCGCCTGCAATCCGTCGATTACGTTGTTGAGCGACTGCGTTTCGGCTTGCAACTTATTGAGGTCGTTGAGTTTGGCTTTGATTTGGCGTTGGTTTTCCTTTATCTCGGCATCGGTCTGCTTGATTTTCTGCTCGGTGATGCGCTGCTGCTGCTTGACATTCTTTGACGAACGCGCCTGCTGCTTGGCCCCGACATCACTGACGGCGACAAGACACATCATCACGATACAAAATATTGACAGGAACTTCTTCATAACCCTTTGTGCATACCCATTGCATGGATATACCGCAAAGATACATAAAAAAATGATACACCTGATTAATATTCCNTATTTTTGAAGTCAACATCGACATATNGCTTCCCTTGTTGAATTTACCGTTTGTCAGTCGGGACCTGTGATGGTATATCAAAATAACAAAGCTATGNGCCNCANTGNCANTGCGGCNCATAGCTTTGTNTNTGTTTTATTCTTTTACCGTTGGTGGTTATGCTTCCTGCTCGGTGAGGTACATGTCGAGGGCGGCGGTTACCGAGGGGGCTTTTACGGTGGGGGCTTCCATGTCGAGACGGAAACCGGCGTCCTTGATAGCCTTGGCGGTAGCTGCGCCGAAGCAACCTATGCGTATGTCGCCCTGNTTNAAATCGGGGAAGTTCTTCTGCAACGATGCGATACCAGAGGGGCTGAAGAAGAGCAACATATCGTAGTCAAACTTCTCTTCGGGAGTGAAGTCATTGCTCACAGTGCGGTACATGACGGCCTTGGTATAGTCGATTTTGTTATCGAGGATACCGATATCATCCTTATGCACATCGGAGATGGCATAGAGGAATTTCTCCTTCGAGTGCTTTACCAGGAAGGGGAGCAGGTCGGCAAGCTTGCCTGTGGAGGCATGGAATATCTTACGCTTGCGATACTGTATATATTTCTGAAGNTAGAGGGCGATTGCCTCGGTTGTACAGAAATACTTCATTGTATCGGGGATGGTGATACGCATCTCTTCGCAAAGACGGAAGAAATGATCGATAGCCGTACGCGCAGTAAAGATTACTGCGGTAAAGTCCTGAATGTTGATTTTCTGCTGACGGAACTCCTTTGAGGAGAGACCTTCGACTTTGATAAACGGACGAAATACCACTTCTACGTTGTGTCGTTTAGCTATGTCGAAATACGGAGATTTATCTGACGTCGGCTTNGGCTGTGATACTAAAATCTTTTTAATTTTCACGCTGTAAATTCTAAATAACGCAGGATATTTAAGGACAATCTGCGTAAAATTAATAGGGGTGTTATTTCTAAGGCGCAAAGGTACAAAATAAAATAAAGCAAAGAGCCAAAATTGGTATAAAAAATTCTAAATCCCTTAGAAATAAATAAAATTCGTGACAAAATGTAGCATACAGCGGCCAAACCGAGCATGGCNTCGGTCATATCGGAGTAGAAAAGCGAGAGGAGGGCGGGAATGAGGAGCAGCAGCGAGAGCAACACCTGCGANGCNTTGAAGCCGGCGAGCCANTGNCGGGTGGAGTCGCGGTCNATGAACGCGTAGCCCACNATTTTATATANGGCGAGCTGCCACACGTAGTANCCCATGGCCACGAGCGCCAGCAGCATGGTCATTGACAGCGCGCCGGTGCCCTCNCGCACCGTCCCGGCCGTNACNGAGGCGGAGAACATGAGTATTCCCTCGCTCAGGCAGAGCAGGAGAATGATGAGAAAGAGCGTGCGCCACTCNTTGGTGGTNCGGTTGTCGAANGCGTTGGCACGCTGACGCATGCCGAGCAGGTTCTGGCGGAAGTTTTTGAAAAGCTGACGGCAGTGATTGATATTGAGAGCGAGTATCACGAGCATCGCCACGATGATTGACGACAGCCACGAGTTCTCGCCGTAGCCCACCGAACGGGGTGTGCCCTCGATGCCCAGCATGTAGGTCGATGTGGGTTTCAGGGGCGTCGCGACTTGCTCCTTCAGCGAGAATGGGGCGTCGGCCTCGTTGCTGTATCGTGAAAATTCGTTGTTCAATGCCGGCTGTCGAGTTTCTGGGAGAACTCTCTTATTTCAACGGGTTTGACAATGCGGTCCACGGCGTCGGCCACCGAGTCGGTGACATACCAGAGGCGGCGGTGGTCCTCATTCATGAAGTGCTCGGCGATAGAGCGGTCGAGCATGCCTATAAGCGGGTCGTAATAGCCGTCGACATTGAGGATTANGACATGACCCTGATAGAGGCCGAGCTGTCGCCAGGTGATGATTTCAAGCAGCTCNTCGAAGGTGCCGCAGCCACCGGGGAGGGCAACGGCCGCACGNGAGAGNGANGCCATGGTGCGCTTGCGTTCGTGCATCGAGCCCACGGTAATCATCTCGNTCAGAGCCTCATGATTCCAACCGCGCTCCACCATGAAGTCGGGCAGCACGCCTATGGTGCGNCCTCCGCAGGCGAGGGCGCCTTCGATAGCGGCNGCCATAAGTCCGTCGCGACCGCCTCCGCTCACGAGATCCATGCCGGCATTGGCGATGGCCTGACCGAGCGCATAGGCCGCTTCCTTATATTTCCTTGCCACGAGGGGCGACGAGGCNCCGTAGACGGTCACCGCGCGCTTGTCATCAGCTGTATTCATCGTTTCACGTGTTGAAATTCGTTCTTGACGGTGTCGACAACATTGATGATGTAGTCACCGGTCTTTTCGAGGGTCGATACTATATCCATGTAGTAGAT
Source organism: Barnesiella sp. (assembly GCA_014801075.1). Lineage (GTDB taxonomy): Bacteria > Bacteroidota > Bacteroidia > Bacteroidales > Muribaculaceae > JAGBWK01. Next base: position 37,388 of record JAAVEW010000020.1, on the reverse strand, counting down.
ACCGGCCTGATATTCATAGTGATGTTCCTTGATATTCTCGATATTGCCGCTGCGGAGAGTATTGCGCATGTTGTTGATTTCGCGCTCGCGGTTGTAGGAGGCGATGATGTCCTCGCTGCTGTTGTTCTCAAGGTTGCGCAGAAGCAGAAGCATGTTGTCCATNGCGCTCTGCACGTAGTTGAACATCACGTCGATATTGTGGTAAATNTCTTCNTTGAACGCGATTCCGCCCTGCTGCTTGCGCAGGAGTACCTTGCCTATGCCCGAGCAGCAGTCGGCGATACTTTCAATCTCCGACACGATGGCGAGCATGGCCGATATGTGGCGCTTACCTTCATTGGAGAGTCGACCTTCGGCACAGCGGTTGAGATAGTTGGCTATCTCNAGCTCCATGCGGTCGGATATATCCTCGTATTTCTCAAGGCGCGANTGCAGCTTGTTGAANTCCTCGGAGGTTTCCTTCATGTGCACAAGGTCCTTGGCCATGGATAGCATGCGGTTGACCCTGTCGCCGAACACGGCGATNTCCTTCTCGGCCTGNGTGATATTGAGTTCGGACGCCGATAGGATACCCGACGAGATGAATTTGAGCTGGAACTCGTCGTCCCCCTTTCCCTTGCTGGGGAGCAGCCACTCCACAATCTTCACATATACCTTTGTGAACCATATCATTATCGACAGGTTGATAAGGTTGAAGAGGGTGTGGAATATCGAGAGACCGAACGATACGGAAATCTGGAGCGACATGATGGCGGTGAGATGATGCGATATGAGCGGGTCGGTGTTGGGAAGTTCCGACTGCATCACCTGAGCGTAAAGTTCCGGATTCTGGGCNTTAAGCTCTGTCACATAGTTGTAGAGCTGCATGGGNTCGCCCTGTCCTATCTCCTCGGTGACCCATGAAGTGAGGTCGACGAAGGGGAAGAAGATGGCAAGCGTCCACACGGTGCCGAAGAAGTTGAACAGCAGGTGGCCGAGGGCGGTACGCTTCGCTGCCACATTACCGCTGAGCGATGCGAGCAACGGAGTGATTGTAGTACCGATATTGGAGCCGAGCACCAGGGCGCAGGCAAGGTCGAAGGTAATCCATCCTTTNCTGCACATGATAAGCGTGATGGCAAATGTNGCGGCCGACGACTGTATAATCATCGTGAGCACAAGACCTACGAGGCAGAATATCAGCACTGAGCCGAAGCCCATAGAGGTGTAGCGCTGCAGGAATTCAAACATCTCGGGATTCTGCTGCAGGTCAGGCACNTAGGTNCTGATAAGCGACAGGCCCATGAAGAGNAATGCGAAACCGATGCCAAACTCACCGATTGACTTGGTGCGGCTCTTCTTGGAGAATAGCAGCGGCACCGAGAGACCAATCAGCGGCAGCGCAAAGACCGCGACGTCGACCTTGAAGCCGAAAAGCGCTATGACCCAGGCCGTAAAGGTGGTACCGACATTGGCACCCATNATCACAGCCATTGACTGCGCGAGCGTCATCAAGCCGGCATTAACGAAACTCACCACCATGACAGTAGAGGCTGAAGAGCTCTGTATCAAGGCGGTGATAAAGAAACCGGTAAGGGTACCCGTAACGCGGTTACGGGTCATTGCTCCGAGAATATTGCGCAGGCGGTCACCGGCTGCTTTCTGAAGCCCTTCGCTCATGACTTTCATTCCGTAGAGGAACAAGCCGACGGCGCCGATCAAGCATAAGAAATCAAGAAAACTATAGTTCATCTATTAAGTAGATTTGTTATCTTTCGCAAAGATAATGAAATATAATTTCACTCCAAAATATTGTGATAATTTTGCAGCGGGAGGTGATTAGTCAGCTACTTTACACGTGAGAGCGACTTACGGATTGACGCGCCAGAGGTAGAGACGGTCNGACTGNCGTATTTTGACCGGCACGGCTATCGAGAAGTCATCACCCTTGACCACAGTGTCGACGGGACCGCTGTCGAGACGCATCTCGTCAAGCTCCAGTTCGACAACGCCGGTNGTAGGACCGATAATCAGGATGGTGTCGCCGCGGTGCAGTTCGCCCGANTCCATGTGGAACTCGGCCACGCCGAGGCGGGGGAAATAGCGCGATGCCTTGGCCATGTAGACCTTGGTGCGTGTGGCCGACGAGCCATATTTGCCCGACCACTCGCCGAGTCGCTGNCCGAGGTAGTAACCGTCCCAGAAATCGCGGTTGAAGATGCGGCGCAGGCGTTCGTCCCACGCTTCGACTTTCTCCTTGGAGTATGAACCGTCGACGATGCTTGCGAGAGCCTCGTTGTAGCAGCCTACGGCGGTGGCGACGTACTCCGGTCCGCGGGCGCGGCCTTCGATTTTGAACACGCTCACTCCGGCATCAATCATGCGGTCGAGGAAGTGGATGGTCTTGAGGTCCTTGGGCGACATGATGCGCTCGTTGTCGATGGCGAGCTGGTCGCCGGTCTCGCGGTCGGTCACGGTGTAGGTGCGGCGGCATATCTGGGTGCAGCCGCCACGGTTGGCACTCGAATTCATCTGATGCAGACTGAGATAGCACTTGCCCGACACGGCCATGCAGAGCGCTCCGTGACAGAACATCTCGATGCGCACGAGCTGTCCGTGAGGTCCGCGTATATCCTCGTCGACAATGGCACGGTGGATTGCGGCCACCTGCTCCATGTTGAGTTCGCGGGCGAGCACCACTACGTCGGCCCACTGCGCGTAGAAACGCACGGCCTCGATATTGGTGATATTGCACTGGGTGGAGATATGCACCTCTACGCCTTCGCTGCGTGCTATCATTATAGCGGCGATGTCGGAGGCTATCACGGCCGAAATGCCGCTCTCCTTCACGGCGCGGCATATGGCGCGGCACTTTTCAAGCTCGTTGTCGTAGATGACGGTGTTGACTGTGAGGTAGGTTTTTACGCCGGCTGCGTTGCAGGTAGCGGCGATGTCGCGCAGGTCGTCGAGGGTGAAGTTGGCCGACGAGCGCGCCCTCATGTTGAGTCCTTCCACTCCGAAGTATATGGCGTCGGCGCCGGCATTGATGGCGGCATGGAGCGATTCGTAGCTCCCTACCGGGGCCATTATCTCAAAATCTTTTCTCTGCATAATCAATCTGTTTCTGATGCAAAGGTAATTCAAATTATGCGCTCTGCAAAATTTAATCCCGTTTCACAGTATTTATTAACACCGGAGGCGGTTAAGACGNNGGGATTTGTCACCGTGTCAACGCTAACAACCCCCGCACACCGTTGCGGCATGCGGGGGTCGCTGACCGTCAGGCCTTACGGCCCGACGCGGGTTGATATCTAACTGATTTATTTTTCAACTTTGAGGGTGTAGAGATCGGGGAATGAGGGGAGCTGGAGCTCATCGTTGACCAGTGTAACTGACTCGTCGGCATTGACGATGAAGTACATGGGGGTTGACGAGGAATCGCCGATGCTCTCTTTTACATCGGGTACGAGGCGGAGGTAATCGACTGCCGCGCCGTTGACCTGCTTTGACTCCTTGGTGAAGTCACCTTCAATGAATGAGCTGGCTACGACCTTGAGGCCGGAGGGGGTGATGCTGTCATACATGAGGGGATTTTCCACGAGCACGAAGTCGCCGTCGGTATAGTTGTTGTCGTCGTCAAAGTCGAGTTTGAGAGTATAGAGAATGCCCTGGGCGTCAGCTGCGGGAAGTACGCCTGTATAAAGCACTTCCTTATCGCCGCCCGATTTGGCCGACTTGCCGGCAGTTGCACCTGTTTTGCTGTCACATGCCACGAATCCGAGAGATGCTGCCGCAGCAAGCATCAAAATTGCTGTTTTCTTCATTGTTNTATCGTTTTTATCGTTTTGTTATTCTTAGTTCTTTTCCCTGAAATAAATATCATTGAAACGTTGTTATGCTATATTAACGCATACATATTCAATAAGTTCACCCCACCCCGTTTTTTATTCGCCTCCCCTCGCAACGCCACCCACACTGACCCGCCCGCCCACTCCAACCAATGCGCAGAAAGCATAAGCAGAAAAAAACATCTGCCTGTTTTAATTCGTTATACTATTGTAAGGATAAAAAATACTATCATATAGCAAATTAATATTTGTATATTTGATAATACTTTATTATCTTTGCGACAGAAAAAGCAACGCCCTGCTTTCTTGCAGGGAATAGGCCGCTTACGAGCGGCTTTTTTATTTATTATGAAAACTACAAAGCGAGTCACATTTTATATAGACGGGTTCAATTTTTATTTCGGACTTAAACGAACAAAAAAAATTGATTCGGCATGGCGTAAATCTTATTGGATTGATATGGTTAAGCTTTGCGAGAGTTTCCTCGGTGAAGATCAAACTCTTGAAAAAGTTATATATTTTACCGCCTCACCTATAAGTCCGCAGAAGAACAGTCGACAAAGCGCATTTCTTAATGCCAACAAACTACTCAACGGCGACCGGTTTGAAATTGTGAGAGGTAAGTATCTCGAGAAGCATATCATATGCCCATATTGTAAAGGCGATATATCCCGTCCCGAGGAGAAGAAAACCGATGTAAACATATCTATCCGCATGGTAGAGGATTGTGTGATGGGCGAAACGGATGTTGTGGCACTCGTGAGTGCTGATAGCGACTTAGTGCCTCCGATTGAACTCATTCAACGGCGTTTCCCGGATATAGGCATCAAGGTTTACTTCCCTCCGTCAAATTTCAGTAACGACCTAAAGGATAACCTCATACACCATCGCAGCAAACCTGTTCTAATGCTTAAAAACGTTCGTAGATTTACATCTGCCATCATGCCGGATATAGTGACGAACGGAGAGAAATCATACTCTATTCCTGATAAATGGAGATAAGGAAATAATTTTTTGGGGAGATTTGTCACAAATTTACATTTGTTGAGTCTTGTATGTGTAGCATATAGTACTTTTGCCGCGTATCAAGAATAGAAAATCTATCAATTTATCAACAAATGAAATTTAAATTACTTGCAATATCAGCAACAGTCTGCGCCCTCGGCGCGGCGGCCCAGACCGAGCAACCCGACACTATTACGGCCGGCGAAATAACGGAAGTCACAATCGAGGCCCCGAAGGTAATACGCAAGTCCGACATGGAGGTGTACTACCCCTCGAAGAGCGCAGTCGACAATTCCAAGAGCGGCATGCAGCTGCTGCGCAATCTGCTGATACCCACTCTCACGGTCAACGACCCGCTCAGTGTGATTCAGGCCGCGGGCCAAAGCGTGCAACTGCGCATCAACGACCGCGTGTCAACAGTGGAGCAGGTTCGCTCGCTCCTCCCCCAGTCAATCAAGCGCGTGGAGTGGATCGACAATCCCGGTCTGCGCTACGGCGGCGCCAGCTATGTGCTCAACTTCATCGTTGTCAACCCCGATGCCGGCGGTTCGCTCATGGCCTCAGCAATGCCCGCTCTCAACACAGTGTTCGGACAATACATGGCCGACCTGAAACTCAACTACGGCCCGTCGCAATGGGAAATAGGGTCGTCGCTCAAACTCACCAACAATATCAAGACACATCGCGACTACACCGAGACTTTCACCTTCACTGACGGCTCGCGTCTGACCCGCAACGAGACCTCCCGAGGGGGTGAAATCGACAATACGTTCGGCAACNTCCATGCCTCTTACAGCTATATAAAACCCGACACCACAGTGTTCATGGCCGAGATAGGCGCGCAACGCGTATTCTCCAACCGATACACTTACCGCGGACTTATGAACCTCAGCAACGGTGACGATGACATCGACCTGACCGACATCAACGGCGACAACGGCACCACCCCGTCGCTCTCGCTCTACTGGCAGCAGAATTTCAGCCGCAGGCAGATGTTCATCCTCAGCTTCAACAGTTCCTTATATATGGGTAGCACCTACTCCGACTATGTGGAGCGNCTCGACGGAAGNCNGCAACCNANGCCCGTCACCGATATCCACACCGACATCAAGGACCGCAACCAGGCCTACGCCGTGGAAGCCGANTACATAAAGAACTGGAGCAATGCCCGCTTCACCGTCGGCGCGTCATACACCGCCAACCGCAACCGCTCGGAGTATAAGAGCCTCGACGGCGATGTGTTCCATCAGCGTCAGGACCGTGTATATCTCTTCGCCGAATATTTCCGNCGCTTCGGNAAATGGACNGCCACGGCAGGCATGGGTGTGCAGTACACCGACTTCCTCTTNAANGANAACGACCGCGGCAACCACTCATGGAATCCGCGCCCGCAGGCTACCGTGACCTACTCNCTCAATCAGAACCATAACTTCCGCCTCAACTTCTCCTCGTGGCAGTCNACCCCCTCGCTCGCCCAGACCAATNTCGTGCCGCAGCAGATTGACGCATTCCAGTGGCGNCTGGGTAACCAGAATCTGAAAACNTCGAGCTCCTACATGCTATCGTTCCGCTACGGGTTCAACCTGCCGAGAGTCTACAGCTCGTTTGGCGTGCGCGCCTTCACATCGCCCGACGCCATCACGCCGCACATTTTCTGGCAGAACGACCGNCTCGTCACCACCTACGAAAACAGCCGGGGCNTCAAAAACCTGTCAATATACCTTGCCCCGCAGGTGGAAGTGATACCCGACTGGCTTACACTCAGCGGCTATATCGAATATCGCACCGANCGCATGCGCGGCACNGGNTACAATCTGACCAACAGCGCGTGGTCAGGCAACGGAACNTTACAACTCTCCCACTGGGGTTTCAANCTTACAGTTCAATACATGCGCGCCCAACGCGACCTGTGGGGCGAGACAATATCGTGGGGCGAGGACCTCAACCTCATCGANCTCAGCTACAACTGGAAAGCATGGCAGTTTGGCGCAGGCATCATACAGCCATTCGGCAATTATGACCAGGGCAGCAAGACGTTGAGCAAGTGGAACACCAACGAGAAGCANATGAGCCTCGACATGCGCATACCCTACGTGCAGATAAGTTACAATGTGAACTGGNGTCGCCAGAAACGCAAGGCGCAGAAACTCGTCAATGTCAACGCCGACGCCGACCACTCAACCGCCGGCGGACGATAACGCCANAGTGCATAATAATTGCATATTTATNCACNAATCACATAATATNCAGATATAAATCGAAAACTTTTTGCATAAANATTTTGTTTTTAAGAATAAACAACGTATATTTGCAGCAAAGAAGGATATAAGATGAAGAATATTTGTATAAACATACAGTCATGGCGATGGTGGCGCGACAACACGCGGCAACCCTCCGGCTGTATATANTACACATGCTCCAATAGACAAGAATATATACTGACAAAGATTGCCGCGGAAAATAGTTTTTCCGACGGCATTTTTTGTTTATCTTTGCAAGTATATCCTCAATTTGAGTNACAATACGATANTATTTAACAGAAANCACCCCCATAAGCAGGGCCAAAGATATAAAATAGACAATATGAGCGAATACAAACATTTTCTACCGGTCGATGATGCCGGATACTACGGACGCTTCGGCGGCGCATATATACCCGAAATACTCCACGCCAATGTCGAGAACCTGAAAGAGGCTTTCTACCACTGGGCCGACGACGAGGAGTTCAAGGCCGAATTTGACGAGCTGATNCGCAACTACGTGGGCCGTCCATCGCCCCTCTATCACGCCCGCCGTCTCTCCGAGNTCTACAACACCAACATATACCTCAAGCGCGAGGACCTCAACCACACCGGCGCTCATAAAATCAACAACGCNATAGGNTCGGCACTNCTCGCCCGCCGCATGGGCAAGAAGCGNATCATCGCCGAGACCGGCGCGGGACAGCACGGAGTGGCCACNGCCACGGTGTGCGCCCTGATGGGAATGGAGTGCATCATATACATGGGAGCTACCGACGTGGCCCGTCAGCGCCCCAACGTGGANCGCATGAAGATGCTCGGCGCGCGTGTAGTGCCNGTCACCTCGGGCAACAAGACACTCAAGGACGCCACCAACGAGGCGATACGCGACTGGTGCTGCAACCCCTCCGACACATTCTATATAATAGGTTCGACCGTCGGCCCGCACCCCTACCCCGAGATGGTNGCCCGCTTNCAGTCGGTCATCTCGGAGGAGATGCTTCGTCAGGTNCCCGAACTCACCGGCAAGGAGCTGCCCGACTACGTGGTGGCCTGCATAGGCGGNGGCAGCAATGCNGCCGGNGCGTTCTACCACTTCATCGACCGNCCCGAGGTGAAACTCGTGGCNGTGGAGGCTGCCGGACTCGGTGTTGACACCGATCAGACCGCCGCTTCACTGACTTGCGGTATCGAGGGCATAATCCACGGCTCGCGCACTATGGTGATGCAGGACGAGGACGGACAGATAACCGAGCCCTACTCCATCTCGGCCGGACTCGACTACCCCGGCGTAGGACCGCTCCATGCTTTTCTCCATGACACGGGACGCGCCGAAGTGCTTGCCGCNACCGACCGTCAGGCGCTCGACGCAGCNTACCGNNTGACCCGCACCGAGGGTATCATTCCGGCGCTCGAATCGGCCCACGCCCTCGCCGCGCTCGACATCAGGAAGTTTGCCCCCGACGACGTGGTTGTCATCAACCTCTCCGGCCGCGGCGACAAGGATATGGAAACCTACCTGCGCAATGCGCAATGAACATAAGAGACCTGTTCGACGTACAAAGGTAAATGCCCCGCGCCAATTGTGAATTATGAATTGTGAATTATGAATTGACGAAATGAAGATTACAACTAAAACAACCACCATACCCGCCGACCTCCAGACCCCCGTGGGGATTTACCTGAAGATTCGCGACCTCTACCCGCAGTCGGCGCTGCTCGAAAGTTCCGACTATCACACGCAGCAAAACTCCGTGTCGCTCATCGGCGTTGACCCCATCGGCTCGTTCAAGCTCCACAACGAGGTCATCACAGCCACTTATCCCGACGGNTCCTTTATCAACATTGAGGTNGGCGAACATATGGACGTNCCCACCGCACTGCGCACCTATCTGAGTGCATTCCGNTTTGANGGCGACAAGGTGCCCGGCAACGGATTGCTCGGCTACACGGCCTACGATGCCGTGCGCTACTTCGACAAGGTGTANATCACCAAGCCGTGCGACGAGTTCAAGGATATTCCCGACATATATTATATNCTCTACCGCTTCATCATCCGCGTCAATCACTACAACAACGAGATGACGATTATCGAAAATCTCGTGCAGGGTCAGGAGAGCCGCACCGAGGAGATNAAGGCTATGATTCACAATAACAACATAGCTCAATACTCCTTCACTCCGCTCGACGACATCTCCTCGACCATCACNGACGAGGAGTACAAGAGCATGGTGGAGAANGGCATAGCGCATGCACGNCGNGGCGATGTGTTCCAGATTGTGCTGTCGCGCCGTTTCTCGCAGGGATTTCGCGGCGACGAGTTCAATGTGTATCGCGCGCTGCGNTGCGTCAACCCCTCCCCCTATCTGTTCTTCTTCGACATGGGCGGCTTCAAGGTGTTCGGTTCATCGCCCGAGACCCATCTGCGCGTGGAGAAAGGGAAAGCCTACATCGACCCGATTGCGGGAACATTCCGCCGCACCGGCGACGATGCCCGCGACCACGAACTGGCCAACGCGCTCCTGGCCGACGCCAAGGAGAATGCCGAACATATCATGCTCGTCGACCTGGCACGCAACGACCTGGCCCGCTCAGGGGGCAAGGTGGCGATTGAGTTCCTGCGTCAGGTGCAATTCTACTCCCACGTGATACACCTCGTGTCGCGCGTATCGGCCACGCTCCCCGAGGGTGCCGACGTGTTCCGCCTCTTCGCCGGCACATTCCCGGCGGGCACACTCAGCGGCGCGCCCAAGGTGCGTGCCATGCAGCTCATCGACGAGATTGAGCCCCACAACCGCAAGATTTACGGCGGCTGCATAGGTTTCATAGGGTTTGACGGTTCGCTCAACCAGGCTATCACCATACGCAGTTTCGTCAGCACGGGCAACCGCCTCTACTCGCAGGCCGGCGCAGGCATCGTGGCCCGCTCCAACTCCGAGATGGAACTCCGCGAGACCAACAACAAGCTCGGCGCTCTCGTCAAGGCCGTGGAATATGCAACAACTTTCAATGATTGATACCGATATGAAAATCCTTATAATCGACAATTACGACTCGTTCACCTATAATATAGTCGACGCGCTGCGCACGCTCGGCACCGTGCCCGACGTGGTGCGCAACGACCGGCTCGACCTCGACGCCATCGAGGATTACGACAAGATAATAATATCCCCGGGGCCCGGTATCCCCTCGGAGGCGGGACAGCTCCCCCAATTCCTTGAACGCTACGCCACGCGCAAGCCTATACTCGGTATATGCCTCGGCCATCAGGCTCTCGGCGAATATTTCGGGGCGCGGCTGAGAAACCTCTCGGAGGTGTATCACGGCGTGTCGTCGCCCGTTGAGATTGTGGCCGACGACTACATGTTCGAGGGTATCGACAGCGGCACACAGGTGGGCCGTTACCACTCGTGGGTGGTCGACAGCGAGGGATTGCCAGAATCGCTTGAGGTAACCGCCACGTCGGCCGACGGTGCCATTATGGCTATGCGCCACCGCGACTACGACGTGCGCGGGCTGCAGTTCCACCCTGAGTCAATCATGACCCCGCAGGGTGCGCGCATGCTCGACAACTGGCTGCGCCACTGATACCCCCTCCTCCGTCAATATCACCAACCGTAAAGTCAGACTACAAGAAAATGAAAGAACTGTTATATAAGATGTTTGAGCATAAGAATCTGTCGCGCGACGAAGCCCGCGACGTGATGCTCAATATAGCCGACGGCCGCTACAACGACGCGCAGCTCTCGGCATTCATGACCGTGTTTCTGATGCGCGCTATCACCACCGACGAGCTCACCGGATTTCGCGACGCTATCCTCGACCGACGCCTGCCTATCGACTTCGACAACGTCAAGGCTATCGACATAGTGGGTACGGGTGGCGACGGCAAGAACACTTTCAATATCTCCACCGCTACCTGCTTCGTGGTTGCCGGCGCGGGTGAGAAGGTAATCAAGCACGGTAACTACGGCGCCAGCTCAGTGTCGGGTGCGTCAAATGTTCTTGAGCATCACGGGGTTAAGTTTACCGCCGACGCTGACCGTCTGCGCCGTTCGCTCGACGAGTCGGGTGTGTGCTACCTGCATGCGCCGTTCTTCTCGCCGGCGTTGAAGAGCGTGGCCGCGGTGCGTAAGGCCGTGGCGGTCAGGACGTTCTTCAACATGCTCGGCCCGTTGGTCAATCCCGTGCGCCCGAAGTATCAGTTGCTCGGCGTCTACAATCTGCGATTGATGCGCCTTTACAACTATATAGCTCAGAATGAGGGGATAGCATGCACTATCGTTCACTCGCTCGACGGTTACGACGAGATTTCGCTTACGTCGCCGTTCAAGGTGAGCAACGCGCAGGGCGACCGCCTGTTCACTCCCGATGAGCTCGGATTCACCACACATGCGCAGAGCGAAATATATGGCGGTGAGACAATTGCCGAGGCTGCCGGTATATTTGACCGCGTGCTGCAGGAGAAGTCGAACGCCGCCCAGCGCGACTGCGTGGTTGCCAACGCAGCCTTCGCCCTTACCACCCTCAACCCCGACATGCCGCTCGCCGAGGCCCGACGCCGCGCCGAGGAGTCAATCGACTCGGGCCGCGCGCTTCAGTCATTCAATAAATTTATTGAAATCAACAGTTTATGAAAGATATATTACAACGCATAGCCGCGACAAAACGCATTGAGGTGGAAGCCTCGCGCCGTTGCGTGGGCCTGGAGGAACTGCGCGAAATGGCGTTGCAGGTCGCCGCTCCCGTTAGGTCGCTGCGCGAGTCAATCGTGAGCCGCGAGTTTGGCATCATCGCCGAGTTCAAGCGTCGCTCCCCTTCCCGCGGCGAGATTGCGCCCATGGCCAAGGTTGACCAGATTGTCATGGAATACACCCGTGCGGGGGCTGCCGGTTGCTCTATTCTTACCGACACCCCCTATTTCGGCGGGGCGCTGACTGACCTTCAGGTGGCCCGCACAGTGACCGATATTCCACTGCTGCGCAAGGAGTTTATCGTTGACGAGTACCAGATATATCAGGCACGCATCGCGGGTGCCGACGCCATTCTGCTCATTGCGGCCATTCTCGACCCGGCACAGGTGGCACGGTTGGCCGACGTAGCTCATGGGCTTGGCCTCGAGGTACTTCTGGAGCTCCACGACGAGTCGGAACTGGCAGCAGTGGCGACCGACATCGACCTTATCGGGGTCAATAACCGCAATCTGCGCGACTTCTCGGTGGAGTTTGCACCGAGCCTCACTCTCATAGAGAAACTTCCTGCCGACAGCGTAAAGATAGCCGAGAGCGGCATTCGCAACAACGAGGATATGCTGCGGCTCCACGAGGCGGGATTTGACGGATTTCTCATTGGCGAAGCATTCATGTCTACACCGTCGCCCGGCTCGACATTGGCTACTTATCTCAACGTAAAGCAATGATAGTCAAGGTATGCGGCATGCGTCGGCCCGACAATATCGACGAAGTGGCAGCACTCGGCATCGACCTGATGGGGTTTATATTCTATCGGAAGTCGCCACGCTGTGCCGGCGAGCCCGACAAGGAGATCATCGAAGCGCTGCACAGGCGCGGCGTGAAGGCCGTGGCAGTGTTTGTCGACGAGGATTTCGACACCGTAGTCAGCACAATGGAACGATACGGTTTCACTGCCGCGCAGCTGCATGGCAATGAGAGCGTTGACTACTGCGACCGCCTGCAGCAGCGAGGATTTACCGTACTGAAAGCCATAAGCATAGCCGGCGCGGAGGATATGGCGAAAGCCGCGGCCTACGACGGTCACGCCGACATGCTGGTGCTCGACACGAAGTGCGCGGGCAAAGGCGGGTCGGGGGTGAAGTTTGACTGGCAACTGCTTGCCGACGGCAATTTCACCACGCCGTTCCTGCTCAGCGGTGGCATCAGTGCTGACGATACCGACTCTGTGACAGCCGTTTACCGCTCGATGCCGGGACTGATGGCAGGGATTGACCTCAATTCGCGGTTCGAGACGGAGCCGGGGGTCAAGTCAGCCGACATGCTGCGGCGATTCGTCGACGGCATCCGTGCCGCCAATCACGATTAAAACATTAAGTAACAACACAATAACACATACAGGTTATGAACAGACTGCAATCACTCTTCGAGCGTAAGCCCGAAAACATACTTTCGATATACTTCACTGCCGGCTACCCCACGCTCGACTCCGTTGGCGAAATCATCACGTCGCTCGTGGCGGGCGGTGTTGACATGATAGAGGTTGGCGTACCCTTCTCAGACCCGATGGCCGACGGCCCCGTGATACAGGAGAGTTCCACCATCGCTCTGCGCAACGGCATGACGCTCAACCGATTGTTTGACGACGTCAAGGCCGTGCGTGCCAAGGTGCCCGATACTCCCCTCGTGCTGATGGGATACCTCAACCCGTTGATGCGCATGGGATTGCGCAGTCTGTTTGAGCGTTGCGCCGAGGCTGGCATCGACGCCATGATTGTGCCCGACCTGCCCTTTGACATCTACCTCAAAGAGTTCCGCGAACTATGCCGCGAGTTTGACATACCGATGATAATGCTCATCACCCCCGAGACCTCCGACGAACGCGTACGCCTAATCGACGAACATTGCGACGGCTTCATCTACATGGTATCCTCAGCCTCGACCACAGGCACCCGCGACAGCTTCGGCGACTCGCAGCTCGACTACTTCCGCCGCATCAACTCCATGAACCTCAACCACAAACGCCTCATAGGCTTCGGCATCTCCAACGCCGCAACCCTCGCCGCCGCCCAAGCCAACGCCTCCGGCGCCATCATAGGTTCCAAATTCATCAAATGCCTCGCCGCCTCCCCCACCGACATCCCGACAGCCGTAACCACCCTCCTCCACTCTCTCCAAAACTAACACCCCCCCCGGAAAGAGATTACATTAAATCAATGGGGATGGAATATTTCAGGCGGGAAAATGCAGGTGTTTTCGCTTTTATTTGCTATATTTGCAACTGATATTATATTAGTAGTATCTTAGTAAATATGAGCGATTCGGATAATATGTTATCAGTATTATACAGCCATATGCCGCCCGATGCTGATGATGTAGCGCGAAAGATGGCTGAAAATTTCCGCAAACGGCGTGTTGAGCGGGGGCTTACCCGTGAGGCTGTCGCCGAGAAGTCGGGCGTTGCGCTCGCCAATATCACACGTTTTGAGCAAAAGGGCCTCATCTCGCTGAAAAACCTGATATTACTCGCTATAGCAACGGATTATCTAAAGGACCTCAGCGACCTGTTCTCTACCCCAAGATACTCAACAATGGCCGAACTGGAACTCATACGCAAAAACACCGGCAAGAAAAAGGCATACCCCACCAAAAATCACAAACCCAATGAAAAAAACTAACCGCCTGCAAGTAAAATACCACGGCTTGGACGTAGGAGTCATATCGCTGACTCCTGATAACCGCCTGTGTGTTTTTGAATACAATAAGGACTGGCTGCTCAATGGGTTCAGTATATCACCGCTGGAACTACCGCTGAAAAATGAGATTTTCATTGCACGCCCAACACCGTTCAACGGTGATTTCGGAATATTTGAGGATAGTCTGCCCGATGGCTACGGTCGCTACCTGCTGCACAAGGCACTGTTACGTGAGGGGATAGATGATTCTAACCTGTCGGCTCTCGACCGCCTGAGCATTGTTGGCGAAAGCGGCATGGGAGCATTGACGTATCTTCCTGTACACAATGTGGTTACATCTCAACCAACGCACGATTTCGATATGCTGCAGCAAAAGGCGCTCGAAGTGTTGAGGGAGTATCAGGACAACGATGCGGAGTTATTGTTGTTTAACAGCGGAAATAGCGGAGGCGCTCGGCCTAAGGCGACATTCTCTGACAGCGAAGGTCATTGGCTGATTAAATTCCGACACACATACGACCCCGAGGATATTGGTCAAATGGAATACAACTATAATGTAACTGCCCGCAAGTGTGGCATAACTGTCCCCGATTTCAAACTTGTGAATGGCAAATACTTTGCCTCGCGCAGATTTGATCTGACCCCTGATGGCGAACGAATCCACACTGCAACTGCAGGCGGTCTGCTCTGCATATCTCTCAGCACTCCCATTCTTGACTATACCAATCTGCTTGCTCTGACCGGATTTCTAACACAAAACAGTAAGGACGTTGAAGAAATGTTCTGTCGCATGGTTTTCAACTACATAACTGACAACAAGGACGACCATTGCAAGAACTTCAGTTTTTTGGTCAACCGTTCCGACAACAACACATGGCGATGGCAACTTGCTCCCGCCTATGACCTCACATACTGCTCGGAAGGATACAATGGCCAACATGCGACGTCGGTCAACGGTACGGGACAACCCCGATTAGCCGATTTTATAGCTGCCGGCACAGGAATTAAAATCCCGGAATCCCGCTGTCGCCAGATAATAGAAGAGGTAGCCGAAAATTGCAAAGACCTTGCCAAATACGAAATCAAGTCCTAACCCCGATTTATAAAACAGAGTATCGTCATTATCTAATAAGTGGCGCTAAAGTTTCCAGTATTTACAGGCACTCTCGTAATCGTAGGCTCGGCGATATACTCCGCTTACCTGTTGTCTTGGCTGTAGTATTTTACCCTCACTTCTACCCCCATTTCTACCCTCATTTTTAGTGGTGCTGTTTATTTAAAAGAGTAACTGCACCTTGAAAGTTTTTTTGTGGGACTTTCAGGGTGCAGTTTGTTAGTGGGGGGGATGTTTGAGGCGATGGGGAAACCTCTCAGGTTGTTTATTTTGTCGGGCCGGCCGGAGCTATAGGAGTACCTGTCGGGGCGGCGGGGGTTGGGGTTGCCGTGGGGGTGGTTGGGCCGGTGGGGGCGCCGGGGGTGAGGGTGATTTGGCCGTTGAAGGTGTTGTTGAAGATGCGGAGGCCGAAGTCGGTGGCGGTGGTGGCTATGTGCTCGAAGAGCTGTGAGCGGATTGCTTCGTAAGCGAGCCAGTCGGTGGTGGCGGTGAAGCAGTAGATGTCGAGGGGCGTACCGTTGGCATCGGGGGTCATCAGGCGCACAATGATATTGTTGTCGTGGGAGATGGCGGGATGGTTGAGCAGGTAGCGGCAGAGGTAGGCGCGGAAGAGACCGAGGTTGGAGTCGAGCGTGCCGTTGACGGGAGCTACGCCGCCGTTGAACACCATTGTGTTGCCAGCCTTGGCATCGGCCTGTCGTTTGGCAACGAACTCTTCGAGAAGAGGATAACGGGCCACCATGTCGCTGATAAATTCCTGCGATGCGGGCACGATTGAAGTGTTGTCGATGATGACCGAACGGTCAATCTGACGTACACCCGATTCCGACATGCCGCGCCAGTTCTGGAATGAGGTAGAGACGAGGGTGTAGGGGGGAAGCATCACGATGGTATTGTCCCAGTTCTGCACCTTGACAACGGTGAGCGACACGTCAATCACCACGCCGTTGGCTATAGTCGAGGGCACTACAATCCAGTCGCCCACACGGAGCATATCGTTGCTCGACAACTGAATACCGGCCACGAAACCGAGTATCGAGTCTTTGAACACCAGCATCAATGCTGCGGCAAACGCGCCCAAACCGCCAAGCAGTGCCATAGGCGACTTGTCGATGAGTATCGACATACATATAATGACGATTACTATCCACACGATGCCCTTGGCTACTATCATGACACCCTTGAGCGGGTGATTCTCCTCATTGGCCTTCCTGTTGTAATTGAACCACACGAAGCCTATGATAGCGTTGATACCGACGCCGAACATTATGGTAAGGTATATCTCTACAATGTCGCGAAGCACCCTAAGCAGCCCTGACGACGACTCGAAGGCAAACGGTAGCAACGCGAGGATTACAAGAGGCGTTATGATATGCGAACACTTCGACAGCACCTTCTGCTTTATCAGCTCGTCGCCGACATCGGTTTTACGCAACTTGATTATTTTGCGCACGGCGAACAGTATCACCCAGCGGATGACATAGCCAAGCACTATCGCAAAGGCGCAGATAAACACTACATAGATAATCTGCTCAATCTTAGGGCTGTGACGCAGACCGATGAGGTCACACAGACTCTGCACAAGCCCGAGAATCCACTGAGCAATATCATGTGAAGGTATTGGACTGATTGTATTCATAGTTGAAACGTTGTTGATTGTTAATTTTACTGTAATAACAACCGTCTACGCCGTTTTGGTTTACAGAAACGCATATTTTTTGTAACTTTGTGACCGACAATACCTGACGGTATCAAACAACCCTAACCTCATTACACTTACCTTACAATCATGAAAAAATTCCTGTCAGCAACCATGACACTATTGCTCGCTGCGGGCGCCGCGCATGCCGGAAGCGCCTCGGCCAAAAGCAACAAAACCGCTCAACTCTCCTCCCCCGTCATAGTGGAACAAATAGCCACATTCACCTCCTCCGACCCGCTGCTCGAACAGAGCTTCAACTGGGCTAAAGCCAAGGCCTTATCCTACTCCCACGACAAGGGTGACCCCGTAGGAGCATGGTGTGAGGCCGCGCTCCCCAACCGCGAGGCATTCTGCATGCGCGACGTGTCGCACCAGACCACCGGCGCCCACATCATCGGTCTGGCCAAGCACAACAAGAACATGATGAAGAAATTTGCCGAGAACATCAACGAGTCGCGCGACTGGTGCACCTACTGGGAAATCAACCGCTACGACAAGCCGGCGCCCATCGACTACGCTTCCGACTCGGAGTTCTGGTATTGCCTCAATGCCAACAGCGACGTGATGATGGCCTGCCTCAAGATGTATGAATGGACCGGCGACGAGGATTACATCTCCGACCCCGCCATGCGCAACTTCTACGACCGCAGCGTCAACGAGTTCATCACCCGCTGGCAACTTCAGCCCGAAAGCATCATGGACCGCGAACAAATCATGAACAAACCGGCTAATTTCGACCCCAACTACAGTTTTCACACCTGCCGCGGCCTCGCGTCGTACGTGGAGAATTTCGGGGGACTGACCGTAGCCGTCGACCTCGTGGGCGGTCTCTACGCCGGCCATCAGGCCTATGCCAACATAGCCCGACTTAACGGCGACAAAAAGGCTGCCAAGAAAGCCGAAGCCACCGCGCAGGCCTACCGCGACCTGCTCGAAAACACGTGGTGGGACGCCGACAACAACCGCTACAACACTTTCTGGACCACCGACCGACAGTTTGCCCGCGGCGAGGGGGTGCCCTTCCTGCTGTGGTTTGACGCCGTGGCCGATGGCGACCGCATACGCGCCGGTGTTGCCGACATGCTCGCCAAGACCGACTGGAACGTTGAGAACCAGAGCTATTTCCCCGCGTTGCTCTACCGTCTGGGATATGACGATGACGCCTACCGGTTCGTCACCTCGCTCCCCGTCAACGACCGTGCCGACTACCCCGAAGTGTCGTTCGGCGTGGTTGAAGGCATCGTAGGCGGCGCAATGGGACTCAAGCCCTCGGCCTCAACAAAGTCAGTCAGTACGCAGTCACACCTCGGCGCCACTACAGCCGAGATACGCAACGTGCCCGCTCTCGGCGGCTTCCTGTCGCTCCGCCACGATGGCGCCACATCGTCAACGCTCACCAATGACACCGGCAAAGCGCTGACATGGAACGTATCGTTCCCCGGCAACCACTCCGCCGTCATAGCCAACGGCAAGAAGTACCGCACAACAGTGAGCCGCGACATCTACGGCAAGGAGATTTCCACCGCAGCCGTCAAGCTCCCCCACGGCGCCACCGTCACGGCCCGCGCCATGTAACAGAGTCAATTCCACCACGTTGGGCTGCGTGTCAGTCCTGAACGGTGATGAAGAGACCGTTGATGTCAAAGACGTAGGTGTCGGGGCCGGGAACATCGACTTCGACCTCTACGGCACGACCTTTCTTGAACTCAATTGATTCAACCTTACCGATAAGGCCGGCCTTCTCAAGATGGTTGAATGCCGAGTCATGGAGCAGGTCCTTTGCCACTGACGCAGCAAGGTAGGTATTGTCGGGGGCATCGACTTCGAGCACCTCACCTTTGGAGTCAAACTCAATCTCCACGCCGTTGAGAAGTTCGACCGCATATTTACCCTGCGCGAACGCCTCCTCGCAACCGGCCACACCTACACCGTCGAAGTGCTTCTTAATAAACTTCTTGGCTTTGGAGGGAAGTTTGTCGGCGTTCTGCGAACCGGCCATCACGATGCCGGGAGTGGAATTATACTGGGCCGAGGCCGAAAATCCTGCAAAAGCTATTGCTGCGACTGCCGCGAATGCGGCCAAAAATTTTGCTTTCATATCATTTAAAGTTTGGTTATAGTTTCAATTTGCAAGCAAGAGAGCA
This sequence comes from Barnesiella sp., assembly GCA_014801075.1. Taxonomy (GTDB): domain Bacteria; phylum Bacteroidota; class Bacteroidia; order Bacteroidales; family Muribaculaceae; genus JAGBWK01. Next base: position 17,969 of record JAAVEW010000020.1, on the reverse strand, counting down.
TAATATGCAAACCAATTGCCACCTCACAGCCCTCTGCGGGGCGACTCGGGCTATGCTCCTTGTAATTATTATAACAAATTGCAAGCGTCAAAGTTTCACCGTCAACTGGTGGAAAACAGATGGTTGGCCCCAAATTCATGCAAAAAATATTTGGCGGATTAATATTTTTTAAATAATTTTGAATTTCGTTACCGAAGTAGCCTCTAATCAGTAACCAATTGATAAATTATATTTAACCAACTAATTGCATTTATGAAACTAAAACTGTTCCTACTCATGCTGTTGATGGCAGCAGTTCCCGCTTTGGCTCAACGAGCAGCGGTGAGCGGCAGCGTAGTTGAAGCCGACACAGGCAATCCTATTGCCGGGGCTTTAGTGACGCTTCAAAATCAAGGAATTACGGTCACTACCGGTCCTGCCGGCGACTTCCTGATTTCAAATGCCCGGCCCGGAGCCACCACGCTTACCGCAATAGCGTATGGCTACGCCGATGCTGCACAACAGGTAGAATTATTTGCCAATCAGACCGTCAATGTCGGTGTTATCACATTGAACAACAACGATCTCAACTCCGTCTACTACGAGGAAGCTCAGGATATGTGGTACGACGAGAACGCCCTCGACGACGAGGAAGGCAGCGCCCAGTCAATCCAGGCACTCACCGGCGCGTCAGACGACATCTACTACAATGCGGCCAACTACAACTTCCAGCCGATGTACTTCCGTTTCCGTGGTCTTGACTCTCAGTATCAGACTGTCTACATGAACGGCATCGAGCTCAACGACCTTGCCCGCGGACGTTTCAGCTTCTCAACTCTCGGCGGTATGACATCACGCGCATTCCGCAACCGCACCAACGCTATCGGTCTCGGAGCGGCCGCCTACGGTTTCGGTGACATCGCCGGTTCTACCAACTTCAACACCATCACCTCCAACTACTCTCCCGGTTTCAACGGTTCGCTCGCATATACCAACTCCAACTATATGCTCCGCGCCATGGCCACCTACTCCACCGGCATCAACGAGAACGGCTGGGGCCTGACCGTGAGCGCTATAGGCCGCTGGGCCGACGAGGGCGTGATTGACGGTACATTCTACAACTCATTCGGTGCCTTCATCTCGCTCGAGAAAGAATTCAACATGCACCACTCGCTGACCCTCACCGCCTTCGGTGCCCCCATACAGCGCGGCGCATCGGGCGCTTCATATCAGGAAATCTTCGACCTCGTCGACGACAACACCTACAACCCCAACTGGGGCTGGCAGGATGGCAAGAAGCGCTCCTCAAAGGTAGTTGAGCAGTTTGACCCCACAATGATGCTCAACTGGATTTACAAGAACAACAAGGTGAACGTCAACACCGGTGCCGCCCTCCGTTGGGTCAACTACTCAACCACCGGCCTTACCCGCAGCGGCAACTCTCCCGACCCGCGTCCCGACTACTACAAGCGACTTCCCTCGTCCTACTTCGACAACGGCATGCCCACCTCTGAGTCGGAACTCGTGGCCGACGCATGGCGCACCGGCTACCTCGCAGGCCCCGACGGCAACCTCGTGCCCTTCGACCGCCAGATCAACTGGGACGGCCTCTATCAGGCCAACTACCTTGCCAACATCGAGGAGGCCAACCTCCCCATGGATGACCGCAAGGGTGCTGTCTACATCTTTGAAAACCGCGTCAGCAACCAGTTCCAGTTCCACCTCAACTCAACTGTCAACTACCGCATGAACGACTTCATGAGCCTCCAGGGCGGTGCCAGGATTAACTACACGTCGGCCGACTACTACAAGACCATTCGTGACCTCCTCGGCGGTGACTTCTGGCGCGACATCGACACATTTGCCGAACGTGACTTCCCCACCGACCCCGACGTGCTCCAGAACGACCTCAACAACCCCAACCGCCGCGTCTACAAAGGCGACCGCTTCGGCTACGACTACACCATCAACGCCGTGCAGGTGACAGGCTGGTTGCAGAATATGATCAACCTGCCCCAGTGGGACATCAACTACGGTCTCAAAGTGCAGTACACCCAGTTCCAGCGCGACGGCCACATGCGTAACGGCCGCGCTCCCGAGAACTCTTACGGCAAGGGCGCTACCCACCGTTTCGACACCGGTGCATTCAAAGCCGGCGCGACCTACAAGGTTGACGGCCGCAACTTCATCTCGGCCCACGCTTCTTACGAAACCCGCGCCCCGCTCTTCGAATACGCCTACATCTCGCCGCGCATCAAGGACACCGCCATCAGCGGTCTCTCTCCCGAGCGCATCCTCTCAGGCGACATCTCTTACGCCTGGAACTACCGTCGTTTCCGCGGTGCCATCTCGGCTTACTGGACTCAGATGAGCAACCTCACCGAGAGATTCTCATACTACGATGACCAGTACGGCACATTCATGAACTACGCGCTCAAAGGCGTGCGCCGTCAGTACAAGGGTATCGAGCTCGGCATGGCCTACAAAATCACACCCTCGCTCACAGCTACCATGGCAGGTACTTACGCCCGCTACCAGTACAAGAACCGTCCCACCGGTGTACGTTCCTACGAAAACGGTATGATGGACGATATCGAAACCAAAGTTTACCTCAACAACTTCTACGTAGGCGGTACTCCCCAGACTGCAGTCAACGTAGGTCTTGACTGGGCCGCTCCCAAGCAGTGGTTCTTCAACATCAACGGCTCATGGATGGGCGACTCTTACGTGCAGATTTCACCCATACGTCACGAAGAGCTCCCCGACCTGTGGCAGCACTTCCCCAACAAGGAGGAACTCGAAGCCAAGATGAAATCGCTCGCCAGCCAGGACAAGATGAAAAATGCTTTCGTGCTCAATGCATCAATCGGCAAGCTCGTCTACATCAACCGTCAGGTATCGATGAACTTCAACCTCTCGGCCACCAACCTGCTCAACAACCGCGACATCATGACCAACGCATTCCAGCAGGGCCGCTTCGACTATACCAACTACGACGCGCAGAAATTCCCCAACAAGTACCAGTACGCTCAGGGTATCCGTCTGTTCCTCAACGTAGGTATCCGTTTCTAAGAGAGAGTGTCAACGATATTGCAATCAGCGACGCATCAATCAACGACTAACAATCAAAAGCAAAAACGTTTATGAAACTGCATAAATTAATATTCGCATCGGTAATGGCTCTTGCCGCCGGCATGGGAATTACATCGTGCGACAACGATTTCGACTATCCCCCCGTCATTAGCCCCGACCTGGGCGGCAACGGACAGTGGGACGCTCCTCTCTCTGTGCCCGGAGCAACCTCCTACTACAACGCTTACTACTCCGATGCTCCCGACGACTCGAAGTATTACTGGGTGACCGGCTTCATCGTGGGCTGCGTCAACACCACCGAGACTGTGTTCGTATGCAACGACCAGACCGCCGCTTTCAGCGCCCCCTTCGAGAGCACAAGCAACCTTCTGCTTGCTCCCACCCCCGACTGCACCGACTACACTCAGTGCATCTCGCTGCAGCTCCCCTCCGGCTCCGTGCGCGACGGCCTTAACCTCAACGCCAATCCCTCGAACCTCGGCCGTCAGGTGACAGTACGCGGTTATATCGACAAGTATCTCGGCATCCCCGGCATGCGCTCGCTCTCCCACTACCAGTGGGGTCCCGAGGGCATCGACACCGGCGAGGTGGAGGTGGGCAAGTCTGACTTCACCCTGCTCACCGGCGACATCACCTCAGGCCGCGCCTACGCTCTCGTAGTCGACAACTCGGCTGCACAGACCGTAACCGCTGCCGGCGACAACGGCTTCCTCTACACTTCGGCCATCACCATCAGCGGCAACAAGTTCAACGCCTCAGAGCAGTACGGCTTCATGTTCACCGAAACCGAGGCCGGTTCAGGCAAATACTATATCACCGACTACAAGGGCCAGTTCCTCTATCAGAGCACTTACGGCACCGGATGGTCCAACCGTCCCAGCGTGTCAAAGAACCCCGTTAAGGACGACAACTCTTACCTCTGGCTCCCCGTCAAGAACGGTGAAGGCCGCTGGGTAATCTCCAACGTGGCTTCAGGCTCTATCCTCGCCTACGACACCAACTACAAGTCTTACGGTATCTACACCTCGCTCTCCGAGCAGTATATTGCTCCCGAGCTCTATGAGATGGCCAACGACCCCGCAATCGACCCCGACTTCAACCCCGGCACTCCCGGCCAGGGTGGCGATGTCAGCGAAGGCACCGGCGAGGGCACTCTCGAATCGCCCTACGATGCAGTGCGCGCTCTCGCCATCATCAATGCCGGCGTAATGTCGAAGGACAAAGTCTACATCAAGGGTAAAGTATCGAAGATTGACGAAATCGACACCGGCAGCTACGGCAACGCCACCTACTACATCTCCAACGACGGCACAGCCAACGGTCAGCTCCAGGTGTTCCGCGGCTACTACCTCAACGGCGACAAGTTTACCGCGTCCGATGCCATCAAGGTAGGCGACGAAGTGGTAATCCTCGGTCAGCTCATCATGTATAACACCACACCCGAAGTGGCACAGGGCAGCTCGATTATCTCAATCAACGGCGAAGGCGGCTCAACCGTCACTCCTCCCGTGACCGGCGATGGCGAAGGCACTCAGGAAAATCCCTACAACACCGCAAGCGTGATTGCCCTTAACCCCACTTCAACTACCGAAGCCCCCGCAGGCGGCTCAGGCGTATGGGTCAAAGGCTACATCGTAGGCTACATGCCCTCTTCCGGTTCCACCGCACTCTCCAACACCGTATTCGGCGCTCCCGCCGACGGCAAGACCAACCTCGTGCTCGGTCCTACCGCCGACTGCACCGACTACACTCAGTGCATCTCGGTTCAGCTCCCCAACAACGACGTGCGTACCGCGCTCAACCTTCAGGAGAATCCCGGCAACCTCGGCGCTGAGGTTCTGCTCTTCGGCGACGTCATGAAATATTGCGGCGGCCCCGGTCTCAAGAACACTACCAAGTATGTGCTCAACGGCCAGGGTACCACCGACCCCGGCACCCCCTCTACCGGCAGCGAAATCTACTCCGGCCTTGTCAGCGGCATCGACGGCTGGACAATCGACAATGTCACAATGCCCGCTGAGGCTACCTACATCTGGGACTGGAAAGTGTATAACGGCTCGGGCTACCTCAATGGTTCGGCCTACATCAACGCCGCATACGCTTCGGAGGCTTACGCCTACACTACCGTTGACCTCACCGGCAAGACCGACGCTACGCTGACATTTGACCATGCAGCCAAGTTCCAGACAATCCTGCGTGAACTCTGCGGCCTCGTGGTACGCGTAGAAGGCACCTCGTCATGGACCGCCCTGACTATCCCCACATGGCCCGACGCCGGAGTATGGACTTTCGTATCATCAGGCGACATCAGCCTCAAGGCTTACGCCGGCAAGAAGATTGAAATCGGCTTCAAATACGGTTCTTCAACCGCAGGCGCCGACACCTGGGAAATCAAAAACTTCACCATCAAAGGCAACTAAACACCATCAACATGAAAAGTCTGAAAAAATATATTTTAGGTATTGTAGCGCTCTCGATGGGAGTGGGATTTACAGCATGCCAGGACGATTTTGACGACAACACGCCCGGACTCAACGTGCCTGTTGCCACCTACGTCCCCAACTCCACTATCCTCGAAGTGAAGCAGGCCTTCTGGCAGAACACTGTCAACTATATCGACACTATCACCGCTCGCGAGGATGGCTCTCACTATATCATCCACGGCCGCGTAATCTCGTCTGACCGCACCGGTAACGTGTACAAGAAGCTCGTAATCCAGGATGAGACTGCAGCTCTCGCTATCTCGGTAAACTCCACCGGCATGTACACCAAGTACGCTCCCGGCCAAGAGGTGGTCATCGACCTCACCGGCATGTACATCGGTAAGTATAACGGCACTCAGCAGCTCGGCTATCCCCTCTTCTACGAGAAGAACCAGGTGTGGGAAGCTACTTTCATGCCCCCCGTGATGCTTGAGTCACACATGCAGCTCAACGGTCTGCCCGACGTTGCCGACATCGACACTATCGCAATGCGCAACTTCGGCGAACTGCCCAATGACCCCGCCGCACTCGCCGGAATACAGTCACAGATTGTACGATTCAACAATGTAAGCTTCGTAGAGGGTGGCAAAGCCGCTTTCACCGACGGCTACAAGGTGACCACCAACCGCCTGCTCACCGACGCCAACGGCCAGACTCTGACCGTGCGCACCTCGGGCTACGCCACTTTCCGTGACGACATGCTCCCCGAAGGCAACGGCGACGTAGTAGGTATCCTTGACTACTATGCTACTTCCGACGACTCTGACTCCAACCCCTGGCAGCTCACCCTCATCGATGCCGCAGGTTGCATGAACTTCGGCAACCCCACCATCGAACCCGGCGGCGAGGATAATCCCTACACCGTTGAGCAGGCTATCGCCATCGAGCAGGCCGGCAGCCGCGCCAAAGGCTGGACTACAGGTTACATCGTAGGTGCCGTGGCTCCCGAGGTTACTTCCGTGACTTCTAACGCCGACATCGAATGGGGCAGCGACGTAGTGCTCGCCAACACTCTCGTTATCGGTCCGACAGCCGACTGCACCGACTACACCAAGTGTCTCGTAATCTCGCTCCCGCAGGATACCAAGCTCCGCGAACTCGGTAACCTCCGCGACAACCCCGACAACTTCGGCAAGCAGATCTGGCTCTACGGCTCGCTTGAGAAGTATATGGACACATGGGGTATCACCGACAACTCGGGTGCCACTTCTCAGTTCCGCATCGAAGGCGTTGACGACGGCAGCACTGTTCCGGCCGGCAACGGTTCGGAGACCACTCCCTACAACGTGGCTCAGATTGTGGCTATGAACCCCTCGTCGACCACCGATGCTGTGGAAAGCGGTATCTGGGTGACCGGCTACATCGTAGGCTACATGCCCTCTACCCCCTCGACCACTCTCAGCAACACCGTGTTTGGTGCTCCTGCCGACCTGCAGACCAACATCGTGCTCGGTCCGACTGCCGACTGTCAGGACTACACTCAGTGTATCACCATCCAACTCCCGACAGGCACCGTCCGTACAGCACTCAACCTCCAGACCAATCCCGGCAACCTCGGCGCCAAGGTATCGCTCTACGGCGACGTCATGAAATATTGCAGCGGCCCCGGCATCAAGAACACTTCGAAATACAACATGCTGTCGGAAGGTGGCGGTGACACCCCTGTCACTCCCCCTGTAACCGGCAGCGGCGACGGTTCTCTTGAAAATCCCTACTCTCCCGCAGGCGTAATCGCCCTCAACCCCACTTCTACCACTGAAGCTCCCGCAGGCGGCGCAGGCGTTTGGGTCAAAGGTTACATCGTAGGCTACATGCCCACCTCTCCCAGCACTATTCTTGAGAACACCGTATTCGGCGTTCCCACCGATGTCATGACCAACATCGTAGTTGGTCCTACCGCCGACTGCACTGACTACACTCAGTGTATCTCAATCCAGCTCCCCTCAGGCTCAGTACGCAATGCCCTCAACCTGCAGACCAACCCCGGCAACCTCGGTGCCGAAGTGATGCTCTACGGCGACGTCATGAAATACTGCGGCGCTCCCGGCCTCAAGAACACATCCAACTACGAGCTCAACGGCCAGGGTACTGTAACTCCCCCCGTCACTCCTCCCGCAACGGGCGAAGGTGACGGCACTCTGGAGAATCCCTACACCGCAGCAAGCGTGATTGCCCTCAACCCCACCTCCACCTCTGCAGCTCCCGAAGGGGGCTCAGGCGTGTGGGTCAAAGGTTACATCGTAGGCTACATGCCCTCGACTCCTTCGACTACTCTCGACAATACCGTGTTCGGCGCTCCCGCTGACCTGAAAACCAACCTCGTGCTCGGCCCCACCGCCGACTGCACCGACTACACTAAGTGTATCTCCGTTCAGCTCCCCAACAATGACGTGCGCACCGCTCTCAACCTCCAGGAGAACCCCGGCAACCTCGGTGCTGAAGTTCTGCTCTTCGGCGACGTCATGAAATATTGCGGCGCTCCCGGTCTCAAGAACACCTCAAAGTATGAATTGAAGTAACCGGAAGTGAAATGAAGTAACCGACGGATATTACATCCCGAATCTATAAAGTATCTGCAAAAGGTTGTGACCGTACAACCTTTTGCAGATACTTTTTTTGTGACGATACTCTCAATTAATTCATCTCATATATTGTATTATTTTTCGAATTTACTTACATTTGCGGCACGGTTAAGAATCTAATTATCATGAAGCGATTTATAATTTCCGCCGCGCTGTGCGGCGTGATGGCAACGGGCGCCTATGCTCAGGTTGCCTGGAACACAGTCACTGAGTTTTCCAAATACACCGATGCGACCAATCCCGTGAAAAGCGACGACACCAATCTGCTGCAGGGCGCGGAATACTCGGAGTGGATTGCCGACAACAACTGGACGGCGCTCGCAGGCGGTCCGTTCTCAACCTACACGGGCAATCAGTTTACCGTAGGGTGCATTGACTACACCGTGCCTGCGGGACGCGGCGACAGCCAGTGGCAGGCGCAGCTGCGCCTTACCACCAATTACGGCATTGCGCAGGGCAAGAAGTACAGCCTCTCGTTTCATGTGAAATCGTCGGCTGAGAATAAGTTTACCGTCAAAATCGAGGACCCCGACACCAACGGCGCCAAAAGCATATATGACTGTTACGTGACGCTCCCGGCCAACCGCGAGTGTCTCTTCGTAATCGACAATTACACCGCCTCCACCACCCTCAACGTGGCCTCCGTAGTATTTGACGCGGGAGGCGCACAGGCGGGGTCGACAATCGAGATTTACGACCTCAACCTGCAGGGCGAGGCGGGCAATCCCGCGGGCGGTCCCATGACGCTCACCGGCGCTCCCGAGGGGTATGAGCTGGTGTGGAACGATGAGTTTGACACCGACGCTTTGACCGAGAAGTGGAGCCAGATGTGGTGGGAAGCCGGCAATGTCAACAACGAGTATCAGACCTACCGTCCAGGCAACGTCGACATCGAGGACGCCGAGGGCAACATACGCCACACTGCCGAGGTGAAGGACGGTTCGCTCGTGATAAACTGCTTCAAGGGTGCGGACGGCAAGATTTACTCCGCACGCATGGATTCACACAATGCCAAGGGGGCGCACGAGGGTTACGCTGCATGGCGCTACGGCTACATGGAGGCGCGCCTCAAACTACCCGCCGGCAAGGGCACATGGCCCGCGTTCTGGATGATGCCTACAGGCGTCAACTGGGCCGACGAGGGCTGGCCCCGCTGCGGCGAAATCGACATCATGGAGGAAGTGGGCGCCGACCCAAACACCTGCGTGTGCTCGCTCCACGCCGAGGGTCACTACCATGCCAACAACACTCAGGTCAGCGCTTCGAAGCATGTCGACAACATGGAGGGTGGCTGGGTGACCTACGCTATGCTCTGGGACAATGACAACATTTCGATGTATGCCGACGGGCAGCGTATCCTGTCATACAACAACGACCACGACGGTTTCGTCAACTGGCCTTACTACCGTCCCTACCATATCATACTCAACCTCGCTTGGGGCGGCGACTGGGGCGCCTACAAGGGCGTTGATGAGAGCGTGCTCCCTGTCGCCTACGAGATTGACTACGTGAGGGTGTATCAGCGTCCGGAGTCGAGGGAGACTGCCGCCGACGGTTCGGGCGTCATCTTCATTCAAGGCCCATACAACGGCGTGGCCAAGGATGGCGTTGTACCCTCGTCGACATTCGACAACACTGCCGACAACTATATCGCGGTTGAAAGCGACAACAATGTTTACTCCCACGAATTTGTAATAGGCAAGAACCTCCATCGCGAGCGCGGACAGTTCACCATCCTCGCCGAGGCTAACGCTCCTGCGCGCAAGACTTTCACTCCCGCAGGCCGCTCCTATCGCGCCGTGCTTGAGGAGAACGACTACCTGCAGATGAGTTCCGACGGCACCATAAGCCTCAAGCCCGCAGCCCCCGTGGAGGATGGCGACGTAATAACCATGACCGTCGACCTGACCGAGGGCTTGGCCAAGGGTAAGATAACAGTGCGCGCCGGCAGCGCCGACTCTTCAGTCGACACCATCACCGCAGACCGTGCAACCGCCGCCATCGACCCCGATGCCTGGTACGACATCAACGGCCGCCATCTCCCCCTCCCCCCTACCACCCCCGGCCTCTACCTCAACTCCACCCACAAAGTCCTGATAAAATAATCAGCTAAATAGAAAATTTAAAGATTGCATCCAAAATAATGGCTCGTTCTTAAGCCTTATTGCGGTTTTGTATCGGGCTGTATCGGTTTGTATCGGTTGGGGGTCGGGAGCTTATCGTCTCTGACTGACATGAAAATTTCACGATTAATTACGGCTGCCACACCGCCTTACTCGACAGTGTGTTAAATCACCAAATGCGAACTTGAACCAAATTGGACCAAATTGGAATTTTTATACAGAGGTGTAATCCCTACCTTTGCAGGGATTTTTGAAACACTCTCTAATATCCAACTGTATAAAAAACCAATGTCATCACTGAAGCAAGTATCTACACGACTCGTCGCAAGCCGTGCGTTTGATTTTTTCATTACCCTTGTCATTATCGTCAACTCCGTGCTGATTGGTGTGCAGGTCACCCACGACAACTCGGCAATCACCTTCGTGCAGCACGTAATCCTGCTCATCTTCACGTTCGAGATTTTCGTGCGCTACATCGCAGCGGGCAACGTACGCGACTTTCTCAACAATGGCTGGAACGTCTTTGACCTTACACTGGTGATAATAGGCTGGATACCGGCCGACATTGTGGAAGGTGGCAGCACGATGATGGCGCTGCGAGTGCTGCGCGTGTTCCGAGTGCTGCGACTGCTGCGCACATCGCAGGAAATCAAGCTGATAGTGGCCGTGCTGATGAAGTCAATGCGCTCGATGTCCTACAACGCGTTGCTCTTCCTCATCTTTGTCTACCTCTACGCCATCATAGGAGTATCAATGTTCCGCCTGCCGTCGCCCGACACACTCTCGGGTGAGGAACTAACAAAATATGAGCAGCTTATGGATGTGGCGCCCCACTCCCCCGCCAATTCGCCCGACCCGTTCGGCGACATCCCCGAAGCCGTGTTCACCCTCTTCAGAGCGCTGACGGGCGAGGACTGGACCGACCTGCGCTACAACCTCGTGACCGCCTCCAACATGGGCCTCGTACACGTAAGCCCCACCGTCATCACCATCTACCACGTCTCCTGGTTCTGCATAGCCGCTTTCCTCCTCCTCAACCTCGTGACCGGTGCCGTAATCAACAACTATCAGGTAGCCATAGACGAAGCCGAAAAATCCCGCCACAAATCCCCCAACGACCCCAACAATCCCAACCCGACTCCCAATCCCACGGGCCCCAATCCCAACCCATCGCCCGGCAACATCCTTTGACGCTACCGAATCCACTGCCTCATTGCAACCGGAACTCACCATTGGGAAACATCCTGATTTTAATAAATTTTTATTAAATTTGCAGGCGGTGAAGCTACGGCTGCACCACTCAACGCATATTTTTTTAAACATACTACATTATGAAAAAAGTTCTTATTGCAATGGCATTTGCCTTCACGGCAAGCCTGTCGATGCTTGCACAGAGCAGCATCTTTAACAACCCTGCCAACAAGGCATATTTCGGTATCCGCGTAGCCGGCGAAGTAACCTGCCCGGGTGAGGTTTCGGAGGACGGCACCGGCATCAGCGTATTCAAAAACGGTGGCGGCGTAGAGTTCGGCGGCATTTTCAACGCGCCCGTCGTAGCCAATTTCTATATCGAACCGGGTCTTAAGTTCTACTACAACACCTATTCCATGAAAGGTGACTTTGTTGGTGCAATTGACAATAGTTCATTGATAAAGAGCGTTATAACCAAAAAATTCGGTATGCGCATTCCCGTAATGGCCGGTTATCATTTCGACTTCACCGACGACATCAAGGTATCAGTGTTCACCGGACCCGAACTCGAAATCGGCTTCTCAGCCAAAGAGAAAGTATCAAGTCGCACCATCGACGTGTCCAACGACCTTTACGCCGACGACGCAGCGCTCAACCGCGTTGACCTCCTCTGGGGCATGGGAGCCGGCATCACCTATCAGCACGTCTACTTCGGCGTAAGCGGCAGCCTCGGCATGCTCAACATGCTCCACGACTCCGACTTCACCTTCCACGAAAACCGCGTCTCCTTCACCCTCGGCTACAACTTCTAACCCCCGGCCAACGACATCTCTCCCCACCCCACCCGACGCTCGCTTCCCACACTCCTCAAGCACCCCCAACCCAAATACCCCACGCAAAAGGAGATAAAACAAACATCATAGGAGATAGAGCAAACACCATAAAAGTTTACAAAATGGTTATACCCTACAACCATTTTGTAAACTTTTTTTGTACAACCTGCTATCAGGACACGTAGAATGATAATTTGTAAAAGTTTTTCATATACGCATATATGCGTTGCAAGACCCAAGTTGCTCACTCAGGTCTTGCATAGTTATTTTATCTTATGAGAATCTTTTATTTTATCTTATGAGAACCTTTCTCGTTGAATCACCGGATTTCCAGATGTAGATTCCCGGAGAGATATTGGGCCAATCTCCATACTCGATATTCCGTTTTACGATAATACCATTGATAGAATAGAGATTTCCAATTGAGGATAAGGAATCTGATAAAATATTATGAATTCCTGATTGTGAGCCGCCCTCAGGAAATAACGGAAGGGATGGGAACCAATAGTTCATTATCATTTCGTAGTCCCGGATTTTTTCTCCTTGTGGAGAATAACGCCGAGTAATGTATGTAGGTGTCCCGAATTCATGATATAGAGCCATATATAATTCGTCGGTTTCAGGATGAACGCCAATTGCGCATCCATAAAGTTTCCAATTGGCACCTTCTTCTTCGAGATCAATAAATAAGGTTTGCTCACGAGTATCACAATCAAATTTATATATCTTGGTGCCGGTGAACCATCTGTTCGGACCGCCCTTCCAATAAAGGCAGTTCTGAACAGAAGATGCTACAAACGCATCCGGGGTCCATGCATACCAAGAATTGGCCGGTGCATAAAACCCATCTTTAACGGGGATAATTTCGTAGTCCAGTGTCACGGGGTCAAGCCTTACGATATAATTCAATGCCACCCCGGTGCCTTGACAATTCTTTGCCACAGAAATCCAAAGAGCTCCGTCTTTGGATTTGACGACAGAGCCGATTCCGGCGCCATCCTGTACGATATCCATCGATATGACATTTACGACTTTATCCTCAGCCGGGTCAACAATCATAAGTCCGTATTGCTGATGGGCCACAAATATTTTCCCTGCAGCAGAAACCATCATTCCTGATTGGCCGTGATAGAGCGAGCCTGTAGGGTCGGTATTCGGTTTGTCGTTGTCGCCTCCGGCATTGGGGTTGGCAGAGCCTTCGACCTGACCGGTTACAGTGTAGGAATCGAGGTCGAAAATCCAGACACCATTGCTGGTGGAAATGTATCCTTTATGCTCGTCCACGCCGATAAATCCGCGACCGTCGCATTGTGATCCCGAGGGGTCGATGAGACTCTGCTGATGAAGTATCTTCATGGTCTTCGCATCGGCCACTGTGATACGTCCGCCGGTTATTGTCGCACCCGGATCTTTGTCCTGTTTCGCAATCAGATAAATCCGGTCATTCCAGATTGCCCCGTATTGATTTGTGCAGCCGAGTTCTTTACCGGGATTTTCGGCTTGTATTATACGGTATTTCCAAAAGTTGCCTTCCGGGTCATCAGGCATGAGATAATTGACAGTGGAGTTCTGGTGTCCGTACCAGTCTTCATTCACCCAGATTATTCCCCGGGTGTAGTCAGCCTCTTGAGCGGCAACAGCCGAAGCTGTTGCCGTCAGGAGGATTGATAATATTGACAGAGATCTATTCATTATTAGAGCTGCTCTTAATTGATTCTGATTTTGGCAGTCTTGCCGTTGGAGCCTCTGAGAATATAGATGCCGGTCTGATATGCAGGATAAATCACAGCCGCATCATCATCAATTACGATGCTGTCGACTTTTCTGCCGTCAAGGGCATACACATCAAATGTCACGCCGCCAAGTCCGCGGAATGCCACGAAGTATCCGTTGCTGTAGACAGAGCCTGCGGTGTTGATGGAGCCGATGCCGCTTGTATTTTTACCGATCATTACATTGAAATTCTGTGACACCACTTTGCCGTTCGATTCAGCCATAAGGGTAAAGTCATGAGAGCCGTTGAACAGCGGTTTGATTTTCAACATCTTGCCGTTCAGAGTGATTTCTGCGGCAGGTTTCGAAGGAGTCTCTTCGCTAGGCATTGCCTCAGACAGAGATACGGATATGTTGCAGTTATGATTGTCTTTGTCATCGAGATACTGTGTCAAATCGTAGGTATACTCTTCATCGCAGTAGTCGATTCCAGGAAGTTCAATATCCTCGAACAGGATTTCAGGGTCATGTTTGTCGGGCATCAGGGCTATCGACGGGAACCAGAAGTATTTGTCAAGCTCGATGGTGTGCTTGAGTTCTCCGGTAGTGGCATCTACAAAGTGAAGACGGTTGTTAAGGGCGTTCACTCCGAATCCGGGAGTGGAGCAGTACATCCATGTGTCTGTACGGGAATCGTAATTAGGCGTTCCGTAACCCATGGAATAAGTGTCAGACACGCTGCCATGCTTATATAGAGATGTCAGAGTCGACGGGTCAGGATTTTCGTCTATGTCCCAGCGGATAAGGTCGCCTGTCGAACCGTTATAGTTGCCGGTACTCCAGAACAGAGTATTGGTCTTGTTCGATGCTCTGAGATTGCCGGGACGCCACGAACCGCTTGAGCAGCCTATGGTGCCGGCTCCGATTGTGAGTACGTCGCCGAGCTCAAGAGTCTCCGGATCAATAGGCTGGAGCGTTTTGGCGCATCCAATCCATACTCTGCCGTCGAGCGACTGCGCTACTGTCTGAATTCCACTTACGGGAATGTCCATTATCAGCTTGTCGGTCTCGGTGTCTATGATGGAGAGGCCGTTGCCTACGCGTACTGCAAAGACATATTTTCCGGCTTTCACCATATCGCCCATCTGTCCGTTGCGTCCGGGGCTGACACCATCAATGTCGGCATCGTCAATGTATATGCCGTCGGCATCCATGTGCATCACCCTTACGCCTGCGGTATGACTGAGATATACTTTCTCAGGGTCAACTCCGACACATGCGCGGCCATCGCCACCTATTTCATCGATGCTGCCGATATATTTCAATGTCGTGGCATCGGCCACAACCACGCGTCCGCCTGACTTTTCACGTGTATCGCCGTTGTCCCAAGCTTGCTTGGACATTACTATGAGTTTGCCGGCGTAGATGGTGGCGAACTGCGAAGTGGCGCCGAACGCCATATTATTGTTCTGATTGCCGTATACACGGTAATAGACATCGCCCTCTTCAGAGATATAGTTGATAGAGCCGCTCGTATGTGTGAACCATTCCTCATTGAGCCAGAACATACCGTCGGCGAAATCATCGGCAGGCTTGTTTTCAGGGTCAATATCCTTTACTCTCACAGTATATTCCGTCTTGATGTCAGTGCCGGGAACTGACAGGGTCATTGTTGTCTCTCCCGCGCGGTGTGCCACCAGACCCTTGATGCTGCTGTAGATAGTGACGATGGATTCGTCGGCGAAAGCCACTTCGAAATTGGCGAAATCGGCATCAGCCGGCTCATACTGCGGGGTGATGAGTGTACATCCCATATTTTCCATTACGACGGTCTCGCCGATGGAATATTCTTTGAGAGATATTCCGGTGACGGGATTTGCCACAAATGTGCTTGCCTTCATAGGCGAGTCGCTATACACGCGTTTCACTTCAGTCTTGCCTGCTCCCCAGTCTTTGCGGATATTGAGATAGGGGACAATCAAGGCTTCTGTAGGTTTGTTGGCTGTGACACGCAGCTGCATAGCGCCTTTGTTTGCATCGGGCACATAGACGCTATAATCGGTAGATGAGGTCTCGTTGTCCGTCGCACGCACTTCGGCAGATATTCCCGCGCCATAAAGATATGCGCCTTCTCCGCAGATATTGGCTATCATGGGAACGAAACGCTGGACGCTGCTGCCGTTTTTGTCGGTAGCGGTGTTGAGTTGCACTTCGTCGAGAGTCCAGATGCCAAGTTCGTCGGCCGGCCGGAGATAGAATGTATAGTCTTTGACCGCAGATTCAGTTGCGTCGACAGTCACATATTCCAGTGAAATATTGTCGCCTGACGATACGGAGCTGTCGAAATCGGCCAATTCACCGTTGACAAACACTTTCCACTGATTGTCGGCGGCATTAACTTTCCAATGGTCGTAGTCCGAACTTCCGGCAGCCGATTCAAACACACCGCCGCATGTAGCCACGCCCGATTCAAGTGTCAGGGCAGTTCCGTCAACTGATACCGCTGCGGAATTGTCTCCGTTGGTATCGAATCCGAAAGCCGCGAAGTTGCCGCCCGCTGTCTTAAGCGCATAGAAGCGGGTATCATTGGCCAGGGCCGAGGCCACGATGTCATTGACTGTCGCGGGTCCATCGAAAAGCACAGCCTCTGTCAGGTTGTCAAGAGCTTTTTCATCATCCCAGTGTATTGTGAGCCCGGCGTACGACTTGCCCTCGCCGATTACATTTCTGAATACATCGGGAACTTCTACACTCTCGACACGTTCGACGATATTGACAAACTGTCCCCAAAGGACATGGTTTCTGTATGCCTCCGCGCTTCCGGCCGGAACTTCAAGTGTACAGTTGCGGAACATACTGTAAGAACCAAATGTGTCATCATCATAGTCGATAGGAGTCGTACCGTAGAGCGATATTTTGGCTCCGACACGCCAGGGTGTATTATTCATGAAGGCATGCCATCCGATTGTTGTGACTGTCGATGGAATTACCAGTTCGTTCAGGTAGCCTACGCCGGACATAATCCATATGCAAGCGGCCGGAATTTCTGTCACGCCTTCCTTGAATACAAGTCTTTTGATTGCACTGCAATATCCAAAAGGACTTTGAGTAGATTGAGTGCCGCCGCCCCATCGGGAAACGGTACCCGGGATTATCACTTCTTCAAGAGCTGTACACTTCTCGAACGCACGTTCGCCGATATATTCCAGTCCATCGTTGAATACTACGTTTTTCAGTGAAGGTGAAATCTGGAACGCGTTGTTGTCAATCTCTTGCAGACTTGCAGGCAGAACCACTTCCCTGAGGCCGGTCTGAGCAAGACCATATTTGCCTATTCTTACCACACTTTCGGGAATATTGATTTCAGAAAGAACCTTGCAGTTATCGAAGCAATAGTCAGGGATTTCATTCAGCTCGGCCTTGATTGTCACTGATTTCAGGTACGAGTTGCTGGAGAAGGCATGGTCTCCCATAGAAGTCACGGTCGCAGGAATGACAAGTTCGGTGAGTCCGGTATTATAGAGACCATACGAACCGATTGATGTGATGCCTTCAGAAATGACAAGCGATGTCATGCTGCGCGAGCTGAAAAACGCTTTGTCACCAATGCCGGTGACGGTGTATTCAGTGCCGTCGTACTCGACAGATGCGGGAATGACAACCGAGGCCTCGGTGTAGTAACCCGACTCCGGGCCGGACACTTCGACAGTATTTTCACTGCTTGACAGCTTCGTATAGCTTATGCCGTCGACAACAAAATCGACTGCGCCATAAGCGTCGACAAAAGCAAACAAGCCTACGGCCATTGCAATTGATTTTTTAATAATGTGGTTTGATTTCATTTTTTTGATATTTAAGTAACTGTTTAAAATTATTTTATATTAACCGTTCTCATTATCTTAATATTCTGTCGGAGTCTTTTCCGCCGCTTTTCCCCTCGTCATCAGTCATGTAGCTCGCTACACTCCTTCT
>JAAVEW010000019.1 GCA_014801075.1 Barnesiella sp. | reverse complement strand
TTTATCGAATCGGAACCACAATGAGAGCAAATTTTTATTCATTTTGCTTTAAATGGCTCAAAGTTAATAATAATCAGTTTATTACAGAACTTTCAGCCTACTTTTTGCATATTAGGCCCATTAATATAAAAAAAGAGCGTGAGAGTCTGTATCTGTTACTCGTTCCACGAATCGAGGCTCTGGCATTTGCCCATCTGAGTTGAACGAGCAACGCGGAGCCTCACGCTGTATGATATAATGTAGTAACAGGAGTATGTATCGCTACATGCTCCCCAATAGGTATATCATACCCGAAAGGCGCCCATCGTTGCCTCATTCCTGACTCAGATATTGAAACTGCCAGATTTCGATCCGTCAAGAACAAGCGCTTGATAAACGCTCTTGTAATATGTCATTGCCAAGGTTCATCGGTTTGCCGCTTGCGCAGCATGGAAGCCCCATGGCTATAAATTCCACCCGCCATGTTACCCCCATATCGGGGATCCGCTGACGATTGCGGTTGCAAATTTATAAAAATTTCAAATACTTATCAATAATTGTACTGAAATTTTATCGATTCTATATTGATTTTCACTGATTTGGCAGAAAAAACTAAATATGATAAATACCGCCAACCCCGACAAGCGCTGTTCACAAAGTGGCGTTTGTCGGGGTTGGTGTTTATTGCATGAACCTTATTAAGGAGATTATTCCAGTTCGGAGAGTTCGAGCCAGCGGAGTTCCTTTTCGTCGATGAGGTTTTTGACCTCGTCGTAGCGGCGCGAGGCTTCGTTGATGTCGCCTTCGGCTTCGCCTGAGAATACTTTTTCGAGGTGGATTTTCTCTTCCTCCAATGATGCGATTTCAGCGGTCAAGGCTTCGAGCTCCTTGCGCTCCTTGAATGACAGTTTTCGCGGGCGCTCTGCGCGCTGACGTTGCTGCGCGGGTTGGGCTTCGGCCTGTTTGGCTTTTTGCTGACGCTGGCGTTCCTCCTCCTTGCTGCGGCGATACTCAGTATATGTGCCCGGGAAATCCTTGACCTTGCCGTCACCCTCCATGACGAAGAGATGGTCGACGGTAGAGTCGAGGAAAAAGCGGTCGTGAGAAACGATTATCAGGCAGCCCCCGAAATCCTCAAGATAGTTTTCAAGGATGCCGAGCGTGACGATGTCAAGGTCGTTGGTCGGCTCGTCGAGTATCAGGAAGTTGGGCGACTGCATGAGCACGACGGCAAGATGCAGGCGCGCGCGTTCACCACCCGAAAGCGTGTGGATATATTTCTGCTGGTCGGCCGGCGAGAAGAGGAAATGTTGCAGGAACTGCATCGGCGAGAAGTGCAGTTTGTTGTTGACAACAATATCCTCGGCTATCTCCGTCACGGCGTCAATCACTTTCTTCTGCGAGTCAAAATTGATACCATCCTGACTGTAATAGCCGAAGCGCACGGTTTCGCCGACGTCAAAGTGGCCGCTGTCGGGCGCAACCAATCCTTGCAAAAGCTTGATAAAGGTGGACTTCCCGACACCGTTCTCTCCTATTATACCAACCTTTTCGTAGCGTGCGAATATGTAGTTGAAATCATCGAGAATCACCTTGTCGCCAAAACGTTTCGATACATTCTTAGCCTCAAAGATTTTTGAGCCGATATAAGATGCATCGACATTGAGATTGACCTGCTTCTCGGTAAGATCGACGCGCGAACGCTCTTTCAAATCGTAGTAGGCGTCGATGCGGAATTTCGCTTTGCCGGCGCGTGCCTGCGGCTGACGTCTCATCCACTCGGTTTCGCGGCGCAAAGTATTCTTCACCTTGGCCAGTTCGGCTGCCATTGCCTCGATGCGTTCCTGCCTGCGGCGCAGATAGTAGTCATAGTTGCCATCGTAGGTAAAAATCTGCTGACGGTCAATCTCGATAATCTTGTCGCAGACGGCATCAAGGAAATAGCGGTCGTGGGTGACCATTATAAGCGTGACGCGCTGATGGCGCAGGTAGCTTTCAAGCCACTCGATGGTAGTGATGTCAAGGTGGTTGGTAGGCTCATCGAGGATGATTACATCAGGCTTGTCAAGAAGCAACCGGCACAAAGCCACGCGCTTGCGCTGACCGCCCGACATGGTCGATATACGCTGATTGAAATCGGTAATCTGCAATTGCGTGAGCATCTGTCGCACATTATCCTCCAGGTCCCAGGCCTGCATGTGGTCAATCTGCGGAATCAGTTCCTGCAACTTGGCGGAATCGTCGGCCGCGAGAGCCTGCTCGTAGCTGAGAATGAGGCTGCCGCGGGTGGTCGAGTGGTCGATACATGCCTCGATAGCCGTAGGGTCGCCTTCAAAGGCGGGAGTCTGCTCCAGCATGCCGATATTGAGACTTGTGCGGGCTACCACACTGCCCGAATCAGGAGCCTCCTTGCCGGCTATGACACGCAGCAATGTTGATTTTCCCGTACCATTTTTGGCAATCACTCCGATTTTATCACCTTCGTTAACGCCAAATGTCACATCGCCGAACAGCAGTCGGTCGCCCACACTCTTGGTAAGACGGTCTATTTGTAGCAGTATCGCCATATCGAAATCATTAAGTTGAAGTTGAGAATTATTTTTAATTGTCAGCTAAAAATAATTCTCGGTAAAACTAATTCTCAATTTTTACCAATTAAAAAAGGCGGTTGCCAAAATTGACAACCGCCTTGCCGAGTAGCGAATCCGGGAATCGAACCCGGGTCTCCACCGTGAGAGGGTGGCGTGCTAGGCCACTACACTAAATCGCCATTTGATTAGCTAAGCCTTCGCTTTCGACACCACAAAGGTAGAAACAATTTTTGAACTGACAAAATTTTTACAACATTTTTTTGAAAAAATTTTCTCAGCCATTAATTAAGCCGCCCCAAGCTGCACATTTTCATCTCCTATACTCCCAATTCCACATTATATATAAAACATATAATATATATAAAATATATAAAGCGGAAAGCATGAGTTAAAAACTGCACACTTTCCGCTCAACTGATTGAAATATCTTAGTCAAAGCCGCCGGTTAAAAATCCGGCAACCGTTTCGCGTCATGCTAATCAGTCACCGTGGGTGACGGAGAACTCTACCGTAGGCGAGGTTTCCACATCGCCTGATGAGGGTATATCATCGGCCCAGTCGACAATATAGACGGGATAAACGAGATAGCCTACGCAGGGAGAATAACCTACGGCAAAGATACCTACCTTAATCTGAAGTACATGACGGCCTGCGGGAACACCCTCGGTGTCAATATCCAATCCGTAAGGAGCGGCAATCACATTGCCGATACGGTAGTTGTCCCAGAAGTATTCAGCGCCTCCGATTGTTGCACCCTTCTTGGTGTGGTCAACGAGATTGATTGCCTCAATATTGATAGTGTCGCCGGCTACGGCATAGAGAGCGTTGTCAACACGGGTAGCACCCTCGATTGTGGTGGTAAGGCCAACATCGGGCACATCGTCATCGTCGCTACACGAGGCGAAACCGAGCACCGGCAGCGCGACCAGTAATAAGTAAAACAGCTTTTTCATAGACATAATATTAAAATAAAAGTTTGAATAATTTTAGGAGTTAAAATAAAGCAGAAGAAGCACAATGGTCGATGAGCGCTTCTTCTGCTTAAATCATTCGCTCGATTAGTTTTTGAAAACGAGCTCGTCACCTTCGACGTCGATGACAATAGGTTTGTCCTTATCGACTTTCTGTGCGAGAATATCCTTTGACAGGCGGTTGAGAACCACTCGGTGGATAACACGTTTTACGGGTCGTGCACCGAATTCGGGATCGTAACCCTCCTCGGCAAGATAATGCAAAGCCTTGGGAGTAACTTCCAGAGTGATACCCGATGTCGCAAGCATTTTCTGTATTGACTTGATCTGGAGTCCTACAATCTCTTCGATTTCTTTCTCGTTCAGCGGAGTGAACATGATGATTTCGTCGATACGGTTGAGGAACTCTGGACGTATTGTCTGCTTGAGCATTTCGAGCACATCCTCTTTGGTCTTTTCAATGGTCTCGTCTTTGGTTTCGGGTGTCATCTTCGCGAAGTTGTCACGTATCACGCTCGAACCCATATTCGAAGTCATGATGATGATAGTGTTCTTGAAGTTGACCATACGGCCCTTGTTATCGGTGAGTCGGCCATCATCGAGCACCTGAAGCAGGATGTTGAACACATCGGGGTGAGCTTTCTCGATTTCATCGAAGAGGACAACCGAGTAAGGTTTGCGTCGCACTGCTTCGGTGAGCTGACCGCCTTCATCATAACCGACGTATCCCGGAGGCGCTCCGACGAGTCGTGACACGGCATGTTTCTCCTGATATTCACTCATATCGATACGTGTCATCATGTTCTCATCATCAAAGAGGTATTCGGCCAAAGCCTTTGCAAGCTCAGTCTTACCTACACCGGTAGTACCGAGGAAGATGAATGAACCGATAGGACGACGCGGGTCGTTAAGACCGGCACGCGAACGGCGAACGGCATCGGCGATTGCCTGTATAGCCTCGTCCTGACCGACAACGCGGTTGTGGAGCTCGGCCTCGAGGTGGAGCAGTTTCTCCTTCTCGCTCTGTACCATCTTGTTGACGGGGATACCTGTCCATCGCGAAACTACATCGGCGATATCTTCAGCGTCAACCTCCTCTTTGATAAGAGCCTTTTCGCCCTGCATCATCTTGAGTTGTTCCTGAATGTCACGGTTCTCCTGCTCTTTCTGCTGCACTTTGGAGTAGCGGATTTCGGCTACCTTGGCGTAGTCGCCCTCGCGCTCGGCACGGTCGGCCTCGAAGTTGAGCTGCTCGATGTCAACCTTGTTCTGCTGAATGCGGTTGATGAGGTCCTTCTCGGCTTTCCACTTGGCCATATACTCCTTCTCCTCCTCTTTGAGAGTGGCGATTTCCTTTTCGAGGTCATGGAGCTTGGCCTTGTCGCCCTCGCGCTTGATAGCCTCGCGCTCAATTTCCTTCTGGGCAATCATACGCGTGATTTCATCAAGAGCCTGGGGCACGGAGTCAATCTCCAGTCGGAGTTTCGACGCTGCCTCGTCAACAAGGTCGATAGCCTTATCGGGGAGGAAACGGTCGGTGATATATCGTTCCGACAACTGCACGGCGGCCACGACAGCCTCGTCGCGGATGCGCACGTGGTGGTGGTTCTCGTATCGTTCCTTCAAGCCACGGAGTATCGAGATGGCGCTCATCTCGTCAGGCTCGTTGACCATCACTTTCTGGAAACGACGTTCAAGCGCCTTATCTTTCTCGAAATATTTCTGATACTCGTCGAGGGTGGTTGCACCGATTGAGCGGAGTTCGCCACGGGCAAGAGCCGGTTTCAGGATATTGGCAGCATCCATAGCGCCTTCACCCTTACCTGCGCCCACGAGAGTGTGGATTTCATCGATGAAGAGTATTATCTCGCCATCGCTCTGAGTGACCTCGTTGACAATAGCTTTGAGTCGTTCCTCAAATTCGCCCTTATACTTCGCGCCGGCGACAAGTGCGCCCATATCAAGCGAATAAATCTGCTTTGAGCGAAGATTCTCGGGCACGTCGCCGCGAACAATACGCTGGGCAAGGCCCTCGGCGATAGCGGTTTTACCTGTACCCGGCTCACCGATAAGCATCGGGTTGTTCTTGGTACGGCGTGACAGAATCTGAAGCACGCGGCGTATCTCGTCGTCACGACCGATTACCGGGTCAAGTTTGCCGGAACGGGCGCGCTCATTGAGGTTGATAGCATACTTGCTAAGAGCGTTGTAAGTCTCTTCGGCGCTCTGGTCGGTAGCTTTCTTGCCTTTGCGCAACTCAGCTACGGCGGCTTCGAGTTCCTTCTCAGTCAGGCCGGCATCCTTAAGAATTGTCGATGCTGACGAGTTGATGAGGAACAACGCGAGCAACATTGCCTCAAGTGTGACATATTCGTCGCCCTGCTTCTTGGCGATGTCGAGTGATTTCTGCAACACGTCGTTGGAAGTGCGGCTCAGATACGGTTCGCCGCCGCTCACCTTGGGCTGGCGGGCGATATCCTCGTCGACCTGACGTGCCACTATAACAGGATTTGCGCCTATCTTCTGGAAAATGAAATTGATAAGCGACTCACCCTCAGTCATAATTCCTTTGAGGAGGTGGACAGGCTCAATCTGCTGCTGACCTGCTGCGCGGGTCAGTTCGACGGCCTTCTGTATAGCCTCCTGCGATTTGATAGTGAAACTGTTGAAATTCATATATTATGAAGTTTTAGTGATTGTCTGTATTAATAAACTGTCGATTTTTATAAAATCTCTTTTACTTCTTTAACAAACTATATGCCGTATTGTTTTGAAGTCACCCAAACTTACATTAACTTTGCATATAACTTTACCCCGAAGAGAGCGTATCTCTTTATTGGTAACAGATTTGACCGATATTAAAAAAATATGAAATTTCGCAATACAATAACAGCACTCTGCCTTTTTGGCAGTCTGATGTGCGGAGCGCAGTCAACGGGCAACAGCGCGCAGTCACTGTTCCCCTACCCTCAGGCGCCCGACGAACTCACCACGCTCCAGGAACGCGCCTCGTATCTCGTGTCGCATTTCTGGGACCGATGCAACATGCAGAGCGCTATTCTCAACCGCGATGCCTTCAAGGGTGCGTTCATGGACTACATCTCGTTCCTCCCCTACGCGCAGGCCGATACCGTCCACAATTCCATAAGCCGTCTTATAGCGGCCTATGAGAAAGCCCCCGACAAACTGCTGACACTTGCCGAGCTGGCCGAGGATGCCGTCTACAACGGCAACGCCGATTACATATCCGACGAGATATTCCTCCCGTTTGCCAACGCGGTGGTCAACAACAAGAAAATATCCAAGACCAACAAGGCGCGCATTGCCCACGAGGCAAAGGTGCTCACGCAGACTCAGGTGGGACAGGTTGCTCCCGAACTCAAGTACACACTGAGCGACGGAACCACTTCGACGCTCAGCTCAACACGCGGCGCCCACGTGCTCCTCTTTGTCAACGACCCCGATTGCGATGAGTGTCGCATGACCCGCATACGCCTTTCGGCTGACCACAACATCAACCAGCTGCTCGACGAAGGACTGCTCCGCATTGTCAGCATCTACCCCGACGACTACTCCGCCGACTGGGCGCAGAGTGTAGCCAACTACAACTCCCGATGGATTGTGGCCGCCACTCCCGATGTCGAGGATGAGTATGACCTGCGTTCTACCCCCGCTCTCTACTATCTCAACCCCGAGGGCGTAATCCTTTCAAAGACACTCGACCCCGACAGTCTGCTGGAAGCATTCCACGTTGTTAATTCAAAAATGACACATTGACATGAACATAGCCGTATTGATATCAGGCGGAGTTGACAGCGCTGTCGCTGTTCACACGCTCCTCGAACAGGGCCACAACCTCCACCTCTTTTATATACGTATAGGACTCGACAACGGCGAGGGCGATTGCTCGGCCGAAGAGGACATAGAGATGTGCGGCTACATTGCTCGCAAATACAATCTCCCCTTTGATGTTGTCTCGCTTCATCGCGAATATTGGGACAACGTCATGGAGTATGCGCTTCAATCGGTGCGCGACGGTCTTACGCCCAACCCCGACATCATGTGTAACAAGATGATTAAGTTCGGATTCTTTGAAGAGCGCTGGGGCCACGAGTTTGACCTCACTGCCACGGGCCATTACGCCACCACCGTCATGCGCGACGGCAAGAAGTGGCTTGCAACTGCGGCCGACCCGGTCAAAGACCAGACCGACTTCCTGGCTCGCATCACCTACAAGCAGCTCGAACATATCATCTTCCCCATCGGTGACCTGCCTAAGTCACGTGTACGCGAAATTGCCGTCAACACCAAGATGCCCAATGCTTTCCGCAAGGATTCGCAGGGCATATGTTTCCTCGGCAAGATTGACTATAACGACTTCATACGCCGTCACCTCGGCGAGAAACCGGGCGCGATTGTCGAACTTGAGACCGGCCGTAAAATCGGTACTCACCGCGGCTATTGGTTCCACACCATCGGTCAGCGTAAAGGCTTGGGATTGAGCGGCGGTCCGTGGTACGTGGTGAAGAAGAACATCCGCGACAATGTCATCTACGTAAGCAACGGCTACGACACAGAGAAGCAGTATGGCAACACAATTCACATGAACCAGATGCACTTCATCTCGGGCTGTCCGTGGAGCAACGATGCCGACCAAATAGCCGTGACATTCAAGAACCGTCACATGCCCGAATTTTTTAAAGCCACCCTCCATCGCATCGACGAGGACGAGTATCTGCTGGAGTCGGAGCGCAAGGTGCAGGGTATCGCACCCGGCCAGTTTGGCGTGATTTACTCCCCCGACAGCAAGTTGTGCTACGGCAGTGGTGTCATCACCGGGCAGAGTTTCACCGGCAAACGCTGATACCGCGTCAGGAA
Source organism: Barnesiella sp. (assembly GCA_014801075.1). Classification (GTDB taxonomy): domain Bacteria; phylum Bacteroidota; class Bacteroidia; order Bacteroidales; family Muribaculaceae; genus JAGBWK01. Next base: position 71,919 of record JAAVEW010000019.1, on the reverse strand, counting down.
GAATCCACTATCCACTGACATTCTGACCAACAGATTATTAATTAGCCGACATTTCATTTAACAGGATAAGATGAAAGAGAAAATAAAGCTAAAAGTTGTAGGCCTCACCTACTCTCAGATACAATCGGGAGCTTACGCGCTGATACTTGGCGAGATTGACGGTCCGTACCGCATCCCCGTGGTCATCGGCGCCCCAGAAGCGCAGTCAATTGCCATCGAGCTGGAGGGTATTATCCCTCCCCGGCCTTTGACCCACGACCTTTTCGAAAGTTTCACCCACGCTTTCGGGATTAAGCTGCTTGAGGTCTACATATATAAATTCGAGGACGGAATCTTTTACTCCGAACTGACATTCAGCGACGGCGAGCGCCAGATTGTGCTCGACTCTCGCACCTCCGATGCCATAGCCATCGCAATACGCACTAAATCACCTATATACACTACCTCCGAAATACTCACCACCACCGGCTTTGTGCTCGAGAACGATGACAACACATCTCTCCGTGCCGACCACGACGCCGACGACGGAGTCAATGCCGAACCGAGACTCGAGAACTATGCCCTCGAAGAACTCGAAGCTCTCCTCGCGAAGCATATCGATAATGAAGAGTACGAGCAGGCGGCTGAGGTGCAGGCCATTATCAACCGTAAACGCGATTCACAGAATAATAATCATTAAATACTATAATCATGAAAAATCTAAAGTTCAGACTTATCGTCATGAACTTCCTGCAATTTGGAGTGTGGGGAGCATATCTGACATGTATCGGTAACTATCTCGGACGCGCAGGCATGGGCGACCTTATCCCGTGGGTCTACGCTATTCAGGGTATCGTCTCAATATTCATGCCCACCATTATGGGTATCATCGCTGACCGTTGGATTCAGCCCCAGCGAGTGCTCGGCGGCTGCCAGTTGATTGCGGCGCTCTTCATGCTCGCCTGCTTCGGTCTCGGTTATCAGGCCAATGCCAACGGAACGGATGTATCTCACAGTCTGTTTATTACGCTTTACACATTGAGCGTAGCATTCTATATGCCTACTATCGCGCTGTCCAACACCGCTGCGTTCGCCGTACTTCGCAACGCAGGCTACGACACCATCAAGGCCTTCCCCCCTATCCGCGTGTTCGGCACCGTCGGCTTTATCGCCGCGATGTGGTTTGTCAACTGCGCGTCATTCAATAGCGAGGGCGGTTTCTTCTTCACTCTTAACGGTGAAGGCACCCCCTTCCAGAATTCATACTGGCAGATGTTTGTGTCAGGATTTCTCGGTATAATCCTCGGCCTCTACTGCTTTACCCTTCCCAAATGTCCGCTTGTCAAGAGCGATAAGAAGCGCACACTCTTGCAGACATTCGGCTTCGACGCCTTCAAGCTATTCAAAGTCAAGAAGATGGCTATATTCTTCATCTTCTCGATGCTTCTGGGTATGTGCCTGCAAGTCACCAACGGCTACGCAACGCCCTTCCTCTCAAGCTTCAAGGGCTCAGGCTTTGCCGATTCATTCGTCTCCAACAACGCAACTCTGCTCACCTCACTCTCCCAGATTTCCGAAGCTCTCTGCATCCTTATGATACCCTTCTTCCTCCGTCGCTTCGGCATCAAGCGTGTGATGCTCATGGCTATGGTGGCATGGGTGCTCCGTTTCGGCCTCTTCGGCGTCGGTTCGCCCGACTTCCCCGGCGTTATCCTCTTCATTCTCTCAATGATTGTCTACGGCGTGGCTTTCGACTTCTTCAACGTATCGGGAGCTCTCTACGTAGAGCGCGAGACCAGGCCCGAAATTCAGGCTTCGGCTCAGGGTATATTCATGCTGATGACCAATGGTATCGGTGCTACCGTCGGCACTCTCTCGGCCGGTGCGGTCGTAGATAAATTCTGTCAGTGGACCAAGGCTTCCGACGGCGAGAGGTATCTACTCGGCGATTGGACTGCCACATGGCTCATCTTCGCCGGTTTCGCTCTTGCCGTGACCGTAGCGTTCCTGCTCATCTTCAAGGATAGCAAGAAGGTCAATGCTACTGCCGCTGAAGACACTGCAAAACTTGAGGACAGCCAGGCCGGAGGATTCGTGGAATCTGAATTAAACTGACACAGCAGAGACAAAATATATTGATTTCCCTAATCAGCAACTCATTATGATACAGTTTTATGCCCCCGACATATTGACTAACCCGCTTTTGCCCGAAAGCGACTCGCAGCACTGCATAAGAGTGTTGCGCAAGCAGCAGGGCGATATTATCGATGTCATTGACGGTCGGGGTCACAGACTGAAATGCCGCATTCTCGACCCACACCCCAAGCGTACACTGCTTGAGGTGGTGCAGACCGAGGAGCTGCCGCAACCCTGGAGTGGCAACATCACCGTGGCGGTGGCGCCCACAAAGCATATCGACCGCATGGAATGGCTTGTCGAAAAGCTCGTTGAGATTGGCATTAACCGGTTTATACCGCTGCTTTGCGCACACTCGGAACGCAAGGAGATAAAACGCGAGCGCATCGAAAAGATTGCCGTATCGGCAATGAAGCAATCGCTTAAAACTACATTGCCGATTATTGACGAGATGACTCCGTTGCGCACTTTTATCAACGAGTTCAAGCAGGCCGATGCCGACCGCTTCGTGGCTTACTGCGACCCGGCGGTGCCACGTAAATTACTGGCCAAGGAGATAGTCGCAGGCCGCGACAATGTGATTATGATAGGGCCGGAAGGCGATTTCTCACCCGAAGAGATAGCGCTGACTCTCGATTCGGGATTCACCGCCGTAACTCTCGGCGACTGCCGCTTACGCACCGAGACCGCCGCACTTGCCGCGTGCCAGACCGTCCACGTAATCAATATGCTACATTCGTAACAGACAAGGCGAGGCCGGCTGGCATGCCCTACCCGCCCTCTAAATATTCAACTATTATGACAGACATTAAAGAATACTTGCAATCATCGCCGACCGGCAATTTCTTCCTTCTCGCAGGCCCCTGCGTTATCGAGGGTGAGCAGATGGCCATTGACATCGCCGGCCAAATAAAGGAGGTGACCGACCGTCTCAATATACCTTACGTGTTTAAAGGTTCGTATCGCAAAGCCAACCGCTCCCGCCTCGATTCATTCACAGGCATCGGCGATATGAAAGCGCTCGAGATACTCGATAAAGTGCGCAAGATGTACAATATACCTGTAGTTACCGACATTCATCAGCCCGAAGAGGCTGCCCTTGCAGCTCCGTTTGTCGATATCCTGCAGATTCCCGCCTTCCTTTGCCGCCAGACCGACCTGCTCCTTGCAGCAGCCCGCACCGGCAAGATGGTAAATATCAAGAAGGGCCAGTTCCTCGCTCCGGGTGCAATGAGTCACGCCATCGGGAAAGTACGAGAGGCCGGCAATAACAATGTGGCTGTCACCGAGCGTGGCACCACTTTCGGTTATCAGGACCTTATTGTCGACTTCCGCGGCGTTCCCGAAATGCAGCAGTTTGACTGCCCCGTGATTGTCGACGTCACCCACTCGCTTCAACAGCCTAACCAGTCGGCAGGCGTCACCGGCGGCCGTCCCGACATGATTGAGACCATTGCCCGCGCAGCTGTCGCAGTAGGCGCTGACGGACTGTTTATCGAGACTCATCCCAACCCCGCCGTTGCCAAAAGCGACGGTGCCAACATGCTACGTCTCGAACTCTTGCCTCAGTTGCTCGAACGCCTGACTGCAATCAGATTAACCATTAATAATTTCTGACACAATACGATATGAATGCATTATCAAAATTCCTGCTTTCCTCTTCACTATTGATTGCTCCGGCAGTTTCAATAGCTCAGTCGACCAAGCAACAAGAAGTAATAAACGCCGTGGAAAAGGTCTATAACGAGGAGTTGCAGGAGGATGCGCGCAATTACAACGCTTATTTCCGCCGTGCTCATCTCTATTACGGTCAGAATCAATATCTGAGAGCGCTCTCCGATATTGACAACGCCATCAAGTACACTCCGGCCGATGACCGTGACCTCCTCTCGCAGGAATACGCTCTTCGTGCCAACATATACATCATGACCGACCGCAAGGAGGAAGCTCTCGCCGACCTTGACAAGGCTCTGGAGATGGATCCCGCATCGTATCCTCTGCTCTATCAGAAAGCCAACATCCTGTTTGAACTCGGCGACTACGCCAAAGCCAAAGAAAACTTTCAGCGTCTCGGCCGTCTCAACAGCCGCTCGCTGGAGTCGCTGATCGGTCTTGCCCGCATCGCGGTCAAGGAGAACAATCTCGGTCTGGCCAACGAATATGTCGACGAAGCTGTAGCATTCTATCCCGCCGAAAGCGAGGCATATCTGCGCCGCGCCTCGGTGCGCCAGCTGATGGGCAACAACACCGGAGCCGTCGACGATATGATTCTCGCCATTGCCGTTGACAAGAACAGCAGCAAGGCCGTAGCCGAGCTTGTAAATATGTCAAACAAGGACTATAATGCCGTAATCGTCGGGCTCAGCAACGCTATATCCCAAGCTCCCAATGTAGGTATCTACTATTACCTGCGCGCCATGATTGCCCAGGCCCACTACCACTATGCGGCAGCTCTCTCTGACTACAACACTATTATCGAGAAGAAACTCTACAACTACCACGGCATTGATGCCAAGATGGCGGAATGCTACTACGCGCTGTGTGACTATCCCTCGGCTCTCGATAAGATAAACGTCGCGCTGGGACTTGCTCCGAGCGCCGCATACTACGTAATCAGCTCGAAAATTTATCTTGCAATGGGCAATACCGACATGGCGAAACTCTATGCCGAGCGCGCCCTTTCGTCAGCTCCCGACACCCAGTCAGTGCTGTCACAGATGGCTCTCTGCGCGATTGCCGACAATGATTTCAAACTGGCCTCCGACCGCCTCGGCGAACTTATAATCAACTACCCCAACGACCCGATTAACTACATCATACGCGGTTGGGTAATCGCCGACAAACTTAATCAGAAATCGGATGCAACGGGATTCCTCACCCGATGCACGGCTCTCGACTATGACGAAACCGACTACCGCTCATATCTCGGTTTCGCGCTCAACCTCCTCGGACAGAATGATAAAGCAACCGAATGGATTGACAATATCGTGGCGTCGCAGGGTGCAACCGACATCGACGGTCGCATCAATTATCTCGCAGCCGCTCTCTACTCCCACCTCGGCGACTTCGACAAGGCATTTGACTGCATGCGCCTATCGCTCGAACGCGGCTACGCCAATCTCTACGACTGGAAGCAATACGACATCGCCAACCTCTCCGTAGCCCCGCTGCGTAGCGATTCCCGCTTCAACGACCTCCTCAAAAGCTACGACTACCTTTTCAAATAAAAGGTTTGTACTCAAAGCGGAGAACTGATACTCAACCGGAGGATTGATTATTCAAGTGGAGCGCTGACACTTCAATGCGTACGACCGGGACAGTAATCCCGACAAAATCCGATAAATATAAAAAAGACCGGGAAATTCAGAATCGAATTTCCCGGTCTTTTTTATATTTATCGGTAAATCTGTATGTCGGTAAAAATTATTTTACGCGCTCTACGTATGAACCGTCGCGAGTGTCGATTTTCACCTTGTCACCTGTGTTGATGAAGAGGGGAACGCGAACCTCAGCACCTGTTTCAACAGTAGCGGGTTTCAATGTGTTGGTTGCGGTGTCACCTTTAAGGCCGGGCTCGGTGTAGGTAACTTCGAGGACAACGCTGGTAGGCATTTCGCAAGTGAGGATTTCCTCGGTAGCGGCCTGTACCATAGCTTCGCAGATGTCACCCTCTTTGAGGAACTGAACGCCGTCGATGCTTTCGCCGGGAAGAGCTACCTGCTCGAAAGTTTCAGTGTGCATGAAGTTGTAGCCCATCTCGTCCTTGTAAAGGAACTGGTAGGGACGACGCTCAATGCGTACTTCGTCAACTTTCACACCTGAGTTCCAAGTCTTGTCGAGGACACGGCCGGTACGAACGTTTTTAAGTTTGGTGCGTACGAAAGCCGGACCCTTACCGGGCTTCACGTGAAGGAATTCAACAATAAAGAAGTAGTTACCGTCGATGTCGAGGCACATTCCGTTTTTAAAGTCAGCAGTAGTTGCCATAAACTTAGTTATATTTTTATAATTATATTAATTTTGGAGACTGCAAATTTAAGAAATATTCTCTGATTTCTCATACTTGCAACCCGATTTTTTGCTTTTCCGCTACGTAATTTCATTTTTGGACAACATTTTAAAGTAATATTGGGGGAGATGTAGAATAAAATTCGTAAATTTGGGAATCAAATGTAATTACAGTACAACGCGGAGTCACCTCTCTTCTATGATTTCTCCGCTTTAGTTTAAATCAGTCTGATGAACGAGAAATCGCTAAGCCAGTTATATCTCAAGGACACGGAATTTCAGAAGCTCATGCAGCGTCGCATTTTCAATGTGCTCCTTATAGCATCGCCCTATGATGCATTCATGATGGAGGATGACGGACGTGTGGAGGAACAGCTCTACTTCGAGTATGTAGCGCTCAACCTCAGTTCGCCGCCCCGTGTCACGCTCGTGTCACATATCAACGAGGCTATGGCCGCGCTCTCTCAGAAGCACTACGACCTTATCATAGCTATGCCGGGCGTCGACATTTCGGAGACATTTATCGGCGCGCGACTCATCAAGGAGAGCTACCCCGATACTCCTTTCATCGTACTTACCCCGTTCTCAAAAGAGGTGTCACGCCGTTTGGCTCACGAGGATTTCACAGGTATCGATTACGTATTCTCCTGGCTTGGCAATGTGGAATTGCTGCTTGCCATCATCAAGCTGCTTGAGGATAAGATGAATGCCGACAACGATATTCTCGACGTGGGCGTTCAGATGATACTTCTCGTGGAGGACTCAGTGCGTTTCTACTCCTCGATACTCCCCCACCTCTATAAATACCTGCTGCGACAGTCGATGGTATTCTCGACTGAAGCTCTCAACGAGCACGAGCAGATGCTTCGCATGCGTGGCCGTCCCAAAGTGATGCTTGCACGCGACTACGAAGAGGCAATGCGACTCTATGACAAATATCATGACCACATACTCGGTGTCATATCCGACGTGTCGTTCATGCGTGACGGAGTAAAGGACCCGACCGCGGGCCTGACACTCGCGCGCGAGCTTCGCAAACGCGACCCCTATCTCCCTATCATCATCGAGTCAACCCAGAGCGAACTGCGCGACAGCGTGGGCGACTTCAACGGCATCTTCCTTGACAAGAACTCCAAGAAACTTCCCGTTGATCTGGGCAAAGCGATTACCGACAATTTCGGTTTCGGTGATTTCGTATTCCGCAATCCCGAAAACGGCGAGGAGATTATGCGTGTCAAGTCGCTCAACGACATGCAGAAATATATCACGAAGGTGCCAGCCGACTCTCTGTTCATGCACGCGTCGCACAATGATATATCGCGCTGGCTCTATTCCCGCGCTATGTTCCCCATCGCGGAAATCATCAAGGCTCACCGCTTCACCTCCATTGACGAAGCCCCGGCTGTCAAACAGTTGTTCTTCGACCTCATTGTGAAGTACCGCAAGATGAAAAACCGCGGCGTGGTGGCAGTCTTCCGCAAGGACCGATTTGACTACTACTCCAACTTCGCCCGAATAGGACAAGGCTCGTTGGGTGGCAAAGGACGCGGCCTCGCCTTCATCGACTCCATCATCAAGGCCAATCCTATATGCGATGATTTCGACGGTATAACTATCTCTATCCCGCGCACCGTGGTGCTGTGTACCGACATCTTCGACGAGTTCATGGCCTCCAACGACCTCTATTCCATAGCGTTGAGCGACCGCAGCGACGAGGAGATACTGCACTACTTCCTGCAGGCACGCCTGCCCGAACGCCTTGTCGAGGACTTCATGTCGCTCTTCGAGGTTGTTGACCGTCCGCTTGCCATCAGGTCGTCAAGTCTGCTTGAGGACTCTCATTATCAGCCGTTTGCCGGTATATATTCCACATATATGATACCGCACGTGGAGGATAAATACCGCATGCTCAAACTGCTGTCCGACGCGATAAAGAGCGTATATGCCTCAGTGTTCTACCGCGATTCAAAAGCCTACATGACAGCTACGTCCAACGTCATCGACCAGGAAAAGATGGCCGTCATCATTCAGGAAGTCGTGGGCGAGGAGACCGACGGCTACTATTTCCCGTCATTCTCGGGAGTGGGCCGTTCGCTCAACTACTACCCTATCAACGACGAAGAGCCGGAGGATGGTGTGGCCGAAATTGCCGTAGGACTCGGCAAATACATCGTGGATGGCGGCCTGAGTCTGCGTTTCTCTCCCCGTCACCCCGACAAGGTGCTACAGACATCGGAACTCGACCTTGCTCTGCGCGATACGCAGACGCGACTCTATGCCCTCAATCTCAACGAAGTAAACGATGATTTCAGAGTCGACGACGGTTTCAATATCGAGAATATGCGCGTGCAGAAATTTGCAGGCACTCCCGCTTTGAAATATCTCGTATCGACATTTGACCCGCAGGACCAGGTGATACGCGACACCGACCTCGGTTTCGGACGAAAGGTGGTGACGTTTGCCAACATGTTGCAGCACAAGGTATTCCCTCTCGCTGAGGCTATCGAGTTCATGCTCGTCAACGGGCAGGAGAAAATGCAGCGTCCCGTAGAGATTGAATTCGCCGGCATCGTGGACCATACAGGCAAGACCAAAGGAAGAATATACTGGTTGCAGATACGTCCCATCATCGACCGCAAGGAACTCGTCGACGACACTATCCTGGAGATACCCGACGACCAGCTCATACTCAAGAGCAACACGGCCCTCGGTCACGGCAACATTGACAACGTATCCACTATATTATATGTGCGTCCCGAGAACTTCTCGTCGATGAACAACCAGAAGATTGCCGAGGAGATAGAGCGCATCAACCGCGAGTTTACCGCTGCGCAGAAAGGCTACGTGCTCATCGGGCCGGGCCGCTGGGGCTCTTCTGACACCGCTCTCGGCATCCCCGTGAAGTGGCCCCATATCTCCAATGCCAAACTCATTGTCGAGGCTTCACTCAGCAACTATCGCATAGAGCCGAGCCAGGGCACGCACTTCTTCCAGAACCTGACATCATTCGGCGTAGGGTACTTCACCATCAATCCGGCGTCGCACGATGGCATATATGACATTGATTACCTTAACTCTCTACCTGCTGCTTACGAAAGTGAGTTTATACGTATCGTAGAATTTCCCAATCCTCTTACTATCGGCATCAATGGTCGCAAAGGTGTCGGCGTAGTTAAGAAAAACCTCTAACCTGCTATGGCTTTTTTTGGAAAATTAAAATCAGTATTCGGCTTCTCAGGCGAAGAATATGAAATAGAAGAGAACGAGCTCGGTCAGCGTGATGCGACAGTCACCCCGCTGGCACAGCGTCGCCACCGGGAATTACTTACCGCCGGCGAACAGGCTTCAAGCGAGCCGGCCAATGCTCCCGCCGCCGTCCTTCCCGAACAGGATATTCCCGCCGAACCTGTAAAAACTAACTGCCCGGAAGCAATCTTCACCAAAGTGGTGGAGATTTTCAACCAGTCACTGCCTGAGTTTCTGCGTGAAAGCGTCGACCCTGACAAGCAGGCGCGATATATCCACGATGCTCTCGACAGCTCGATGCAATCATATATCGAACAGCTTGACCGCGATGCCGATGCGCGTATAAGAGCAAAACTGGAGAATGACCGCACATCGTTGCGTCAGGAGATTGAAACCCTGCGCGAGAAAGCCAAGAAGATAGAGGAATCAAGTACGGAATGGCAGGAGCAGAAACTTTCGGCCGAGCGCCAGAAACGCGCTCTAAGCGAACGCGTCCATGATCTGGAAAAACAGATTGACGCTTTCAATGCCGAGAAAGAGCAGTACGAACTGGAAAACCGAAGCCTCGTCAACAAACTGCGTGCCGTATCAATCCAGGACACTGATCTTGAAGCATTGCGCACCGACAACGAAACGCTGCGCAAGGAGCTGAAAGATTTGAGGGAAACCGGAACAACCACCGTAACCCCGGCCGTTGACCAACGGATACTCAAAGAGTTAAGCGCTCTTAAGGACAAGGTGGAGGACCTCACCGCGCAGAAAGAGAACATCGTGCGCGAGCGCACAATGATGGCCAACGATATTATTGTACTCAAAAAGAAGTGTGAGATTTCCGATGCGATGATTAACGACCTTAACCACAAGGCGTCAGCAGCCAAACTCGCCCTCGCCGAAAAGGAAAAGCAGTACAACGACCTCCAGTCGCGCTACGACATTCTCGCGGCCGACGCCTCCGAGAGCCGCAATGCCGAACTCGCCCAGAAACTCACCGAAGCTCTCGCTCTCATCGAAACCCGCAACAAGGAACTTGATGCAGCAAAAGAGAATATCGAGGGCGCCCACGCCGAACTGCAACGCGTCAATGCCGAACTCCACAACGAGTCGGTCAAGGTACAGCAACTCACCGATGACATCCGTTCGGCCAAAGAGGATGCTGCGAAAGGTAGTGACAGCACAGCCGGGGAAATTGCATCGCGCGATGCTGAGATTGCGCGTCTCAATGAAGAACTCTCTGCCGCCAAAGCTGAGTTGAATGAGGCCCGCGAGGAGGTTAACGAGAGCCGCGCATCGCTCGAAGCTTTTGAGGAATCGCTCGTGAAGATTGACGAGATTAACGAAACCCGCCAGAACCGCATCGCCGAATTGCAGCAGCAGATTAAAGATACTGAAGAGAAACTCAGCGATGCTACTAAGGAACTGGCCGACAGCATGGATGAGCTCACGAGAAAGGATAACGAGATAGCATCGCTCAAAGCTGCTATTCAGAATAATATGCAACTGCAGGCTGCGTCCGAAGCGCTCCTGCGCGAGGAGATTGAGCGACTGCGCAAGTCGCCCGAAAACACTACCCGTACCAAGCGAAAGAGAGCGGCCAAGATTTCGTCGATTGATGAATCGCTCGACGATACCAACTGGCTTGTTTCCACGCCCCCCGAAGGTACCAACGCGCGCCCCGGAGGAATGTCTGACTCGGAGTTCGGTTATCAGGAACCGCACCATCGCGACGAGCCTAACAATCCGGCCCAGATGTCGCTCTGGTAATTGTAGTCATTTCCCTGTCACACAGCCTGTTACCCCCCCTCAGCAACCGACCGCCGCGGCCATCATTGACACCGCAAAACAATTGAAAATCAGACGTCAACGCTATATATACGATTATGAAAATAAGAACCGACATACTAACAGCACTCTCACTCTCCGCTCTTGCTCTCCCTGCGGCTACCTCAGCCCGCAACGCTATAGTCAACGATATTGCACCTTATGTGTATCCCGCCAACCGTCCCGAGTCGGCCCCCGAAATGAAGTTCATGCCCGACGGACTCACCTATCTCGCGGCAAGTCCCGACTACACACGTATTGTAAAATATGACGTAGCTACCGGCAAGGAGATAGAAACCGTATTTAACTCGGCCAAAACGCGCGAAGCATCTATCAGCGTATTCGAGGACTTTTCGATAAGCCCCGACGGCACCAAACTGCTCATCTCGCTTGACCGTAATATGATATATCGTCGCTCCTACAAGGCCAAATATTACGTGTTTGAGATTAAGCGTAACATTCTCAAACCGCTGTCAAAGGAGCATTCCTACCAGCAGATACCGAAGTTTTCGCCCGACTGCCGCTCAGTGGCATTCGTGGCCGACAATAATATATACATAAAGAAACTTGACTACGACACCGAGGTTGCCGTGACAACCAACGGCGTGAAGAATTCCATCATCAACGGTGCCACTGACTGGACCTACGAGGAGGAATTTACCAGCGTGTCAACCCTCGCATGGGCACCCGACAGCGAGACCCTCTCGTATGTCAGCTTTGACGAGACCGACGTTCCCCTCTACAACTTCGCTCTCTATCAGGGCACATGCAACCCCATGAATCAATACGCGCTCTATCCCGGTGACTTCTCCTACAAGTATCCGGTTGCAGGCGAGCGTAACTCTATCGTGTCGCTCCACAGCTACGACATCGAAACCCGCAAGACCAAGGACATCACGCTTACCGATGCCAATATTGAATACATTCCCCGCATAGATTACGCGTCCACTCCCGAGCAGCTGCTCGTCACCACTCTCAACCGCGACCAGAACCGTATGGAGATTTATAGCGTGAACCCCAAGTCGACTGTAGTCAAGTCGCTCTACGTCGAGGAATCGAAAGAGTGGATTTCGCCCCTCACCTACGAGAATCTTACTATCACACCGAAGTCCGTGATTATCAATTCATCACGCTCAGGTTACAGCCATCTTTACGAGTACAGCCTCGCAGGCGCACAGTTGCGCCAGATAACATCAGGCGACTATGACGTGAAGGAATGCTACGGTGTCGACAAACTCGGCAGCGTTTACTACCAGTCAACCGTGTCAGGCCCTCTAAATCGAGTTGTAAGCAAAATCGACGTCAAAGGTAAGGTGACCGACCTCTCGTCAACCTCAATGTTTGCCACAGCCCAATTCACTCCCGGCTGCGGATCGCTCATTCTCACCGAGTCAGACATCAACACACCTCCCGCCTACAAGCTTTTGAGCAACACAGGCAAGAAGATACGTGACCTCGGCAACAACAGCGACTACCGCTCCCGCTACGCCAATCTCCCTGAAAAGAAATTCGTGACAGCCAATTCCGACGGCAACCTTCTCAACGGTTACCTCATACTCCCTCCCGGATTTAAAGAGACGCAGAAATATCCCGTCATCATGTGGCAATACAGCGGTCCCGGCTCGCAGGAAGTGCTCAACCGCTGGGCTCTCGACTGGGGCTATTATGCTGCGCGCGAGGGCTATATCGTAGCATGTTTCGATGGTCGCGGCACCGGCAGCCGCGGTCGTGAGTTCGAGACCTGCGTTTACCGCAATCTCGGTTACTACGAAACCATCGACCAGATCAACGTTGCCAAATACATGGCATCGCTCCCCTACGTCAACCCCGAGCGCATAGGTATATGCGGCTGGAGCTACGGAGGTTATGAAACCCTCATGGCCATCTCTGTTCCCGGCAACCCCTACAAAGCGGCCGTAGCCATCGCACCCGTCACCGACTGGCGCTACTACGACACCGTCTACGCCGAGCGTTACATGCTCACACCCCGCGCCAATGAGGACGGCTACAACGCGTCGGCACCGTTGCTCAAAACCCGTAACGTCGACTGCGACCTGCTCATCATGTGCGGCACCGCCGATGATAACGTGCATATCGCCAACACAATGGAATACGTATCGCACCTGCAGGCCGACGGCGTGCTCTGCGACATGCTCATGTTCCCCAACATGAACCATTCAATCAACGGCTGCGATGCACGCGCCGTAGTCTACGGCAAGATGGTTGACTACTTCAAGAAGAACCTCTGACACCGAGGTCCGGAACACCTGCGACGATAAGGCGTCAAGCCTTTTAACTCTAACTCTTACACGACCGCTCACCCAACGGCCGACGACAAAAATATAGATAACATGTTTCACTCTCATCAACGTCGATTGACTCTGTCTCAGGGTATTTTATCCCTATGGACCAACTGGGCTATCTCGGTTGGTTTCATCGTGTTGCCGATAATACTTGCCCCGCTGGTATCGTCAAGAGTTCTCCCGATAATACCCCTTATTTCCGTCGGATTAATTACAGCACTCGACAGACGCAACCGTGTGCAGCCCTCTCCCGTATGCTTCCGCATCCCCCACATGGCGCAGGTCATACTTCTGTTGAGTGCCATTGTGATGTTCGCAGCATCGTTCATCAAGTCGCGCGCACAAATCGATTACTTCACGGGACAGCCCATCACCGACCCGCAACGCTTGCTTCCGGTTCTCAAGATTTTCCTCGTAATAGTGCTTGTCGGCTTGTACAACATGATTCGACTCAACAATCCCCGTTCGTGTCAGACCTGCCGCAACAAACTTGGCGAGGCTATTGACCGCGGCCTTATAGGTGTACTTTACCAGCGTGAATCAAAGGAACAGATTAAATTTCTTTTCTGGTCGGGAATTGTAATCTCATGCGCCGCATGGGTTTACTACATATTCTTCTATATAACGGTAAATATCAACAAGGCCGACAACTACTTCTTTGTGGTGTGCCCCATACTGTGGTATGTGCTGTCGCTTATCTACTTCGGCATACGTTACTACACAATGTGGACGTACTACTGCCAGAACAACGAAACAGCCAAAGTCATTGAACGCCAGGGCACAACCATACGCTATCTCGTAATATGCGAGGACAAGATATTGCTGCGCATGCCGCCTATGAACGGCGACGTCATTTTCTCCGACGACATGAAGGTTGACACGGCATTCAAATTAACCATATCATTCAAGGAGAATGTTACGGATAACGAGGCTCACAATTACTTTGTAGATGCCTCAGAGATGATGGATTCCACTACGAAACTCATTTTCAAGAGCTGCGACCCAGCTATGTACAACAACATTTTCCACTACGCCGCATTCGTAACCGATTTTGAGAAAGCATCGGAAAATCTCAAAGGACAGTGGTTCACACTCTCCGAAACAAATCAAATGATACGCGAAGGCATGGCGGCAAGCGCCCTTGCAGCCGAACTCAGCCGTATCTACACCGTGGCTATGGCCTGGAAAGCCTACGACAAGAGTGGTAACCGTCTCTACGAAATCAAGCACTACAAGCCTACGTTCCGACTGCGCGACATGCCGTCGTGGAATGTTGACTATAATGATGCCAACTGGCTCTATGTGGCCCGCGTCAACGAGGACAAGCCGTTCTTCAAGTTGCGCCGACTGTGGCATAAACTGACCAAAGGTCTCGGCGAATAATCAAATCTCACGGCAAAACTCTGTTACATGAACAACTCCCCTATCATAGCTATCGTAGGACCGACCGCGTCGGGCAAAACACGGCGTGCCGTTGCCCTCGCCGAGGCGATGGACGGTGAAATTGTCAGCGGTGATTCCCGTCAGGTGTACCGCGGCATGACAATCGGTACAGGCAAGGACCTTGACGAATATGGCAACGTGCCCTACCATCTGATAGATATTGCCGATGCAGGAGACAAATATAATCTCCACCGCTATCTGAAGGATGCCAACGCCGCTATCGCAGGTATTCGCTCCCGAGGCAGACAGCCCATAGTGTGCGGTGGTACAGGCCTTTATGTAGAGTCGCTGCTCAATGGTCTCAAACTCCCCGATGTTCCCGAAAACAAAGAGCTGCGCGAGAGCCTGCAAGGCAAGTCGCTTGAAGAACTTACCGGCATTCTCGCCTCCATGAAGCAGTTGCACAATGTAACCGATGTCGACACTGAGAAGCGTGCCATACGCGCCATAGAGATCCAATCCTACTATCAGGAACATCCCGAAAAGGCGGTCAACACTGTCCCCTCGCCACTTGAAGCCGTAGTAATCGGTGTGGATATTGACCGAGAGAAACGTCGTCAGCGCATTACGGCGCGCCTCAAGCAGCGTCTTGACGAAGGAATGGTCGACGAGATACGCGGCCTTATCGACAGCGGAGTTTCACCCGACGACCTCATTTACTACGGTCTTGAATATAAATTCATTACCGAACATGTAATAGGACGTCTCACTTTCGATGAGATGTTCTCGCAACTTGAAATAGCCATTCATCAGTTTGCCAAGCGACAGATGACATGGTTTCGCGGCATGGAGCGTCGCGGCTACACTATACACTGGCTTTCGGCCGAACTGACCGACAGCGACTTCACCCGCGAGGCGCAGAAAATAATCAGTAACAATGCCGACTGACACCCATACTCTCTCCCGACGGTTGACACGACAAGTGCGCACCTCTCTTGTCGCAGCATCACTTGCCACTCCGCTCGCCGCAGTTGCCTATATCGGTGAGTATGACGGCGCAATAACAGTCAATCCTGTAGCCGTGAAAGCCGGTGACGCCCTCACATTCTCATGTTACGGCGACGATGCTGAGGGGAAACGCATTGAAATTGGAGTGCATCCCGATGCAACGGGTAAGATTGACTGGACGCTGACGCTCAACGATACTATCGACAACCGAACAATCAATGTCAACGTCAGGAAAGTAGAGCGCAACAAATATGATTTTGACCACGACGAGAGCATCGTGATATCCATGACAGTTGACGGTAAAGAGATGTTCAGCAAGGATTTCGGGCGCAGCCTGTCAATATCAAAATCGACGATTTTCCTGCGCCTTGAACCCGACGGCAAAAGAATCTCAATCTCAGCCGGAAGCCGATATCTCGAACCGGCCGGAAGCGTTGATTTTGAAGGTTTCGTAGATATAGCCTCGGTTTCATCGCGCTATAATATCACAGTCGACCGCCATTCCGCACTCTTCATTCCTGTGCCCAACATAGAGCAAATCTATCCCGACGAGCAGTCAGTGACCGATGCGCTGACACTTTGCACTGACAACCGCTGCGGCATCTGGGAATTTTTTGACGAGGATGTCGAGACCGAAATGGCACTGAAAGGTGGCCGTTACAAATTGGCGCTACTCCCCTCTGATGATGGCGGTTATGACCTTATATATTTATCCGGAGCAGAGGTCGCCTCTCACCGCTGGAGTCCGGGAGCATTAAAGGGACGGCTTATCCCAACTCCGTTTGTCAATACGTATAACCTGTATTGGATTGACAGCGAGGGAAAAGCCATTGACGATATGAGTCCCTACGCCACTGTCGAGGGCGCCATCATGTCGCTATTCTTCCCCTTGCAAAAAGCCAATTTCCGCTTCATGAAATCGCGATGACCGCCCCGTCGTTAACAAATAACGGGGCTTGATCTTCAACTGTTGTAACGGGTAATTTTGCCTGTCGCTATCTCGTAAGTCAGTTCGGAATCAAGCAATTGTACTTTATACGACTTCGTATCACGGCTTATTGCATAGACATTTCCAAGCTCTTCAATGGCTTCAAGATGCTGATACAGTTCCGACGGAAGTTCATCAAAGAGAAGCATCTGCGGGAGCACGCCCCCATTGCCGTTGACCGATATCCAACTGTAACTGTCATTGAACGTTATAGTCGCACTGTTGCGCATCTCAACCCGATAACCGTCATTGACCTCGCCGTAAGCAGCTACATCAATCTCCGGGAAATATTTCGACACGAATTTTGCCGCGGGCGACGGTATCTCCTCCAACAGTGAATCGTGACACGACTGCATACCGAGACCCACCAAGAGCATTATAAACAGGACTATACGTTTCATATGATTCTAATTAGGTAATTGTTATTCAATTTAAAAATCTGTACGCAGCGCCGCTAATTGGCTGCGGGAAACATAGGTTGCATCTGCCAGCCGCGATACTGCGACCCCATCTGCCTTACCACCTTGTGCCAGTACGTGTCGTCGCTGTCACGAAGCATCTGCTCCGGGGAGAGCGGGTTGGTGACGGCCCACACGTGTTCACGCACCTCGCTTTCGAGCTGCCCGGCATCCCATCCGCTGTAACCGATAAAGAAACGTATCAAATCGTCGGAGGGATAACCGTCTCTTACGTACTGAAGCACCTGATTGTAGTCTCCGCCAATCCATAATCCGGGCATTATCTCCACGGCGCCATTAAACAGGTCGCCGAGTCGATGGATATAGAACATGCGGTTGCGCGACATCGGGCCACCGAAGTACACCGGTATATCCACGTCGTCGGCAAAGCCTTCGACCAGCTGACCGAGAGTATATCCCGACGTGCGGTTCATCACAATGCCCATGCTGCTGCCCTCAGGCGAATAGTCAATCAATGAAATCACGGCATGATTGAAATGCTCGTCGGAGAGAAACGGTTCGGCCACGAGAAGCGAACCTTCCCGCGGGCTCATCGTCGAGATATCTATATTGAATAATGTTTTATCTAAATCTTTCATGCCTCTCATAATTTTATAAATAGTGACATTCGGCGTATGCTACCATATGCAGCATGCCTGATTATAATGTTAAAACGGTTTAAGCTCCGATATGTTTACTTTCTTGTACCTATAACTGTAAATCCCTGCAAATATAACACTTTCACGACATTATTCCGCACCCTGCCGTGGTAAAAACAAAGGGAGCGGACACCACCTGCGGCACCCGCTCCCTAATATTTCGTTGTATTAATTGTTATTCGATACCCTTTTTGCTCATGCTGCCCGACACGGCTTTCCAGCAGAGAACCGCTACAATTGCACCGATACAGGGACCGACAACCATAATCCAGAAGTCACCGAAAGCCTCGGGGCTGAATACGGCAGGACCGAACGAACGGGCAGGATTCACCGAACAGTTGTCAACAGGAATACCTACGATATTAACCAAGCCGAGGGCAATACCGATAGCGAGACCGCCGAACTTGCCTGCACCGACCTTAGCGTCAGTTGCACCAAGCACTATCATTACGAAGAAGAATGTAAGCAAAGCCTCGGTGATGAGAGCCATACCCGAAGTAGCGCCATTCTGCAGCACGTTGGTAGCTAAGAATTCATTTTCACTTGTAATACCTCCAAAGGAGTAACCGTCGCCCGACTTGTAAAGAATGTAGAGGAATGCCGCACCTATGGTGGCACCAATCAACTGAGCTATTACGTAGCCCACAAATTCCTTACCGCTCATACGACCGCTGAGCCACACTGCCAGCGACACCGCAGGATTGACATGACATCCCGAGATGTTGCCGATACAATAACAGAGACAGATTAAAACCAGTCCGAAACACAAACCGATACCGAGAACACCAATCGACGGACCTGCCAGTACGGCGCTACCACACGCGAGGAGCACAAGGAACATTGTACCGACGCATTCAGCTAATAACTTCTTCATAAAAAAATTTATAATTTAAGATTAGAAAAAATATAGTTTCATCATCATTTCACGCAGTTGAAACGTTTATAACGTATGAACCCGTTTATTGTAATACAAAATCCACAGCCTTCTTGTTTAAGGAATCTAAAGATTTTGCAACATCAATTATAGTTCAGTCGATTTTTTTGATTACTTTTACGTTATGAACGAAACAGCTACCGACTTAGAGCGCCACCCGTGGCCTCCGTTTATCCCTCAGGATGCACAGATTCTTATAATGGGAACATTCCCTCCCGGTCAGCACCGGTGGTCTATGCCATTTTTCTATCCCAATCCTATCAACGATTTCTGGAGAGTGATGGGCATCATCTACTTCAATGACAAAGATAGCCTTTATATTCCTCATCTCAAAACTTTTGATTTGGATAAAATAAAAAAACTTCTTGTATCGCGCCATATAGCCATGGGCGACACGGGACTGGAAGTAAAACGATTGAAAGGAAATGCAGCCGACAAGTTCCTGGAGATTGTGACACCCATCCCCCTGCGGGAAACTCTTGAAAAGATGCCCCGCTGTCACACTCTCGCTACTACGGGTGAGAAAGCCGCAGAGGTGATAGCCCGCATTACCGGCACCGAAGTACCCAAGACCGGACTCTTTGTCGAGACAGATTTTGCCGGCCACCATCTGCGTATATACCGCATGCCGTCCACCTCGCGCGCCTATCCGCTGCCTCTCGCCAAGAAAGCCGAAATCTACCGCAAGATGCTCGAAGAAACAGGCCTCTGCGACTGACATCCCCCATGCTCCCCCGCTACATTCCGCCATTAAATGCAATTCTATTTCTAAAAGATAGACTTCTGTTCAGACTTTTTTCGTAACTTTGACGTTGAATAAAAAAAGATTAACTATTATGTCGGAAGAACAGATGAACAGTTATCGGCTCACTTCAATGGAGGAGCCCGGCGATGAGCGGATGGCTCAGATTATGCGCGAGGTCGCCGAGGAAGCACGCGAAAGCACTCGCCGGGCTGCTGAACTTGTGACTGCCGGTATAGAGGCTGCCTCGCAAGCAGCGCAAGAGAAATGGGGCGAAGCAATAAATAGAATCAAGAATGGCAGCTACTGAACATCGACCTGTCCTAATCGTAATTGCCGGGCCTAATGGGTCGGGCAAGACTTCCGTAACCTCCAAGATTCTACATCACGAGTGGCTCAAGATTCGGAATATATCAATCCCGACAATGTGGCTCGTGACATTTTTGGAGACTGGAATGACCGTGATGCCGTTCTCAAGGCTGCAAACTATTGCAACGACTGGAGAGAGAGATGTCTTGCTGAGAGAAGAAGTCATATTTTTGAAACGGTCATGTCGGCAAGCGATAAGGTAGATTACATAATGAGAGCAAAGATGGCAGGATTCTTTATCCGGTTGTTTTTTGTTTCAACCGTATCTCCCACGATCAATGCCAAGCGGGTTGCAAACCGTGTCTTGAACGGCGGTCATGATGTCCCGATTCCAAAGATTATTTCTCGTTATGACAAGTCTATAGCCAATTGTCAACTTGTTGCTCCAATTGTCGACCGTCTATACATCTACGACAACTCTGTGGAGGATACAGATGCACGGATATTGTTCCGAATGAGCAATGGCGAAGTAGCAAAATCTTATACTGACGATATTCCGGGTTGGGCCAAAATTATACTACCCAAATAAGGAAGTAGGAAGTAATTTAATGTACTTATGCGGCGGCTCAATTTGACAAATTGGATAAAAAAGGCTACATTTGCACAAAATTTGAGCTACTTTAACATATCAAATTATAGTGATGGATTTGACATTACCCCTTTCCATTGGCTTCGATGCTTTGGATATCATTAATTTCGTCGACGCTCACGCGGGATATCTTTTCGTGTTCCTGCTCATGGCCGTCGAGAGTTCGTTTATCCCATTCCCGTCGGAGGCAGTCGTGCCGCCCGCGGTTTATTTCATGCTCGGAGCAGCCGGAGGCTTCAACTTAGGTATCGTGGCTCTGATTGTCATTGTGGCAACGGCCGGCGCGCTGGT
This sequence comes from Barnesiella sp., assembly GCA_014801075.1. Classification (GTDB taxonomy): domain Bacteria; phylum Bacteroidota; class Bacteroidia; order Bacteroidales; family Muribaculaceae; genus JAGBWK01. The sequence continues at coordinate 51,008 of JAAVEW010000019.1, read as the reverse complement.
TGGAGCTCTTGTCAACTACTATCTGTCACTCTGGCTCGGGCGCCCCATTGTGTACCGCTTCGCCAACAGTCGCCTGGGACACTTCTTCCTCGTCAGCGAAGAGAAAGTCGACAAAGCTGAAGCTTACTTCGATAAGCATGGTCCTGTGGCTACATTTATCGGCCGACTCATTCCCGCCGTGCGTCAGTTGATTTCAATACCGGCAGGACTTTCCAAAATGAATATTGTAAAGTTCTCCATCTTCACCTCGCTCGGTGCCTGCGTCTGGAACTGCATCCTCGCTGCCCTCGGTGTATGGCTCTACTCAGCGGTAGGTCGCGATGCCCTTTACGCTACAGTTGAGAAATATAACGGCTACCTCACCATCGGCGGTCTCGGCCTGCTCGGATTGTGCGTACTCTACATGATTTACAAAGCTTTGGCGAAAAAGAAAAACGTATGTTAGTATCACCTTCACTTCTGTCAGCCGACTTCGGCAACCTCGATCGAGAGATTGATATGCTCAACCGCTCAAATGCCGATATGATACATATCGACGTGATGGACGGCGTGTTTGTGCCCAACATCTCTTTCGGATTTCCGGTGATTGAAGCAGTAGCGAAGCGCACTGAAAAACCGCTCGACGTGCATCTCATGATTGTACACCCCCAGAATTATATCGAACGCTTGCGCGACGCCGGTGCTACAATTATGAACGTGCACCAGGAAGCATGCCTGCATCTCGACCGCACCATCAATGCCATAAAGAAAGCGGGAATGAAAGCGGCTGTAACGCTCAATCCATCCACTCCGGTGATGATGCTCGAAGATGTCATTGCCGACCTTGACATGGTACTCGTAATGTCGGTCAACCCCGGTTTCAGCGGACAGAAATTTATCAGCAATGCCGTTGAAAAAACCCGCCGACTCCGCGAACTGATAGAACGCACAGGTTCAAAGGCACTTATCGAAGTTGACGGCGGTGTGAATGAAGTGACGGGTGCGGCCCTCGCTGAAGCAGGTGCCGACATTCTCGTTGCTGGCAACTACGTGTTCAAAAGCGATAATCCCGCCGAAGCAATCGACCGTCTGAAGGCATTATAACAAGAATTTTAAACGCGATTCTGCAATTTTAAACGTGATTCTGCGGATAAGCTCCGGTCAATAGCCGCGGGGCAGCCATACGTTGTGCCCTCAAAAAATATTATCCCTGCAACTGCGGAAAATTTGCAAAAAAATATTGGTCTTTATCGGCTGATATTATATGTTATTTTCGTAACTTTGTCATGTAACTGACAATTTTTACGAAAATTCCTTATTCGCATATTTTCCAATGAACGATTATACTTATTCGGGCACGGACTTCGAGCCCGATAACAGAGGTGGCAACCGCCGCACGCGCGACGATGACTACACCCGCTCAACCTCCGACAGCTACGAGCGCAACGGCTCGGACAACAGCAAAGGCGCCGGTAAAAAACGACGTCGCAGCCCGTCGTCACGCGATGATGCAGAGAACGGCGGACTCCCCGGATTCCTCGCCAAACCGATAGCATTTTTCACCGGCCGTAAGATGAAGTCGGTAATCGGTATCACACTGATTCTACTCGCCACCTATCTCTCGGTTGCCGCGCTGTCATTCCTTAAGAACAACGCCGCCGACCAGAGTGAGGTCGTAAATCAGTCCATCGAGCAGATGGCTGCTACCCCCGACGCGGTCAACAACATGGCCGGTCCTGCGGGAGCCGAGGTATCGCATCACCTGTTTGTCGAAGGTCTCGGACTCGGTTCGATAGTGCTGATTATCTATATCGTGCTCCTCGGACTCGGGTTGCTCGGACTGCGTAAGATTCATTTCTGGTCGCTGACATTCAAGTCGCTGATATTTGCAATCACCGTGTCCTTTGTGCTCGGATTACTGTTCATCAATTCATCGGCCGACATTCCGCCGGGCGGCTACCACGGACGCTATATCAATATGCTCCTCATAGCACGCGTCGGATGGATTGGAGCATTCATCGTAAGCTGTATGCTCGTGGCAGTGCTTATAACCATCTATATTGCCGAACTGACAAGACTTTACCTCAAATCGCGCGAGAAAATCCGTCTCGTTCAGGCCAAGAAACTTCACCAACGCGAGCGCGAGGAATATGAGCAGGAAGTGCTCCATTCGGCCCTTGCCCACGGCCCTATCAATGTGGAGATTCACGAGCATGAGCAGCCTGAGCAACCTGCATCAACCCCCGGCGACAATTATGGAACTCCCGTAGGTGGTTTCGCCAATATCGAGATTGAGTCCACTCCCGCCGATGATAGTTACGACGAGGTAAACCCGACTGCCTCACACAATGAGTCAGCTCCTCAGCAGGGGCCTGCCGGCAATCGTCCGACTATCAATGATGTATATGCCGGCTCAAAAACCACTGCATATACACAGCCCGATACACCTGCAACCACGCAGGAATACACCCCCGCGCAGGAAAGCCCGATGGAAGCTCCAGCAACTGAGGAGACTCCCGCCGACCCCGGTTTTCAGGTGAATGCCGCAGCCGAGATTGAGCAGGGCAGCAAGTCAGCAGAGGCTGTAAGACTTCAGGGACCTTATGATCCGCGAGCAGAGTTGTCACGTTTCCGCATGCCCACTCTCGAACTGCTTCATGACCGCCCCCGCAAAACCAACTCCGTTGACCTCGCGGAGCAGGAAGAGAACAAGGAACGAATCACCAAGACTCTCAACGACTACGGCATCCAGATTACCAAAATCGAAGCTACCGTAGGACCTACCGTCACACTCTACGAAATCATTCCCGCCGAGGGTGTGCGCATAGCGCGCATCAAACGTCTTGAGGATGACATCGCCATGAGCCTCGCGGCCCTCGGTATCCGTATCATTGCCCCTATCCCCGGCAAAGGTACAATCGGTATCGAAGTGCCTAACAAGGACCCCCAGACGGTGTCGATACGTTCAATCCTCGGTTCGCGCAAGTTCCAGGAATGCAAGTACCCCCTCCCTATGGCCCTGGGTGCCACCATCTCCAACGATGTCTATATCGCCGACCTCACCAAGATGCCTCACCTCCTCGTAGCAGGTGCTACCGGACAGGGTAAATCGGTAGGTCTAAACACTATAATCGCATCATTGCTCTACAAGCGCCATCCGTCAGAACTCAAGTTTGTACTTGTTGACCCCAAGATGGTGGAATTCAGCCTCTATGCGCGCCTTGAAAAGCATTATCTTGCCAAGCTCCCCGACGAGGAAGAGCCCGTGGTCACCGACCCCAACAAGGTTGTGGACACGCTCAACTCGCTCTGCGTCGAGATGGATTCGCGTTACGCATTGCTCAAAGATGCCGGATGCCGTTCGGTAATCGAGTATAACGACAAGTTTGTGAACCGTCGCCTCTTGCCGGAGAATGGCCACCGATACATGCCTTATATCGTGATGATTGTCGACGAGTTCGCCGACCTTATCATGATGGCCGGCAAGGCGGTTGAGACCCCTATCGCACGTATCGCACAGAAAGCGCGTGCCGTGGGAATGCACATGATTATCGCCACGCAGCGTCCGTCGACCAACGTCATTACCGGTATTATCAAAGCCAACTTCCCCGGCCGTATCGGTTTCCGCGTAAGCCAGATGGTTGACTCCCGCACCATCCTTGACTCCCCCGGTGCCAATCAGCTGATAGGCCGCGGCGATATGCTCATTTCGTCGGGCGGTGTGATGGAACGCGTGCAGTGCGCGTTTATCGATACTGACGAGGTTGACGCCATATGCCGTCATATCGACGACCAGATTGGTTTTACCACAGCTTATCTGCTGCCCGAACCGCCTACCGAAGCGGGCGATATACCATCGGGCAATCTCTCCGAGCGTGATTCTCTCTTTGACGAAATCGCACGCCTCGTGGTGCAGGGCAACACAGCCTCCACCTCCAACATCCAGCGCAAATATTCAATCGGCTACAACCGCGCCGGCAAGATTATGGACCAACTCGAAGCTGCCGGCATAGTGGGCCCCGCACAGGGTGGTAAGCCGCGTTCCGTGCTTGTTGACCCGACGCAGTTGGAGATGATTCTCGATTCGCTTTAACTTTTATTAATATCGGTCGGTGCAACATTTCTGCTGCACCGATGTCTTATTCATAGATATAGAACTCTCAAAGATATATAGAACTGTCAAATTAATATGAAAATAAAATCCTTACTCCTCATACTCATTCTCGCGCTCGGCATGAACGTAGCCGGAGCCGCTGTTACCGCAGCCGGATTCATGAAAGATGCGGCAAACATGCTGACCTCCTCGCGCTCGCTCACCTCAGGTTTTAAAATCGAGAGCGCCGGACAGCAACCCATTTCGGGCAGCATAGCAGTGAAGGGAGACCGATTTGCCATTACGACGCCCGTCAGCTCAACCGTATATGACGGCAAAACTCAATGGACCGTTTCAACCTCCGATAAGGAAATATCAATCTTTGAACCCACCTCCGACGAGGTGGCGCAGGTAAATCCGTTTGCCATCATACGCAACTACAACCGCGACTTCAACCTCAAACTCCTATCGGCCGACAACACAGCTGTGAAAATCCAGCTCACGCCCAAGCAGTCCGGTTCGACAATAAAGTCAGTAATCATCACTTTTGCAGCAGCATCGAAGCAACCGCAGAAGATGTCGATTACTCTTGACGATGGCACCACCCTCCACGTCAGCATCAGCAATCTTAACATGAAAGCCGATATTCCCGAATCGCGTTTCAAAGTGTCGCAAAAGGATTATCCCGGCTATGACATCATCGACCTTCGCTGACGCATTTAATAAATTCTCTGACACTTTTAATAAATCAGTTTTAATAAATCAGTAAAAAATAAACTTATAATAAACATATAGCTCATGGAAACATCTAAATGTATTATTATCGGCGGCGGCCCTGCCGGCTACACCGCAGCAATATATGCCTCGCGCGCCAACCTCTCCCCTATCCTTTTTGAAGGCCTGCAGCCCGGCGGACAGCTTACAACTACCACTGAGGTTGAGAATTTCCCCGGTTATCCAGACGGCATTACAGGCCCTGCACTCACCGATGACCTGCGCCGTCAGGCATTGAAGTTTGACGCCAACATCCAGTCAGGCATCGTTACCGCTGTTGATTTCAGCAAACGCCCCTTCGAGGTTACTGTCAACGGCACTGACACATACACCGCTCACACGGTGATAATAGCCACAGGCGCATCGGCCCGCTATCTCGGTCTCCCCGACGAACAGAAATATATGGGCATGGGAGTATCGGCCTGCGCTACATGCGACGGCTTCTTCTATCGCGACCGCAGCGTAGCAGTGGTAGGCGGCGGTGACTCGGCCTGCGAGGAAGCGCTCTATCTCAGCACCATTGCCAAGAAGGTATATCTCATTGTTCGCAAACCACAGTTGCGCGCGTCAAAAATCATGCAGCAGCGTGTTCTTAAAAAAGAAAACATCACCGTTCTCTTCAATTGCAACACCTTAGGCCTCTTCGGCGACGAAGTGCTTGAAGGTGCCAAGATTATAGAAAATCAGGGCAAGGAGAACGAACAGGTATTTGAAATCGCAATCGACGGCTTTTTCCTCGCTATCGGTCACTCACCCAACACCGACCTGTTCAAGGATAGCCTGACTCTCGACAAGGACGGTTACATTGTAGTGCAGGGTCACACCACCGCAACCAATGTGGAAGGCGTGTTCGCTGCCGGCGACGTTGCCGACCCCCACTATCAGCAGGCTGTGACAGCTGCCGCAATGGGTTGCCGCGCCGCTCTCGACGCCGAGGCTTATCTTATCGAGCATGATGACCTCTAATCATAGAAATTGTAACTCTAATCAGGAGACTGTAACAATGTTGTCCAATGATTCCATAAGACTGCGGGCACTCGAACCCGACGACCTCGACCTGCTCTACGTATGGGAGAACGACACCTCAATGTGGGGTTTCGGCAATAATATCGCGCCCTTCTCCCGCAAGCAGCTCGCTGAATATATCGACACCTACGACGGCGATATATTCAAGGCGCTTCAGCTGCGTTTCATGATTGTGTCGGTTGCCACTGACACTCCGCTCGGCATGATTGACCTTTACGATTTTGACGCCGTGAACCGTCGTGCCGGCATCGGTATCATGGTCGATACCGCCATGCGCTCACAGGGTTACGGACACCAGGCTCTCGACATGCTTTGCCGCTACTGCTACGACCGTCTGGGTCTGCATCAGCTTTACGCAACCGTAGCCGTTGACAATGCTCCAAGCATGGCGCTCTTTGAGGGGTGCAAGTTCAAGACGTGCGGCAAACTGCGCTCATGGCAACGCCGCGGCGAGAGCTACGTCGACGCCTACATAGTCCAGCGCCTCCTCACCACCGACAGCATGAAGTCAAACGATTGACTCCGGATTTCGACATAAACTTTATAAGGCGGCTTCCGCTAAGGGAGTCGCCTTATTTTGTGCAGTCTCTTATTTTATATTTTTTTATAGACTCAATGTCACCTTTCAGTGAGTGAATGTGTCATTAATATGAGATGTCTCAGAAAAGCATTGTAAAACGATAAAAGATTTAATGATATGTCACATGACTTAGTCTCTATTTTTGTAAGCGCGATTATGCCGATTGCTATTGTGGCTATAGTTTTCATCAACTCAATGAACCGCGACAATAAGCGCACAAAGATTCTTATCAAAGCTATTGAATCAAACAACGTGGATGCCGCAAAACTGGCCGAACTGCTCCAAAAGCCGCAAAAAACGCCGCGTGAGCTACTTAACCGTCGTCTTTTACTTGCCTGCCGTTTTTCATTCGTAGGTATTGCTATGTGCCTGTTGAGCTTTGTACCCCAATGGCACAATGTCGTGCCGATTACAGTCCCGTTGGGCATTCTCTTGCTTGCCGTTGGTCTCAGCTATCTGGTTGTTTACTTCGTTACCCGCCGTCAAATCAACGACTGACCGTAGCATGACCCGCGAGCAATTCATATCCCATGTAGAGGCAACCCGGAAAGCGTTCCGCCGCTTTCTGGCTGCTCTATGTTGCGGCAACACTGCGCTCGCCGATGATATCGCACAGGAATCCTACATCAAGGCCTACCTTTCATGCGACAGTTTTGATAATCCCGAGAAGTTCCGCGCGTGGCTTTTTAAAATCGGCTACAATACTTTTATAAACCACCGGCGAAGCGAGCACCCTACCGTAGGATACGATGATGCAACGGAGGTTTCGGCCCACGATAAGGCCGACTCATCATTCGCCTATCAGGAACTCTACAATGCTCTAAACAATCTTTCGGCGACCGAACGAACATCGGTTCTTCTCTTTTACCTCGAAGGATATTCCATCAAGGAAATAGCTGAAATAAACGGCAGCTCGCAGGAGGCGGTAAGGCAACATCTGTCACGCGGCCGCAAGCATCTGCGCAGCCTTTTATCCACCGATTAATCTGACACGATATTATGGAAGATGAAAAAATAAAATCATTGTTCTCGAACTACGACCCGGAGCTTTCATCCGACGCCAGTTTTATGAGCAAACTGGAGCGGAATCTTGATACCGTTGAAATAATCAGGAAGCACACATCCGAGGTGAGGTCGAGATACAGAAAAGCGCTCGCGTTTGCCGCGGTCGCAGGCTTTATCGTCGGCTACCTGTTTTCACTCACTTTGCCCTACCTGAATAAGACGATAGCCAACTGGAAACTGTCGTTGGCCAATGACTCGTTCTGCATTACCATCGCCGAAAACTTCTCTATCCTATCATGGATTATAATTGCCGGAGCATCAGTTTTCGCCGCGCTCAACACCTACGAGCTATCACTCTCCCTGCTTAAAACCAAACAGTAAGGTGCGAAGTACAAATGAGCGGGTGGGTAATACCCCATTTTACGATGATTTACACATCACCAATCAATGCTTGAAGGAGTCGGCGAAGAGTGTGCGGTTGAGAAGCGAGCGCCCGAGGGTTACTTCGTCAGTGTACTCGATTTCGTTGCCTATTGCCACGCCTCGTGCGAGCTGGGTGATTTTTACTCCTGTCGGGCCAAGCATACGGTATATGTAGTAGTTGGTGGTATCACCCTCCATAGTGGCGCTTAGAGCCAGAATAACTTCCTCTATATCATTCTCTTTGATGCGTTCCACGAGCGAGGATATTTCAAGTTGGTCAGGTCCGATGCCATCCATCGGTGAGATGAGTCCGTTGAGCACGTGATAGAGTCCGCGGAACTGCCCCGTGCGTTCGAATATCATTACATCATTGATATTCTCCACCACGCATACTACCTTTGAATCTCGGGCCGGAGAAGCGCAGATAGCACACACGTCGGTCTCGGAGATGTTGTGACACACCGAGCAATATTTTATCTCTTTACGTAATTTTATAATGGATTCGCCGAGTCGGTCACTAACTGATTCCTCCTGCCGCAAGAGGTGAAGGGCAAGACGCAAAGCCGTCTTACGGCCTATGCCGGGGAGGCGTGACAACTCGGTGACTGCGTTTTCAAGTAACGTTGATGAAAGTTGTAATTCCATTGCAAGTGGCTGATAAACTATCTTTATTTTTTGTAAAGTTACGGAATTATTGCGAATAATGGCATAAAGTATCGTATATTTTTCTCTATATGAATTGTCATTTGCAGATTGTTTATTACCTTTGCATCTGTATTTCAAAATACAGTAAAAATGGAGATAGTAAGAAAAGTCAATAATATTTCAGAGCTGTGCTCCCGTGCTCGTGAAGAGGGCAAGACAATTGGTCTCGTTCCTACGATGGGCGCACTTCATGCCGGACATATTTCGCTTATCGAACGCGCTCGCAAGGAGAACGACATAGTTGTAGTCAGCGTGTTTGTCAACCCTACACAATTCAACAACCCCGATGACCTGCGCACCTATCCGCGCACCGAAGAGGCTGACTGCCGGAAACTCGAGGCTGCCGGAGTGGATTACGCATTTATTCCTTCGGTTGAAGAGATATATCCCGAGGAGGACACCCGCGTGTTTGACCTCGGTCCCGTAGCCGAAGTGATGGAGGGCGCCATGCGCCCCGGCCATTTCAACGGTGTTGCCCAGATTGTGAGCCGTCTCTTTGCAATGGTCAACCCTACCCGCGCATACTTCGGCGAAAAGGATTTCCAGCAGATTGCCGTAATACGCCGCATGGCCGAGCTCGAAGGCTTTGACACCATCGACATCATCGCTTGCCCCATCAAGCGCGAAGAGGACGGACTCGCTATGAGTTCGCGCAACGTGCGTCTCACTCCCCGTCAGCGCGAGATAGCACCCAACATTCACGCTATCCTCGTGGAGAGTACCAAACTCGCCGGCGAACTCACCCTCGACGAGACCATCAAATATGTGGTTGACAAAATCAACTCGTTCGAAGAGATGGAAGTGGAATACTATCAGATAGTCAACCCGCTGACCATGCAGCCCATCAAGCAGTGGAGCGAAGCCCCTGCCGGTGAATCGGTAGGTTGCATCACAGTATATCTGGGCGATGTCCGCCTTATTGACAACATTAAATATATGGTGAAGTAATGGTACAGGTTCAGCTCGTAAAATCCAAGATACATCGTGTCACCGTCACCGAGGCCCGTCTCGACTATATAGGTAGCATTACCATCGACGAGGACCTTATGGAGGCAGCCAACATTTTTGAAGGCGAACGTGTCTATATCGTCAACAACAACAACGGCGAACGCTTTGACACTTACACCATTAAAGGCGAACGCGGTTCGGGCGTGATATGCCTTAACGGAGCTGCTGCACGCAAGGTACAGCCCGGCGACATTGTCATCATCATGGCCTACGCCATCGTGCCTATCGACGAGGCCAAGGACTTCAAGCCTACCATAATATTCCCCGACACTGCCACAAATAGATTGATTAAGTAACAGATAGCACATTAAATATATGTTTGAAAATCTTAGCGAGAGACTTGAGCGGAGTTTTAAGATACTCAAGGGCCAAGGTAAAATATCAGAAATAAACGTCTCGGACACTCTTAAAGATGTGCGCCGCGCTCTTATCGATGCCGACGTAAGCTACAAAGTAGCCAAGACTTTTATCGACACCGTAAAAACCAAGGCTATAGGCCAGAACGTAATCAACGCCCTTAAACCTAAGGAGTTGATGGTCAAAATCGTCCATGACGAAATGGCCGCGCTCATGGGTGGCGAGACTGCTCAGGTCAACCTTTCGGGCAACCCCACGGTAATCCTCATGTCAGGTCTGCAGGGTTCGGGTAAAACCACCTTCTCCGGTAAGCTCGCCAAGAAACTCAAAAGCGAAAAAGGTAAGCGCCCCTTGCTCGTAGCCTGTGACGTGTACCGTCCCGCCGCTATCGAGCAGCTCAAAGTGCTCGCCGAGCAAATCAACGTTCCCGTCTACACCGAAGAGGGCAACAAGAACCCCGTTGAGATAGCAGAGAACGCAATCAAATATGCCAAACTCAATCATCTCGACCTCGTAATCGTCGATACCGCCGGTCGTCTGGCCGTCGACGAAAAGATGATGGACGAGATTGCCGCTATCAAGAAAGCCATAAAGCCGCAGGAAACTCTCTTTGTGGTTGACTCAATGACCGGTCAGGACGCCGTGAACACCGCCAAGGAGTTCAACGACCGCCTCGACTTCGACGGTGTTGTACTCACCAAGCTCGACGGTGACACCCGCGGTGGTGCGGCGCTCTCTATCCGCACAGTTGTCACCAAGCCTATCAAGTTTGTGGGTACGGGCGAGAAACTCGACGCTCTCGACTTCTTCCACCCCTCTCGTATGGCCGACCGTATCCTCGGCATGGGTGACATCGTAACCCTCGTTGAGCGTGCCCAGCAGCAGTATGACGAGAAGCAGGCTCAGGAACTTCAGCGCAAAATTGCCAAGAACCAGTTTAACTTCAACGACTTCCTCGCTCAGATACAGCAAATCAAGAAGATGGGTAACCTCAAGGACCTCGCTTCAATGATTCCCGGCGTAGGTAAGCAAATCAAGGATATGGACATCGACGACAACGCGTTCAAGAGCGTTGAGGCTATAATCGGCTCTATGACAAACCAGGAGCGCGAGAAGCCCGACATCATCGACGGCAGCCGCCGCAAGCGTATCGCCAAGGGTTCGGGTACTTCGCTTCAGGAGGTCAACCGACTGCTGACACAGTTTGCGCAGACTCAGAAGATGATGAAGGCCGCAACCTCCAAGAATCCACTCAAGGCCATGAACGCCATGCGCCAGATGCGTCGCGGCAAGTAATAGCCCGATGCCACAAGAAACATCTAAAAACAACAATATCACCCCCATATCAGGTGGCCGTGAAATGGCTGCCTGATTAAATAAGGTACAGAACTTATGCAATTAATCGACGGTAAGAAAATTTCACAGCAGCTCAAAGAGGAGATTGCTGCACAGGTAGAGAAAACAGTAGCGTCGGGTGGACGTCGTCCCCACCTCGCCGCCGTACTCGTAGGCCACGACGGCGGTTCGGAAACCTACGTAGCCAATAAAGTCAAAGCCTGCGAGGCATGCGGTTTCAAGTCGACACTCATACGCCGCGAGGATGACATTACCGAAGAGGAATTGCTCTCGATTGTCAATGACCTTAACAACGACCCCGATGTTGACGGCTTCATCGTGCAACTCCCCCTCCCCCGCCACATCTCGGAGCAGAAGGTAATCGAAGCCATCGACTACCGCAAGGACGTTGACGGTTTCCATCCCATCAACGTAGGCCGTCAGTCAATCGGTCTCCCCTGCTTCCACTCGGCAACTCCCGCCGGTATTCTCGAGCTCCTTGCCCGCTATGAGATACCGACCAAGGGCAAGCACTGCGTTGTGCTCGGCCGCAGCAATATCGTCGGCAAACCCGTGGCTACTCTCATGATGCAGAAAGGTTATCCCGGCAACGCTACCGTAACTGTCTGCCACTCGGCAACTCCCAACATCAAGGAGATATGCCTTTCGGCCGACATCATCATCGCAGCTCTCGGCCAGCCCGGTTTCGTGACTGCCGACATGGTGAAAGATGGCGCTACCATCATCGACGTTGGTACCACCCGCGTGCCCGACGCTTCGCGCAAGAGCGGTTTCCGTCTGTGCGGCGATGTTGACTTCGAGAACGTAGCTCCCAAGTGCGCCTATATCACTCCCGTTCCCGGCGGCGTAGGTCCTATGACCATCGCTTCGCTCATGAAGAATACCCTCCTTGCAGCTTCCGGCGAACTCTTCAAGTAAACAATCCTGAAACCAAATATCAGCGGATGCACTTACGGTGTATCCGCTGACTTGATATTAGTAAACAAGTCATACATTATGCCTCTCCCTCTATTTGCATCGTTGCCCAATGCGCTCACCGCGCTGTTACTGCAATCGGAAGCCGTACTCCTCTTCGCGGGGGATGCAATGCAACACAAGGCACAACTTGATGCTGCGGCTGTCGGCGACGGCACATACAGTTTCACCGAATGCTTCGAACCGGTAAAGCAGATGGTGAGCGAAGCCGACTTCGCCGTTGTCAACCTCGAGACACCGTTAGGGGGCAAGCCGTATCGCGGCTATCCCTGCTTCAGCGCTCCCGACAGCTACGCCGAGGCACTGATTGAAACCGGTTTCGACCTGTTTCTGACCGCCAACAATCACACTCTCGACGCACGCGACAAAGGATTGAAGCGCACGGTCAACATGCTCGACTCCATGGCAATACCCCATCTCGGCACATATCTCAACGCGGCATCACGCGCCGAACGTCTGCCCATGATTATCAATATCAAAGGGTTCAAAGTGGGGTTTCTGAACTACACCTACGGTACTAACGGCATTGAAATACAAGGAGATGCGGTGGTCGATTACATAGACCGCGAACTGATGGCCGCCGACATTGAGGCTACCCGCAAAGCGGGTGCCGAGATTCTTTGCGTCGCCGTCCACTGGGGTGAGGAGTATAAATTGTTGCCTAATGAAGGACAGAAAAAGCTTGCTAAGTGGCTGTGTGATAAAGGAGTAGACATAATATTCGGCGGACATCCGCACGTAATTCAGCCTATGGAATTGATTGACAATCCTTTAACCGGGCGCAAAACCGCATTGTTTTATTCTCTCGGCAACTTCATCTCCAACATGAAAACGCGCGATACACGCGGCGGAGCAGTGTCGAGAGTGACGTTAAAACGTGATGCACAAGGAATTGCGTATGTCGACGACCTCGACTATGAGTTGGTGTTTACTGTGCCACCAACCACGTCGAACGCCAACTTTGTACTATATCCTGCTGACCATGAGGCATTCAGCACATCAACCACGCCGGCAGATAACTCCGGTGCGACCACAGCAACACCGATTCCCGCCGAAGTACGTTGCAACCGCAATGCCTTTGTGTCGTCAGCGACGGATATTTTCAAAAAGCACAACGTAAACGTCGATCCTCACCGATGACCCTTCCGAACGACTGACTCTTCCGAACGATTGACTTTACGAACGACTGGCTCCTCCGGGCGACTGACTTCCCCGCGCGACATTTTTTTAGATTCTCTCTGTCGGAGATAAGTTATTGAGATATAAATTGTTTAGCTACGAAGCAGCCCGAAACCGAGAAATTTGAAATGATTTTTTTGAAAATTTTTGTGCAAAAGTATTGCGGATTCAAAAATTATTCGTACCTTTGCAGCGTTGAAACCAAAAGACATCAGCCAAACGGTTGATAAACACAGAAGGTTGAAACAATAGATGGTGAAATTAGCTCAGCTGGTTAGAGCGTCGGATTGTGGTTCCGAAGGTCGTGGGTTCGAAACCCACATTTCACCCCAAAGATAAAGAGCTGTCAAAACCAATTTGACGGCTCTTTGTTCTTTTAAGTAATCCGTGTGCGCGGAGTAGCAGCAGCCATGTGGCGGGGGTCTCCCGACCCGCGCTTTATAGGCTTTGTGGACTTTTATAGTTTGGATGGACGGCTTGGGTTGATTGGCTTGAATGTTTGTGCGCGGGTCAGGAGACCCCCGCCACGACACCCCCGCCACGCCCCTCCTGCCACGCCCCTCCTGCCACGCCCCTCCTGCCACGAGACTCAGACATTGAGGAAGTATCCCTCCACTCCGCCTTAATGAAACTAATAACAAATAAAATTACAATATATATGCTTCAGTTTATTACTTTAAAATCGGAAAAATATAGCGTTGCCGAGGAGGCACAGATGGCTATTGAGGGTGGTTGCATGTGGATTCAAGTGTCAGCATCGCTTCCCGAGGGCGTTTCGATGAAGGAAGCGCTTGCCGAGATACAGCCACTTTGCGAGGAGAATGAAGTATTCCTCGTGGTTGACAGCGATGTAGAACTTGCCAAGGAGATGCGTATCCATGGCGTGCACCTGAAAAAGGGTGACATGAATGCCGCCGAGGCCCGCGAACTGCTCGGACCGCACGCCGTAATCGGCGTGGATGCGGAGACAGCGGCCGACATTCTCGCACTCAAAGGTAAAGACATCGACTACGCTGTCCTTGACTTCGACGGCGAACAATCAATCGCCCGCATTGCAGAGATAGCCAAAGAGGTGCGCAATGACGGATTTGAAATCCACATCGTGGCACGCGGCAACATGTCGGCCGACGAGATGAAAGCGTTGCAGGCTGTCGGCGTAAACGGTTTTGCGGTGAGCAGCCAAATTGTCGACGCCCCCGACCCCGTTGCTGCCACAAGAGAGATACTCGCAGCGCTCGGACAATAGTGAACATTTTACAACTCCAATAACACGTATCAACGATGGCGACAGAGAGCCGAAGCGGCCTTTTACTTAAAATAATTATTCCGGTAGCGATTGGGATAGGTGTGGTTGTGTGGCTATTCGGTCGCGAATTTAACATCGACACCCTGCGCGCAATCAAGCTGACGCCCACCGCAGCTGCAGGACTGGCACTGGCATTCGTCGCACTGTTTGGCCGCGACTTCGGTCTTGCGTGGCGATTCCGCTCGTTAAGCGACATGCGGCTTTCATGGAAATCGTCGGCAAAAGTCACGATGCTGTGCGAGTTTACCTCGGCCATCACCCCCACTTCGGTCGGGGGGAGCGCGCTGTCAATGGTGTTCATGAACAGGGAGGGAATCAAACTCGGTCGCGCCACGGCAATAACGCTTACAACGCTGATGCTCGACGAGGGATTCTTCCTACTCTTCTGCCCCCTGCTGTTTCTTTTTATCTCGCCCGAACGGCTGTTCGGCTTCGCGCAGGGAGCTGCCGCCCACGACCTGCAGGTGCTCTTCTGGGTTGTCTACGGCGTGATAAGCCTTATTGCCATTGTTCTTTATATAGGCATATTCCGTTCGCCTCGCACGATAGCAGCCGTTCTGTCCAAAATATTCTCCCTACCGATATTGCGCCGATGGAAAAAATCGATCGACGAACTCAACGAAAGTCTTATGACCACGTCGGCCGAACTGCGCGGCAAGTCGCTCCGATGGTGGGCTGCCCCCGTAGCGGCCACAATCGTGTCGTGGCTATCGCGATTTGCCGTCGTCAACGCCCTCATGTTCGCCTTCATTCCGGAGGCCGACCAGATAACGGTGCTCGGGCGCCAGTTCATAGTGTGGGCGTTGCTGACGTTCACACCCACACCCGGAGGAAGCGGGGTCAGCGAGATGCTGTTCAAGACCTATTATGCCGATATAGTATTCGGTCCGATGCTGATGGTTCTCGCAATTGTTTGGCGAATATTCACATATTATGTATATTTGCTCATTGGAATTTGCATGATACCAACGTTTATTAAAAAGAAATGAATAATTTGAAATTTACAGCAATCATACCGGCGCGCTACGCGTCGACCCGTTTCCCCGGCAAACCCCTTGTCAAAATCGGCAACCACACGATGGTCAGCCGTGTGTATCACCAGGTTAAGAAAGCTGTCGACGACGTGTGGGTAGCCACTGACGACGAACGCATATTTGAGGAGTGTGAACGTTGCGGCATACAGGTGGTAATGACATCGCCCTCCCACCCCAGCGGCACCGACCGCATCAACGAGGCCGTAGCCAAAATCGGTTGCACGGCCGATGTCATCATCAACGTGCAGGGCGACGAGCCTTTCATCAATCCCGAACAGATTACCGCACTCAAAGCATGCTTCGACGACGAAGCCACTGATATTGCGACACTCGCCCGTCGATTCGACCCCGAAAAGGGAGCTGACGTGCTCTTCGACCCCAACCTCGTCAAGGTAGTATTCGGCAACAATATGGATGCTCTTTACTTCTCACGCTCGGTAATCCCCTACGTGAGAGGCGCGGAACGTGACGAGTGGCTATTCAAGACCGATTTCTATTCCCACGTAGGAGTATATGCCTATCGCCGCAACGTACTCTCCGAGGTTACAGCACTCCCCCGCTCGGGCCACGAGATTGCAGAGTCACTGGAACAGCTCCGCTGGCTTGACAACGGCTACAAGATAAAAGTGGCCATCACAGCCCACCCGACAATCGGTATCGACACCCGCGATGACCTCGAGGCTGCTATCAAGTTTGCCACCGAAAACAATCTTCTCGACTTAGACCCCGACGCAGAGCAATGACACAGCATCCCGACCGCACGAAGGAACCGGCAGTGAGAGCGTTTGACACGCTTCGCATGCCTGAGCCCACTCTTACCAAATTGCCTAACGGCATTGAGCTTTATGCGCTCAACGCCGGTGACCAGCCGCTCAACCGCATTACCGTCAGCTATGCATCAGGCTTGATGGAGGCCGTCATCCCCGACGCCTTGTCGCTCGCCGCCCAACTGCTGCGTGAGGGCACCGAGTCATATACCGGAAGCCAAGTGTCGGAAACGCTCGACTTTCACGGCGCGTGGCTCAAGTGTGACGCCGGGTCGCACGACACAACGGTAAGTCTGTGGTCGCTCAACAAGTCGACCGTCAACCTGCTCCCGCTGCTCAAGGAGATACTTACCTCACCTGCATTCCCCGAAAAGGAGTTCGCGACATTACGCGACAAGCACAAGGCCCGCTACCTGCTGTCGCAGAAAAACGTCGGCTACATGGCCGCGCAGATTGACAAAAAAAATGTGTTCGGTGAGAACCATCCCATGAGCCGCATACTCAACGCCGAGGAGATAGAGTCATTGACAACCGACGATGTGCGTGCGGCCTACAAGCAAGCATTCTCCACCGCGCCACGAGTGTTCGTCACTGGGGAAATCACGGATTTACTGCCGGAGATAATAGAATTTTTCAGCGAGTTTGAGTTCGCCGACAGTTCGCACCCCGCGCAGAACATACTCCCGATGCGCCCCGTAGCAGCAGGCACGGTAGCAACATGCAACGTCGACAGCGAGCACCAGGCCGCGCTTGCCGTTTCCATTCCCGCGATTGACCGAAGCCACCCCGATTACATCCCGCTCCGACTCGTCGTTATGGCGCTCGGCGGATATTTCGGTTCGCGCCTCATGGCCAATATCAGAGAGGACAAGGGCTACACCTACGGCATCAACGGCAATCTGCTCGGCTACCGCGAAGGGGGCGTGGTATCCATCATGACCAACACCGCGCCGCAATATGTCGACTCCGTCATCAGCGAGATACGCCACGAGCTCAACCGACTACGCGAAGAACCGATGGACGAGGAGGAACTTGCCATAGTGCGCAACAACGCCATGAGTTCACTCGCGGCCATCCTCGACACGCCGTTCTCGATTATGGACCACCATATATCCCACTTCCATACCGGCACTCCCGACGACTACTTCAACCGTCAGCTCGAAGCCATCAAATCGCTATCATCCAATCAAATCATGGAACTTGCGCAGAAATATCTCGACCCGCAGCGCATGATTATTTCGATAGCACGTCCGACGGCCGAGAGCGCCGCAGCCGGCGAGTAAAACCTCAAACTACGGCAACCGATAAAAATATTACCGGGATTTTATAAAAATATTATCCGTATTTTGTTAAAAAACCGCTGCGGATTAGCCTCGGTTAATTAATTTATTTGTAACTTTGTGGAAAGTTTCCAACGAAAATATTTCTAACTTTCAAAAAATAAAACATGGAAAAAAGCGCTCTGCAGAAAGCTCGTGCAACTTACCAGCCCAAGTTGCCCATAGTATTGACCGGTGCGGTCAAAGCAGTTGAAGGTCAGCCCACCAACTCGGTAGCCGACCAGGAAGAAATCAAAAAACTTTTCCCCAATACTTACGGTCTTCCCGAACTCAAATTTGAGAAGGACGCCAACCCCACTCCCTGTAAGCCCGTCAATGTAGGTGTAATCCTCTCAGGCGGCCAGGCACCCGGCGGACACAATGTAATCTCAGGTCTGTTCGACGGTATCAAGAAAATCAACCGTGACAGCCGTCTCTACGGTTTCCTCATGGGCCCCGGCGGTCTCGTTGACCATCAGTATGTAGAGCTCACTTCCGAAATCATCGACGAATTCCGCAACACCGGCGGTTTCGACATCATCGGTTCAGGCCGTACCAAACTCGAAAAGAAAGAGCAGTTTGACAAAGGTCTTGAAATCCTCCGCGAGCTCAACATCACCGCACTCGTAATCATCGGTGGTGACGACTCCAACACCAACGCCGCTATCCTCGCCGAATACTACAAGGAAATCGGTGCCAGCGTACAGGTAATCGGTTGCCCCAAGACTATCGACGGTGACCTCAAGAACGACGTTATCGAAACTTCATTCGGTTTTGACACTGCAACCAAAGTTTACTCTGAGGTAATCGGTAACATCCAGCGCGACTGTAACTCAGCCAAGAAATACTGGCACTTCATCAAACTGATGGGCCGCTCGGCTTCACACATCGCTCTCGAATGCGCACTCCAGACTCAGCCCAACATCTGCATCATCTCGGAAGAGGTTGAAGCAAAGAACATGTCGCTCGACGATGTTGTAAACTACATCGCTGACATCGTGGCCGAACGCGCTAACCGCGGCAACAACTTCGGTACTGTCCTCATTCCCGAAGGTCTCATCGAGTTCATCCCCGCCGTTAAGAAACTTATCGCCGAGCTCAACGACCTCCTCGCCAAGAACGCCGAAGAGTTTGCAGCCGTTGAAGCAAGCGCACAGCGTCAGTACATCATCGACCACCTCTCAGCCGAGAACGCTGCTATCTACGCTTCGCTCCCCGTTGGCGTTGCACGTCAGCTCTCACTCGACCGCGACCCCCACGGCAACGTACAGGTATCGCTCATCGAAACTGAGAAACTTCTCAGCGAAATGGTAGGCAAACGTCTCAAAGAAATGGCTAAGGAAGGCAACTACAACGGTAAGTTCTCTCCCCTCCACCACTTCTTCGGCTACGAAGGTCGTTGCGCCGATCCCTCAAACTTCGATGCCGACTACTGCTACGCACTCGGTTTCAACGCCGCTTGCCTTATCAACGCAGGCGTAACAGGTTATCTGTCGTCAGTTCGCCAGCTCACCAAACCCGCCGTTCAGTGGATTCCCGGTGGTATCCCCGTAACCATGATGATGAACATGGAACGTCGTCACGGCGAAATGAAGCCCGTTATCCAAAAGGCTCTCGTACGCCTCGACGGTGCACCCTTCCAGAAGTTCGCTTCAATGCGTGACGACTGGGCTTACAACACTTGCTACATCTACCCCGGTCCCATCCAGTACTTCGGACCGAGCGAAGTGTGCGACCAGCCCACCCTCACTCTCAAATACGAGCACAAAAACTATTAATACTGTCACTAAAAATCGGTGACTCCGCCGCAATATAACGCGGCAGTACATCACCGATGACGGTATAAAGACATACCCGACTCTACAGCTTGCAAGACCTGCCCGGGGGAGCAATAACGCTCTTGGCAGGTCTTTTTTTTGTGCAAATTAATCTTTAAGGTGAGATTGCGTAGATATATCCGAATCCTTGATTGGTTTTGCAAACTCTCTATCTCGTTATTTTTTGAAAATAATATTTTTTATAGCATTTGTAGCCCCTACTATAACATTTTTTGGTAAATTTGTAGCCGATTACGATTTCCAAAGAGTTGGAGTCTTGTAATCATACATTTTTTCTAAAAGGTGTTATTGAAATTTTATCTTCTGTTACCAAACTTGGCGGTTTGAAATTCTCGTGAGGGTAAGATTAGCAATGGCACCTGCATTGATAGCTTATATCCTGTCGTGACGTGACAGATTATATAGCTTTATCGGTGTGGGGCTATTGTCTTATCTACGAGAAAGGTACGCCAAGACCTGGTAACAAGATAAGACTGAATACAATCCTCACACCTTTTTTATATCTAATAATAATCGTTTCAAAGGGGGATGAGAAACACAAAATTAAGCACTATGAGTAAAACTAACATGCAATCTGACATTCAAATTTTTTATCAATTAAATTTCACATTTATTAAGAGTTATTAGGAGTTTTAGAGATTCAACGGAATTATTTGACTATGAGTGTAATTCTTAAAGTGGACTCTAAAGTCCAAAACATAATCTCTCTGTTGCCAGAAGATTATTCCGAGAAAGATTTCCTCGAAAAATTTATTGCTACTTATCCGGCAGATTATAGAAAATGTTGGAACAAGTACATGAAAGAGGAACTACAAACTAAACCGGGAAAATCACATCCGATGCAACACCCCGATAAACATATTAAAAATGCTCTCAAATCATATCTAAGCAGAACATCAAAAAAATAATAATTATGAAAAATAATCTAATAAAAATCATTTTATTACTCGTCATACTATTTCCGTGTATAAGAGCTAAAGCAGTCGACTTCTCTATTGACGGTTTAAATTATAATATTATCTCTGAAACTGACAGAACAATAGAGTTAACTATGGGAAGTTATAAAGGGAATATTACGATCCCCAAAAAACTAATTAGAAATGGTTATACTTATACAGTTATTCGTATTGGAAATAAGGCTTTTTACGACTGCAGTGGCTTGAGCACTGTCTCTATCCCTAACTCCGTGACTTCGATTGGGGATTATGCTTTTCACTTCTGCAATAAGTTGACCTCTGTCTCTATTCCCAACTCCGTGACTTCGATTGGAGATTATGCTTTTGAAAGCTGTGGGTTGTACTTTGTCTCTATCTCCAACTCCGTGACTTCGATTGGACAGGCTGCTTTTTACAACTGCAATAACTTGACCTCTGTCTCTATTCCCAACTCCGTGACTTCGATTGGAGATTTTGCTTTTTACTCCTGCAGCAGCTTGACCTCTGTCTTTATCCCCAACTCCGTGACTTCGATTGGACGGGCTGCTTTTGCAAAATGTACTAACCTGACAGATATAACAGTCGACACAGAAAACAAATATTATTGCTCTATTAACGGAGTGTTATACTCGGTAGACAAAACGATACTTATTAGTTGTCCGGCCAGTTATAGTTCCTCTCTATATATAATCCCCAACTCCGTGACTTCGATTGAAGATTATGCTTTTTCAGACTGCAGCGGGGTGACCTCTGTCTCTATCCCCAACTCCGTGACTTCGATTGGAGATTATGTTTTTTCAGGCTGTAGTGGGTTAACCTCTGTCTCTATCCCCAACTCCGTGACTTCAATTGGAGATTATGCTTTTTCAGGCTGTAGTGGGTTGACCTCCGTCTCTATCCCCAACTCCGTGACTTCGATTGGAGATTATACTTTTTCCTTCTGCAGTCGATTGACCTCTGTCTCTATCCCAAACTCCGTGACTTCGATTGGAAGTAATACTTTTTACGCCTGCAGTGGATTGACCTCTGTCTCTATCCCCAACTCCGTGACTTCAATTGGAAGTGGTGCTTTTTACGCCTGCAATAAGTTAAAGGAATTATATTGTATGCATTCCACACCTATAAAATGTGATTGTTCCTTCAGTGACAACCAGTATATTAATACAACTTTATATATTCCAATCGGAACTCTAAGTTTATATGAAAAAGTTGACCCTTGGAGAAATTTCTGGGATATAGAGGAGTATGACTTTAGTGGTATTGATGACATCTGTGTAGATTCTGATACAATAATACAAATAAAGGACGACGAAATAATTATTACCGGTATTGCAGATACGGCCTTTGTGGAAATATTCGATATATCGGGAAAAATCGTCTATAATGGCTACGAGCACAGTATTAGGAATCTGAAAAAAGGTATGTATATAATCAAAATTAATAATTTAATCAAGAAAATACAGTTGTGAGCAAGTTAACACTGACTGATAACGAAAAAATATTTTGGGCTGACCTTGTAATTTATGTTGAACAGGAAGTCAAAACAAAACAAAAAAGATTTAATATTAACAATAAGAAATTAAAATCTTTTCTGAAACAAAAAAATATAAATTTAAAGAGGGCGAAAATATCAAGTAAGCCATTCGATAAGAAACAAAACGAGAATACCATTACTTTTTCAAAAGGTAAAAATTTCATCGCAGACTTGTTGTGTCACTTGCGCAATGCTTTCGCTCACTCAAATATAGAGATTGACAACAACGGAGACTACTTACTATCAGATTACTATGGAACGGGGAAACTTAATATGAAAGGACGTATTAGCCCCCAACTATTATTCGAATTAATCGACCAAATAAAAGCAATTGGTACTAATGTAGTGTCCACGTCAACGAACTGAAAACTATCTTAAAGACACATACTCGACTCAACAGCTTGCAAGACCTGCCCGGGGGAGCAATAACGCTCTTGGCAGGTCTTTTTTTGTGCAAATATATAGCGTGTGTCTGAGCACCACGAATCGCCTATCCGAGGCGAAAACCTGCTCTGTATCAGCAATCCTCGGGCTGAAGCCCGAGGTTAACCACAATCAGCGAGTCTCCGACTCGCTCTCCGTCATAATCAGTTAGGGATGATGTCGAGTAGTCGGGACGCGATAAGTCTGCGCCCGCATAAGTTGTTGGTATTCAATATTATTGTACCATCCGGATGCGGACGCGATTTATCGCGTCCCTACGCAACACTATTAAAACGGTATGTCTGGAGTTGAGTTAGATTAATGGGGTTATCGAGGTGCGAGATAGGCAGGTATGATTGGTGATGGTTTTTGGGGTGTTAGTCGAAAAATTGGGTGAAGATGGTGTCGGGGTGTTCTGTCGGAGTGGGGAGTTTAGGGGTTGGGATGGGGGTGGACGGGGTGATGGGGGCGTCGGTGATTGTGTCGGCTATGGAGTCGACTTGTTGTTCTATGAGGTTTTCTACTGAGATGGCGGGAACGGTTATGGCGGGGGTTGTTGCTGAGGTATTGGGAGTTGGGAGTTGCGTTGAGTTAGTGTCTGTGGGTACGGTAGTGGGGCGCTGATTTGAACCGTTAGATGTTGCGGTCTTACCGTTTTTGCCTTTTTTCTTGCTTTGGTCAGCGTAGAGTTTTTTGATGGCTTCGGGACGGCCGGATGAGTGGTAACGCATCGTGTAGTAGGTTTCGCCGAGGTTACTTACCACGACTCCGCGCGATGAGGATGCGTGAATCATGTCGCCGTTGCCGATGTAGATACCTACGTGACTCACACGGTTGCGGTCAGAACCGGTGGCGAAGAATACAAGGTCGCCGGGCATGAGGTCGCTTTTGCTGATATTGTGGCACCACTCCTGCTGCTCGCGCGAGCTGCGCGGCATCTTCACATTGAGAGTCTTGAGAAATACCTGCGAGGTAAGGCCGGAGCAGTCGACGCCGCCACGGTCATTGCCGGCATATCTATACGGTACGCCGAGCCAACGGGCAGCCTCTTCGATGAGCGAGCCGATAAGGGGCACATCGTAGTCGCGCGAGTTGACTTCGTCGCGCATCTCCTTGTAGTCGACCTTGCGGGGTGGGACAGTGCCGCTACTCCCCCTGACAGTTTTGCGGGAAGAGTGACACGCAACGGTGCCGACTGACAGAATTGTCAGCAGCAGGAACTTTAATATGGTGTGGCCGAATCGTCTCATTATGATTAGTTACACAAATTTAATAAAAATTGATTTAAATACGAGGGGGTATAATATTAAATAACTTTAACCGCCATGATATTCTTACTAAACTATCAATTTTGGCGTTATTTTTGCAAATATAATTCATCATAAGCGAGAAAATAATTCTGATTAAGAACCAATAACATTTACAGACATGGAACTGAAATCTATTACTAAGAGAATAGTTGTGCCTGCACTGCTTTTGGGCGCAACCGCCACGGCATCGGCATTTGAGAACGTTGACTTTACCCGCGCAGCCGAGGCTACGGTCAACTCCGTGGTGTCAATCAAGAGCTACGTGAAGCCCACGCAGCAGCGCCGTCAGGAACGCGGCGGCTACAATCCATTTGAGAACGACCCGTTCTTTGAATTTTTCTTCGGGCCGAGTCAGCCCCGCGGCCGACAGCAGGCTCCGCAGAGAAAGGAGAAAGAGAGCCAAGAGGAACCGCAGATGCGACAGAGCGGACTCGGCTCAGGCGTTATCCTTAAAGACAACGGACTGATTATCACAAACAACCACGTGATTGACGGTGCCGACCGACTGGAAGTGACACTCAACGACAACCGTTCGTATGACGCAACCGTAGTGGGCACCGACGCCACCACCGACCTCGCGGTCATCAAAATCGACGCCGACAACCTGCAGGCAATCAAGATGGGCGACTCGGAGAACCTTCGCGTTGGCGAATGGGTGCTTGCCGTAGGCAATCCCTTCGGCTTCACCTCCACCGTGACGGCAGGTATCGTGAGCGCCAAGGCACGTAACATATCCTCCACCACGGGCTACCGTGCGCGTCAGGGCGTGGAATCATACATACAGACCGACGCGGCAGTCAACCCCGGCAACTCCGGCGGCGCGCTCGTCAACCTTAACGGCGAACTTGTAGGCATTAACACCGCCATATATTCGCAGACAGGCAATTATGCCGGCAACTCGTTTGCCATACCCACCTCCATCGTAAGCAAGATTGTTGACGACATCGAGAACTACGGCACTGTGCAGCGCGCGCTTCTCGGCGTCTCGTTCACCGAACTTAATCCGCAGGTTGCCAAGGAGAAAAACATCACCGCCGTACCCGCCGGTATCTATGTGGCCGAGGTAGCGGATGGTAGCGGAGCTGATGAAGCGGGCGTGAAACCCGACGACGTAATCGTAGCCATCAACGGCAATCCCACCACCTCTACGGGCCAGCTTCAAGAAGAGATAGCCAAGCACCGTCCCGGCGACACTGTCACACTCTCCATATACCGCGACAACAAGCCCATGACGCTCAACGTCACCTTAAAGAATGCCAAAGGCGACAGCGAACTCACGTTGAAGAACGAGGCATCGTCGCTCGGTTGCAGCTTCAAGGAGGTAAGTCAGGGCACGCTCGACAAACTGCGCATACCATCGGGCCTGCAGGTGACCGACATAAAGGAAGGTAAATTCAAAGCCGCAGGCATGCGCGACGGATTCATCATTGTCGACATCAACAACGTTTATGTCAAGAGCGCAGAAGATGTGGAACAGCTCTATGACGCCATCGTATCGAGCGACGAATATGACCACGTGATGTTCATCTCAGGCGTATATCCCGGCTCGCCGCGCAAAGTTTACTACGCCGTTGACATAGCGCAATAATCCTGTAATCAATAGCTAAAGAGACCGAAGGATGAAAAAAATCATCTTTCGGTCTCTTTTTTGTTACATTATCGCTATCTTTGCGTATTATAGGAAAGAACATATATTACCAATAAGACATTAACCCCATATTACTGAACGCATGGATTTAGTTACTGTAGACCACGTATCAAAGCAATTCGTAGGTCACCGGGCACTTGACGACGTGTCGCTCGCCGTGCCTGAAGGAAGCATCTACGGTCTGCTCGGCCCCAACGGCGCCGGCAAGACCACATTGCTCCGCATCATCAATCACATCACCGCTCCCGATCAGGGTGCCGTCTACTTCGCCGGCCATCCACTCACCCAGGCCGATGTCAACAGCATAGGTTACCTGCCGGAGGAACGCGGACTTTACAAGAAAATGAAAGTGGGCGAGCAGGCCATGTTCTTCGCGCGCCTCAAAGGCATGTCGAAACGCGACGCCTCAGCCAAGCTGCATGAATGGTTTGACAAATTCGGCATTTCCGACTGGTGGAACAAGAAGGTGGAGGAACTGTCAAAGGGTATGGCCCAGAAGATACAGTTCATCATCACCGTGCTTCACGAGCCGCGACTGCTCATTTTCGACGAGCCGTTCTCAGGATTTGACCCCATCAACGCCAAGCTGCTTAAGGATGAGATACTGCAACTGCGCGACAAGGGCGCCACAATCATTTTCTCTACCCACAACATGGCATCGGTCGAAACTCTCTGCGACGAGATTACGCTCATCAATAAGTCACACAACATATTGACAGGCAATGTCAATGAGATACGCCGTCAGTTTGGCGCCGACCGTTACTGCTTCTCGTTCAAGGGTGACGAGGCGTTGCTGCTCAATGCTTTCGGCGATAGAGTGGTATCGAAAATGGCATCGGTGAAAGATGACGAAGGTGACACCCGCCTGACTCTCCGCTTTACTCCCGGAAGCAGCCTCCACGACCTTATCGCCACCGCCAACGACGCCGTGGCTCTTAAGGCATTCTCAGCCGACCTCCCCTCGATGGACGAGATATTCATCACATCAGTTGAAAATAACAATCGCAAGTCATGAACAATATACTACTCGTAATAAGCCGCGAATACACGCAGCGCGTGCGCAAGAAGGGATTTATATTCACCACTCTGCTCATGCCCGTAGTGATGCTGGCACTCATGTTTGCCCCCGCACTACTCGACGGCATAGGGAGCGAAACAGAGGTTATAACCATAGTCGATAAGTCGGGCAAGGTATCGCCTTATCTTGCTGCCAATCCATCGCTCCCCTACTCGATGACCGACCTCCCCGCCGACTCGCTCAAACTCGATACCGATGTCAAGACCTTCGTGGTAATCGGAGAGGACATCATAGAGAATCCCGCAGCCGTGACACTCTATCACCGCGGTGGAAGCTCACTCGAAACCGAGGCGCTGATAAAATCGGACATAGAGGACGCTATCGAAGCGCAGCGACTCGAAGAGCTTCAGCTCGGCGACCTCAAAAAGGTAATGAACGAGGTTGAGGCCGACGTGATGATCAGCACCCAGAAGATTGATGACGACGGCAACGAATCGTCGTCAAGCTCGCTGACAAGCTATCTCGTTGGTATCGCCATGACATTTATCCTCTACATGTTTATTATCATGTACGGTCAGCTCGTGATGATGAGCATAATCGAGGAGAAGAACAACCGCGTGCTTGAAATAATCGTTACATCAATCAAGCCCACCCACCTCATGCTCGGTAAGATAATAGGTATCGGTGCGGTAGCCGTGACTCAGGTAGTAATATGGGCGCTGCTCATAGCGGCATTCATCACTTTCGCGCTCCCCGAAATTGCGGGTGCCGACCTCTTTGCCGAACTTGACGCGCTGCGTGCGGGCACGCTCGACCCGGCCACAATGAAAACCGACATCGGTCTGCTTCAGGTGATGGCCCTGCTGAGTTCGTTGAGCTATATCTTCTCGATTTTCGGGTACCTTGTACTGTTCCTCATAGGCGGCTTCCTGCTCTATGCTTCGCTCTATGCGGCAATCGGAGCATCGGTTGACAACGCTCAGGACGGCGCGCAGCTGCAGGGCTTCTGCATCATACCTGTAATCCTCGGCCTCATGTTCTCAATCACGATAGGCCAGAATCCCGACTCGTCGCTGGCGACATTGCTGTCGATGATACCGTTCACATCACCGATGGTGATGATGGCGCGCATACCTTCGGGAGTACCTGCCGGCGAAATCGTGGCATCGCTCGCGATACTCTACGCCTCCATCGTGCTGATAATATGGTTTACCGCCAAGATATACCGCGTGGGCATCTTCATGTATGGCAAGAAACCCACCGTGAAGGAGCTCATACGCTGGGCACGTTATAAGTAATCACCGACGTGGCCGCTCAACTTTGCGGGCACCGGAGCGTTATACAGTACGGTATTTCTCCGCTACTCACGGGAAATACCGTACTGTTTTTGTCATGCGCCGCGGCTGATTTAAGCTCACTGACTACGAAGTTATGTTAAAAGTGCAATAAAGTGTGAAATCACGCGTTATTTTTATTGGACTGAGTGTTATAATTTCGTTATTATTTTATAATTTTGCAGTTTGAAAAATCTATCATATAAAATATGAGACAACTAAAGATAACAAAATCGATTACCAATCGCGAAAGTGCATCTCTCGACAAGTACCTTCAGGAGATTGGACGCGAAGAGTTGATAACTGTCGAAGAGGAAGTTGAACTTGCCCAGCTGATACGTAACGGCACAGAAGCCGAGCGTCAGCATGCCCTCGACAAACTCACCCGCGCCAACCTGCGATTTGTGGTATCGGTAGCAAAACAATATCAGAATCAGGGTCTGAGCCTCCCCGACCTTATCAACGAGGGTAATGTGGGACTCATCAAGGCTGCGCAGAAATTTGATGAAACCCGCGGTTTCAAATTTATTTCTTACGCCGTATGGTGGATTCGTCAGTCAATTCTTCAGGCTCTTGCCGAGCAGTCGCGTATCGTGCGTCTGCCTCTCAACCAGGTTGGTTCACTTAACAAAATCAGCAAGGCACTCTCAAAATTCGAGCAGGAAAACGAGCGCCGTCCCTCTCCCGAGGAACTTGCCGAAACTCTCGATGTGCCGGTTGACAAGATTGCCGACACTCTCAAGGTATCGGGCCGCCACGTATCGGTTGACGCTCCTTTCGCCGACGGCGAGGACAACAGCCTTCTCGACGTAATACCCAACGACGACTCCCCCTCCGCCGATTCATTCCTCAATCAGGAATCACTCTCTAAAGAGGTGGACCGCGCACTCAAGCAGCTCCACGAGCGTGAAAGCGACATCCTGCGCATGTTCTTCGGTATCGGTTGCCAGGAAATGACACTTGAGGAAATAGGTGCCAAGTTTGACCTCACCCGCGAGCGTGTGCGTCAGATTAAGGAAAAGGCTATCCGTCGCCTCAAAGGCCAGAAGAGCCGTCTGCTGAAAACCTACCTCGGTCAGTAAGATTATAACTTTATAGGATATAAAAAGCTGCGTTCGATGGAACGCAGCTTTTTTTGTTTGGTTGAATCGGCAACGTTTTTGCTTATCAGTGAAGTTGCCAATCTGTGAAGTTATAGTTGCCGAGCTATGCGGTTTAGCGGATACGGTCGTTGGAGGAGAGTTTGCGCTGGTCGCTGCTTATGCCACGGTAGGCGAAAATAGCGAAAAGAAGCGCTGCGAGAAGGAGCACGATGCCGCCGGCCCATTCGAGCTCGACCGCGCCTTTGGGTGCGCCGGGACCGTAGAGGAGCATTCCGCCGGTCACTGCCGAGCAACATATCAGCACTACTGATAGCAGAGTCACCTTCTTCTGCATCTTCAGATTGCGATATTTGAAAATAGAGATGAAAAGGAGGGCTGCAATCAGCAGGTTGACAACGAGATAAACGGGATAATCCTTGGGGTGAAGTTGTACTACCTCAGTGTCAATTGTTACCGATGCAAAAGGCATCAGCGAGAACACGACCATAAGCACTGTCGCGAGAAACAGAAATACTGTCTGCCATCTTTGTATTACCATAGCTTTTGTTATTTATGTTGTTATTGGTTAATTTTCAGCATATTTCACTGCGTCTATTACGAGGGGGAGCATCCCGGCATCGACACCGAGACGTGTCAGCGCATCGCGGTCTGACGCCATTTCCTTAATGAAGTCGTTCCAGCCGTCGGGCGAAGCCTTCACAAATTTGAGATAGAACGATATGGCGGAGTGGTAGTTGCTCGCCACGAGGTCAACGTGGCCGCGGTTGAGATAGTCGAGCGGGCGCACTGCCGTGTCGAGTATCTTATCATATATTTTTCGGGCGCCATCGAGGTCGCGCTGCATAAAGAGCGACCAGGCGAGGAGCCGCAGCGGTTTCTCGGAATTCTCGTCGAGATACTGCGCTTTGTAAAATGCCTTTGAGGCTTTCTCGTATTGGCCGAGAGCGAGAAGGCACTGCCCCATGCTCATTGCGGTTGAAAACTTGTCGGGCTGCATGGCGTCGAGGCGCTCGTAGTAGTCGAGAGCCTTGGCATACTCGCCAATCTGCTTATAGGCCGAGGCGAGACGGCGCGCTGTCCAGGCGTTGTTGCCGGTCAACAGTTCGGATTGCTCGTAGTAGTTGATTGCTCCGGTAATGTCGCCGAGTTGCTGACAGCAGTAACCCATCTTCTGATAGAGCGTTGCGTCGGGGAAGATATGTGCCTCGCGCAGGCGGAACACTTTGAGCGCCTCCTTGTAGTAGTGGTGCTTGAAGTAAAACTCGCCGACGAGCTGCAACGTGGTGTCCTCGAGGAAATCTTTCTGCAGCGGTTTCACCTCCGTGAGGTTGATTTCAGATGCAAATGGGTTGGCGAAATCCTCGCGGCGGCGGAACAGGCGGAAGAAACGGTAGAGATTCTGCACATACTTGTTGACGATGTTACGGCGCTGGTCGGTCGAGAGATTGAGCGACGCGCTCTGCAGTTCGGCGGCGTTGATATTCTGTGCTTTTATCTGCGAAATCATCATGCTGCGCTGCGCTTCGGGCATAGAAGCGAGAGCGAGCACAAATGAATATTTGTCGCTGTCACACATGAAGAATGACTGCGCTATCAGTTCGCTGAGCACGTTGGTATCGTCGCCAAGTTGCACCACGGCCGAGTTGTCGACCTGAAACGGGCGGAACCAGTTGGCTATACTATAGAAGAATGGGTAGGATTTAAGCTGGGAGAAGGTGCCCATGAGTATGTCGCCACCCTCTTCCTGGATTTCCGAAAGCTCCTTCATCTTGTCGGCAATGCCTGACGAGTCAAGGAAGTCCTGCCACTCGGGGTTTTCCTCCAGTTCGGCGGGGTCGACGCCCTGCTCGAAGTCAGTCTTGATACGTTTTTCGATTTCGGGCTTCATCTTTATCATCTGCGGCACTATCTCGTCGCGGAGCTTGGAGGTGATGCGGTCGGTGTCGAGGGTGCGGATGAGTTCGAGATATACGGTTTTTATATCTGAGAGCCATCCGGGTATATCGCGCAGAGCGTCGATGCGGGCCGATACCTCCGAGGGGAGTTCCCTGTCGCGGTTGACGTAGAGGGTGAGCAAGAGAGCCGTCAGAGCTGTCATTCTGATTTGCTCGTCAGCGTCCTCAGCGGCGTAAGCTCCCGCGAGCACATTGACCCTGCGGCGGTCGAAGAACTCAAAGCCGCCGAGCATAATGGCCGAGAGTGTCATAAGTTTGACATGAGCGGGCACTGACGCATCGCCGATAAGCGACGTGAGTGACTTCTCATCGTCGGCCGAGTAAGGGAAGCCTATCCATGCGCTCTCAAAGAGGGTGTTCTCGGCAGCTTCAATCTCGGTGCGCGATGCACCCTGAGCGGTGCCTGCCGCGATGGAGAAGGCATCGTTTGACTGCTGGAGCGCGCGGTAACGGTCGACAGCGACGGCAACGGCCGGAAGATTGGCCGTGCGCACGGTGGTATAATAGAGCGACGAACCGTTGCGGGAATTGACCTGACGTGCCAGTCTGTCATATATCACCCGAAGGTCCTCCTTTATATTATTATATATAATGTCGCGGTGAGGGTCGGCCACGTTGTCCATGGCGTAGCGGAGCATGTAGCGGTATGATTCCTCGACACGCGTCACGTGGTCAGTGACCTCCCAGAGCATATTTCTCTCGGATATAGACTTCAACATCACGATTGCTTCGTGGAGCCGACCCTGCGAGAGAAGATTATTGAATAATTCTTTTTTATTGGAAATTTCGTTTTCTGCCATACAAAATTCATGTTTATGCAAAGATAACAAACATTGTTGCAAATATCTTGCCAAAATTAAAAATTATTGATTGCGACCCGATTTTTTGGCAAAAAAAATTTATTGAATTTCATTTGCAAAGCTTCAAAATAAAACGTTATATTTGTAAAAAAACAAAACGGCAAGCCCGTTTGCCACACGTAATATTTAAACTTTCTATATACCTTAACCTAAATTATAGAAATCATGGATATCAATACCATCATCAACAATCTCGAGGCAAAGCACCCCGGAGAAAAAGAGTACCTGCAGGCCGTTAAGGAAGTCCTGCTCTCGGTCAAGGATGTGTACAACCAGCACCCCGAATTTGAAAGAAACAAAATCATAGAAAGAATGGTCGAGCCCGACCGTATCGTAACATTCCGCGTCACCTGGCTCGACGATAAAGGTGAAGTGCAGAACAATATCGGCTATCGCGTGCAGTTCAACAACGCTATCGGCCCGTACAAGGGCGGTATCCGCTTCCACGCTTCTGTCAATCTGTCAATCCTTAAATTCCTCGGTTTCGAGCAGACATTCAAAAACGCGCTCACCACTCTGCCTATGGGCGGAGCAAAGGGCGGTTCCGACTTCTCGCCCCGCGGTAAGAGCGACCGTGAAATCATGCGTTTCTGCCAGGCGTTCATCCTCGGCCTGTGGAAGAATCTCGGTCCCGACCGCGACGTTCCCGCAGGCGATATAGGTGTAGGCGGCCGTGAAGTAGGCTACATGTACGGTATGTACAAACGTCTCGTCAACGAGCACACCGGCACATTCACCGGCAAGGGTCTCGACTTCGGCGGTTCGCGCATACGTCCCGAGGCTACCGGTTTCGGTGCTCTCTACTTCGTGCAGAACGTACTTGCCCGCAAAGGTGAGACTCTCGAAGGCAAGACTGTTGCCATATCCGGTTTCGGCAACGTGGCCTGGGGCGCTGCTCTCAAAGCCAACGAACTCGGCGCTAAGGTCGTGACCATCTCCGGCCCTGACGGATATATCTATGACCCCGACGGCATCAGCGGCGACAAAATCAACACCATGCTCGAACTGCGTGCCACCGGCGACGACATTGTAGAACCCTACATCGAGAAACACCCCAATGCCAAGTTCTTCCCCGGCAAGAAACCCTGGGAGCAGAAAGTGGACATAGCACTCCCCTGCGCTACCCAGAACGAGCTCAACGGCGACGATGCAAAACAGCTTATCGCCAACAACGTGCAGCTCGTAGCCGAAGTATCCAACATGGGTTGCACCCCCGAGGCCATCGACGCATTCATCGAAAACCGTGTCACCTACGCTCCCGGCAAGGCTGTCAACGCAGGCGGTGTAGCAACCTCGGGCCTCGAAATGAGCCAGAACGCAATGCACCTGCAGTGGAGCGCCGAAGAGGTTGACGAACGTCTCCACGGCATCATGAACGATATCCACACCCAGTGTGTGAAATACGGCGAAGAGCCCGACGGCTACGTAAACTACATGAAGGGCGCCAACATAGCCGGCTTCATGAAAGTAGCCAACGCCATGATGGAACAAGGCGTCTGCTAACCCCCGCCACTCAGCAACTGAATATACTAAAGAAGGTGCTTCCATATCGGATGCACCTTCTTAATGTTTTATACGCATTGTAAATGTCGGTCAAACTATAAATAATCTAAATAAATTTGCAGAAAAAAGTGTGGTGGAGTAAACCTTTTGAGGGGGGCGGGCGTTTGATAGGTATAAGAACGAAATTAAGATTTAACTTAATCGAATTTAAGAATTAACATATACGTCTAATCTAAAACTATCAAGACTATGAAAGGTTTAAACATCGCAATTGCAGCATTTGGCGGAGCACTCGCCGGCGCAGCTATAGGTTTGTTGTTCGCACCTCAGAAGGGAACAGAAACAAGATCTCAGATCGCGGATTATCTGCGTCGTCACGGTGTAAAACTCCGTAAGGACAAAATGGATAGAATCGTAGACGAGATTGCTGAAGAAATCGAAGAATCACGATAATTCATTGCGATTGTCACACACACAACGGTCGATTGATTTTCCGACATAAGTCTTGAAGGCAATATTGGATTTACGACCTGACCGTAAAGAAATCTAAAGCCACTGTCGCAGGTAAGTTCCACGACCGTGGCTTTGATTTTAAAACGTATCAACTATTTAAATTTCAGTCAACAAAAACAATGGGACAGATTAATGACTACATATCACCGTTCAAGCGACTCGCCAACCTTTATATCGAGTCAGGGAAATTGTCACTCACCGAAGCTCTGACAATGATTTTGGCCGGAGCGCTAATCACGTTCGTTTGCCTTTTGTTCGTGATTATATCTCTGGCATTCATTTCATTCGGCGTTATTGATGCTCTGGCTGCGGGTCTCGGCCTGATATGGGCCTATCTGATTGTGGGCGGTTTCTACCTGCTTCTTATAATTATGATGATTGTGTTCCGACGCACTCTTGTTATCAACCCCATCGCACGCTTCCTGTCGAAGATTATTCTCGACACTCCGGGCGGTAAAAAACTCAACGACAATGAAGAAGATTAATACCCGCAAAGGATATGACTTGGAGGAGATACGCGTGCTCCGTGCCACCAACGCTCTGCGCATTGACATCGAGAAGGAGCGCATCCGCAACATGTTCTCCCCTGCCGTCGAGCAAACCCGGCAGGGCGACAAACTTTTCTCAGCAGCCTCCAACCTCGCCGAAACAGTGGAATATGGAATAAAAACTTACCGTATAGTCAAGAAAGTGTCAAATTTATTCCGCAAAAAGAAAAATTAACACTAAATTTGCAATTGTCATCAAGTAATACAGATTGTAATGAACGACTACGTTGAAGTACGCATTGACGTCACACCTTGTGACGAAACCACTACCGACATCCTCGCGTCGCTGCTCTGCGACATTGGTTATGAAAGCTTTGTGCCCGATGATAAGGGAACCACGGCCTATATAAAGAATGAACTCTTTGACCGCGGCAGTCTCGATACTCTCATCGACACATACCCCATGCCCGGCCACACGTTCAACGTCACCACCAAGGACATCGAAGGCAAGGACTGGAACGCCGAGTGGGAGCGCAACTACTTCAAACCTATCGTCGTCGACAATCAGTGCGTCATTCATTCGAGTTTCCACACCGATATTCCGGAGTGCAAATACGACATCGTCATCGACCCGAAGATGGCTTTCGGCACGGGACATCACGCCACCACGTCGCTCATAATCTATCGCTTGCTCCACACCGAGCTTACAGGACTGGCGGTCATCGACATGGGTACAGGTACAGGTATTCTTGCCATCCTCGCAGCGATGAAAGGCGCATCGCCCGTCAATGCCATAGAGATTGACCCGTTTGCACAGGCCAACGCCGTGGACAACGTGAAGCTCAACAACCATCCGGAAATCAATGTGATACTTGGAGATGCCGACTCACTCGCCGGCCTTCCTGAGGCCGACATATTCATAGCCAACATCAACCGTAACATCATTCTCAACGATATGGCCAAATATGCCGCCGCAATGAAAACGGGAGCATCCATACTCCTCAGCGGCTTCTATGAGGACGATGTCAACATGCTGCTCGAAGAGTCGCAAAAGTATCATCTTGAATTTCTCAGAGTCAGTTCCAAGGACCGTTGGGCGTGCCTTGAGCTGCGCAAAACGGAATAATAATGGCAAAACTATCCGCCCGAATATTTATCGCCACAGCAATACTTACATCTGTGGCATCGTTTGCCCAGGACGATGTCACAGACGTTGTGATTACAAGCGAAACCGTCAGCGTCGAGCCTGTCAGCAACAGTTCTACACAATCGACTGCCGACAACGCAGCCACCCCCGACCGCTACGACACACCCTTTGCCCGCCACTTCACGTGGGGAGCTTCGCTTGGCAGCAGCATCGACATGACCGGGCAGGATATGACCGCAATCGACATCGACGCATTCGTAGGCTACAAGGGTGACTACATACGGTTTGCAGGCATAGGCGCCGGTATCAGAATGATGGTGAGCAATTCATCGCGCAGCTACCCTATCTATGGCATGTTGCGCACAAGTTTTACCCGCAACCCGAGTTTCCTCTATCTCGAAGTTAAAGGAGGCGTAGGGCTCAACAACCTGTACACCAACGTGTATCAGCGCAAATTTATCGGCGGCCTCGCAGTAGGCTTCACGCTCGCCCACTCCCGCACATTCAGCAGTAACTTCTCCCTCGGCTACGAATACATGCCTCTCTCCCCCGCCACCATAGAAGGCACCGACACCCACTTCCACGACATCCACTACGCCGCCATCCGCATCGGCGCCTCCTTCTGATAACTGCCCACCTCATAATGTCCCTTAAAGACATTAAAGGCGAATCAAATATACATATTATTGCTCGTCCTCTATTTTTGCATTTCGATGATAACCGTGCCGAATAAATGAATCAACATATATCAATTCTTTTATCCATTCTCCAGCTTCATTTTTCTTATTCTGCAATCTAAAGAATCCACGAACAACGATATCATTGTCATTAATAATTTTTGTGAACCATCGTGAGTCCATAACAATAACTTCCTGACCACTTTCGTTCCTCACTTTTTGTGACGGATTATACTTATTATCTCCATTTTCTATCTTCACTGCGGTGTTATTCACGACTATAATCTTCTCTACCGGAGCGTATTTTTTTAATGCTACATAGTCTACAACATACGCTGCTAAGGATACACAAACATTATTATCTGAAGGAACGAATAAGTCTGAATCGTTATAAAAATTGTAGGGAGCTGATGAGACTATTTGATTTTCATTATTAATATAAGCCTCACAATAACATCTTAAATTACTCTCGCCCAAAATATCTTGATATAGCCAAATATATACCTTATTATCCCCAAAGCCATATATAATTGTACTCTTCCAGAGTGTAGAAACTATTATTCCACAAGTCGATTGAGTTGAAAAATCCTCGAAAAGATTTGCCCATATTTTTTGAAAAGCTGGCTCACCCTTTTCCATCGCTTTTTCAAAAGAAGGCATAACAAGTTCAGGAATCCCCCAATCAGGTTTAGCACTACGAGCATTAGCCAATTGATTTCGAGTTCGAAGCAAATATGCTCTATTCGAGGGATTATCTGAATAGGCAATTTTTAGTTTACCGATAAAATCTTTTACATTATCGGTTAATAGCCATGATATGACCGGTTGCTTCTTTATTACCATTACTTAATTTGACATTTTGTATTCAGCTTTCTTCCTGCTATCTCTTTCTCTGGAATTTCTCATTGAAGCATTTATCTTATTTCCCAATTCAGGATGTTGCTGAACATATTTTAAAAAATTTATACGTGATGATGCGGTTATAATATCTTCTTGAGATATAACATCTGATGAAAGATGATTATAAACTGAGCCTATAATTCTCAATGCATTAAGATAATCTTCTCCATTCCCGAACATGTATTCAATAAAACGAAAAGCTACAATGTCAGCCTCATATTCTTGTTCTTTAGTATAATCAAAAACATATTTCGCCGTAGAAGTTTTAGCTTTATCTTTTAAATCCTTGTCTTTAAGATAAAGATATGTACGGTCTTGCGTATTCCCGCTCAATCCGGCTTCAAATCCCGATGCAAATGCATTTAAACCCGACGCAATGCTCGCAGAAAGTTCGTTCTTACGCCTCTCCTTTGCACCTGAATATAAACCGCGAAGGCGATGTTGCAGTGCGCCGTGTGTAAATTCGTTAGCTACAATACCAATTAGTATTTCTCTTGTCATTCCCTTTCTATTCAATAGTCCTGATGTAAGGCAAATTGCAAACGAATCCTCTGTAAGCGCATTAAATGAATTTACTTCGTCGGAATAAATTACATGCAATGAACATTGAATCGGTAATGACGATATTCCCATATCCATAAGTAAGGTATCACAAAAACCTTGTAGCCCTTCGATAATGGATTCATCATATTGAGGATAAAAACGAGGTAATTCAGAAGCTATTCTAAGAGCCTCCTTCTCCGCTCCTCTATTTTTCTTTATGTCTTTCAGAAATTTCACCATTGGCTCATTGGAATACAAAGTCGTTTGCCAAAATTTTACAGGATTATTTGCGAGCACAACTTTGGCTGAATCCGGAACATCAAATTTCTCTATCATCTTTTTGAATTCCTTGTCTAAATCAGCCGAGAAAGCTGCTATAGTACACAACAGCCACATTACTGTAATGCAAAACTTTTTCATTGTACTTAAAAATTTCTTTTGGATTGATTGGTTATCCTTTAAAATAAGTGCTATTATTACAGATGCTAATTTACAAAATAATTTTCATATGGAGAAGAATTGTATGGCACAATTGCATTTTGATGCAATTTTAGGGGAGAATGTTTGAAAATGTAAAGAATTGACATTATCTTTGTGAACAATTTATAATAAAATTTATTTTTTATTGTAAAAAGGTTTCCAATTGTCAAATCAAACATACGATACATATATGAGCAATCGTCTTTACATTTTCGACACCACACTTCGCGATGGCGAGCAGGTGCCGGGTTGTCAGTTAAACACGGTAGAAAAGATTGAGGTGGCCAAGGCGCTCGAAGAGTTGGGCGTCGACGTAATTGAGGCCGGTTTCCCCGTATCAAGTCCCGGCGACTTCAAGTCGGTGGTTGAAATATCAAAGGCCGTCACATGGCCCACAATCTGCGCTCTTACACGCGCTGTCGAAAAGGACATCGAAGTGGCCGCCGAGGCACTCAAATATGCCAAGCACAAACGCATTCACACCGGAATCGGCACTTCCGACCCCCACATCAAATATAAATTCAACTCCACACGTGAGGAAATTATAGAACGTGCCGTCAAGGCCGTGGCCTACGCAAAACGGTTTGTCGAGGACGTGCAATTCTATGCCGAGGACGCAGGCCGCACCGACAACGAATACCTCGCACGCGTGGTCGAGGCCGTAATCAAAGCCGGCGCAACCGTTATCAATATCCCCGACACCACGGGCTATTGCCTCCCCTCGGAGTTCGGCGAAAAAATCAAATATCTCATCGACCATGTCGACGGTATCGACAAAGTCACGATCGCCACTCACTGCCACAACGACCTCGGTATGGCAACTGCCAATACCATATCAGGTGTAATCAACGGAGCGCGTCAGGCCGAAGTGACCATCAACGGCATCGGTGAACGTGCCGGTAACACATCGCTCGAAGAGATTGCCATGATTTGTTACTCCCATAAGGAACTGGACATCGTCACCAATATCAACACAACGAAAATCTACAATACCTCGCGCATGGTTTCATCGCTGATGAATATGCCCGTGCAGCCCAACAAGGCCATCGTGGGACGCAACGCGTTCGCCCACTCATCGGGAATCCATCAGGACGGCGTGCTCAAAAACCGCGAGAGCTACGAAATCATCGACCCGAAAGTAGTCGGCGTCGACGAGAACTCAATCGTGCTGACCGCACGTTCGGGACGCGCCGCTCTCAAGCACCGTCTCCACGTGCTCGGTATCGACCTCGAAAAGGATGCCCTCGACAAAGCCTACGAGGCGTTCCTCAAACTGGCCGACAAGAAGAAGGAAATCAACGATGACGACGTGCTCATGCTCGCAGGCCAGCACAACAAGGAGCATCGTATCAAGCTCGACTTCCTGCAGGTTACTTCGGGCGTAGGTATCAAGTCGGTAGCAAGCGTGGGACTCGACATAGCAGGCGAGAAGTTTGAGGCTTGCGCTTCGGGCAACGGTCCGGTCGACGCCGCTATCTCTGCCGTCAAACTCATCATACGCCGTAAAATGCAGGTCAAGGAATTCCTTATCCAGGCTATCAACAAGGGTAGCAATGACGTGGGCAAGGTACACATGACGGTGGAATACGATGGTAACCACTACTACGGCTTCTCGGCCAACACCGACATAGTAAGTGCTTCGGCCGAAGCGTTTATCGACGCCATCAATAAGTTCGTGCGCTGAGAGTGCCACATAAATTAA
Organism: Barnesiella sp.; assembly: GCA_014801075.1. Lineage (GTDB taxonomy): Bacteria > Bacteroidota > Bacteroidia > Bacteroidales > Muribaculaceae > JAGBWK01. The sequence goes on along the minus strand of JAAVEW010000019.1, from coordinate 11,211 downwards.
AACAATTGCTTACAATGAATACATTATTTGACAAGATATGGGACAGTCACGTGGTGACAAAAGTAGAGGACGGCCCTACACAACTTTACATCGACCGTCACTACTGCCACGAGGTGACAAGTCCGCAGGCGTTTGACGGACTGCGTCAGCGCGGACTGAAAGTGTTCCGCCCGGAACGCACCTACTGCTCGCCCGACCACAACATTCCCACTCTCAATCAGGACTCCCCCATAGCCGACCCTGTGTCGCGCCGTCAGGTAGAGCAACTTACCGCCAACGCCGGCGAGTTCGGACTGACGCTCTTCCCGCTTGGTCATCCCAAGAACGGAATCATACACGTCATAGGGCCGGAGAACGGACTGACTCTCCCCGGCTACACGATAGTGTGCGGCGACAGCCACACGTCGACCCACGGTGCATTCGGCGCCGTAGCGTTCGGTATCGGCACATCGGAGGTAGAGATGGTTCTCGCCTCGCAGTGCATTCTTCAGGCAAAACCCAAGACAATGCGCATCACTATCGACGGCCAACTCGCCGACGGGGTGACAGCCAAGGATATTGCCCTCTATGTCATAGCAAAAATGACTACGGGTGGCGCAACGGGATACTTTGTGGAGTATGCCGGCGAAGCTGTACGCTCACTTTCGATGGAGGGACGCATGACGCTCTGCAACATGTCGATAGAGATGGGTGCGCGCGGTGGCATGATTGCCCCCGACGAAGTAACTTTTGAATATTGCAAAGGTCGTCCCTACGCACCGCAAGGCGAGGAATGGGACAAGGCTGTAGCTTACTGGCGCACGCTGCCGTCGGGCGACGATGCGGTATTTGACAAGGAAATCCGTTTTGACGCTGCCGACATCCGCCCGCGTGTCACTTACGGTACCAATCCCGGCATGGGTATAGCGGTGGACGAACCGGTGCCCGCCTGCCCTGCCGAAGCTGACGAGCAGGAGAAAGCATCGTTTGAAAAATCGCTTGCCTATATGGGCTTCACCTCGGGCAAGTCAATCGAGGGCACGAAGGTTGACTATGTGTTCTTGGGCAGTTGTACCAACGGCCGCATTGACGACTTCCGCCAGTTTGCATCGATAGTAAAAGGTCGCAAGAAGCATCCTGATGTTACCGCCTGGCTCGTGCCCGGGTCATGGGAGGTGCTCAAACAGATTAAAGCCGAGGGACTTGACAAAGTTATCGAGGAGGCCGNTTTCGNGCTTCGTCAGCCGGGTTGCTCCGCCTGCCTTGCCATGAACGATGACAAAGTCCCGGCCGGATGTCTGGCAGTCTCTACCTCCAACCGCAATTTTGAAGGACGCCAGGGACCGGGAGCACGCACTGTGCTTGCAAGCCCGCTCACCGCTGCTGCCGCCGCCGTAACCGGAGTAATCACCAACCCTCAAAATCTCCTCTAATGAAACAGAAATTCAACAACGTGACATCGACATGCGTGCCGTTGCCAATCGAAAATATTGANACTGACCAGATAATCCCGGCCCGTTTNCTTAAAGCGACNTCGCGCGAGGGATTCGGTGAAAACCTGTTCCGCGACTGGCGTTTCGACGAAGCCGGCAACCCCATTGCGTCATTCCCGCTCAACAATCCGCGCTACTCGGGTCAGATACTTGTGGCCGGNAAAAATTTCGGCTGCGGCTCGTCGCGNGANCANGCNGCATGGGCCATCGCCGATTACGGTTTCCGCGTGGTNGTATCAACTTTCTTNGCNGACATTCACAAGAACAACGAGCTCAACAACTTNGTGCTCCCGGTTGTGGTATCCGAACCGTTTCTCNCATCGCTCTTCGAGACGATAGAAAGCGACCCGANAGCTAAGGTATCGGTCGACCTCCCTACGCAGACCATCACCAACCTCNCCACCGGAGCNTCGGAGCATTTCGACATNAATCCCTACAAGAAACATTGTCTGCTCAACGGGCTTGATGATATCGACTTCCTGCTCAGCAACCGCGACAAGATNACNGAATACGAAAATAAATAANTCTACANNATTATGGATTTCAAAATAGCAGTATTGCCGGGCGACGGTATCGGACCGGAGATTTCAAAAGTTGGCGTCGATGTGATGACAGCCGTGTGCGAGAAAATGGGTCACACCGTCAGCTACACCTACGCACCCGCAGGCGCAGCTGCAATTGACGAATGTGGCGACCCGTTCCCCGAGTCGACCTATAAAGTGTGTATGGACGCTGACGCTGTGCTGTTCTCGGCAATCGGCGACCCGAAATATGANAANGACCCGACGGCTAAAGTNCGCCCGGAGCAGGGCCTGCTTGCCATGCGCAAGCGCCTCGGACTGTATGCCAACATCCGCCCCGTGCAGATTTTCCCCGCTCTCATTCACAAGTCGCCTCTNAAAGCCGAAATAATCAAGNACGCCGATTTCATCTGCATCCGCGAACTTACCGGCGGCATGTACTTCGGCGAAAAATATCAGGACAACGACCGTGCCTACGACACTAATGCCTACACGCGTCCCGAGATTGAGCGNATATTGCGCACGGGCTTNGACTACGCTCGTCGCCGCCGCAANCATCTCACGGTTGTNGACAAGGCNAATGTNTTGGCATCGAGCCGTCTGTGGCGACAGATTGCAAAGGAGATGGAAGCGGAATATCCCGACGTCACCACNGACTACATGTTTGTGGACAACGCNGCGATGAAGATGATAACCGAACCNGCNTTCTTCGACGTAATCGTGACCGAGAACACTTTCGGCGACATCCTNACCGACGAAGGCAGCGTAATCTCCGGNTCTATGGGTCTCCTCCCCTCCGCATCGACAGGCGAACACACTCCGGTNTTTGAACCTATCCACGGCTCATGGCCTCAGGCNAAAGGTCTTAATATAGCCAACCCTATGGCGCAGGTACTATCCGTCGCCATGCTTTTCGAATACTTCAACCTCAAGGAAGAGGGCGCNATAATCCGCAAAGCCGTNGACGACGCTCTCGAAGCNTACGTCCGCACCCCCGAAATNCAGGTNGAAGGCCANNCNCCCTACNGCACCAAGGAACTCGGCCAATGGCTCGTATCCCACATCAAAGCAATGTAAGACCCCGTTCCCCAATATCAGTTGCNGGATTACCGTTTAACGCAAGATGCCGCAGTGTAAANTGAATTACGCTGCGGCATCTNGTTTATTTGCTAAATAACGGNGGTTAGATGCGGTCGAGGACNGTGGCTATGAGGTCTTTNATGCCGTTTTTGTAGTTGGGGTTGGAGTCGTTGTTCATGCGGTTGGCTATGATNGAGCATACGGTCATGGCCTTGTGGCCCATCAGNTTGCCGAGGCCCTGAAGNGGGGCGCTTTCCATCTCGTAGTTGGTGACTTTGCGACCGTTGAAACGGAACTCCTCGATGCTGCGGTTGAGCGTGGGGTTGGCGAGAGGGAGGCGCANNTCACGTCCCTGCGGACCGTAAAAACCTACGGCTGAGATTGTATTGCCTCTTACCATATCGTCGCGACCGATGCGTTCCACGAGTTCNGGNTCGGCATCGACGACGTAAGGTTTGGCCCANAGAGGATTCCACGCAGTGTGTTCGCAGAAAGCCTTTTCAAACTCNAGGTCGGCAACCTCGTTACGGCCGGCNTAGTAGTTNAGCACGCCGTCAAAACCGATTGACTTCTCGGCGATTACGGGTGTACCCAATACGAGTTCGGGCTGCAAAGCGCCTGAAGTACCNATTCTTACCATAGTCAACTGACGGTGGTTATCCTTCACTTCACGTGTTTTGAAGTCAATATTGGCGAGAGCATCNAGTTCGTTGATGACGATGTCGATGTTGTCNGGACCGATACCGTGGCTNAGACACATGATAGGCTTNCCGGCATACGTACCGCCGATGGTGCGGAACTCGCGCGACTGCACTTCAAATGTNCGCGTATCGAAGAACGAGGCCACCATGTCNACGCGGCCCGGATCGCCTACGAGTATGATGCGGTCNGTAAGCTGCTCAGGAAGCAGATGAAGGTGAAATACTGTCCCGTCGGGATTTATAATAAGTTCGGATGGGGGAATGATTTTCTTGTTCATATCGGTATAGATTTATATTTAGTAACTGCTTATTTAACGAATATAAACGGTTGAATGTTTGTCATCATNNCAAATNAAAATCACNGGTAACCGNCNGCATCAGGTAAGCCTGTAGGCCCCGCCGGGAAATGTGATGACGACACCCTTGAACTCAAGGTTGACCATCAGCGGCATGAGCCGCGACATGGCTATGCCCGTGTCAACCGATATATTGTTAAGTCTTGCATCTCCTTTCTCACGCAGATAATCAACCACTCTGGTTTCCTCCTCGCTCAGTTCGGAGAAGAGACTCTGCTGCTCACCGTCCGATGGGGTTGTTTCCCACCCCATCACGTCTATGACATCGTCGGCGCCTGTTATAAGGTGTGCTATATTATGGCCAATCAAGGCATTGCACCCGGCGCTGTAGATGTCGGATGTGCGGCCGGGCAATGCGAATACATCGCGCGAATATTCCGACGCCAATCTTGCCGTGGTCAACGCACCACCCCGCTCAGCCGACTCCACTACAATGACACATTCGGCCATACCGGCCACAATGCGATTGCGTGCCAGGAAGTTACCCTTATGTATAGCTGCCGCGTGGGGATACTCGGTCAGCAGCATGCCGCCGGTAGTTACCATGCGGGCTGCGTCGTTGCGATGGGCCGAGGGGTAGATTGTGCTGAGCCCGTGGGCCACAACGCCTATTGTAGGCAAGCCCTCACGCAGGGCCGCTTTATGGGCCGCGATGTCAATTCCGTAGGCCAGTCCGCTGACTATAATGAGATTGTCGACCCGCGAAGCGAGGTCAGCCACAAGACGGTCAACGAAATTGATGCCATAGGCCGTAGCGTGGCGCGTGCCCACGATACTGAGTATGTGGCTGTTATTATAGTCGCAGTCACCGAGTCCGTAGAGCATCACGGGAGCGTCGCTACATTGCTGCAACAGTGCCGGATAATCATCGGAGGTGAAATAGAGTTCGCGTATGCGATGGTTGTCGTTGTACATCGCTTCGCTTTCGGCCATCGCCAGCAATTTGTCGCGATACGTACGCTCAAAAAGCGGCGACTTCATCCCCATGCCCGTTGACAGAATGGCATCGGTGGCGTTGAAAAACTCCGCCTCGCTCTGCATGCGTTGCAATATGGAACCCGCCGTCACGGGGTTGATACCGCGCAACATTGAGAACGCAAGCCGGTAGCAGCGTTCCTTATAGTCAATGGTTCTGTGCGCGATGCTCATGGGAGTGATATTGATTAGTGAATGTGGTTGGTTACGGCCTTTGCAAAGGATTGATTACTCTGTAATGGCTTTGATTATATGTATTTGGCAAAAGCTTCAGCGAGTTTGTCACCTCGGCTGAGACGGCCGTTCTCGAGCGACACTACTGACACTACGGCCCTTACCACTACTTCGCCGCGCTGATTGTAGATGTCCTGCTGAAAAACGAAGCGAGGGCCTTTGCGGGTGAGATTGAGGCAACTCGTCATGCGGTCGCCCGACACGAGCGAGGTGACATAGTCAATCTCCACGCGGCTTAGCACGGGAATGATACCGTTGCGGCGCATCTCATCGAACGACGTGCCTTCCGCCTTGCAAAATTCGTGGCGAGTCACCTCGAGATAGTGCAGGTAATTGGCATTGTTTACAATGCCCTCCGAGTCAAGTTCGTAGTCCCTGACGTCAATATCAAGACTGTATATATAATCTTCTTTTTTCATAACGAAATCAAATTTAGCATAAATTTCTATCAGTACAAAAAAATAAAGAACTATCTTTGCAAAAATTTCGCCCGAATACGGCTTTCCGCGCCATCTGCCGGACGTCGCAATTACGGCGACCATACATTGACAATCAACCAACTGACTGATATTCTCCCGCTTCATGAGGTATCTATTTATACTATTCCTGTCCCTGGCCTCGGCCATAAGCTCATTGGCTTGCACTTCTGCCATAATATCGGGTAAAATGACACGCGACGGCCGTCCCTTGCTCTGGAAAAACCGTGATACGTCCCATCTTATAAACTACGTGGCACGCACAGAGGCTACTGACAGCCCCCATGCCTATGTGGCTCTTTACAATAGCGAGGACACTGATGCTCGCGAAGCATGGATCGGCTACAATGACGCCGGGTTCGCCATCATGAACACCGCGTCCTACAACCTCCATCACCCGTCTGACTCATGGAAGGACCGCGAGGGTTTCATCATGTCGGAAGCGCTCGCAAACTGCGTCACGGTCAACGATTTCCGCAACCTGCTGCAAACGCTCCCGCAGCCGCTTGGCGTCGAAGCCAACTTCGGCGTCATTGACGCGGAGGGCAACGGCGGATTCTTTGAAACCGACGACGAGAAGTTTACGTTCTACCCTCTCGACGACGACAACCCTGTCATTGTGCGCACCAACTTCTCGGTGAGCGGCGGCGAAGGAGGGCTAGGCCAGGTGCGCTACGTCAATGCCTGCACCCTGCTCGCTCCACATATCGCCAAGGGCGACATATCCCCCGAGCTGCTCACCGACGGGCTTTCCCGCTCGTTCTACTACTCGCCTGACTGCACCGACAAGTCAACGGCTTCAACCGTCGTAGACAAGGACTTCATTCCGCGCCATTCCACTTCGGCCAGTATTGCAATCGAGGGGGCCAACAGTCGTGACGATGTGGACAAAATGGTGATGTGGACACTCATGGGCTACCCTCCATGCGGCGTGACACTCCCGGTCACCATCGACGTGATACCCGCATCGCTGCTTCAGGATAGCGAAGGGGGTTGCAAAGCATCGCGCGAGGCAAACGCACTGATGGACAAAGTCTTTTACAAGCGCAAGGGGTCGTGGCGCATCAAGATGCCGCAACTCAAACGCATCTCCGACGAAAACCGGAGCAAGAGTCTCGGCAACTATCAGCTATATCGCGAATTTCACAAATAACATACCGATATATGACACCGTCATTTCTATCACTAAGTATCTCTCCCGCAATACTCACAGTAATACTGCTCGTCATCTCCAACGTGTTCATGACATTCGCCTGGTATGGACACCTTAAACTCAGTCAGTCAGGCATCTCCACCAACTGGCCGCTGATTGTAGTGATACTCTTTTCGTGGGGTATAGCACTACTTGAATACCTCTGTCAGGTACCGGCCAACCGCATGGGCTTCGAGGGGAACGGCGGTCCGTACTCGCTCATGCAACTCAAAGTAATGCAGGAGGTTATCACGCTTGTAGTATTCGTGATATTCAGCGCCATGGCATTCGAGGGATTTGAACTGCGCTGGAACCACTATCTCGCCGGCCTGTTGCTTATCGGCGCCGTCTACCTCGTGTTCATGAAATAGGGTTGCAAAGCCATCGTAGTTTGAAATAAGCTTATAGATAAGACTATTTACTTTAGATAAGACTATTTAACTGAGAGCCGGTGCAAATAATCGCCGGCTTATTTTTCAGTATGGCCTAAATTTTGTATTTTTGTAATTATTTTTTGAATTATCCACAGATTATCCTCAATATGAAGAAACTGTTATTATCACTTTCCCTTTTAATATCCTCTGCAGCTATGGCTGAAAATACATTATTACAGGAATTTGACACGCCGTACGGCACCGTCCCCTTCAACGAAATCAAAAACTCTCAATACGAAGAGGCTATTGACGTATGTATCAAGAAGTCGCTTCAAGGCATCGAAGCCATATGCAACCAGCGCTCGGTTCCCGACTTCGACAACACTATCCTCGCTCTTGAGAACAACGGCAAGGAACTTGAACGCGTGCTCGGCGTGTTCTTCAACCTGCTCAGTGCCGACTCCGATGACGAGATGATGGAAATATCGCTGCGCGTGTCGCCCAAACTCAGCGACTACTCTACGAGCATATCGCTCAATGAGCGTCTGTGGCAGCGCATCAAGCAGGTGTATGACAATCAGGACAAATTCAATCTCAACCCCGAGCAGAAGATGCTCCTGCGCAACACCTACGACTCTTTCGCTCTCAACGGCGCCAACCTCGAAGGTGAGGACCGCGAGACTTACCGCAAACTCTCTGCCGAGCTTTCGGAACTCACAACCAAGTTTGGCCAGAACGTACTTAAAGAGCTGAACACATATGAGATCTGGCTCAAGAAGGACGAGCTCGCCGGTCTGCCAGCCGACATTATAGCTCAGGCTGCCGCCGATGCTACCGAAAAGGGTCGCGAAGGCGAATACCTCTTCACTCTCCAGCAGCCCACTTATATCGCAGTGCTCAAATACTCGGAGCTCCCCGCTGTCCGCGAGAAGTTCTACCGCCTTTACAACTCGCGCAACACCAAGGGCGAATACTCCAACCTTGAAAACATGAAGCGCATTGCCGAAGTGCGCCGCGAGATAGCCAACCTCCTTGGCAGCAACACTTTCGCCGAGCATCAGCTCAAACGCACTATGGCTGAGACTCCCGCCAACGTCTATGACCTGCTCAACCGCCTGCGCGACGCTTACATGCCCGCCCTCCGCAAGGAGATGGCCGAGCTCACCGACTTCGCGTCGGAGACCGAAGGCAAGAGCATGACAATCCGCCCCTGGGACTACAGCTACTACGCCAACAAGCTGAAGAATGCCAAGTATGCCTACGATGAAGAGGAACTCCGCCCCTACTTCCCTCTCGATAACGTAATTGACGGAGTGTTCGGTCTCGCAACCAAGCTCTACGGACTGACCTTCACCCCCAACGACAGCATCGAAGTGTACCACCCCGACGTGAAGGCCTACGAGGTGCGCAACCCCGACGGCTCACTCACCGGTATCCTCTACACCGACTTCTTCCCCCGCGCTTCCAAGCGTCCCGGTGCATGGATGACATCATTCCGCGAACAGTATGTCGACGAGGACGGCACCAACGTGCGCCCTCTCGTGTCAATCGTGATGAACTTCACCAAACCCACTCCCGAGAAACCGTCGCTGCTCACCCCCTACGAAGTTGAGACATTCCTCCACGAGTTCGGCCATGCGCTCCACGGCTTGCTTGCAAACTCTACATACGCATCACTCTCCGGCACCAACGTTTACCGCGACTTTGTGGAACTCCCCTCTCAGTTCAATGAGAACTATCTCACGGAGAAAGAATTCCTCGACGGCTTCGCACGACACTATCTCACCGGCGAGACCATCCCTCAGGAAATGGTTGACAAAATCATACGTTCGGCACAGTTTGGCGCAGCCTACGCATGCATCCGTCAGCTCGGCTTCGGCTATACCGACATGGCCTGGCACGATGCCAAAGAGCCCATTGAAGATGCAGTAGCCCTCGAACGCGGTGCCACCGCTCAGGTACAGGTATTCGAGCCCATCGACGATATGATATTCTCACCGACATTCTCCCACATCTTCTCAGGCGGTTATGCTGCCGGATACTACGGATACAAATGGGCTGAGGTTCTTGACGCCGATGCGTTCGCCAAATTCAAGGAGAACGGTATATTCGACCAAAAGACAGCCGCGGAATTCCGCGACAATATCCTCTCACGCGGCGGCACTGAGAATCCCGCGAAACTCTATCGCGACTTCCGCGGTCAGGATCCCACAATCGACGCTCTGCTCATACGCGACGGCATCAAGGAGGCTCCCGCCATCAATGCCACCATCAACAAGGACTGATACGATAACAACACCTGCCAATGAGAAAGCCGATTAAGATATTAGACTGGTTTATAATACGTAAGTTCCTCGGAACTTACGTATTCGCTATTATACTGATTCTCGCCATCACCGTAATGTTTGATGTCAACGAGAAACTCGACGCATTCATGAAAGCGCCGTTCAAAGCCACTATCTTCGATTACTTCGTCAACTTTCTCCCCTACTTCGCCAATCAGTTCTCCCCGCTGTTCACGTTTATCGCCGTCATCTTCTTCACCTCGAAACTTGCAGGCAACTCGGAGATTATAGCGATGCTCTCCACCGGCATGAGTTTCCGACGACTCACCCGCCCCTATCTCATATCGGCTACCGTCATCGCCATTGCCACCTTTGTGCTCTCGGCCTATGTCATCCCGCCGGCCAATGTAAAGCGTATCGACTTCACCAACACTTACGTAAAAAACAAGCGTGTGGACTACGGCACCAACATCATGATGCAGACAGCCCCGGGTGAGATTGCTTTCTTCCAGCGCTATGACAATATTACCAAGACGGGCTACAAGTTCTCGCTCGAACGCTTTGAGGACAAGAAACTCGTATCGCGTCTGACAGCCCAGAGCATCAAGTATGACACGGCCTACAACTGGCGTGTGATTGACTACGTAATCCGCGACTTTGCCGGCAATCGTGAGCTTATCAAGAAAGGCAGTTCGCTCGACACTATCATACCGATACAGCCACGCGACTTCCTTATTGCCAAGAACGACCAGGAAACGCTCACCTCACCCGAACTGAAGGAGTATATCAACCGCCAGAAGGAGCGAGGAGTGGCTAATATCAAGTCGTTTGAAATCGAACTCGAACGCCGCTACGCAATGACAGCGGCGGCATTCATCCTCACCATCATAGGTCTTTCGCTGTCATCTCGTAAAGTGCGCGGAGGCATGGGCGTAAACCTCGGTATCGGACTCGTGCTCGCCTTCAGTTACCTGCTCTTCATGACAGTAACCTCCTCATTCGCCGTCTCCGGCCTCACCTCCCCCCGCGTGGCAATGTGGATTCCCAACATCATCTACACCATAATAGCAATAATCCTCTACCGCAAAGCCTCCCAATAACGAAGACTTTGCATTAGAGTGAAATCGTTGGACGCAGATAAATACTTTTCGGCAACACCCGAATTACATTGAAAAATAAACCTCAATATCGCAATCCATAACGAGGCGTCCGCAGCCCGCCGATTTAACAGTAACCCCGCCGGTCAAAGCATAGCGAAGACGTGCGGGGTATTTTAATAACAAAGCGACGGGAAGAGTGGCGACTGCCATAATGACATAGGCTTATGGTGGATATTGATAATTCTTTGATTCGACCCGGTGTTAACTTAGTTTATGAATTGCAATGTCACGGCAAAGGTCGATTCCGACTGCTCAATATGAATGGTTTTACCTTTCAGGAAATACTGTTGGCGTAGATTGCGAAGCCCCATCCGGTTGCCTTTGACATTCTGTCGGGGCTGATAATTGTTTGACACTGTAATTGTATTGCCTGAAGAGGTGATTT